>NZ_JBKBXG010000058.1:0-35122 GCF_046314175.1 Acidovorax sp. | reverse complement strand
AAGCCAGGTCGTCCACGCCCAAAAAGAGCTGGTAGCGGTCGCCCACAGTGTTGCGCAGGTCGGTGATGCGGCGGATGTCGCCGGTGCTTTCCTTGATGGCGGCGATCCACTCGCAGTCGGCCAGCTCCACCATGTGCTCGGGCTTCAGGTCCACGCGGTAGGCCACAGGGTTGTTGTAGACCATCAGGGGGCGCTGGGCGGCACCCGCCATGGCGCGCACATTGGCCATGGCCTCGCGGGCGTCGGCCACGTAGATCACCGAGGGCATGACCATGTAGCCCGCCACGCCCAGTTTGTTGCCTCCGTCGATGTACCGCAGGGCCTCGCGGGTGCTGGTCTCGGACACGTTGGCCAGTACGGGTACGCGGCCGTCAGCGGCTTCAAGGGCGATCTTGGCGACCTGGAGCTTTTCCTCCAGCGACAGCGTGCTGGCCTCGCCCAGTGAGCCGCAGGTCACCAGGCCATGGATGCCGTTGCGGATCTGGAAGTCGATATGGCGGGCCGTGCCCTCGGCGTCGATGGACTCGTCGGCATGGAACTTGGTGGTGATGGCGGGGAAGATGCCTTGCCAGCGGGGTTGTGGGTTCACAGGGTGCTCCTTGGGTGCGTTGGGCGATGAAGTTATTAATATATTAACAAGATATTTGAAGTGCACAAGCGGAATTTTGGGCAAAGACAATCGGTTGTCCGGAGGGGATGGAGGGCCTGGAATCTGGCAAACCCTTGGCCAGCCACCGCTGTCGCGGCGCTGCCACGGCCCCCAGGCCTGCAAACCTATAATGAAAGGTTGGTCCCCATAGGGCAGCGACAGGCAACGCGCAGGTGCGCAGCCTGCGGCATGCCTGCTGCGTGCAACCACTCCACAACATCATGAGCACTCCCACTTTTTCTGTCGCTGACATCCGCAAGTCCTTCCTGGATTTCTTCGTCTCCAAGGGCCACACCGTGGTGCCGTCGAGCCCTCTGGTGCCCGGCAACGACCCCACGCTGATGTTCACCAACTCGGGCATGGTGCAGTTCAAGGACGTGTTCCTGGGCACTGACAAGCGCTCGTACAACCGGGCGGTGTCCGTGCAGGCCTGCCTGCGTGCGGGTGGCAAGCACAACGACCTGGAAAACGTGGGCTACACCGCGCGCCACCACACCTTCTTTGAAATGCTGGGCAACTGGAGCTTTGGCGACTACTTCAAGCGCGAATCGCTCAAGTGGGCGTGGGAACTGCTGACCGAGGTCTACAAGCTGCCGCCCGAGCGCCTGCTGGCCACGGTCTACCAAGAAGATGACGAGGCCTACGACATCTGGACCAAGGAAATCGGCCTGCCGCCCGAGCGCGTGATCCGCATCGGCGACAACAAGGGTGGCCGCTACAAGTCCGACAACTTCTGGATGATGGCCGACACCGGCCCCTGCGGCCCCTGCAGCGAAATCTTCTACGACCACGGCGACCATATCCCTGGCGGCCCCCCAGGCAGCCCTGATGAAGATGGCGACCGCTTCATCGAGATCTGGAACAACGTGTTCATGCAGTTCGACATGGACGAGACGGGTGCCGTGACCCCGCTGCCCGCACCCTGCGTGGACACCGGCATGGGCCTGGAGCGCCTGGCTGCCATCCTGCAGCACGTGCACAGCAACTACGAGATCGACCTGTTCGACGCGCTCATCAAGGCCGCTGGCCGTGAGACCGGCGTGACGGACCTCAACAACAAGAGCCTGCGCGTGATCGCCGATCACATCCGCGCCACCGCGTTTTTGGTGAGTGACGGCGTGATCCCCAGCAACGAAGGGCGTGGCTACGTGCAGCGCCGCATCGTGCGCCGCGCCATCCGCCACGGCTACAAGCTGGGCAAAAAGACGCCGTTCTTCCACAAGCTGGTGGCCGACCTGGTGCGCCTGATGGGTGATGCCTACCCGTCGCTGCGCGAGCAGGAACAGCGCATCACCGACGTGCTGAAGGTGGAAGAAGAGCGCTTCTTCGAGACGCTGGCCAACGGCATGGAAATCCTGGACGCTACCCTGGACGGCGGCGCCAAGGTGCTGCCCGGCGACGTGGCCTTCAAGCTGCACGACACCTACGGCTTCCCGCTCGACCTGACCAACGACGTGTGCCGCGAGCGCGACGTGGAAGTGGACGAGGCCGGCTTCAAAACCGCCATGGAAAAGCAAAAGGCCCAGGCCCGCGCTGCCGGCAAGTTCAAGATGGACAAGGCGCTGGAGTACACCGGGGCCGCCAATCAGTTCACCGGTTACGAGAATCTTGCAGATACTGCAAAAATCATAGCTATCTACGTAGATGGGACAAGCGCTGCAGCCCTAAAAAGTGGTCAAAACGGCGTGGTGGTGCTCGATACGACCCCGTTCTACGCGGAAAGTGGCGGCCAGGTGGGTGACGAGGGCGTCATCACCAGCGGCTCGGCACGCTTTGCGGTGGGCGACACGCTCAAGATCAAGGCCGACGTGTTTGGCCACCACGGCACGCTCGAAGAGGGCACGCTGAACGTGGGCGACACCGTGCAGGCAGAGGTGAACACCGCCGTGCGAGCCGCCACCGTGCGCAACCACTCGGTCACGCACATCATGCACAAGGCCTTGCGCGAAGTGCTGGGCAGCCATGTGCAGCAAAAGGGCAGCCTGGTGAACGCCGACCGCACGCGGTTTGACTTCACGCACAACGGCGCTGTGACCGCTGCCGAGATCCGCGAGATCGAGCGCCGCGTCAACGAAGAAATCCTGGCCAACCAGCCCACGCAGGCTCGGGTGATGGACATCGAATCGGCCCAGAAGACGGGTGCCATGATGCTGTTTGGCGAGAAGTACGGCGAAACCGTGCGCGTGCTCGACATCGGCACCAGCCGCGAGCTGTGCGGCGGCACGCACGTGCTGCGCACGGGCGACATCGGCCTGTTCAAGGTGGTAGGCGAGGGCGGCGTGGCCGCAGGCATCCGCCGCATCGAAGCCGTGACGGGCGCCAATGCGCTTGCCTATCTGCAGAACCTGGAAGACACCGTGAACCAGGCCGCCAGCACCCTCAAGGCGCCGGTGGCCGAGCTCAATGGTCGCATCAGCCAGGCGCTGGACAATGCGCGTGCGCTGGAGAAGGAAGTGGCGGCCCTGAAGGGCAAGCTGGCCTCCAGCCAGGGCGACGAGCTGGTGAACCAGGCCGTGGACGTGAAGGGCATCAAGGTATTGGCTGCCGCACTGCCGGGCGCCGATGCCAAGACCCTGCGCGACACCATGGACAAGCTCAAGGACAAGCTCAAGACCGCCGCCATCGTGCTGGCGGCCGTGGATGGCGACAAGGTGCAGATTGCTGCGGGCGTCACCGCCGACAGCGTGGGCCGCATCAAGGCAGGTGAGCTGGTGAACTTTGTTGCCCAGCAAGTGGGTGGCAAGGGCGGCGGCAAACCCGACATGGCCATGGCGGGTGGTACAGATGCTTCCAAGTTGGCGGCCGCCTTGGCGTCGGTCAATGGCTGGGTGACGCAGCAACTCGGTTGAGGAAGCGGGCAGCAGCGGGCGGGGCTCTTGCCACTGCTGCCGCTGCCACCGCTGCTTGTTCTCCAAAAAGGGCGTGACGGCGAACCGCCTTCGCGCCTACATTCAGGCGCATGGACACCCTGCGCCCCAGCCATCCTGAGCCAGAAGTAGATCTGCGGCCTGCCCCATCGGTGCAGGCGGTCGATCTACCCTGGTGGCTGCGCATCACGGTGCCGTTCGAGGTGGTTATCGCCTCCGTTGTCGTGTCGGCAATGCTGCTGCTCACCGTGCTGCTGGTCTATCAGGTCAGCACCAGCGCCCGGCAGGCCATCATTGCGGCGTCGGACGATAACGCGCAGCACATCAGTCAGTTGATCAGTGAGCGGGTGCACCGCATTGTTGACCCTGCGGACGCCACTATCCGCCTGCTGGCGTTCGATCCCATTGCCTCCGCCCAAAATCTGCCCGCGCGGCTGCGCCGCCTGCCTGTGCTGGCCCGTCTGCTGGAGCAGAACCCGCTGCTGTCGGCCGTTTTCATTGGCTACCCGGACGGCCAGTTTTTGCTGGTGCGTCCGCTGCGTGACGCCGCCGTGCGCACGCGGATGGATGCCCCGCGCGAGGCCGCCTTTGTGGTGCAGGCCATGTCGCGAGAACGAGGCGTGGCCGGTGTGGTGGGGCGCTGGAACTACTATGACGCACAGCTGCGCTTGATTGACTCTGCCGTGCGCCCCGAATACCGCTACGACCCGCGCCCACGCCCGTGGTACGCCGAGGCCGCCGAAAAGAACACGCAGGTGTTGACTGCACCCTATGTGTTCTTCACCACCCAGGAAGTGGGCGTGACGCTGAGCCAGCCCAGCGAAGATGGCCGTGCCGTGATCGGCATGGATGTGGCCCTGACCGACCTGGGCCGCGAGATTGGCGGCTTGCGCCTGATGCCGCGTACCGAGATCGCCGTGGTGGACCCGGACCAGAAGGTGCTGGCTTATCCCGATATGTCGCGCGTGCTCGTGAGCGAGGCCGCAGGACAGGGCAGCCTGCGCCTGCGCGCGCTGGCGGACCTGGGCGTTCCCAGCTTGCAGGCCATGCAAGAGCAGGGCTTGAAACAGGGCAGGCGCACCGGTTCACAGCAGGTGGTGAGGAGTGGCTGGCCAAGGTGCTGCCCCTCGAATCCGTGCGTTGGCGGGGGCTGCGCATCTTCATGGCGATACCGACCCGGGAGCTGCTGGCGGCGGTCAACGACAACCTGCAGCGCCAGGTATGGCTGTCGGTGGCGCTCATCGGGCTGATGCTGCCGTTCGGCTGGATGGCCGGGCGGCGTGTGGGGCGCAGCCTGTTCGGGTTGTCTGCCCAGGCGCAGGCGCTGGCACGGTTCGATTTTCGGCGGCCTGCCCGCCGCGTGTCCCCCATTCGCGAGGTACGCGAGCTGGGGCAGGTGATGGACCGCATGTCCGACACCATCCAGGAGTTTTTGCACATCACCCACCACATCAGCGCCGAATCGCGGCTGGACCTGATGCTGTCGAGCGTGTTGTACGAGCTGGTGCGGGCCACCAGTTGCACGGGGGGTGCGGTGTACCTGGTGGAGCCGCAGCGCACCGGGTTGCTGCGCACGGCCCGCTACTGCGAAGACCCCGAGCACCAGCCGCGCTACCCCGACCACCTGGGCATGATTCATTTCATCAACCATACGGAGCCGCAGGAGGGCGACAGCGGTGACGACCCTGCAGATGCGCAGCCCCAGCGCGTGCTGCGCGCGCAACTGCGCACCCGCGACGGCCAGCCGCTCGGGTTGCTGGTACTGCGCTATGTGGCAGACCACCTGCAGGACGATGTGCACTTTCGGGCGTTTGTCGAGAAACTCTCGGGCACGCTGTCGGTGGCGATCGAGACGCGCGGCCTCATCGAGGGGCAAAAGAAGCTGTTCGACGCTGTCATTCGCCTGCTGGCCGATGCGATCGATGCCAAGAGTCCCTATACCGGCGGTCATTGCGAGCGCGTTCCGCAACTGGCCGAATCGCTGATGCAGCGCTTGTGCGATGCCACAGAGGGCCCGTTTGCCCAGGTGGCCATGACCGATGCCGAGCGGTATGAGTTCCGTCTGGGTGCCTGGCTGCACGACTGCGGCAAGGTCACCAGCCCCGAGCACATCATCGACAAGGCCACCAAGCTCGAAGCGCTCTACAACCGCATCCACGAGGTACGCATGCGTTTTGAAGTGCTGTGGCGCGATGCAGAGCTGGACTACTGGAAGCAGCAGGTGGCGGGGGTTGACCCGGTGCGCTTGCAGCGCGAGCTGCTGGAGCGCCGCGAGCAACTGCAGGACGACTTTGCCTTTGTCGCCCGCAGCAATGTGGGCGGCGAGTTCATGGCCGATGCCGATGTGCAGCGGCTTGCCACCATCGGTCGGCAAGTGTGGCAGCGGCACTTTGATGACCGTTTGGGCCTTTCGCAAGCCGAGATGGCGCGACTGGCCAGGGTGCCGACACGCCCGACACCCGCCAATGAACCCCTGCTGGCAGACCGGCCTGAGCACATCGTTCCCTGGAGCGCACGCAAGCCACCGGTAGAAGCGGGCAACCCAGCCAATCGCTGGGGTTTTGACATGGTGCTGCCGCCCCAGGAGGCGCACCTGGGTGAGCTGCACAACCTGTCGATACGCCGCGGCATGCTCACGGCCGAAGACCGTTTCAAGATCAACGACCACATCGTGCAGACCATCGTCATGCTCAGCGGCCTGCCGTTTCCGCCGCACCTGGCACGTGTCCCGTCCATTGCCGGGTCGCACCACGAAAAGCTGGACGGCACAGGCTACCCCCGGCGCCTGAAGGCCTCAGACCTGACGTTGGCGGACCGCGTGATGACCCTGGCAGACATTTTTGAGGCGCTGACGGCGTCTGACCGGCCGTACAAGCCGCCCAAGACCTTGTCCGTGTCACTCAAGATCATGGCCCACATGGTGAGCGACCGGCACATCGACGCGGAAGTGTTCCGCTTCTTTCTTACCAGCGGGGTGTGGCGTGACTATGCGGAGCAGTTCTTGCCGATGACACAGCGCGATGCCGTGGACGTGGATGCGATCCTGGGAATGTTGGACTGATGGGTGTGGGTGTGGGTGGGGAAGGCTGTCGGGCCTGCTCAAAATATTCCGCTTCTTTGCGCACCAGCCAAAGGTGTGAACGCGGGTTTCAGAACAACTCGACGTCGTCGTTGGCCACCTTGGCCGCCAAGTGGCCTCCGGCCACCAAGTCGTCATAGAAGCACACTTGGTTGCGGCCGTGTTCTTTAGCGTAGTACAGGGCTTGATCAGCCTGGCCCAGGATTTCCACCGGGGCGCCCTTTGAGGTGCATACGAACCCCAGGCTCACGGTGACCTGCCCGACCTGCGGGAAGTTGTAGTCCTGCACCGCCTGGCGGAAGCGGTTGAACACCTTGTGGGCAGTGCTGAGTGTGGTGGAGCGCAGCAGTACCACAAACTCTTCGCCCCCGAACCGGAAGATACGGTCATGGCTGCGGAACGAGCTGCGCAGGATGTTGGCGATCAAAATCAGCACCTCGTCGCCATACAGATGCCCAAAACGGTCGTTGACCTGCTTGAAATGGTCGATGTCCACCACGGCCAACCACTGCAACACGGGCTCCGACGAACCGGCACCGTCTTCGTTGGCAAAGGACTCGGTCACTGCGGCTGTCCGCCCGCCCAGGCCATTCATGGTGTGACGGGAAAACTGTTCGTCGAAGGTCTTGCGGTTGAACAAGCCCGTCAGCGCATCACGCTCGCTGTAGTCCAGCAGGCTTTGGTAGTTCTGGTAGACCTGAAACACGCCCTTGAGCACATCCAGCTTGTGGGCCGAGAACGGGCGCGATTGCGTAATTTCGAGGCAGGTGCTGACCTTGTCGTGCATCCACACGGGCAGCCACAGCACATAGCGGCCCTTGCGTGGTGACGCCAGTGCGCTGTCGCTGTGATCTTCCACGCACACGCGGAGGGCAGGGTAATGGTCCAGCGTTTCGCGCCGGGGGTCGGCGGCGGCTTCCGAGTCGGTGGAAACCAGCTGGCCGTCTTCGATCCAGGTGCGTGGGCGCACATAGGGCACTCCCCCATCCGTGAACAGCTCCAGCGCCCGCACCTCGATGATGCTGCTGAGCTTTTGCAGCGTGGACAACACCGATACCTCCAACCGCAGATGATCGCGGTGGCCAGTCATCTCAACCAGGTTTTGCAGGATAGGTTTCATGGGCGGTGTACGGCGAGCCGTTCGGGGCATGTCGTAGGGTTAATTGCGGCGGACAAACACGACATCCCACACCCCATGTCCCAACCGTAAACCGCGGTTTTCGAACTTGGTCAGGGGGCGGTAGTCGGGCTGTGGTGCAAAGCCGGAGGCGGTGTTCTGCAGCAAAGGCTCGGCGCTCAGTACCTGCAGCATCTGCTCTGCGTAGGGTTGCCAGTCGGTGGCGCAATGCAGGTAGCCACCGGGCTTGAGGCGGGCGGCCAGCTTGGCCACCAGCGGCGGCTGGATGAGGCGCCGCTTGTTGTGTTTTGTCTTGTGCCAGGGGTCCGGAAAGAAGATGTGCACGCCGTCCAGGATTCCCTCGGGCAGCATGTGGTCGATGACCTCTACCGCATCGTGCTGCAGGATCCGGATGTTGGTCAGGTTCTGCTCGCCAATGCGCTTGAGCAGTGCGCCCACACCGGGCTCATGGACCTCGCAGCACAGAAAGTTGTCGTCGGGCCGCACGCGGGCGATGTGGGCTGTGGCCTCACCCATGCCAAAACCGATCTCTAGCACCAGCGGGGCCGTGCGGCCAAACGTTGCGGCAGCATCCAGCGGGGCCGGGGCGTAGGGCAGTACAAAGCGGGGGCCAAGGTCTTCAAACGCCTTGGCCTGGCCAGTGGTAGTGCGGCCTGCGCGGCGCACAAAGCTCTTGATTGTTTTGGGATGGGTGACGCCCGCGGGGACTTCGCCGGGTGCGCGGAGGGCTGCAGTGGGCGCAGCGCTGAGGGGTACGGGTGCAGTGGTCAGTTCGGTCACGATGGGCCATTGTAGTTTCGTCGCCACGCCGCAACCCATAGTGCCAACGCATCAGGGATGCAATTGTTGTTTGGATGTGCCAGCGGTGTTAACCCCAGCACGCTTGCTGCCCGTGCCAAGGCAGACAGTGCATGTGCGGGGTCGCGCAAGTCTAGGGCCTGGGCGCCATTCTGTTTGGACAGTTTCTCGCCGTTGTCGCCATATACCAGGGGTGTGTGCAGGTAGCGGGGCGTGGGCACCCCCAGTGCTTGCTGCAACAGGATCTGGCGCGGGGTATTGTCGGCAAGGTCCGCACCGCGCACCACGTCGGTGATGCCTTGGTTGGCATCGTCCACCACCACGGCCAACTGGTACGCCCATAGCTCATCAGCGCGGCGCAACACAAAGTCGCCCACGGCGCTGGCTACGTCCTGCTGCTGCAGGCCCAGGCGCCTGTCCTGCCAGTGCAGCAAATTAATTGCTATTAAAGTTGTAGCTTCTAGCGCTTGAATATCAAGCGCTAGAGCCTGTTTTTGCTTGAAATCTGTCGCATTGAACCGCCAGGACCGCCCCGGGCGACCGTGCAGGCCCCGGCGGCAGGTGCCGGGGTAGGGCAGTGCCGCATGGCGCTCTCGCGCATGGCCCAAGGCGGCTTGGGCGTCTTCAACGTCTTTGCGCGAGCAGGCACAGGGGTAGGCATGGCCCTGGCTTACCAGCTCGTCCAGCGCCCTCTGGTACAGAGCGCCCCGGGCAGATTGCCATTGAGGAGGCGCGTCGGGCACCAAACCACAGGCAGCCAGCTGCTGCAGGATGAAATCCGCTGCGCCCGGCACGCAGCGCGGGGTGTCCACGTCCTCGATGCGCACCAGCCACTGGCCGTCGTGCGCCCTCGCGTCCAGCCAGCTGGCAAGGGCTGCAACCAACGAGCCCGCATGCAGCGGGCCCGTGGGGGAGGGCGCAAACCGCCCTCTGTAACGCGGCAAGTCCGGCGAACGCGGCGCGGTGCCCACGCCGGTTGTCATGCCACCGCGAGTGCCAGTTCCAGCCCCGACACAAACGCATCTTCCAGCCGGTGGCCGAGGCACCAGTCGCCGCAGGCGCCCAGGCCTGTACTGGCGTCCCACAGGTGGCTCTTGCCCAGGGGGTGGGTGGTCTGCGCGTAGCGCCAGCGGCGGGTGTCGGCATGCGATGGCTCTGCGCGGATGCCGGTGACCTCGGCAAATGCCTTGATCAGCTTGGCCTGAACGCGGGCTTCATCGTCTTCCAGGTGTTCTGCGGACCAGGCGGGGCTGGCCTGGATGGTCCAGCGTTCGACCAGGCTGCGGCCGGGTTTGGATGATTCGCGTGCCAGCCACGCAATGCGGTGGTGGGTGCTGCGTGCAGCGTTCCACTGTGGTCCCAGCGTAGTAAGACCTGGGCGCACGGCGTGGGGGTAGGCCAGCATCAGTGTCCAGCACGGGGCGATGGCGACGGTGGAGAGCGCGTCGGTCAACGAGGTGTCCAGCCCCGAGGTGGAGATCAGTGCCTGCGCAGGCACCGACGGCTGGGCCAGCAGTACCGCGTCAAAACCAGCGTAGACATGCTGGGTGCCCGCGGGCCCTTCAGTGCGCAACTGCCAGCCGTCGGCGTTGACAGAATCGCGTTCGATGCGCGTGACACGTGTGTTGGTCATGAGCTGGCCGGCCTTGACCAGGGGGTCGGCCCAGGTGGTAACCAGGGATTGCATGCCCGGGCTCGCCACCCAGTGCGCTTCGCGGTGGGGTAGGCCAGCGGCGGCTACGCGCCCTGCGGCGTCTAGCACCTGCACCGAATTTGCGCTCCAGCGTTTGCAGACGCCGGGCACTGTGTCGATGGCGCGGGCAAAACGCGGGTCGCGCACGGTGAAATATTGGGCGCCCGCATCAAAGCTGCCAAAGGGGCTGTCGATGGTGGCCGTGCGGCCGCCAGCCTGGGAGGATTTTTCAAACACCGTGACGCGGTGACCGGCTTGCACAAGGGTGCGCGCGCAGGCAATGCCCGCCATGCCCGCACCGATGATGGCGTAATGGCGCTGTGGCTTGCCTGAAAGCGCCTTGGGCGCTGCCGGGGCCGCCGCGGGTGCCAGGGTGTTAGTGCGTCGGAGCCGTTTGGCGGGGAGGGGATCGGGTTTGCTCATGGAAGGCCTTTCGGTGACGGTCGGCAAGCGAGATGCAATACAAAACCAACAGGGACCACTCTACACGCGCTGCAGGGCTGGATGCGGTTGATCGGGGTCAGAAATGATGGTGGTTTTCCAGCAGAGCGCGGCGTGTCGTGGGGCTTTGCAGCTGGTTCAGCCACCATTGCAGTGCCCGGCCTGGTGCTGTAAAGCCTGGGCCGCCCCACGCGTAGTGCACACGCACGTTGCGCTCGGGCCGGGTCACGCGGCGCTCCACCAGGCGGCCAGCCTCTAGATACGGGCGCACCATGGGTTCAGGCAGAAACCCACCGCCCAGGCCGCGCAACTGCACACGCACTTTGGCCTGCATGGTGTCCACGGTCAATACGTCCTGCCCGCCCAGCAGACCCATGGTGGCGCCGCCGCGGGTGGCGGAGTCGGCCACGGCCACAGCGCGGTGTTCGAGCAGCATGGCATCGGTAATGGGCTCGGTTGCGCTGGCCAGCGGGTGGTGGGGTGCGACCACGTAGATGAACAACACATCGCCCAGAGTACTCTGCTGCAGGCCCGCCACGTTGTTGCCCGCCACCGCCACGCCAATGGCCAGGTCGGCACGGCCCGAGGTCAGTGCCTCCAGCGTGCCGGTCATGATGCCGTCGCGCAGCTTGAGGCGCGTGGGGGGCTGCATTGCATAGAACGCATCCACCAGTTCCAGCATGGTGTGCGGCGAGATGATTCCGTCGATAGAGAGCGTGAGCTGCGGCTCCCAGCCCGTGGCCACGCGGCGCACGCGGTGGGCCACGGCGTCGACGTCCTGCAGCAGGCGGGCGCCTTCACGCAGCAGTTCTGCACCGGCCTCGGTGGGGCGGGCCTGGCGGGCGCTGCGGTCAAACAACAGCACATCGAGCGCGTCTTCAATCTGGCGCACGCGGTAGGTGAGTGCGCTGGGCACCAGGCCCAGTCGGCGCGCGGCGGCGGCAAAGCTGCCCTCCTCGGCAATCACCTGCAGCATGGCTAACGCATCAGGGGTCAGAACATCGCGTGCATTTTGCATGGTGGCGCCATATTAATTCAGATTATTTGAACATTGCCATCAATTCATCAGCCTCTGCGGGTCGCACTGCAGTCCTACAGTCAAGTCTTCAAAGGAGCCATAGACATGCTGACTGTTCGCAAATCACAAGACCGGGGCCACGCCGACCATGGCTGGCTCAATTCCTTCCACAGCTTCTCGTTTGCGGGTTATTACGACCCGGCCCACATGGGTTTTGGCAACCTGCGGGTTATCAACGAAGACCGCATTGCGCCCGGCACCGGTTTTGGCACCCATGGCCACCGCGACATGGAAATCATCAGCTACGTGCTGTCGGGCGAACTGGCCCACAAAGACAGCATGGGCAACGTCAAAGGCATCCCGCCTGGCGACGTGCAGCGCATGAGCGCGGGCACCGGCGTGCAGCACAGTGAGTTCAACCACGCAGAAGGCCAGACCACTCATTTTCTGCAGATCTGGATCGAGCCCAATGTGCGGGGCATCCCACCGAGCTACGAGCAAAAGACCTTTGCCGACGCTGAAAAGCGAGGAGCCCTGCGCCTGGTGGCTTCGCCCGACGGCGCGCAGGGCTCCGTCAAGCTGCATGCAGATGCTGCGCTGTATGCAGGCCTGCTCAACGCGCAAGAGTCCGTCACCCTGGCACTGAACCCTGCGCGCAAGACCTATGTGCACCTGGTGCGCGGCGCTCTTTCGGTCAACGGCAACGCACTGTCTGCAGGCGATGCGGCGCTGCTGGAAAAGGAGTCCACCTTGTCGTTGACCGATGGCCACGACGCCGAGGTGCTGGTATTTGACCTGGCCGCCTGACCTTCTACGTTTTTGACGATCCGTTTTAAATTCACTTTTACCCCAGAGTACTCACCATGTTCACATCCCTGCAAAACCCGCTGGCCCTGGCGTCCCGCCTGCTGCTGGCTGCCTTGTTCCTGCCCGCGGGCATCAGCAAAATCACCGGCTTTGCCGGCACCGTGGGCTACATCACCTCCGTGGGCATGCCCATGCCCACCGTGGCAGCTGCAGTCGCTGCGGCGGTCGAAGTGCTGGGTAGCCTGGCATTGATCTTTGGTTTTGGAACGCGTTTTGCTGCCCTGGCGCTGGCGTTCTTCACGCTGGTGGCGAGCTTCTTCTTTCATGCCTACTGGGGCCTGCCGGCCGGCCAGCAAATGATGCAGCAGCTCATGTTCTTCAAGAACGTGGGTGTGACCGGTGGCCTTCTGGCCCTGGCAGCGTTTGGTGCGGGCGCCTGGAGCGTGGACGCACGCCGGTCTGGCCGCTGATCCATCCCCCTGGCCCCCAGCAGTCGCAAATAACCCGGTGGCGGCAAGACTGCTGTTACTGGCGTTCAATCGGATTTTCGTCAGTCCCCATCGTTTCAACAGGAGTTATTTCATGGCACACATCGCAGTTGTTTACCACTCGGGTTACGGTCACACGCAGCGCCTGGCGCAGGCCGTGGCAGACGGCGCGGGCGCCCAGTTGATCGCCATCGATGCCGAAGGCAACCTGGCCGAAGGCGGCTGGGAGGTCCTGGCCGGCGCCAGCGCCATCATCTTTGGCTCGCCCACGTACATGGCCGGCCCCAGCTGGCAGTTCAAGAAATTTGCCGACGCCTCGTCCAAGCCCTGGTTCAGCCAGGCCTGGAAGAACAAGCTGTTTGCCGGCTTCACCAACAGCGCCAGCATCAATGGCGACAAGCAGGTCACTCTGGACTATCTGTTCCATCTGGCCATGCAGCATGGCGGTATCTGGGTGGGCAACGGCATGATGCCCGCCAACTCCAAGGCAGCTACCCGTAACGATGTGAACTGGATGGGTTCGTTCAGTGGCGCCATGTCGCAGTCGCCGTCCGACGCTTCGGCCGCAGAGATGTTCCCCGGCGACCTGGAGACTGCCAAGCAGTTTGGCCAGCGCGTGGCGGACATCGCCGCAAAGATGGGCAGTTGAAACTGGTAGGCTGGCGCGGTTGCTCCGCTAGTCGCTCCCCTGCGTCCTGCCGGTCTGTCTATTTGTCTGTCTGTTCGCTCAGGAGTCGCCCCATGAATCACTGGCCCCGACCCGCTGCTCTTCGAGCCATCGTGGGAGCGTCGTCATGAAAGCCGCATTGCGACTGGCGGGCCACGCCAAGGACCTGGGCGGCGGCTTCATCGTGCGCCGCCTGCTGCCCGCCGTGCAGCGCAAGGCCGTGGGGCCATTCCTGTTCTTCGACCACTTTGGTCCGGTGACTGTGTTGCCGGGCGACAGCCACGATGTACGGCCCCATCCGCACATTGGCATGGCCACGGTGACCTATCTGTTCTCTGGCGCCATCATGCACCGCGACAGCCTGGGCTGCTTGCAGCAGATCGAGCCTGGCGCCATCAACTGGATGACGGCGGGCAGGGGCATCGTGCATTCCGAGCGACGCCCCGAAAGCCTGGCAAATCAGTCCTATGTAAACCATGGCATCCAGCTGTGGACGGCTTTACCGGTGGCGCATGAAGAGGCGAATCCGTCTTTTGTGCACACGCCTGCTGCGGACATTCCCGAGGTGCATGTGGCCGGTGTCGATCGCGTTGCGGGCGCCACCGTGCGTGTGCTCATTGGCACGGCCTTTGGCCATACCTCGCCGGTGGCCACCTTGTTGCCCACGCTGTACCTCGATGTGCAACTGTCCGCGGGTG
This sequence comes from Acidovorax sp., assembly GCF_046314175.1. Taxonomy (GTDB): domain Bacteria; phylum Pseudomonadota; class Gammaproteobacteria; order Burkholderiales; family Burkholderiaceae_C; genus Acidovorax. Next base: position 20,779 of record NZ_JBKBXG010000058.1, on the reverse strand, counting down.
CCGTGCTGGAGATCCCGGCGCTGGCGCAGGAAATGGCCGTTTACGCCGTGGACCAGACTGTGCAGCTCAACGGCCAGCCGCTGGACGCGCAGTTGCTGGGCGTGGTGGAGCCCGGGTCGGGCATGCACTTGGCGGGCCCGGCCGATGCGGCGGTCCGGCTCATGGTGATTGGTGGCGATGCGCTGGATGCACCGCGCCACATGTGGTGGAATTTTGTCTCCAGCCGCAAGGAGCGCATCGTACAGGCGGCGCAAGACTGGGAGGCGCAGCGGTTTGACCTGGTGCCGGGCGAGACGGAGTTCATCCCGCTGCCGCGTCAGCGATTCAAGGCGGACTGAAACCGCCTGCGGTCAGCGCTTTTCAAGCTTCAGGCCTTGACCGTGCCACACCCCTGCCGGAGCAGGGGGATCAACTCCGCTTCGGGCACGGGGCGGCTGAAGTGGTAGCCCTGCCCTTGGTCGCAGCCTAGCTCCTGCAGGATCTGCACATGGCGGGCCTCTTCCACCCCTTCGGCCACGATGGCAAAACCCAGGCTCTGGCCCATGCGCACCACGGCCGTGACGATGGTCACGTCCTGCGTGCTACGGTGCAAGTCGCGGATGAAGGCCTGGTCGATCTTGAGCGTATCCACCGGCAGGTTCTTCAGGTACGACAGAGATGAGTACCCGGTCCCGAAGTCGTCGATGGCAATGCTGTAGCCCAGTTCCTTGATCGCGATGAACTTGCCGGTCACGTCCTCCAGCCCGCTGATCAGCGCGCTTTCGGTCACTTCGAGCTGGATCAGGCGCGGGATGTCGCGGTCTTCTGTGGCAATGGCGCGCAGCGTCTGCAGCAGGCGCGGGCTGCGGAACTGCGCTGCCGCGACGTTCACCGCCACAGGCATTTCGGTGCCCAGCATGTCGCGCCAGCGCCGCGCAGCGGCGATAGCTTCGCGCAGCACCCAGTCGCCGATGTCAATGATGAGGCCGCTTTCTTCTGCAATGGGGATGAAGCTGGCGGGCGGGATGCGGCCTAGCTGCTGGCTCTCCCAGCGCAATAGGGCTTCCGCTCCCACCACCCGGCCAGTCGCCAGGTCCACCTTGGGCTGATAGGCCAGCCAGAACTCGCCCTGGGCCAGCGCGGTGCGCAGGCCGTTCTCTACGCTCAGCCGCCGCGACGACTCCTGCAACTGCCGGTCGTCAAAGACACAGTAGGTGTTGCGCCCGAGCTTCTTGGCGGCATACATGGCCATGTCCGCGCGGCTTACCAGTTCGGCCGGAGTATTGCCGTGGTCGGGGAAGAAGCTGATGCCCACCGAGGGCGTGACGTGCAGCTGGTAGCCCTCCAGGGCGAACGGGCGACGGATCTGGTTCATCAGGTCCTGTGCCAGCGCAATGGCATGTTCGTCGCTCTCCAGCTGTGGCAGCACCACCAGAAACTCGTCGCCACCATGGCGCGTGACCCAGGCCTGGGGCATCACGGTGGCTTGCAGGCGCAGCGCCAGCTGGCGCAGGAGCAGGTCTCCCACCTGATGCCCCAGCGTGTCGTTGATGTCCTTGAAGTTGTCCAGGTCTATGAACAGCAGGGCCAGGCGGCCCTGGGCCTCTCGCGAGCGGGCCAAGTCCTGCGGCAGGTCGCGTGCCAGCTTGGAGCGGTTACCGAGGCCTGTGAGCGGGTCGTGGAAGGCCTGGAAGACGATCTGCCGCTCTTTGTCGATCTCTTCGGAGATGTCGCGCAGCACCAGCAGCAGCACCACGTCTCCCGGGTTGTGGAGGAGCACGGCGTTGAGTTCGGCCACAAAGGCCCGTGCGTGTGCCGGTGCAATGCGCAGCTCGCCACGCACGCGCTGTGACTTTCCGGATTGGCGGGCCTGTTCCAGCCATTCGCCGCGCGGCTCGCCAGTGGCTTCGTCCAGCAGCGTCAGCAGGTTGTGCCAGGGCTGCCCTTGCAGGGCTGGCTCGGCAACGCCTAGCAGACGCGCCGCCGCACCGTTGGCGTAGGCCACCTCGCCCGCACCGTTGAGGGCCAGCACACCGTCGCTGAGCGCGCCCAGCGTGGCCTCGATCTCCTGCACGCGCGCTCGCAGCGCGTGTTCGGCCTGAAGGCGCAGCCTCGCTTCGGTGGCGCGCTCTGTGTGGAAGCGGTTAAGGGCATCGACCAGCGCATCCAGCTCGTCAGGCTGTGCGCTGCTGGCCCGGCGCTGCAGGCGGATGCGGTCCTGGTGGTCCAGGGGGTCTAGCCCGGTGACGGCCCGCGCCAGGGCTGACAGGTGTCGCATGATGAGCCAGCGCACGATGACGACCAGCATGGCGGCGATGCTGGCGATCTGCAGCAGCTGGGCTATGGCGATGCGCCACGCGGTCTCGGCCTGCTGCGCACGCAGGGCGGCATAGGACTCGTACACACGGATCTCGCCCAGCTGGGGCCGGTCCGGGCCCGTGCGGGTGGGGTCGGCGATGGGTTGGGTCCATGTGCTGTCGATGGTTGGGACCTCGCCGGGGCGCGACACCGTCATCAGCGTCCGGTCTCCGTCCAGAACGTCGGCCCGCACGATGGCGCCTTCGCCCACCATACCTGTGAGTAAGGCGCGCAAACTGGCGTTGTTGAAGTTCCACAGGCTGTCGCTGAGCGCTGGCAGGTTTTGTTGCACGCTGCGCTGGGCCTGCTCGTGCGCCCTCTCCAGCAGCCGGGCTCTTTCTTGCCACACAGTCACCCCAGTGATGGCGGCGAATGCCACCAAGCTAGCCACAACCACCCAGGCCAGGGTCTTGGAGGTCAGCGACGAGGGGTGGAGCAAACGCATGGGCCGTGAGGGCTCAAAATAAGAAACGCCAGGACTAAACGGTCGGACTGCAGGGAGCGCAAGCAAACATCTTGCCAGCGGGGTTGGTTGATTATGTGGGCGTACGGAAGTTGACACAACTCACACAGGTGGTAACGTTGTTTTCCTCCGTTGCCGGAAAAGGGAACTCACCATGCGACGCCATCTTTGCCTGTTCTGGGGGCTGCTGCTGGCTAGTGCTTTTGGCTCTGCTGCGCATGCCGAAACGCTGCGCATCGCCACCGGCGAGTTGCCTCCCTATGCCAGCTCGGCGCGGGCCGACCAGGGGATGTCCCTGCACATCGTGCGCCAGGCCTTTGCCAAGGCCGGGGTACAGGTGGAATATGTCTTCTTGCCCTGGACTCGGGCCCTGGTGGAGACGCGCGATGGCAAGTGGGATGCTACTGCTGCCTGGGGCCGAAATGCCGAGCGCGACAAGGGGTTTCTGGTCAGCGACAACGTACTGACCGAGCAGTGGCAAATCCTCTACCGCAGCGACCGGAACTTCACTTGGAGCAGCCTGCAGGACCTGGCGGGCCTGCGCATTGGTGTGGTTGCCGACTACAGCTACACACCCACGTTCTGGCGCATGGTGAAGGACGGTACCCTGCGTGCAGACGTGGCGCCCGACGATATGAGCAACCTCAACAAATTGCTGGCGGGCCGTGTGGATGTGGTACCGCTGGACCGCAACGTGGCCTGCGACCTCTTGGGCGCCAAGTTCACCGTCGAGCAGGCGCGCCGCGTGCGGGCGCACCCCAAGCTGTTTGTGCCCGACTTCACGACCCACCTGATGATGAGCGAGACGCTGCCCGCCAGCGCCAAGCGCATGGAGGCCTTCAACCGGGGGCTGAAAGCGCTGCGCCAGTCGGGGGAGTACGGCCAGATCCTGCAGCAGCAGCCCTGCGCCGCCGATCTGGCGCAGGCGCTGCAGGGGGGCTGAAGAAACAGGGTGAAAATTCAGGCCGAAATGGCCATTGTGGCTTGATGGGTATGCCTTTGTAGCTATTTATTTAGTAGCTAGTCGCTCTTTGCCGCGAGCAGGTCTGTGGCTAGCACCCTGCGCTCATCAAAAACAAAACAGCCGCCGTGGTAGTGCGAGCCATCGGTCAGCTCAAAGTACTTCAGGATCCCGCCCTCCAGCTGGTAGACGTGGGACAGGCCTTCTTCACGCATCAGGATGGCGGCCTTTTCGCAGCGGATGCCGCCGGTGCAGAAGCTCACCACGGTCTTGTCTTGCAAGGAGGCCTTGTTGGCGCGCAGGGCGGGGGGGAACTCTGTGAACTTGTCGATGCGCCAGTCAATGGCGTTGTCGAACGTGCCGTGGTCCACCTCAAACGCGTTGCGTGTGTCCAGCGTAACCACTTCGCGCCCGTCATCGTCGTGGCCCTGCGCCAGCCAGCGCTGCAGCGTGGCGGGGTCTACCGACGGGGCGCGGCCGTGTGCAGGCGCAATGGTGGGGTGGTCCATGCGAATGATCTCGCGCTTGACCTTGACCAGCATCTTGCGAAACGGCACGGTGGCGGACCAGCTTTCTTTCGGTGCAACGTCCGCAAACCGGGCATCGGTTCGCAGTGCATCGACAAAACCACGCACGGCGTCGGCCGATCCTGCCAAAAAGAAGTTGATGCCTTCCTCGGCCAGCAAGATGGTGCCTTTCAGATCGGCAGCCACAGCCCGCGCGCTCAGCAGGTCGCGCAGCGCCGCCGCATCGGGCAGGGGCACGAACTTGTAGCAGGAGATGTTGAGAACGGTAGGGTGAGTCACGGCGTTAAAAATGCACAAAGGCCCGCTGGCGGGCCTGTTGATCTGTGGGCGTCTGGGTGCGCCACTGCGGGCGCCCGAAGGTCTAGGGAACCGTCACGCGGCGGGCGTCAGCAGAGTAGATTCGATCTTGTTGGCCAGCTGGGCAATCGCCAGCGCCGCAGGGCAACCGGGCGTCTGCACCAGCAGCAACTTGCGGCGCATGACGGCATCGCGCACCGAAGGGTCGGCCGGGATGTCGCCCATGTGGATCAGGCGCATGGGGCGGCCCGATTCGGTGGTGACAAAGCGGTCCAGCACTTGCTGCAACTGGCTGGTGATGGCACGGCCATCGCCCGGGCGCGCGGCCTGGTTGATGACCATGCGCACATGCTGGCGCTTTTGCTGCATGGCCAGCACCTTGATGGCGGCGTAGGCGTCGGTCAGCGAGGTGGGTTCGGGCGTGGCCACGATGAGCACTTCAGACGCCAGGGAGATCGAGAACAGCACTACGTCCGAAATACCTGCGCCGGTGTCGAGCAGCACCACGTCGTAGCGCGGGGTCAGCGCCTGGATGACGCTCAGGAACTGGTTGCGCACCTCGGGCGTCAGCCGTGAATACTCGACCATGCCGGAGCCCGCGAGCAGCACGTCAAAACCGCCGGGAGCGGCGATGACGGCATCGTCCAGCGAGGCCTTGCCGGTAAACACATCGTGCAGGGTGATTTTGGGGTGCAGGTTCAGTACCACGTCCAGATTGGCCAGGCCCAGATCGGCGTCGAGCACCAGTACGCGTTGGCCGCGGCGGGTGAGGGCGGCGGCCAAGTTGGCCGAGACGAAAGTCTTGCCGACCCCGCCTTTGCCGCTGGTGACAGCAATGATGCGGGCCCCCGTTGCAGAGGACACGGGTACGGCAGGGCCAGCAGCGTTTGCCGGCGAAGTGGGTGGGGGGGACAGCGCGTCGCTCATCATCTAACTTTCAGTAGGCGCTGCCTGTTGGATTGGAGTCCATAGGTGGCAGGTCGCCCCAACCCGAGGGGGTGTAGAGCGGGCCAAACAACAGGCTTTTCTCTTCGGCACTGACGGTGCTGTCGGGTTGCTCCTCGATGCTGACACGGTTGCGGCCAGCTGCTTTGGCCTGGTAGAGCTGGTGGTCGGCCCGGTCGGTCCACAGCAGGGTGGTGGACCTGATCCACTGCATGGCGAACGCACCACCAACGCTGACCGTCACATTCAGCTCGACTGAGGGGGAAATCCGGATCGGCGTGTTGGCGACAGCGCGCCGGATGCGTTCAGCCACCACGCGGCCAAAGGCGGCCTGGCAGGCAGGCAGCACCACGGCAAATTCCTCGCCGCCGTAGCGCGCCAGGGTGTCCATGGGGCGGACGCAGGCTGCTAGCGTGCGCGCCACCGACTGCAGCACGATATCGCCCGCCAGATGGCCATGCGTGTCGTTGACCTTTTTGAAGAAGTCAATGTCCAGCATGAGCAGCAGGGCCGCTTCGCCCGAGCGGGTCACGCGGTCGATCTCACGCTCGAGTACAGCGCGAAAGTGCCTGCGGTTGGCCAGGCCAGTAAGGGGGTCTTTGAGGGACAGCTCGCACAGGCCGTCAATCAGGCCCTGCAGGTAACGCGACGGCTCTTCGCGGTGCAACGCTGCTTCGCTGCCGCCTGCCTGAGCGACCAGCGCGTGTGCAGTATCCAGGCGAAGGTCGCGAAGATCTACAAGATGGGAGGCCGCTGAATCAGACACAAATGGAGCAAGAAAAAGTTGGCGAAGTGTACCAGTGCCCCTGCAAGAAGAGAGCCAGCATGGGGTGTAGGTTAAACCCGCGCTGCACCACGCTGGTCCCTCACGCTAAACCCTGGCGATAGGCTCTGGAAGTTGCTGCAATGCTGTCAGCGCCTCGGTGTCGGTGCGGTACATGGCCAGGCCAGAGTTGGGCGCCAGCAACCCTGCCTGCCGCAGCACCTGCTCCACGGGCAATTTGAGGCCGCTAAGGTGCAAGGTACCGCCTCTGGACTGCATGAGCGCGAGCAATTGGGCGAAGGTTTCCACACCCGTCACGTCGATGCGGTTGATCGGCTGGGCCAACAGGCACAGGTGCACCACATCGGGGTGATCGATCAGGTGCTCGGTAACCCGCCGCTCCAGGGCACTGGCAGAGGCAAAGTCCAGTTCAGCATCCATGCGCAATGCCAGTAGGCGCGGCGCGAGTGTGGGCAGGTGCCACAGGTGGCGGTCGCGCATGCTGCCGTCGGGGTGCAGCCCCACTTCAATGATGCGCGGGTGCAGCCGCTGGTAAAGAAAGTGGCTCAGGTTCATCAGCAGGCCCACCAGCACGCCCCAGTACATGCGGGGCGCTGTAGCCAGCGTCAGCGCAAAGGTCACCCCCCCAATGACCGCCTCTACCCGCGACAAACGCCACAGCCGCAGCAGCGTCCGGGGTTTGATGAGGCTGGTCACTGCGGTAACCACCACGGCGGCCAGCACCGATTGAGGCACATGGTAAAGCGCCGGGGTGAGCCACAGCAACACCACCAGCACCAGGCTGATCGCGAACAGCGTGGCCCAGCCGCTTTTGGCGCCTGCGTACAGGTTGATGGCAGAGCGGGAGAACGATGCGCTGGTGGCAAAACTGCCCACCAGGCCGCTGCTGATCTTGGCCAGGCCCTGGCCGATCAGGTCCTGGTTCTCGTTCCATTGCTCGCCAGAGCGCTGGCTTTCGACCTTGGCGCTGGAGGCCGTTTCGAGAAAACTGACCAGCGTGATCACCAGCACGGGCATTACCAGCGCCGCAAATCCCGACCAGGGCAGCATCCCGGGCCAGTAGGGCGCCGGCAGGCCCGACGGTAGCGCTCCTACCACGGCCCCGCCCGCGTCGGCGTAGCCGACGGCCCAGCTCAGCGCCCCGGCAGCGCCCACCACAATGATGGCGGCCGGGAAGTTGGGGCGCCAGCGGCGCGCCAACGTCAGCAGCGCCAGACTTCCGAACCCGAAGGCCGCAGCGGTGAGATCAAACAGCCCGGGGGAGGGCGTCGCCAGCAATGCACTCCAGTCCGATGCCCGAAGCCCTGTCAATGCCGCCAGCTGCGATCCGAGGATCAGCAATGCTGCCGCTTGCGTGAAGCCGCTGAGCACGGGGGATGTGACCAGATTGAGCAGCCACCCAAACCGTGCGAGTCCCATCACCAGCTGTAGCAGACCTGACAACAGCGCCATCCACGCCGCCATGGCCACCCACTGGGCGCTGCCCGGCTCGGCCAGGCCCGTAAGGGATGCGCCAATCAGCAAACTGGTCAGAGCGGTGGGGCCCACGCCGAGGCGGGTGGATGCGCTGAACAGAACGGCCACCAAAGCCGGTATCAGCGACGCATAGATACCGGTGACCAGCGGCATGCCCGCCAACGCAGCGTACGCCACGCCTTGTGGAACCAGCATCAGGCCAACCGTCATGCCGGCCCAGAACTCACCTTTGATCAGTGTGCGGTCGGGACGTGGCCACGCCAGAAACGGCAGCCAGCGAGAGAGCGAAGACAAAGACATCCTGCGATTGTCGCGCCAGTAGCACAGGTTGGCGGCCACGGCCGGGCGGCAGCGTCCTACAGGCACTTCGGCCAAGTCCCACCCTGGGCCCGCCGCTCGCTGCATAAAGTTGCCCCATGTTTCAACTGCAAGGAGTAATCGCAATGACCACCCTGAAGATTTCCCAACGTCCTGTACAACGATTTGCCAGCATCCTGGCTGTGAGCGCTTTGGCCTTGGGCCTGTCCGCCTGCGGCAAGACCGAAGACCCTACCGTGGGCCAACGCATGGACACGGTGCCCGAGCGCACCGAACAGTCTGCCGCAACCACCACGCCCAGCGTAGAAACCCGCATGGAGCAAAGCGCTGCCAACGCTGGCAATGCCGTGTCGAACGCTGGCGAACGCGCCATGGGCGCGATTGACGATGCCACGATCACTGCAAAGGTCAATGCAGAACTGGCCCGTGACGCTGATCTGAGCGCGCTCAAGATCAATGTGGATACCGTCAATGGCAAGGTCACGTTGAATGGCCCCGCACCCACCACCGTCGCACGTGACCGTGCCGAAACGATTGCCAAGGCCGTCGAAGGTGTGACCGAGGTGAACAACCAGTTAGTCGTGTCCGCCAGCTAAAACGCATCACCTTGAACAGCCAGGCTCTGTAGAGAGCCGATAACGCGCCGCCCGGCTTGTCCGCGCGGCGCGCTACCATGCCCGGCATGAAAGAACACGATACCGATCTCGTCACCCGCATCGTCCACCACGACTACGCCCCGCCTGTGGGCTTTGTGGCCCCGCAGCCAGGCGTGTACAAGGCGTCTACCGTCATCTTTCCCAACGTTGCGGCCATGCGCTCGCGCGAGTGGAAGGACAAAAGCGGCTACACCTACGGCCTGCATGGGACGCCGACCACCTTCATTCTGGAAGAGCGCTTGTGCACCCTGGAAGGGGGCCTTCAATGCGTGCTCGTGCCCAGTGGCCTGGCTGCCATCGCCAATGTGGCGCTGGCGTTGCTCAAGCCGGGGGATGAGGTTCTGATTCCCGATAACGCCTACGGCCCTGGCAAGGACCTGGCCAACGGCGAGCTTGCCCGGTTCGGCATCACGCACGCATTGTTTGACCCGCTGGACCCCGCCGATCTGGCTGCGCGCATTACACGCGCCACCAAATTAGTGTGGCTGGAGGCGCCGGGCTCGGTCACCATGGAGTTTCCGGACCTGTGCGAGCAGGTGCGCATCTGCCGGGCTCGTTGCGTCACCACGGCGCTGGACAACACCTGGGGCTCCGGGCTGGCGTTTGCCCCTTTTGACCTTTTGGGCGATGGCACCCTGGGCGTTGATATCTCGGCGCACGCGCTGACCAAGTACCCCAGTGGCGGGGGCGATGTGCTGATGGGCAGCGTGATGACGCGCGACCCGGCGCTGCACATGAAGATCAAGCTCACCCACATGCGGCTGGGCCTGGGTGTCGGCGCGAACGACGCCGAAGCCGTGCTGCGCTCGCTGCCCAGCATCGGCCTGCGGTACCGCGCGCACGATGAAGCGGCGCGCGTGCTGGCGCAGTGGATGCAGCAACAGCCTGCCATCGCCCAGGTGCTGCACCCCGCGCTGGCTGGGTCCCCCGGTCATGAGCACTGGCGGGCGCTGTGCGGTGCAGGGCATGCAGGGCAGGGCGCCGCAGCGGGCTTGTTCAGCGTGATGGTGGACGCGCGCTACACGCAGGACCAGATCGATGTTTTCTGCGACAGCCTGCGCCTGTTCAAGCTGGGCTACAGCTGGGGTGGGCCTATGAGCCTTGTCGTGCCATATCAGCTGGCCAGCATGCGCTCACGCCCGGGCGCACACCTTCGGCCTGGCACTCTGGTGCGCTTTTCCATCGGCCTTGAATCGGTGGACGACCTGAGGCAGGATCTGCAACAGGCGATGGCGCGGGCCTTTGCGGCTTGACGCGCATCAAGACTCGCAGTCATTGAGACGCTGCTCCGCGCAATTCCGTGTGGCGGGGTGGTAGTTTCCTCAGTGGCGTGCAGCCATTGCGTGGCTTAGTGTGGGGGCTCTGGCGGTATCGCCGCTCAACGACAGCCTGCATGACCGACGCCCCCATCCCCTCAGCACCCGACCCGCGCGCATCCGCGCCGGTCACCCTGCAGCCGCTCAGGCTGGCAGATCCCTTTGTCTGGCTTGCGAAAGGTGTGCGTGACATGCGTGCAGCGCCAGGCATCGCGTTGTTTTACGGCGTATGTTTTTGGTGCATGGCGCTGGTGCTGGGCTGGGTGTTCCGTACAAAGCCGGAGTACACGATGTCCATGGCCAGCGGTTGTCTGCTGTTGGGGCCTTTTCTGGCGATGGGTTTGTATGACACCAGCCGTCGGCGGGAGGCGGGCCTCAAGCCTGTGCTGAGCGAATCACTCACCTGCTGGGACACTCACATGGGCAGCATGGGCATGCTGGTGCTGGTGCTTGTGGTGCTGGAGCTTTTGTGGGGGCGGGCGTCGCTGGTGGTATTTGCGGTGTTCTTCAACACCGGTATGCCGTCGACCACTGGCGTACTGCAGGCAGTGTTCAACCCCCAGAACTGGAGCTTTGTCGCGGTGTACACCGTGGTCGGCGGGGCTTTTGCGGCTTTGGTGTTCTCCACGTCCGTGGTGTCCATCCCGATGATTTTGGACCGCGACACGGACGCGCTGACTGCCGGCATCACCAGCATGCGGGTGGTGCTGGAGAACCCTGCCGTCATGCTGCTGTGGGGCGCGCTCATCACCGCCATCGTGGCCCTGTCGCTCTGGTTCTGGGGCGTGGGGCTGCTGCTGGCGGGGCCGGTGCTGGGCTTTGCCAGCTGGCATGCATACAGGGCGTCAGTAACCCCACTGCAGCCGTCCGCTGCGTGATCCTTCAAAAGGTCATGCTGTTACAGTGAGTCTCTACTTCAGGAAGCAATTACCTTGGCAACACCCAACTACGGATACGAAAAACGCCAGCGCGAACTCGCCAAAAAGAAAAAAAAGGAAGAGAAGCTGAGATCTAAAACACAACACAGGTCGGACGATCCGCAGGGTGGCCAGCCCGCTGATGACCAGCCAGCGGGCGATGCCGCAGCCCCCGATCAGCCTGCGAGCGCCTCCGGCGGCTAAAACGTCAGCCGTGATTCAGCGCAACAGCTTTTTCAGTTCCGGCCACACATTGGCCAGCATCTGCGGATGCGCTTCGGCGCGCGGGTGGATGCGGTCAGGCTGGAACAGACGGGTCGGGTCGGGCCCGTCGGCCACACCCTTCAGAAAGAAGGGCACCACAGCGGCCTTTTGGGCTTTTGCCACCGAGGCAAACAGACCCGCAAACCGGTTGGCGTAGTCCGTTCCGTAGTTGGGCGGCACCTGCATACCCACCAGCAAGACCTTGGCACCGGCCCTTTGCGCCGCCTGCGTCATCCAGGTCAGATTTTCTTCCGTGTTTTTGAGTGGCAGTCCCCGCAAGGCATCGTTGCCGCCCAGTTCGATCACCACATGGCTGGGCTTGTGCTGCGCCAGCAGCGCCGCCAGGCGCGAGCGGCCGCCCGAGGTGGTTTCGCCGCTCACGCTGGCGTTGACCACCGTGGCATTCAGCTTGTCTTGTGCCAACTGCTTTTCAAGCAGTGCCACCCAGCCCGTGCCGCGGGGCAGCCCGTACTCGGCGCTGAGTGAATCGCCCAGCACCAGGATCACAGGCACGGTGGCCGTCCTGGCGCCTGACTGCGCCATGGCGCTGGGCACCGAAAGCCCCACCAGGAGCCCGATAGAAGCGCTCAGGATAAAGTGACGCCGTTGTTGATATCGAATCAAAGTAAAGAGCCTTTCATGTCCGAATCCTCCCCATCGCCCAAGACAGTCGCCGCTACATCCATCATTGCCGTGGAGCATGTCTTCAAGTCGGTGACGGATTCCACCGGAACACTCGACATTCTGCGGGATATCGATTTCCGCCTGGCACCAAGGGAAACCGCTGCGATTGTGGGTGCGTCAGGGTCTGGCAAAAGCACGTTGTTGTCCATCATTGCCGGGCTGGACACCCCTACGCGCGGCACGGTGCGGCTCGATGGCCATGACCTCTTTGCCATCGACGAAGACGCGCGCGCCGCGCTGCGCGCCCAGAAGGTGGGTTTTGTGTTTCAGAGCTTTCAGCTCATGGGCAACCTCACCGCGCTAGAGAACGTGATGCTGCCGTTGGAGCTGGCCGACCGGCGCGACGCGCGCAAGGCGGCTGCGGACATGCTGGCCCGCGTGGGCCTGGGCCAGCGACTGTCGCATTACCCCAAGGTGCTGTCGGGCGGCGAGCAGCAACGTGTGGCACTGGCGCGTGCTTTTGTCGTGCAGCCTGCGGTGCTGCTGGCCGACGAACCCACGGGCAGCCTGGACTTTGCGACCGGCGACACCATCATGAAGCTCATGTTCGACCTGAATCGCGAGCAGGGCACGACACTGGTGCTGGTCACCCACGACCGCGCCATCGCCGAACAGTGCGAGCGGCGCATCACCATTGAAGCGGGTCGGGTGGTCTGATCGAAAGATTCGCGCCGTGCAATGAACGTTGTGCGGCCTGATTTTGAGTGTTTTTGGCCTCTGGCGCTTATCCATCAAGCGCTAATAGCTATGAATTTGATAGTGGTCTAAACGGATGCCCGTCGCCAGCGGATAATCCCTCCCCATGTCCAGCCCCAAAGTTCTCTTCGGCTTTCACGCCGTGGGTGTGCGTCTGAAGACCGCACCGAAATCCGTCATCGAGATTTACTACGAGGTCACGCGGCGCGACGCTCGCATGCGCCAGTTTCTCGACCGTGCCCGCGAGGCCGGTGCCCGTTTGATCGAAGCCGACAGCGAACGCATCGCCAAATTGGCCGGTAGCCACGGCCACCAGGGCGTGGCCGCACGGGTCGAGGCCGTGGCGCAGATCACCTCGCTCGACGAACTGCTGGAGAACCTCGAAGCCGCCGGCGTCGAGAACCCGCTGCTGCTGGTGCTCGACGGCGTGACCGATCCGCACAACCTCGGCGCCTGCCTGCGGGTGGCCGATGGCGCGGGCGCACATGCCGTCATCGCCCCCAAGGACCACGCCGTGGGCATCAACGCCACAGTGGCCAAGGTGGCCAGCGGGGCTGCCGAGACCATGCCGTACTTCATGGTCACCAACCTCTCGCGCACCTTGAACGAACTCAAGGAGCGCAACATCTGGTGCATCGGCACCAGCGACGACGCGCCCAAGACCATCTACCAAGTGGACTTGAAAGGCCCCGTGGCCCTGGTGCTGGGCGCCGAGGGCGACGGCATGCGCCAGCTCACGCGCAAGACCTGCGACGAGCTGGTCAGCATCCCCATGAAGGGCGCTGTCGAAAGCCTGAACGTATCGGTGGCCAGCGGCGTGTGCCTGTACGAGGCGCTGCGCCAGCGGTCCTGATCCCACCCCGCAGGCGATGCCAGACGCTTCGCTCGCCACCGTAAACCCCGGGTGCTGCAGGCGCTGCAGGCGCACTTGGCGCACCAGGTGCGTGCACCCAGGGGCAAGTTGGTGGTGATCAACAGTGCGCCCAGTGCGCCGCTGCTGCTGGTAGGCTGATTGGCTGACTCAGTCACTCAGACCTTCAATATTTCATTCCGTTGGCCCCGATCCGTTGTTTAAGCGGTTCATGTCGCTGAACTGACACGCGGTTACACGTATTACGTATAGCCTCCTCCCCTGTTGCAATCTTTGGTCAGAACCCACTATGAGTCGTCGTCATTTTCTCTTGCGCGCCACCCAGGTCGCCGCTGCCACCGGCCTGCCCGCATGGGCCCACACTGCGGCAGCTGAAGAGGCGCTGACGCCCAGATCCATCACCCTGGGCTGCTCCATTGCGCTGACGGGCCCGCTGGGTCAGGCGGGTACTGAGCAAGTGGCGGGCATGAAGGCTGCGTTTGCCGAGGTGAATGCCGCCGGCGGCATCTTTGGCCGCGAGATCCGGATGGACCCCAAGGACGATGGCTACGTGGCTGCCCGCACTTTGAAGAATGTGGCCGAGATGGTGGACGCGCAATCGATCTTTGCCCTGATCTCGCCGCTGGGAACCGCCAACACGGCCGCGATCTTGCCCCTGATCGAAGCCAAGGGCATCCCCACCGTGGGGCCCGTGACCGGTGCGACGTCGCTGCGCAGCGCAGAAGCGCGGCACGTGTTCTTTTTGCGTCCCACTTACCGCGAAGAAACCCAGCGCCTGGTCAAGCAGGTGGTGGACATGGGCCTCAAGCGCATTGCTGTGGTGTACCTGGACAACCCCTTTGGCAAGGAAGTGCTCAAGGACATGTCCAAGGCCCTTGACGACATCAAGGTGGAACGCGCGGGCGAATACGCACTGGCCGTGGACGGCAAAAATGGCGCCGATCTGGCTGACAAGGTGGCCGCAGAGCGTCCCGGTGCCGTGCTGCTGGCCACCACAGGCACTGCCAACACTGCGTTCGTGCAGGCCTTCCGCGCCAAGGCGCAGGGTGTACCTCTGGCGGGCATCTCCGTCACGGTCATCTCGTCCGAACTGCCCAAGCTGGCATCTGCCACGCGTGGCTTGGCGCTGGTGCAGGTGTTCCCCGATGCCAACTCGCAAAAATCGGTGGTCGTGCGCAAGTTCCAGAGCACGATGAAAGCCACGGGCGCCAACCCAGGGTTCGTTAACAGCAATAGTGCGCTAGAAGGCTGGCTCAACGGCCAGATCATGATCGAAGGTCTCAAGAACGCGGGCAAGGACCTTACCCGCGAGCGTTTGCGTGCGGGGCTGGCCAGTATCCGGTCGCTGTCGTTTGGCGACTTCAATGTGGGGTTTGGCAACAAGGCGCCCTACATCGGGTCGGACTCCGTCTATCTGGCGATTTACGCAGAGAACGGTCGGCGCTTGAGCTGATCTACTGCGTAGTGCCTGTCCGGCCCACTTCTGTGCCCCATTAGGCCAGGGGTTTGCCCGGTTGCAGGGGTTGGCTCAGATTGTCGTGCAAGTCCACCACGGGCTGCACTGCCGGATGCACCACGCCGCTGCCCACGGTTTCTATCCACGCGCACGCAGCAAAGTCTTGTGCGCGTGTGTCGTAATGGCGCACCCATGCCTGGCGCACCGGCAAGCGGTCTGCGCTCACCGGCCACACGCCGGGGCGGGGCCGCAAATGTTTTTCGATGCCCATGCGCCATGGCTTGCCCGTCAGCCGGGCCCGAAAGCAGTGCTGGTTTTCGCACATGCGCACGTACAGCGGGTCGGCCCCTACGGCGTTGAAAAACGCCTGTGCTTGCTCGCTACCCGGCGCTACAGGCCCTTGTGTGGCCAGCAACCTGAGGCCTGCAGGCGTGCGGTACACGCGCACTGCCCACGCGGGCTGGTCCTGCAAAAACGCTCGCAGACGTGCCATGGCCGCTGCCTGCGGGCCCCCCTGTCGCGCCGGGTTCAGCCGCTGCAGCAGATGCGCCAGCGGCGCCGTGCCCAGCACCGCCACCAGCCCAAACGCCAGCCAACCCCATGATCCCAGCAACCACCGCGCGGGCAGCAGCACCACGGCGGCCAACAAGCACAAGGCCGCCACATACAGCCCGCGGGGCAGGGCGGTATCAAAGTCCACATCGGCAAACAGCACGTCGGGGGTGTTCAGGCACTTGGCACCGTAGGCGTTGCGCGTGATCACGGTGTCGCCATGGCGCTCCAGCACTTCTTCGCGAATGGGCACACCCTGCGCGCCGTTGTAGGCCACCTTGCGTTCGCGGCGCTCCACCGTGTTGTCCGTTTGTGCCAGGGCCAGCGCTTCGTCTGCCCGGGCCTCGGCCATGGCTTGTGCGTCGGCCTCGCTGGTGTCCGACCAGCCCCAACGGCGCACGGTGATTTGCCGGTTGCCCCGGCGTATTTGCCTGCGGGCTTCTGCCCAGAACGACGGAACGATCATCGGGTTTCCCTCCGGTTTTTTACTTGTGCAGTCAATCTATACCCAGCCCACGGCCCCCAGCACCGCCCCGGCGCTCAGCATCCACAGCAGATGCAGCTTGGTACGCCATACCAGCACCATGGTGGTGGCGGTCAGCAGCCACAGCGGCCAATCCAGCGCAGGGTCGCCATGTGCGCGGGCCAGCACCCAGGATGTGGCCAGCAGCAGGCCAATCACCACGGGCGCCATGCCTTGCTTGAATGCGCGCACCGCACGCCGCTCGCGGTTGCGGTGGCCCCAGCGGGTGGCCGTCCAGGTCAGCAGGCTGCTGGGCAGCATCACGCCCAGCATGCACACCGCCATGCCCAGGGCGCCCAGCAGCCAGCCCGCCGCGCCGGGGCCGCCCGCGTTCAATCCCACGTTCCAGCCCAGCAGGGCTACAAACAGCACATTCGGGCCAGGCGCGGCCTGAGCGATGGCGATGGACGCACTGAACTGCGGGTCGGTCAGCCAGTCCTGGCGTTCGACCAGAAAACGGTGCATGTCGGGTGCTGTGGCAATGGCGCCCCCCACTGCCAGCAGCGATAGCGACAGGTAGTACAGAAACAGGTTGAACCAGTCGGCCACACCCAGCGTGGCGATGTGTTGCATGGCAGGCGTCATGGTGCGATTTTTCTCCACGTCAGCACGCAGGCCGCGCCGCCCAGCACCGGCAAGATCCAGAACAGCGGCAACCGCAGCACCGCCATGGCCACAATGGTGAGCCCCGCCAGCGCCACGCACAGCGGTCGCCCCAGCGGGTGGTTCTTGATAGACACAAACAGCTTGATGCCCACTCCCGCAATCAGCCCCGCGGCCACTGCGCCCATGCCACGCAGCGCGCCCGCCACGGCCGGGTGGCTGGCAAACTGGGCATACACCACGGCCAGCGTCAGCACCAGCATCAGCGGAAACGTCAGCATGCCCGCCAGCGCCGCAAACGCGCCACGCAGGCCAAAGTAGCGGTCGCCAATCATGATGCTAAGGTTGACCACGTTGGGCCCTGGCATGATCTGAGCCACCGCCCAGTCCTCGATGAACTCTTCGTTCGTCATCCAGCGCTTTTTCTCCACCAGCTCGCGCTGCACCACGGCCAGTACACCGCCAAAGCCTTGCAGAGCCAGCCAGGTGAACGACCAGAACAGATCGGTCGGGTTTCGGGGCTGGGGCCTCTCCATGGCCAGCGGGTCGGGGGAGGGGGGAAGGGCTTCGTCGGCCATATAAAATGTTGGTTAAAAAGGCCTCTAGCGCTTGATGGGTAAGCGTTAGCAGCTATCAAATCAGGAATTACTGCGATCGCGCTGAGGGTGATGTCACCAAGCTCCGGGCGCTGAGCACACCGCAGGATGTTACGCCGCAGGCCCGCACCCCTCAGGCTCGGCAGGCGTCGTGATGCGGCATGGCGCCAGTGCAGTGTTTGGCGTCTGCACGGGGGCGCTGCGGTCGGTATGCTGCGCGCTTTGCGCAACCGGTTTTCGCAACCTCTGTGCGTCACCTCTCTTCGCTACCGCTTCTCACCCCTCAAGGATTTCCATGAAACTTATCCGCTACGGTCAGCCCGGCGCCGAGCGCCCCGGGCTGGTCGACGCCCAAGGCACCCTGCGCGACCTGTCCATGCTGCTGCCCGACATCGGCCCCGCCCAGCTCAACCCCCGTACCCTGGCTGCACTGGCAGCCATCGACACATCCCGTCTGCCCGCGGTGGAGGGCTCGCCCCGCGTGGGCAGCCCCGTGGGTGGCGTGGGCAAGATCGTGTGCGTGGGCCTGAACTACGCCGACCACGCCAAAGAGGCCGGCATGCAACCGCCTGCCGAGCCCGTACTGTTCATGAAAGCCGTCACCGCGCTCAGCGGCCCCCATGACGACGTGCGCATCCCGCCCGGCGCGCTCAAGACTGATTGGGAGGTCGAGCTCGGTATCGTCATCGGCACCCGAGCCAGCCATGTGACCGAGGCCGACGCGTTGGCGCATGTGGCCGGGTATGTGCTGGCCAACGATGTGTCAGAACGCGCGTGGCAAATGGAGCGCGGCGGCCAGTGGGACAAAGGCAAGAGCTACGACACCTTCGCCCCCATCGGCCCCTGGCTGGTGACGGCCGACGAAGTGCCCAACCCGAACGCCATCGACCTGTGGCTGGAGGTGAACGGCCAGCGCGTGCAAAACGGCAGCACCCGCAACTTCATCTTTGGCGTGCCCACGGTGGTGTCGTACATCAGCCAGTTCATGACACTGGAGCCCGGCGACCTGATCCTGACGGGCACGCCCGCAGGTGTGGGGCTGGGGCAAAAGCCTGCGCCCTGGTTCTTGAAGGCGGGCGATGTGGTGCGCCTGGGCGCTACCGGGTTGGGGGAGCAGGTGCAGACGCTGGTGGGTGGCTAAGCAGCAAGCCTGCGTGCCTGCCTGCCACCAGGGCTTATTTAACCCAGCTTGCCCTTGAGCGCATGCGCCGTGTTGCGCCATCCCGCCTTCTCGGCGTGCTTCACCTTGAACACTTTCAGGTCGGCCTGGCTTTCATATTTCACCCTGAAGATCTTGAAGCTGGCCTGGCTTTCTCGGGTCACAAAAAACCAGGCGACATCGCCGCTGGCCTGGGTGTCGTAGGGCACCTCATACCAGCACAGGTCGGCCTGGCTTTCGTAGGCCACCTCGCAGACGCGCGCTTGGGCCTGGTTTTCGTACTTCACTTCCAAGATTTTGGCCACGGGGCACCCTTTCTGGCTGTGGGTCGGTAACTGCGCTTTGGGTCACCAACGCATGGGTTCAGTCGCAAACAGCCCCGAGGGTATCCAAAAACATGGCCCTCGGGCCCTCGATGCGCGTCGGGAATGTAAAACTTTGAGTCAAATTGGGCGCTAGCGCTTGGTGCATAAGCGGAGGCAGCTATCATTTTTGAGATTTTCTACTACGGTCTGAATACTGCTGACCCATGGTTCAAAGTGAGCAGCTGGGCATTCGATGCGAACCGATGCCCTCCGTTACTCCGTGTCGCCAAGCACGGCTCTGGGGTGGAACAAACTCCTACCCCATCACCACCCGGTTTCGTCCTGCCGCTTTCGCCGCATACAGCGCGGCGTCTGCACGCGAGTAAAGACGGCTCGCAGATTCCTTCATCTGCAAGGTGGCAACACCAATGCTGATCGTCGCCGGGTGAGCGAGCCAGTTGGCCTGGGCCACCGCGGTGCGCATGCGTTCGGCGACATCCATCGCGCCGTCTGCGTCGGTGTTGGGCAAAATGACCGCGAACTCCTCGCCACCCACCCGGGCCACCACATCCACCACCCGGGCGCAGCCGTTGAGCATCTGGGCGATGGCGACCAGCACTTTGTCGCCCGCCTCGTGGCCGAAGTTATCGTTGATGCGCTTGAAGTGGTCTACGTCCAGCATCAGCAGGCTCAGCGGCGTGTTTCTGCGCTCCACAATGGCCAGTTCCAGCTGCAGGCTGTGGTCGAAAGACCGCCGGTTGTTCAGGCCCGTCAACGCATCGGTGGTTGCTAGCTCGCCAAGCGCCCGATTCAACTCATCCACCCGCTTGATCTGCGCCAGCAACTGCACGTTGAGCGCTTCCGCCTGGTGCAGCGCCTTGCGCAGGCGTATCTCGCGCATGGCAGAGTGGGCCAGCTCAACGAGGACTTCAATATCCTGTTCGCTCCATTGTTTGGGCTTGAAATCTATCGCGCAAAAGCTGCCCAGCACTTCCCCCGCCTCAGTTTTGAGGGGAATGCCCGCATACGCCCTGACTCCCAACGACGCCGCTGCGGGCACATCGCAAAAGACCGGCAGTTGCGTAACGTCTTCCAGGATCAAAGCTTCTTTGGACACCAGCGCATGGTGACAAAAGGTGCGCCCTTTCAGCTCGCGGGTGCTGCTGAGCGCCCCACTCACGTCGAAGATGCTTTTATAAAAATCCCGGTCCGCATCGACCAGCGACACAAAGGCGACTGGTGCCCCGGTCAGCCTGGCCGCCAGGCGGGTCAGGCGGTCAAAGCCTTCTTCGGGCGGAGTGTCCAGCAAGCCGGTGTCGAACAGCGCAGCCAGACGCTGCGGGTCCGCCAGCGCTGTCTGGATGAGCGCCTCATCGGCAGGGATCGGGGGCTTTGATTCCATGGCGCATCGTATCCAGTTGTATGAATCCCTGCGCATGCACCGACAGAATTTGAGGGTCGCGTTGCTTGCATTTCTCCGCTTTTGATGGGGGTGATGCTCGGACGCTCAGACGCTTCAGCGCGCCAGAGCAACACTGCCCGCCAGACGCTCGGTCACCACGGTGCGCACGGTCGCCGGCGCGTCCTGCAGCACTGCCGGCCAGTCTGCCTGCGCCAGCTTGACCACCCCACGCAGCAGCGCCATGTGCCGGGGCACGCGCAGCAGCCCGGCGGATTTCATCAAGCCCTCCATGTCGTCCCAGGTCAGCGCCCGCAGGGTGGTGTCGATGGCGCGGTTGACGACGTACTGCTGGTCGGGCACACCGTCAAAAAACGCGGCCACACACACCGGGTCGTACACCGGGGCCAGCTGGGGCACGCGGCCGTCGGGGTAGACCAGGGCCCAGTTTTTCAGGTGGGCATCGGTGTTGCCCATCAGGATGAACGCCACCATGCGCGCCAGAAACTCGCGCGTGTCCTGCACCGGCTGGCTGCTGAGGCGGTTGAGTACACGCAGCATGGTGGCCCAATCCTGCAGCGCGCCCTTGCCATGGGTTTTGCCGTATTTCTGGCGCGGCGTGTAGCCCAGCACCTGGTTGAACTCTTCCATGTGCACGCGGGCGCCGCCGGGCA
>NZ_JBKBXG010000057.1:0-35819 GCF_046314175.1 Acidovorax sp. | reverse complement strand
AGCCCACCCATGCACCGGCAATCAGCAGCAGAGAAGCCAGCTTGTTGGAAATGCTCTTCATAGTTCTCACTTACTTCTAAGCCTCAATTTAACCAATCCCTTTCGCGCGTCTGCGTGGGGTCAGACTGCGCGCAAGGCCATGCGGATCTCCGATGCCAGAGCCGGTCGAAGTTCAGGGCGCACATAGCGCCCCACCTCTACCGAACGGCCCTGTGCAGACAGCGTGATCAGCGAACGGTCTCCGGTCTTGGGCTCGACTCGAACCCAGCTCCGGTCAAACTCGGCGCGCTCCAGCTTGCCTGCCGTCTCCAGTTCCACCACGAGGCGTGAGCCCTGCAGCGAAATCCTCTCGCCATCCGCCGCATGGCGACCGTACATGGCGAATGCAATACCTACAGCCACTATTTCGAGCCATGCAAACGGCATGACCAAGCGGGCACCCAGCACCCAGAAGAATGTCGCGATACCCAGAGACACCACGCACAGTGACAAATACATCCACCCCAATTGCGCCGGAGTTACCGAGCAATTGCGGACAAGACGCCAGTCAATGCGTTGACCCGACACCGTGGCAAAACGAAAAACCAAGCCCGTCACCAGAAGTGCTCACAAGACTGCTGACTGCACTGTGTGTCATGCGCTTGGCGTGACAGGCGCAGCCTGCAAATTTGCGCGGGAAGATGCCCGTAATCTCAATAACCTTGAATTGTAGCGTGCCTTGTTCCATGTCATTGACAGGAGGTTACAGGTTAGCTCTCTTTGCCGTTTTTACGCAGCATGCTGCGCATGTCCTGCAGCGAAACCGCACTGCTGGCACTGACGCGCACCCGCGGTGCGGGCTTGAAAGCATGCCCATAAATGATCTCGAAAGTCAGTGCCAACTGACCTGCGTTGCCCGGGTCCGCCAGCCGATCCCATAACATGTCGTAGAGCTTGTCGCGCCAGCGCCGTCCGCGCAATGAGGGAAAGCGATCAGGGTGCAAATTGCAACCCAGCTCGCGCAGCTCCTGCACCAGCCGCTCGGGTGTGGCAAAGGTCAGGGTGATGCGCTCCATATCCATGACGGGTTCGGCAAACCCGGCATGCACCAGCATGTCGCCCCAGTCGTGCATGTCGGTAAAGGCATGCCCCGCCGCAGGCCAACCCAGGGCGGTATACACGGCATGCAACTCGCGCAGCGTGTCAGGGCCCAGACACGAGAACATCAGGTATCCGTCCACACCCAGCGCGCGGTGCCACTGCGTGATCAGCGCTTGCGGGTCTGCGGCCGTGTGCAGCGCCATATTGGCCCACAGCATCTGCACACTGGCATCCGCCGGCAACCCAAACTGTGAGCTGGCGGCGCTCCAGCGGGCGGGGCTCCACCAGGGTTTGGCCAGGGCCTGTTGTGCTACCGCCTCGCAATGGATTGCGGACTCGTAGATCTGGCTGCGCGCCTTGGGGTAGCGAGCACTTACCAGCGCATGGCCTTGCAGCCCGCCACGCACCATATCCCAGTGGCACCAGGCCTGTGGCGCCTCGCGAATCCACTGCAGGCGATCTTCCATGCGGCGGGCCACTTCTTCATGCAGCCAGGGAGAAAGCGCAGGGGCGCCCGCCTGCCAGCGCGCGGCAGCGACGGGATCAATGGTGGGGGGGCGCTCGGAAGACATAGCAATCAGGAAGACCGCGCGAGTATATTGACTCATGCTCTTCAAGGCTTTGCCAAGGTTTTCGCGACAACTGCATGCCATTGCAGCGCGCGTGCCCAGCCAGTGCGCGGTGTGCCACGCCTGGCCCGCGCAGCGCGTGTGCAGTGCGTGCGTGGCGCGGTTTGCGCAACCCACCACCCGGTGCGAGCGCTGCGCGCTGCGGGTGCCCGCCGGGGTTGCGGTGTGCGGCGCCTGTCTGCGCAACCCGCCCACGCTGGACGCTTGCGTAGCTGCGGTGGACTACGCCTACCCCTGGGCCGATGCGCTGGCCGAATTCAAGTTCCGCGGCGACCCGGGCTGGACCGACACACTGGGCACTTTGCTGCGCAGCACACCATGGGTAGAGCCCGCCCTGGAAGCAGCAGACATCGTCGTGCCCGTGCCGTTGTCCACCGAGCGTCTGCGTGAGCGGGGATTCAACCAGTCGGCCCTGCTGTCCCAGCACCTTGCAGGCGCCAAAACCCACACCCGCACGCTGCTGCGCCTGCATGCCACCGAGACCCAAAGCGCCCTGCCCCGCGCGCAGCGGTTGCGCAACCTGCGAGGCGCCTTTGCGGTGGAACCCTTGCACGCAGCGGCGCTGCGCGGTCAGCGGGTGGTGCTGGTAGACGATGTGATGACAACCGGCGCCACGCTGGAGGCGGCTGCGCAGCCGCTGCGCCAGGCCGGGGTGGCCCACATCACCGCCATCGTATTGGCGCGCACCGGGCTCGAATAGCCTGGCAAATGGCCCCCATAAAGCCACCCGTCCGGGCGGAGCCGGGCCAGAGAGGCGCCCCCAGCGGGATACTTTTGTTTACGAGCGGTTGCCCAACTCACAGTTCAGGCGATGACAATAGCGGACATGTTTCACATCGTCCTCGTCGAACCCGAGATCCCACCGAACACCGGCAACGTGATTCGGCTGGCGGCCAACACGGGTTGCACCCTGCACCTTATCGAACCCCTGGGTTTCTCGATGGAGGACCGGCAGATGCGCCGCGCAGGGCTTGATTACCACGAGTACGCCAAAGTGCAGCGCCATGCAGGTTGGACCGCCTTTTTGCGCGATGCCCAGCCCGACCCGGCGCGCATGTTTGCCATGACCACCCATGGCTCGCAGCCCGTGCATTCCACCTGCTTTCTGCCCGGTGACTGGATGGTGTTTGGCGCCGAGACACGCGGCCTGCCGCCCGAGTTGCGCGACAGCTTCCCTCCCGCACAACGCCTGCGCCTGCCGATGGTGGAGGGCCAGCGCAGCCTCAACCTGTCCAACGCCGTGGCGGTGACGGTGTTTGAGGCATGGCGGCAAAACAGCTTTGCCATGCCCGACGGGGAAGTGGTCGTGGAGCCCGAAGGCACCCTCATCAGCGGGTTTGCCAAGCTCAGCTGAGCTGGGCGCGCTGCTGCGCCATCGCAATGGGCACCTGCTCGGTCAAAAAGTCCAGAAACACCTTGGTGCGCGCTGGCAGCATGCGCCCCGACGGCAAAGCCGCATAAACCGTGTAACGAGAAAATATCCAGCTGGGCAGAATGTGCACCAGCTCGCCGCGCGCAAGGTGGTCTTCGGCCAGCAGGCGCGACGTGACCACCACCCCCATGCCGTCCACAGCCGCACGCATCAGCAGTTCAGTGCTCACGGACTGCAACACCGGGGGCGCATCCACCTCCTCGTCGAGCACGCCCGGCAGCAGTGACTGCAGGCGCAACTTGCGCCCAGTTCCCGCCTGCGCACGCACCGGGGCGCTGGCGTCGCGCAAGTGGTCGTGTTTTGCCAAGTCTTGCGGCGCACGCGGAATGCCCCGTCGCTCCAGATAACTGGGCGCTGCCACCACAATTGCCTCGCCTTGCAGCAAGGGGCGGGCCACGATGTTGGCGTCAAAGTCTTCGCCCGCCACCATGATCGTTACATCAAACTCGTCTACGCGGCTGGAGGCGTACGCATCCAGGTTCACGTCCAGCATGACCTTGGGGTGGCGCGTGTGCCAGACGGACAACATTGGCGCCAGAAAATTGGTCGCCAGCACGGGCGCCGTCACGATGCGGATGGTGCCGCGCAGGTCGCGCGTGCTCGCAGCAGCGGCGGCCTCCGCATCATCAATCTCGTGCAGGATGGCGCGCACCCGCTGCAGATAGGCGTCGCCCGCATCGGTCAGCGCCAGCTTGCGGGTGGTGCGCTGCAGCAGCCGCGTGCCCAGGTGCTGCTCCAGCTCGGCCACCATGCGGGTGACCACGGGGGGCGACATATCCATGGCACGGGCGGCGGCGGCAAAGCCGCCCTCCTCCACCACGCGCTCGAAGATTTTCATGGCTTGCAGGCGGTCCATGCTCAGACCCCCTGCCCAGCGGCAGCCAGGCTCAGGCCGGTGCCCCGAAATTTCTTGACAGTGATTCGGCCACGCACACCGGCTTGTCGCTGCCCTCGCGCTCCACCGTCACCAGCCAGGTCATCTGCATGCCATCGGGTGCCACGGGTTCGGCGGCCTGCAGCGTAAGGCGCGCACGCAAGCGGCTGCCCACAGGCACCGGCGCCGTAAAGCGCACCTTGTTCAGGCCGTAGTTCACGCCCATGCGTGCACCCTCGATGGTCAGGCCCGTCTCGAAGAACCGCGGAATCAGTGACAGCGTGAGAAAACCATGCGCAATCGGCGCGCCAAACGGCCCGGCCTTGGCACGCTCGGGGTCCACATGGATCCACTGGTGGTCGCCCGTGGCCTGGGCGAACAGGTTGACCTGTTCCTGCGTGATGGTGATCCAGTCGGTCACGGCGACCTCCTGACCCACACAGGCGCTGACTTCGGAATAAGAGCGGAAGATTTTCATCGTCGCAATGTAGCCCCGCAACTTTGCGCGCCTTGTCTGCCGGGTGACAGGTGTTTTCCCTTGGGTTCTGCAGCGTCACGGTGTCCTTCACATCAACCTTTTTGTTCGTCACGCATTCAGCCAAGCACATATCCCTTGCCACTGCTCCAGGTCGCGCGCCACACGGCCCGGCGCCACGTCAAACAGCGTAAGGCCGTGCGCCGCCAGGTGAATGTAGTTCTGCGTGTCGCGCAGGTAGCCCAGCACCGGGAAGCCCAGGCTGTCCACAAAATGGTGCAGCTGCTCGGCGGCCTTGGTGCGCGCGTCCACGCGCATGCCGACGATGCCGATCTGCACACCTTCGGCGCGGCGGTGCTCGGCCAGCTGGTCCAGAAAGCTGCGCGTGGCAAAGATGTCGAACACGCTGGGCTGCAACGGCACGATGATCTTGTCAGCGAGCTTGAGCACATCGTTCAGGCGCCAGCCGTGCAGCCCGGCGGGCGTGTCCAGCACCGCATGCGTGGTGCCCTTGGGCGGGCGGCTGATCACGTCCGAGCTGATGCCGTCCCACGCGCCAATGGGGCGGGCAGCGGGCGGGCGCAGCCCCAGCCAGAGCCGGGCGGACTCCTGTCGGTCGGTGTCGCCCAGGATCACGGGGTGCCCCTGGCTGGCGTAGTAACCCGCGATGTTGGTGGACAGCGTGGACTTGCCTACACCGCCCTTTGGATTGGCGACAACAACTACTGGCATGGCAACCTCCTTGGAATCTGCACGTCCATGAAAATACAAGCCAAATTGGCCTCTAGCGCTTATCTATAAAGCGCTAGCAGCTATCAAATTCAAAGCAGTATCAAACCACGATCAGATCAGGTGTGCTGCCCGCCGCGCTTGACAAAAAACAGCCCTGCGCCCACCGCCATCAGCAACCCGCCAAACACCCGGTTCTGCGTACGCACCGCACGCGCGCTGCGCATGAGGCGCCGCAGCGCGCTGGCCCCCGCAGCGTAGCCGTGCATCACCACCACGTCCACCGCGACGGTGGTGGCGGCCATTACCGCCAGCTGCGTCCACAGCGAGCGTGTGTCGGTCATGAACTGGGGCAACACAGCCACCATGAAGATGATGCCCTTGGGGTTGGTGGCGTTGGTCAAAAAACCGGTGAAGCAGCGCTTTTGCCAGGTGCCTGCCGACTCTGCCTCTTCGCCCTGCACGGGGGATTTGTCTCCGGCGCGCCACTGCGCGAAACCTACATAGATCAGATAACAGGCGCCCAGCACCTTGACGATGCTGAAAGCCACCTCGGACGCCAGCAGCAGCGAGCCCACGCCCGCGCCGGCAATCAACAAGATCAGCAACAGGCCAAGTTGCAGGCCAAGGATGGTGGCCCCCGTCTTGCGCACGCCGTACGACAGCCCATGGCTCATCGACAACACCGCGCCCGAACCTGGCGACACCGCAATCAGGCACGACGCCGCAAAAAAAGCCAACCAAGTCTGCAAGTCCATGAATCAGTGCCGGTGAGGGAAGAAGAAGAGAAAGCGCTGGGGAAGAGGGAGAAGAGGGGCACGCATCTTATCAACGCCCCGGCGACGCAACCAAAACATGAGTCAAAATGGCCTCCAGCGCTTGACTGAAAAGCGCTGGCAGCTATAAAAAAAGAAGCAACCCAACTCGACCCGCCGCCACCCCACCCGGTGTGCTGTGCCGGTGCCAGAATCCACACTCTCGCCTCGCGCCGCCCGCCGTCCGCGTCCCACTGACCTCGCTCACCCACCACGGCCCGCACTGCCCTCTATGGAACACGCCCCCACCTGGCTCACCTACGGCTTTCTGTACCTCACGGCCGCCGTGCTGGCCGTGCCCATTGCCAAAGCGTTGGGCCTGGGCGCCATCATTGGCTACCTGGCGGCGGGCATTGCCATCGGGCCATGGGGCCTGGGGCTGGTCAGCAACGTGCAGGACATCCTGCACTTTGCCGAATTTGGTGTGGTGCTGATGCTGTTCCTGGTGGGGTTGGAGCTGCAACCGAGCCGCCTGTGGGCAATGCGCCGCCCGATTTTTGGCATGGGCAGCGCGCAGGTGCTGGGCTGCGCAGCCGTGCTGTTTGCGCTGGGCGCACTGGCCGGGCTGCCCTGGCGTGTGAGCCTGGTGGGAGCGCTGGGCCTGGCGCTGTCGTCCACGGCGATTGCGCTGCAGTCGCTGGCCGAGCGCAACCTCATGCGCACGCAAAGCGGACAGGCGGGCTTCTCCATCCTGCTGTTCCAAGACGTGGCGGCCATTCCCATCCTAGCCATGCTGCCGCTACTGGGCGCTGCCGCTGCGGCGGGCGCGGGCCATTCGGCAGGCGATGTGGCGCTGGAGGCCCTCAAGATCGTGGGCGTGATCGGCGCCATCATCCTCGGCGGGCGCCTGCTGCTGCGCCCCGTGCTGCGCTGGATCGCCCGGAGCAACACCCCCGAGATCTTCACCGCCGCCGCACTGCTGCTGGTGGTGGGCATTGCCTACCTGATGGTGATGGTGGGGCTGTCGATGGCGCTGGGCGCCTTTCTGGCCGGAGTGCTGCTGGCCGACAGCGAATACCGCCGCGAGCTGGAGGCTGACATCGAGCCCTTCAAGGGCCTGCTGCTCGGCCTCTTCTTCATCGCCGTGGGCATGAGCATCGACTTCGGCGTGATCCTGCGCTCGCCAGGGCTCATGGCGGCAATCCTGGTCGGGTTCCTGGCGGCCAAGGCCATCGTCATCTACGCACTCGCCAAGGTGGTCGGCATTCCTTATCAAGAGCGCCCCGTCTTCACCCTGCTGCTGGCCCAGGGCGGCGAGTTTGCTTTTGTGGTGTTCCAGGCCGCAGCGGGTGCCAGCGTGTTCCCGGCCGAAACGGCCTCGCTGCTCATCGGCGCCGTGGCGCTGTCGATGCTGATCAGCCCGCTGCTGCTGGTGCTGCTCGACCGCGTGCTGCTGCGCCGCTATGCCAAGGTCAAAGCGCCGACGACCGAGGAGATTTCAGAGCCGCAAGAGGCTCCAGTCATCATCGCGGGCTTTGGCCGCTACGGGCAGATCGTCTCGCGCGTTCTACTGGCCCAGGGCCTGCGCACCACGGTGCTCGACCACAGCGTGGACATGCTGGAAGTGGCGCGCACCTTTGGCTACCGCGTGTTCTATGGCGACGCGACGCGACTTGACCTGCTGCGCATTGCGGGCGCCGAACACGCCCGCATCCTCGTAGTGGCGGTGGACGACGCCGAGCAGT
Organism: Acidovorax sp.; assembly: GCF_046314175.1. Lineage (GTDB taxonomy): Bacteria > Pseudomonadota > Gammaproteobacteria > Burkholderiales > Burkholderiaceae_C > Acidovorax. Next base: position 28,100 of record NZ_JBKBXG010000057.1, on the reverse strand, counting down.
CGCTCAAGATCGCCAAGCTGGCCCGCGAACACTTCCCCCACCTGCAGATCGTGGCCCGCGCGCGCGACATCACGCACTGGAACAAGCTGCGCGACATCGGCGTAACGCTGGTCCAGCGCGAGCTGTTCGAGTCCAGCCTGCAAAGCGCGCACACCGTGCTGGAGCTGATGGGCTTGCCACCCGCCGAAGCCACCGCGATCACCCAGCGCTTTCGCACCCACAACAGCGCCCTAGCCGACCGCATGTACCCGCACCACAAAGACCGTGCCAAGTTCATTGCTGTGGCGCGAGAAGGGCGCAACCAGTTTGCGGAGCAGATGGCGCGGGAGCGGCAGGAGAGCGCGGCGCTGGACGGGGCAGATGACGCGTATCCGGGGTATGGGGGCACGGAGGGCGAGGATGGTGGCAACAAGGCCGTGACCACCCCGGATACGAATTAAAACGGGCTCTAACGCTTACCTGTCATGCGCTGGAAGCTATTCAGTCGATAGCAAACCCGAGAATCTCGCGGTGTAAAAGTGCGCTTGCCATGAGACACCATGAAGTGCTGCTGGCGCTACCAGCACCCCAGACACCAGTCAGAAGCTTATGACATCGCTCCGCAGCGTTCTGGAAAATGGCCGCGCTGTCGTCCTACGCTTCAGTGCAGCTCCCACCATTGCTGAGCCTTCGCTCGGTCAAATGCCGGGAGAATCGCCTTCTTGATTGGGACACCTGCCAGTGCAGGAAACTTCGCGCGGAAGGCTGGCTCGTCGACCTCAAGCCTGTCGGTGATGGCGATGTCGAATGTGCCACCGGAAGCGCCGGCAACGGCTTGGTCAATTAAAGGGATCGACGGCCCAGCTTTGAATTCGTTGCCCTGGCGTTCACGAACCGTCGCCGCGATGTGCCCAAGATAGAACACACCGTTGCCGCTGACTTCCAGGTGGGAATGCATTGGTGCAAAAAACATAGCGTTGATGGGGAACGAACTCGCCAAACTCGTGAGTCCCCGGATTTCATATGGGCCGGGATCAAGTGCCAACCTCAACAGATAACTGTTCCCAGCCTCCGCCGAACCTGTTTCATTCCTGGCTTTTTCGTCCATTGTGAAATTCAGGCGGTCGGCCGCTTCTTTTGCCCCTGGCTTCTCCACGTGAACCACCAGTAGCTTTGGCTGATGGGAGGTCCGGTAGGTATTTTTGATGGTGGCGGTGAGGAGAAAAACGGGTTTGCTCTTTTCGGTAACTCGCTCAGCGTCGTCCTGGAAAGCCATGTTTGTCCGAGTGGCGCATCCGCTCAGAACAGTAACGAGCGTGAAAACCAAAGGCAGTAGAAATCGATTTTTCATAGTTTGAGTAGGCAGATGGAGTGATTCTCGCCAAGGCCGCGCGCATTGCTGGAGCGGTGGCAGAGCGGCGAGCTTACCGTTTGGAAATGTTGGAAATCCCCAGCGAAGAGCATTTTTTCCTTAGCGTCGGACAGCAGAAACCGCCCTTTGGACAACGCTGCGCGACAGCTCAGCGCCATGGCGGATGACGGCCGGATGCGAGCCCGCAAGAAAAAGACGATGGCATTCACCGCGCTGTTGGCGCATGCTCATGAACTGAAAGTGCTTCTTTAGCGGCGATCATCCTCAAAGCTAGGGACAGAGCGGCGCAAAGCCGCACGTCGGGTGTGCTGGACACCGGTCCTGAAATTGTTTGTGACTGTCAAGTCGCGGTATGTCCAACGCCATCCCAACAAACGATAACAATTCTCAATACAATTGAGCATTGCCAGCCAGCGTCCCGAAAAGTCACGCGAGCCAGCGCCTTCAGCGTTTGTCTGCCTTTCTCTTCATCGGGACTCCCATGTCTTCTCAGCCCTCGCGTGCGGCGTTTGCTTGTTCGCAACGCCCATCGGCCCGCCAGGCCACCCTCTTCGCCCTGACCCCACTGGCCCTGTGCCTCGCGCACGCCGCCATGGCGCAGCAAACCGGCGCACCGGCCGCTGACCCGGGCGCAGCAGACACCAGCGCGACCGCCCCCCAGCTCCAGGAAGTCCGCATCAACGCCAGCTCCGAAAAGGACATGGGCTTTGCCCCCGTCGAGGCGCAGACCGCTGGCAAAGCGCCCATGCGCCGGCTGGAAACCCCGCAGTCGGTGAGCGTGGTCACGCGTGAGCAGATGGAGTCGCGGCAGATCACCAATGTGCAGCAGGCGCTGCAGACCGTGGCGGGGGTGAGCCCGGTCAACTTTGGGCGGCGGGGGTTTGACGACCTGAACATCCGGGGCTTTCGCTCCACCGAATCCATCCTGGTCGATGGCCTGGTGCAGAGCCCGGGCATGTGGGCCAAGCTGCAGCCCTATGGCTACGAGCGGTTTGAGGTGCTCAAGGGCTCGGCGTCGGTGCTGTATGGCCAAGTGCAGCCAGGCGGCATCGTCAACGCGGTGAGCAAGCGGCCCAAGAAAGAGGCGCTGAGTGAAGTGGGCGTGGAGGTGGGCAGCTTCGGCCAGCGCACGCTGCAGGCCGACATCAACCGGCCGCTGTCCGAATCGGGCAAGACGGCGTTGCGCATCAATGCGCATGTCTCCGACGTGGACGACCCCACGCAGTTCGTCTACCGCAAGGACCGCTGGTTTGCGCCGTCGCTGTCGATCGACCTGGGCGCGCAGACCGACCTGGTGCTGTTCGCCACCTACAGCCAGAGCGAGTGGATGCGCCAGCAGGGCATCACGCCCTACGGCACGCTGCTGCCCAACCGCAACGGCACGCTGTCCCGCACGATGTTCACGGGTGACCCGAGTTTTGGCGTGTACGACGTGGAGAGCACCACGGTGGGCTATGCGCTGGAGCACAAGATGTCCGACGCCATGACCTTCCGCCAGAACGTGCGCTACGAGACCGAAAAGGGCACGGGCAATTTCGTCTCCAACCAGGCACTGCAGGCCAACCAGCGGCTGCAGAACCGCAGCGCGTCGCGCCAGTACATGGACTACGACCTGCTGGCCACCGACACCTCGCTGCTGTCGCGCTTTGAAGCGCTGGGCGTCAAACACCAGTTGGTGACGGGTCTGGATGTGCGCAGCGGCACCAGCCTGCTGGCCAGCCGCACCTGCCGCATTGGCGCGCTGGACCTGTTTGCACCCGTCTATGGCATGCAGGCAACCTGCCCCGAAGCGCTGACCGCCGATGCACCGGCCAAGCTGACGGTGGCGGGCCTGTATGCGCAAGACCAGATCAAGTTTAGCCAGGGCTGGACGGCCCTGGTGGGCCTGCGCCGCGACTGGTCCACCACCGACACCGACAACCGCGTAGCCAAGACGCAAACGCGCCAGAAGGACAACGCCACCACGCTGTCCGCCGGGCTGGTGTACGAGTTCAAGCCGGGCTGGGCCGCATACGGGAGCTACGGCGAGTCGTTCCTGCCCCAGTCAGGCCTGACGTTTGCGGGATCGTCCTTTGCGCCCGAAACCGGCAAGCAATGGGAGGCGGGCGTGAAGTACGAAGCGCCCGGCGGCCAGGTCACCGGCGCCCTCGCCGTGTTTGACCTGGTGCGCCAGAACGTGACCACCGCCGACCTGGTGAACACGGGCTTCAGCGTGCAGACCGGCGAGCAGCGCGCACGCGGGCTGGAGCTGGAACTGGGCGCAGACCTAAAAAACGGCTGGAAGCTGACCAGCGCCTACACCTACACGCAGACCAAGGTCACACGCGACAACAACGCTGCCATCGTGGGCCTGCCGCTCAACCTCACGCCTCGCCACACGCTCACGGCCTGGGCCACCTACAAGCTGCCGCAGTACCAGCGCGTCACCCTGGGCCTGGGCGGGCGGTATGTGAGCGAGCAGATCGGCTCCTACCCGTTCACGCTGCCGTCTTACTTTGTGGCCGATGCGTCGATCAGCTACGCGGGCGAGAACTACCGCGTGACGGCCGGTGTGAAGAACCTGTTCGACAAGGCGTATTACGACGGCGCGATCAACGCCAACGTGGTGTCGCCCTCGCTGCCACGCAACTTCAGCCTGGGCGTGACGTACTTCTTCTGACGCACCGCGCCACCCTGCCGCCCGCATGCCATGACCAGCCAGCGCACGCTCAATCGCCTGTTCACCCTGCACTCGTGGGCGGGCATCGTCACGGGGCTGCTGATGTTCATCGTGTGCTTCTCGGGCGCGGTGGTGGTGTTCAAGAACGAGATCGACCTGTGGGCCAACCCGTCGCTGGCCCAACTGCCGCGCTCCGAAAATCCTGCATCGCTGGATGCGGTGATGGTGCAGCTGCAAACGCGCTACCCCGGCGCCACGGTAGAGACCATCGCTCTGCCCGATGCCGTCAACCCCAGCTACTTCGCTTTTGTGCGCGAGCGCGGGGGCCCGGCCAACACCCGCACCAAGGTGGCTTTGCGGTCAGACACGGGCGCTGTGGTGGGGCCGGTGGACAGCCAGCTGGGCCAGTACCTGCGCTCTCTGCATGTGTTTCTGTTCTTCGGCCCGCGCTGGATCGTGGGGTTCCTGGGCGCGGCCATGCTGGTGTTGATTGCTACGGGCATCGTCATCCACCGCAAGATCCTGGCCGAGCTGTTCACCCAGCGCTGGGGCCGCAGCTTCCGGGTGGTGATGTCAGACCTGCACAAATCTGCGGGCATCTGGGGGCTGGGTTTTCACATCCTGATTGCGGCCACGGGCGCGTGGATGGGATTGGCGCCGCTGTTTGAGCAGGGCTACAAATATGTGACCACCAGCACCGCAGCGGCAACCCCAAAGCCGACGCGTAAAGCCGCTGGCGAGGCCGCTGAACTGGTGCCCATGCAGTCGCTGGATGCGCTGCATGCCACCGCGCAGCAGGCCGTGCCAGGGCTAGAGGCGCGCTACGTGTCGCTGCGCCGCTGGGGCACCAGCACGGCAGAGGCAAGCTTCACCGGCAACCTCGACGGGCACCTGGCCAGCACCGCGCGGGTGGACATCAATGCCGCCACCGGCGTGCCGCGCAAGGTGCACGACCCGCGCACGGCGGGTTTCTGGTCGCTGGTCAACGGGCTGATGGAGCCGCTGCACTTTGGCGACTTTGGTGGACTGGCGCTGAAGTGGCTGTATTTCTTTCTGGGCATGACGCCCGCGTTCTTGTCGATATCGGGCACGCTGATCTGGCTCGATGCCCGGCGCCAGCGGCAGCGTGAATCGCAGGCGACCACGCCTGCCCAGCCCTCATCCACAGCAGGTACTGCGGTGGCAACACGCTGACGCGACCCATTTTCTTTCGTTCGTATGCAACGCTTTTTCGTCGCCCTGCACGCCACGCTACCGGCAGCCCTGATGGTGGCGGTGCTGGTGCACCTGTGGGGTCCTGCCTGGCTGCCCACGTTGGCGCAGCGCCCGGTGTGGACGATGTGGGTCTTGATAGGGGTGTGGCTGCTGATGTCTGCCCTTGCCGCCTGGGCGCTGAGCACGGTGGCGCTGTGGCGCGTATCTCTAGCATGCGCTGGGCTGTTGCTGATGGCCGCCGGGGGTGTGGGGCTGGCGCAGGGTGCAGCATTGGCGCCCGCCATGCTGGTGGGCATGGCGGTGTGGGGGCTGGTGTGTGGGGGCGTGGCGGCATTCATCGCGCCGGGCCGGGTGCAGGCAAACAGACGCAAGACACCACGGCAGGGCCCTGACAACCACGCCGATCCTGCCCACGCCCCGCACCCTGCGCGCCGCAGAGCGCTCTGGCGGTGGGTACCCGCCGCTGCGCATCTGCCGTTCTGGCTGGTCGGCCTGCTGGCGGTGGAGTCGTTCCGCCTGGCCCATATCGTGGCGACCGAGCCTGCGCGCTCGTCGGGCATGCTGGGTTTGCTGCTGGCCTTTTTTGTGGCCCTGCCCGCGGCCACGCTGCGCGCCTGGGCGCCCCGTACGGCGGCGCTGCTATGGGCCCTGGCGGCGCTGGCCTTTGGTGGGTTGGCGGCCAAGGCAGGCTTGGCGCAGTGGGCGGTGGCAGCGGCGTTGTGCACGGCGGCTGCGTTCTGAGGTCAGGCATTGCTGCAACGCCTGCGCCGCACCATGCTGTCGCGCCAACCCACACCCCGCGCCCCCCACACAACGCACCCCCCCCACAACACGCAGCGGGAGACCGCATGAACGAGCTGCTGGGCGCCGCCGCAGCGCTGGCCTCATTGATGGCCCTGACCCGCTGGGCCCAGGCCGCGCCCACCCGCGCCTGGGGCGACGGGGCCGCTAGCAGCCTCCCTGCTCGACAGCGCGCCTGGGCCGTGGCTGTGGGCACCTTGCTGCTGCAGACGGCCACCGCCATCGTGGCGGCAGGGTGGGCCGCAGGCATCGCGCTGGTGCTGGCCGCGTGGATGGGACTGGGCTGGCTGCTGGTGCTGGCCATGAACCAGTGGCCCCAGGCCAGCCTGCGCTGGGCGCAACGTGTGGGCTGGGCGGGGGGCGGCGTGTGCGTGGTGACGCTGGTGGTGCATGGGCTGCGGCTGGGCGCGGCACATTGACTGGGCACACCACTGCGGCAATTTATGGTCAAAATGGCCTCTAGCGCTTGATGGTAAAGCGCTAGCAGCTATTTTTTTGATAGTAACATCCCTACACCAGCCATGCGCCACGGCACAATCGCGCGCATGGACTCGCTCGCCAACGCTCCCTGGATTCACACCCTGCGCTTCATTCTGGAGGTGGCCGCCACCATTGCATTTGCGCTGTCCGGCGTGATCGCGGCGGCGCGCAAACGACTCGACGCTGTGGGCGTGTGTGTGGTGGCGTTTGTGGCGGCCTTTGGCGGCGGCACGCTGCGCGATCTGCTGCTGGACCAGCGCCCGTTTTTCTGGATACGGCACACCGAATTCGTCTGGGGCATTTTGGCGCTGTGCGTTGCGGCCATGCTGTTCATGCGCCAGCGGCACTTTCAACCCACCGAGCGCGCCATGCTGCTGCCCGACGCGATTGGCCTGGGCCTCTTCGCCGCTGTGGGGGTAGACATCTCCACCGCCATCGGCATGCCCCCCATCATCAGCGTGATGATGGGCGTGACCACCGGTGTCTTTGGTGGCGTGCTGCGCGACGTGCTGTGCAACGAGGTCCCCCAGGCCTTCAGCGACCACCGCCCCTATGCGCTGTGCGCGTTTGCGGGCGGCTGGGCCGACGTGGCGCTGCGCCACCTGCAGGCGCCCGACTGGACACCGCTGGTGGCCTGCGTACTGCTGACGGCTGGGCTGCGCGGGCTGGCGCTGTGGCGCAACTGGGAGTTGCCTGCTTGGCGGGTGTGACACCTTGACAGGCGCCACGCTGGCGCCACCGTGACAGCCCCAGGCCGCATGCGCCGCCACACTGGCCCCAGCAAGACGCAGGAGACACCGTGACATGACAGCAGATGCACCCCACCCCTCCACCCTGGCCGCCACCGCGTTCATCGACAGTGACGCCACTGCAGTACAGGCCTTCGCGGCCGAGCACGCGCAAGGCAGCACCGACCGCGAGCGCGCCGTGGCCCTGTACTTGGCCGTGCGCGACGGCTTTCGCTACGACCCGTACCGCATCGACCTCTCGCCCCACGGCATGACGGCCAGCACCGTGCTGGCCAACGGCTACGGCTGGTGTGTGCCCAAGGCGGCCTTGCTGACGGCCGCGTGCCGCGCGGCGGGCATCCCGGCGCGCATGGGGTTTGCCGATGTGAAAAATCATCTGAGTACCGAACGCATGCGCGAGACGATGAAGACCGACCTTTTCATCTGGCACGGTTACACCGACATCTGGCTCGATGGCCAGTGGCGCAAGGCCACGCCCGCGTTCAACATCGAGCTGTGCGAGCGCTTTGGCCTGCTGCCGCTGGAGTTCGATGGCGCAAGCGATTCGATCTACCACCCGTTCGACAAGAGCGGCCAGCGCCACATGGAGTATGTGCACCAGCGCGGCACGTTCGACGACCTGCCGCTGGCGCAGATCGTGGCCGACTTTCAGGCGGTGTACGGCGGCTGGCTGGAGGGCGACACCACCCGCAGCAGCCTGCAAGACGCCAGTTTTGCCAATGACATTGAAAAGGAAGCCCGCTGATGAACGCCGCCAACAATGCCACCACCCACATCCCGGCAGGCTTTGTGCCGCTGGAGGCGGGCGGCCCCTACATCCAGCACAACGGCCCGTTGTATGTGCTGCACCAGGGCGATGTGGTGAAGTTCGGCTTTCGCGTGGAGCGGCGGCACACCAACCCCATGGGCAACCTGCACGGCGGCATGATGGCCACGTTCTGCGACATGCTGTTGCCCCTGTCGGTGCACCGCAAAAGCGACCAGGTGGCCGACCGCTTTCTGCCCACTATCAGCCTGCAGATCGACTACCTGGCCCCTGCCCCGCTAGGCGCCTGGGTCGAGGGAGAGGCCGCGCCGCTGCGCATCACCCGGTCGCTGGTGTTTGCACAAGGGCTGGTCACCGCCGACAGCGTGCCGTGCGCGCGGGTGAGCGGCGTGTTCAAGATCGGGCCGATGGCGCGCAAGGATGCGGTGGAATGAGCAGACTGCAGCGCCCCATCAACCCGCACGCCACGGCGCGGGGATAATGCGGTGTCGGCCCCTGGCCAATCACGCTCCCATTAAACGCCGAAGGTCCAAATGCTCTGTGCCGTTGTTGTATGCATTGCAGCCGCCGCAGGGGGCCAGCAGGCGGCGACCGATGACTGGTTCACATTGACCGGTGATCGGCTTGAGACCAGCAAGAATCTGATCGAAATCCTGCCCGAGCCCATTGGCATGGACCAGCGCGTGCTGCTGGACCTGCGGGTATCGCGCGACCGGGAACGCACTTCGTTTGGGGGGCAAAAATACCGCTCGTATTACGCGAAGGTAGCGGTGGACTGCCCGGCGCGGCGGGCGTGGTATCTGCAGCTGTCGTACTACGCGCAGCCCACCTGGGCGGGCGAGGTGATCGCCAAAGAGCAGTACAAGGAAGGCGAGGCCGAGGTGCTGTTCAAGGACATGTCCAGCCAATGGTCGCAGCGCATGGTGACGGCGGCCTGCAAGGTGCGCAAGCTCTCTGGCTAACGGCGCGATGCAGCAAGTCTGATCTGCACCTATTTCAAGCAAAAATGGCCGCTAGCGCTTATCCATCAGGCGCTAGCAGCTATTATTTTTGCAGCGTCACGCCGACTGTATCCATCAGTCCAGGCTGGCACCCGACTCCTTCACCACCGTGCCCCACTTCACGCTTTCGGCCTGGATGAAGGCGGCGAACTGCGCGGGCGTTTCGCTCATGGCTTCCGCGCCCTGGTCATTGATTTTCTTCTTCACATCGGCCTGGCTCAGCACCTTGACGAGCGCGGTGTTCAGCTTGGCCAGCACGGGTGCAGGCGTGCCTGCGGGGGCGAACATGCCGAACCACGACGTGGCTTCATAGCCCGCCACACCGGCTTCCGCGATGGTCGGCACGTTCGGCAGCTCGGGCGAGCGCTTGGCGGTGGTCACGGCAATGGGCACCAGTTTGCCGCTGCGCACATGCTGGATGGCCGAGGGCATGTTATCGAACATGATGCCGATCTGGTTGCCCAGCAGGTCCGTCACCGCCGGGGCGCTGCCCTTGTAGGGCACGTGCACCATGTCCACCTTGGCCAGGCTCTTGAACAGCTCGCCCGACAGGTGGATGGAGCTGCCGCTGCCCGACGAACCAAAGTTGAGCTTGCCGGGGTTGGCCTTGGCGTAGGCAATCAGCTCGGGCACCGTCTTGAACGGCTGGGCGGGGTTGGCCACCAGCAGGTTGGGCACATTGGCGACGCGGGTCAGTGGGGCAAAGTCCTTGACTGGGTCAAACGGCATCTTCTTGTACAGGCTGGCGTTGATGGCGTGGGTGCCCACTGTGCCCATGAACAGCGTGTAGCCGTCCGCCGGGGCCTTGGCCGCCAGCGAGCCCCCGATGTTGCCGCCCGCGCCTGCGCGGTTGTCCACGATGACCGATTGGCCCAGTTCGGTGGTCAGCGCCTGGCCGATGATGCGCGCCAGGATGTCAGTGGTGCCGCCCGCAGCGAACGGCACGACGATGGTGACGGGCTTGGTGGGGAAGGCCTGCGCCAGGGCGGCGGGGCTGGCGATGATGCCTGCGCCCAGCATGGCGGCAGAGGCGACGGCGCCGAGGGTGAAGCGGCGGCGTGCAAGGGTGTTGATCGGGTTCATGAGGCTTGTCTCCTTCAGGATGGTGGTGAAAAAATCGCGGTGGCGCGCCAGAAGCTGGCCGTGCCATGGCCTCAACCGGGCGCGGACGCCTGGGCGAGAACATCGGTAGGTGCCCCGGTCAGGGGGCGATGAAAGATGTCTTCAGATCAGGTTCTAGACGGGCGCCACTCCCAGCGTGGTGCCTCCGCACACGTACAGAACCTGGCCGGTTACAAAACCGTTGTCGGGCGAGAGGAAAAACAGGGCGGCACGGGCCACGTCTTCGGCGGTGCCCATGCGGCCCACGGCAATGCTTTGGAGGATGCGCTCGGTCTGCGGCGCGCCATCAGGGTTGCTCTGGCGGAACAATTCGGTGGCAATGGGCCCAGGGCCAATCGCGTTGACGGTGATGCCGTCGCGCCCCAGCTCCATGGCCAGCGTGCGCGTCATGCCGATCATTGCGGCCTTGGTCGCGGAGTACACGATGCGCTCGCCCTTGCCCAGCGCGGCGCGCGACGACATGTTCACGATGCGGCCCTGGCCGCTGGCGCGCAGTGTGGGCAAAAAGGCCTGCACCAGCAGCATGGGCGCGCGCAGGTGCAGGCCCACCACGTCGTCCAGCTGCTGCGTGGTAGCGGTATCGATGGTGCCGGGGCGCGTGGCACCTGCGTTGTTCACCAGGGCCGTCACGTTGTGGTTGGCGGCAATCTCGGCGGCCAGCGTGCGCGTGGACTCTTCATTCGTCAGGTCAGCTTGGTACGACGTGAGTTGAAGATGGCTCCAGTTAGGCAGCACGTAGTCGAGGTTGACCACGGCGCGGCCTTGGGCCAGCACGGCTTCGGCGATGGCTTTGCCAATGCCGTTGCTGGCGCCGGTGACGACCGTGACAGGAGTGCTTTTGTCCATCGCTGTCACACGCGCTCCAGGATGATGGCAATGCCCTGCCCTACGCCGATGCACATGGTGCACAGCGCGTACTGCCCGGCGTGTTCGTGCAGGCGGTTGACGGCGGTGGTGACCAGGCGCGCGCCACTGGCGCCCAGTGGGTGGCCCAGCGCAATGGCGCCGCCCCAGGCGTTCACACGCGCGTCGTCATCCTTCAAACCCAGGGCGCGCAGCACGGCCAGGCCTTGTGCGGCAAAAGCTTCGTTGAGTTCGATCACGTCCATGTGGTCGATGGTCAGACCGGTCTGTGCCAGCACCTTCAGCGTTGCGGGCGTGGGGCCAAAGCCCATGATGCGCGGCGCCACACCGGCCACGGCCATGCCCACCACACGGGCGCGCGGCTTGAGGCCGTATTTGCTCGCGTTGGCTTCATCGGCCAGCAGCAGCGCGCAGGCGCCGTCGTTCACGCCACTGGCATTGCCTGCCGTCACCGAGCCGTCGGGCCGCACCACACCCTTGAGCTTGGCCAGCGCTTCCAGACTGGTCTCGCGCGGGTGTTCGTCCTGGCTGACGATGATGGCGTCGCCTTTCTTTTGCGGGATGTGGACGGGCACGATCTCGCGCGCCAGGTGGCCGTCCTTGATGGCGGCCACGGCGTTGAGCTGGCTGCGCAGGGCCATGCGGTCTTGCGCTTCGCGCTCGATGTTGAAGTCGGTCGCCACGTTTTCGGCGGTTTCGGGCATCGAGTCGACGCCGTATTTTTCCTTCATCAGCTTGTTGATGAAGCGCCAGCCGATGGTGGTGTCGTAGACGGCGTTGTTACGGCTGAAGGCCGACTCTGCCTTGGGCATGACGAAGGGCGCGCGGCTCATGCTCTCCACGCCGCCCGCGATCATCAGGCCGGCCTCGCCCGCCTTGATGGCACGCGCTGCGGTGCCCACGGCGTCCAGCCCCGAGCCGCACAGGCGGTTGATAGTGGCGCCCGCTACATCGATGGGCAGGCCCGCCAGCAGGCTGCTCATGTGGGCCACGTTGCGGTTGTCTTCACCGGCCTGGTTGGCACAGCCGTAGAGCACATCGGTCACTGCGGCCCAGTCCACACCGGGGTTGCGGTCCATCAGCGCCTTGATGGGGATGGCGCCCAGGTCGTCGGTGCGCACGCTACTGAGCGCGCCGCCGTAGCGGCCGAAGGGGGTGCGGATGGCGTCGCAGATGAAGGCTTGGCGTTGTTGGCTCATGGTTTTGTCTCCTCGTTTGTTGGGGGATGGATTCAGGCGGCGGGGCGGATGGGCAGGCCCACCAGTTGCTCCAGCTCGACCAGCGGCAGGCCGGGCACGGTGTCGATGAGCTGCAGCCCGGTGGGCGTGCAGGCCAGTGTGCACAGATCGGTGTAGATGCGCTTCACGCAGGCGACACCGGTGAGCGGGTAGGTGCACTGCGTGACGATCTTGCTCGCGCCCTGCTTGGTCAGCAGGTCCATCATCACCCAGGTCTGCTTGGCGCCGATGGCCAGGTCCATCGCGCCGCCCACGGCCGGGATGGCGCCGGGCTCGCCCGTGCTCCAGTTGGCCAGGTCGCCCGTGGCAGACACCTGAAAGGCGCCCAGCACGCAGATATCCAGGTGCCCGCCGCGCATCATCGCGAAGCTGTCGGCGTGGTGAAAATACGCGCCGCCGGGCAGCAGCGTGACAGGCTGCTTGCCCGCGTTGATCAGGTCATAGTCCTCCAGCCCCGCAGCGGGCGCGGGGCCCATGCCCAGGATGCCGTTTTCGCTTTGCAGGATGACCTCGCGGCCTGCAGGAATGTGGTTGGCCACCAGGGTGGGCTGGCCGATGCCCAGGTTGACGTAAGCGCCGTCGTGGATGTCTTGCGCCACCCGTTGTGCCAATTCGTCTTTACTACGCTTTTGATAGCTGTTCACGCTTATTCCTTCTGCGCTAGAGGCCAATTTCATGCTGATTTCTTGAATCCACCGGCCAACGTGGCGGTGCGGTCGATCTGGACCACGTGGGTCACATAGATACCGGGGGTGACGATGGACTCAGGGTCCAGCGCGCCGAGCGTGACGACATCGTGCACGGTGGCAATCGTGGTCTTGGCGGCGGTGGCCATCACGGGGCCAAAGTTGCGGGCGGACATGCGGTAGGTGAGGTTGCCCCAGCGGTCGCCCTTCTCGGCCTTGATCAGGGCCACGTCGCCGTGGATGGGGTATTCGAGCACGTAGTGTTTGCCGTTGATCTCGCGTGTCTCCTTGCCTGCGGCCAGCTCGGTGCCATGCGCCGTGGGGCAGAAGAAGGCGCCGATGCCCGCACCCGCAGCGCGCAGGCGCTCGGCCAGGTTGCCCTGGGGCACCAGTTCCAGCTCCAGCTTGCCGCTGCGGTACAGCTCGTCGAACACGTAGCTGTCGACCTGGCGCGGAAAGCTGCAGATGATCTTGCGCACGCGGCCCGCTTTCAGCAGCGCGGCCAGGCCTTGGTCGGCATTGCCCGCGTTGTTGTTGACCACCGTGAGGTCGCGCGCGCCCTGGGCGATAAGGCCGTCGATCAGCTCACCGGGAATGCCTGCGGTGCCAAAGCCACCAATCAACACCGTGGCACCATCCTTCACCCCTGCAAGGGCCTGGGCCACCGAGTCTGCCAGTTTGTTGATCATTGCAACGCTTTCTTGGTTTGCTCTGTTGTCTCTTTGAAATTTGTTCGCTTATAGAACAAATGTTCGCTGAAAGAATTATAGTTGGCATACGTATGAATTCCCAAACCCCTGAAGCCAAAGACCCAAAACCGAGCGACAGCTATGTGCAGTCGTTCGCGCGCGGGCTGGAGGTGATCCGCTCTTTCAGCGCGTCCGCGCCGCAGCAGACCTTGAGTGAAGTGGCCGCGCAGACGGACCTGACCCGCGCGGGCGCGCGCCGCATCCTGCTCACGCTGCAGACGCTGGGGTATGTAGAGACGGACGGCAAGCTGTTTCGCCTGAGCCCGCGCATCCTGGACCTGGGCTTTGCGTATCTTTCGTCGCTGCCCATCTGGAACCTGGCCGAGCCGGTGATGGAAGACCTGGTGGAAGATGTGCGCGAATCCTCATCAGCCGCCGTGCTGGACGGCCTCGACATCGTCTACGTGCTGCGCGTTCCCACGCACAAGATCATGCGCACCAACCTGGGCGTGGGTTCGCGCTTGCCTGCGCCGTGGACGTCCATGGGCCGCGTGCTGCTGGCTTCGCTGCCCGACGACGAACTGCAGGCCCGCCTGGCGCCGGTGCCGCTTGCGCGCCACACCGCGCACACCACCACGGATCTGGCGGAGCTGCTGAAACGCGTGCGCACCGCCCGCACACAGGGCTGGTGCCTGGTGAACCAGGAACTGGAAGAAGGCCTGATCTCGATTGCCGCACCGCTAAAGGACCGCACGGGCCGCACGGTGGCGGCGCTCAACATCAGCGGCCAGGCCAACCGCACCAGCGAGGCGCAGATGCGCGAACAGATGCTGCCCGCATTGCAGCGCGCCGCGCGCATCATCTCGCGCATGATGGGCGCGCCCGGGGTCTGACCCACACCGCATACCCAAAACGCAAACAGCCCGCACTGGGCGGGCTGTCTGGTTCTTCTTGTGCCAGAAGGATCGGTATCAAACGGCCAAGACACATGCGCATGCAGGGCGCGCAGCCTGGTCCCGCTCTTGCGGTTGTCACGCGCTTCGCCCGCATGCGTCTGACGGTACTTGTATTCGCTTGAGGCGGCAAGACCGGCTGAGCGGGATCAGTTCTTGCGAAAGCCCAGCACCAGCACTACGCCGCCAAGCACCATGGCGCCCAGGCTCATCCACTGGGGGATGTTGACGGACTCTTTTTCCTTGACCGTCAACTCCAGCGGGCCCAGTTTGGCCTGGGTGGTGTCCTTGGTAAAGCTGAAGCCCCCCGTCAAAAAGCCAGCCAGGCCCACAACCAACAACAACACACCAACGATTCGCATTGCATTCATGAGAGTTCTCCGAAAACCGGGTGTTCAAAAGACTTGGCAAAGCGACCCGGCTCCTCATCTCTGCGCACCGCCAATGTAGTGGCGCGGCCGCGTCCAGCACGTAGGACGCCGCCGCGCACGCGCGTATTTGCCGCGCCCGAACGAATCGCGCGCCGGGCAACCCCGTGCCAGCGACACCATCAGGCTGCGTGCTACGCTCTCGCCCCATGTTCAGCCCCTCCCAAGCCGACGTGCGCCGTTTTTTGTGCGGCGTGCACAGCAAGACCCAGAGCGGCGCCCCCATGGAGGCCATCGAAACGCTGGCAAGCCTGTGGATCGCCGAGCACCCCGAGTACCACGCCGATCTATCAGACGCCGACACCGCCGTGGCCCGCAACTACGACGAGACGCCCGAACGCACCAACCCGTTCTTGCACTTGTCCATGCACCTGTCGATCAGCGAGCAATGCAGCATTGACCAGCCACGTGGCATCCGCCAGGCGGTAGAACTGTTAACCGCCCGGCTCGACTCGCTGCACGACGCCCACCACGCTGCCATGGAATGCCTGGGTGAAATGCTCTGGGAAAGCCAGCGCTCGGGCCGACCGCCCGATGGCAACGCCTACATCGCTGCCGTGCAGCGCCGCGCCACGCGCGACTGAGGCACTGCAGTCACTGCACCCGTTAGCACGAACGCCTGACCGGATCGCAAGTGACATCCACAAAGCACTGTGTGGCACTGCGCAGCACGCACAGCACCGTGTACGGCAAGACGGGACAACAGCACGGGAGAAACGTTGTGAGCGACTCTTACCCGCCAGCGCACGAGACAGCACCAAGGCCCGCCACTCAGCCGCAGACCATGCCGCCCACGCGGGAGTCGCGCTTTGCCGACAATGCAATCCCACCCACCGGAGGCACGATGCAAAGCACCCCTGCAACCCCACCCTCAGTAGCCCCCTTGCTGCCGCCGCAGCTGCCTTTGCCCGTGGCGTGGCTGGGCTATGGCGGCCTGCTGCCCTTTGTGGCGCTGGCGGGCGTAGGCTGGTGGGCACCCAGCGCGCCACTGTGGAACACGGCCTTGCTGGGGTATGGCGCCGTAATCTTGAGCTTTGTGGGTGCGCTGCATTGGGGCTTTGCCATGGCGCTGGGCGGCCTGACCGAGGCCCAGCGCACGCGCTGTTTTGTTTGGAGCGTAGTGCCGTCACTGCTGGCGTGGCCCGCCCTGCTGCTGCCAGCGGCGGGCGGTGCGGCGCTGCTCATCGCGGGCTTTGCACTGCATTTGCTGCAAGACCACCGGCTTGCCAGCCGCGCGACCCTGCCCGGCTGGTATCTGCCGCTGCGCTGGCGCTTGACCATCACGGCCAGCGTGTGCCTGGCGCTGGGTGCGGTGGCTGCCCATGGCTGATCCGAACAACCCTCTGCTGCGGCCCCGCAGCGAAGACGCCGCTACCGCCGCTGTGCCCAGTGGGCGCTGGGCGCGCATGGCGCGGCTGGGCACGCTGGCCACCGGACTGGCGGGCGGCATGCTGGCTGAAGGCGCGCGCCAATGGGCGCAAGGCAAGCGCCCAAGCCCGCGTGACCTGCTGCTCACCCCAGGCAACGCTCGTCGGGTGGCAGACCAGCTGGCCCAGCTGCGCGGCGCCGCTATGAAGGTAGGCCAACTGCTATCGATGGACGCGGGCGAGCTGCTGCCCCCCGAGCTGGGCGAGATACTGGCCCGCCTGCGGTCCGACGCCAAGCCCATGCCCATCGGTCAGCTAGACGAAGTGCTGACCGCCGCTTGGGGTGCGGGCTGGGACGCGCGCTTTGCGCAGTTTGGCTTCACGCCCATCGCGGCCGCGTCCATCGGCCAGGTGCACCGCGCCACCACCAAAGACGGGCGCCAGCTGGCCATTAAGGTGCAGTACCCCGGCATACGGCAAAGCATTGCCAGCGATGTAGACAACGTGGGCACGCTGCTGCGTGTGTCGGGCCTGCTGCCCGCCCACCTGAACATTGCCCCGCTGCTAGACGAGGCCAAGAAGCAGTTGCACGAAGAAGCCGACTACCTGCGAGAGGCCCGCTGCCAGCAGCAGTTTGGCAACCTGCTGGACAGCGATGCCGCGCTGTGCGTGCCTGCAGTGCACGCCGACTGGACCACCGACAACGTGCTGGCCATGGACTATGTGGAGTGCGTACCCATTGAGTCGTTGCAGCACGTACCGCAGGCAGAGCGGGACCGGGTCGCTTCGCTGCTGATCGGCTTGTTGTTTCGCGAGCTGTTTGAGTTCCACCTGGTGCAGACCGACCCCAACTTTGCCAATTACCGATTTCAAAGCACCAGTGGCCGCACGGTGCTGCTCGACTTTGGCGCCACCCGCGCCTATGGCCCAGACATCGTTGCCGCGTACCGCCAGCTCATGCGCTGCGCCATGCACGACGACCGCGAGGGCATGGACCAGGCTGCCAGGGCCATCGGGTACTTTGGCAGCCACATCCGCGCCGACCAGCGCGAGGCCGTCATCGACCTGTTCTCCATTGCCTGCGAGCCCCTGCGCGCCGCAGACGCCTACGACTTTGGCCGCAGCGATTTACCCCAGCGAATCCGCGCAGCCGGCATGGCGCTCAGCACCGAAAAAGACTTCTGGCACACCCCACCAGCCGATGCGCTTTTTCTGCACCGCAAGCTGGGCGGGCTGTACCTGCTGGCCGCGCGCCTGCAGGCGCGGGTGCCGGTGCAAGCGCTGGCACGGCCATACCTGGGCGCTGCCTGACCCGCTGCCGTGGGACAGCGCGTCGGGCGTACGCCAAAAACAAAAAGCCCGCTATCGCGGGCTTTTAAATGAAGCGCGGAGTGCGCACAGGGTGGGCTCTTACTTGAAGCGCGACTGTGGCACCACGTGCATATCGCCTTCCACACTGCCGAGGTAGTTGGCCAGTGCCTTCAACTCGTTGTTGGTGAACTGCTTGGCAATGCCCGCCATGATGGCGTTGTTGCGGCCCACGTTGTTGTTCTTTTCCACCTTGTACGACTTGAGAGCCACATACAGGTAGTCCGCATGCTGGCCTGCAATCTTGGGGTACGAGGGGTCGATGGGCTTGGCGAAGTTGTCGCCGTGGCAAGACACACAAGCACCCTTCTTCAGCAGCTCTGCCACTTGAACGCTGGGTTCGCGCTTGGGTTTGGCGGGCAGCTCGGCGGCGGTCTTGCCGTGTTGTTCGTAGTAGGCGGAGACGTCTGCGATGTCTTGCTCTGACAGCGATTCGGCAATGCCGCGCATGGTGGGGTGCTTGCGCTCGCCCTTTTGGTAGGCGACCAGCGCAGCGGCAATGTACTTGCCGCTTTGGCCCGAGATCATGGGCACCTTGTGCACCTCAGGAAAACTGGCCTGATAGCCCTGGATGCCGTGGCAGCCAATGCACATGGCAATCTTTTGCTTGCCGGCTTCCACGTCGCCTTTGGCTTCCTGGGCGTGGGACAAGGCGGTCACGGAAGCGACAGCCAGGGCAAATAGCGTGGTCAACGTTTTGTTCATTTTGCGCGCACAATCTCGTGGAAGTTCAGCTCTGGGCTCTGATCAACCGCCGATTATAGCCAGCGCCCTGTCAAGCCCATTCATCAACGATCCGGTGTTTTCCCCCATGAAATTCCAAGGCTCCCAGAACTACGTCGCCACCCAGGACCTGATGCTCGCCGTGAATGCCGCCATTACGCTGCAGCGGCCCCTGCTGATCAAGGGAGAGCCCGGCACAGGCAAGACGATGCTGGCCGAGGAAGTAGCGCAGTCCCTGAACATGCCGCTGCTGCAGTGGCACATCAAGTCCACCACCAAGGCGCAGCAGGGCCTGTATGAATATGACGCGGTCAGTCGCCTGCGGGACAGCCAGCTCAATGACGGCGACAGCGCAGAGCGCGTCAAGGACATCCGCAACTACATCATCCAGGGCGTGCTGTGGCAGGCCTTCACGGCCGATGAGCCCGTGGCGCTGCTGATCGACGAGATCGATAAGGCCGACATCGAGTTTCCGAACGACCTGCTGCGCGAGATCGACCGCATGGAGTTCTACTGCTACGAAACGCGCGAGCTGATCAAGGCCAAACACCGCCCGCTGGTGTTCATCACCTCCAACAACGAAAAAGAACTGCCCGACGCATTCTTGCGCCGCTGCTTCTTTCACTTCATTAAGTTCCCCGAAGCCGACACGATGCGCCAGATCGTCAACGTGCACTTCCCCACGCTCAAGGCCGACCTGCTGGGGGTGGCCATGAAGACGTTTTATGACGTGCGCAACCTGCCGGGCCTCAAGAAAAAGCCTTCGACCAGCGAGCTGATCGACTGGCTCAAGCTGCTGGTGGCTGAAGACATCCCCCTGTCGGCCCTGCAAAGCGCAGACAACAAGGTGGCCGTGCCGCCGCTGGTGGGCGCGCTGCTCAAGAATGAACAGGACGTGAGCCTGTTTGAAAAGCTGGTCTTCATGAACCAAAGGAACCGTTGAGAGGCAATCTCTCCGCAGGCACCTTTCGTTTTCAATCAGTGACCCACCGAGCAGCCCGTGTCTTTTGTCGAGCCCATCACCCTCACCGACCGTGGCGTGCGCCTGGAACCCCTGGCGCTGTCGCATGAGCAAGGCTTGGCTGCCGCGGCCGCTGATGGCGAGCTGTGGAAGCTGCGCATCACCTCGGTGCCAGAGCCTGAAAACACGCGGAGGTACATCGAAGACGCCCTGCGAATGCGTGCTGACGGCAACCGATTTGCATTTGCCGTGGTCGATGACGCCACCGGCGAGGTGCTGGGCAGCACCAGCTATCACGACATCGTGCCTGCCGTGCGCCGCGTGGAGATTGGCTACACCTGGTACCGCAAAAGCGTTCAGCGCAGCCACGTCAACACCACCTGCAAGCTGCTGATGATGGGCCACGCCTTTGACACCCTGAACTGCCACGTCGTGGGCTGGCGCACGGACAACTTCAACTTTGCGTCGCAACAAGCCATTGAGCGCCTGGGCGCCAAGAAGGACGGCGTGCTGCGCGGCCACGCACTGCGCCGCGACGGCACCATCCGCGACACGGTGATGTACAGCATGCGGGCGGGCGAATGGCCGGAGGCCAAAGCGCAATTGCTATATCGTTTAGAGCGTCGAACGCTTACTGAATAAGCGCTGGAGGCCAATTTCATGCTCATCGACTTCTTCTACACCCTGCGTTCGGCCAAGTTGCCCGTTTCGGTCAAGGAATACCTCACCCTGCTCGAAGCCCTCCAGGCGGGTGTGGTGGGCCCCAAGTCGGATGACGGCTGGGCGCTGGACGATTTCTACAACCTCTCGCGCCTGACCCTGGTCAAGGACGAGAAGCACTACGACAAGTTCGACCGGGCCTTTGGCGCCTACTTCAAGGGCGTGGAGATGGTGGCCGACTTCACCAAGGAGATTCCGGCCGACTGGCTGCGCAAGATCCTGGAGAACGAGCTCACGCCCGAGCAAAAGGCCGCCATCGAGAAGATGGGCTGGGACGAACTCATGGAGACGCTGAAAAAGCGGCTCGAAGAGCAGAAAGAACGCCACGAGGGTGGCAACAAGTGGATCGGCACCGGCGGCACCAGCCCGTTTGGCCACGGCGGCTACAACCCGCAGGGCGTGCGCATTGGCGGCGCGGGCAAGAACAAGAGCGCAGTGAAGGTGTGGGAGCAGCGCGCCTACAAGGACTACGACGACCAGCAGGAGCTGGGCACGCGCAACATCAAAGTGGCGCTGCGCCGCCTGCGCAAGTTTGCGCGCGAAGGGCATGAGCTGGAGCTGGACCTGCCCGACACCATCCGCAGCACGGCAGCCAACGCAGGCTACCTCGACATCAAAATGGTGCCCGAGCGGCACAACAACGTGAAGGTGCTGCTGCTGATGGACGTGGGCGGCACCATGGACGAACACATCCAGCGGGTCGAAGAACTGTTCAGTGCCGTGAAGACAGAGTTCAAGCACCTGGAGTTCTATTATTTCCACAACTGCGTGTACGACTTCATGTGGAAGAACAACCGCCGCCGCTTTGCCGAAAAATTCCCCACCTGGGACATCATCCGCAAGTACAACAAGGACTACAAGCTGATCTTTGTGGGCGACGCCACCATGAGCCCGTACGAGATCCTGCAGCCCGGCGGCAGCGTGGAATACAACAACGAAGAACCGGGCGCCGAGTGGATCCAGCGGCTGACGCACGCCTTCCCCAAACACGCGTGGATCAACCCCGAGCCCCAGGGCGTCTGGCAGTACCGCCAGAGCATCAGCATCATCCAGCAGCTGGTGGGCAACCGCATGCATCCGCTGTCGCTCAAGGGGCTGGAAGAGACGATGCGGCTGCTGTCCAAATAGCAGCACCGCCAACAATACATCCGCGCGGGGTAGTGCCCCGCAGGCGATGTGAGCCGCTGTCTGACAACGAGGGGCATTTTTTCGGGGCATAGTCGGGGGCCGCAGTGATTGCCTCTGGGTTTGGAGGCTTTGACTGCCCTCTATGTAAGCCCTTACCTCCGTCCTGCCGTGCCCTTCAGCGTCTTGCGCCTCCACACTGTGAATGTTCCAACGCCGGCCCCGTGGTCGGCGTTGCTGCTTGTTGGAGCCTTGTGCCTGCAGGGTTGCAGCCTGCTGCAGCGCGGTGACAACAAGGGCGACAACGCAGACGCTGCGGGCGCTCCGATCATTGCCGAATCGGCCTCTCCGTCATTTGCCGTGGAGGTGCGCGCCCCCGATGCCGCACGCGAGACGCTGGAGCGCCACCTGGAGCTGCAGCGCTTTCGCAACCTGCCCGACCTGCAAGCCAACGAGCTGCAGCGCCTGCTGGGTGCGGCCGACGCCAATGCCCGCGAGTTGCTGGGCACGCTGGGCTACTTTGCGCCCACCATCACGGTCGAGCTGACCGAAACCCCCGACAGCAAAAGCACCCCGCGCACCGTGGTTGTGACCGTGCAGCCCGGTCCGCAAACCCGCATTGCCAGCGCCGACATTGACTTTGCCAATGCCGAAGGCAACAGCGCCGAAGGCCGCGCCCGCCAGCAGCAGCGCGTGCAACGCAACTGGTCGCTGCCCGCAGGCCAGCCGTTTACGCAGTCAGCGTGGGATGGAGCTAAAACCAGCGGCCTGCGCGAACTGCAAGTGCGCCGCTATCCCACCGCACGCATTGCCAACAGCCGCGCCGAAGTGGATGCGGACACGCACGAGGCCAAGCTCAGCGTCACCTACGACCCCGGCCCGCCCTACCGTTTTGGCCCGCTGCGCGTGCAAGGCAGCGAGCGCTACGACCCCGATGGTGCGCGGCGCCTAGCGCGCCTGCCCACTGGCGCCGTGTATGACGAGGCCGAGATGCTGGACGCGCAACTGCGCCTGGCCAGCAGTGGTTACTACGACGCCGTTTTCCTCACGCTTGACACCGAAGGCACCGACCCCGAGGCCGCGCCCGTGGTGGCCCAGGTGCGCGAAGCCCCGCTGCAAAAACTGGTGTTTGGCCCTGGCTTTTCGACGGACAGCGGCGCCCGCCTGTCGCTGGAGCACATCCACAACCAGCTGCCCGTGATCGGCTGGCGCGCGGTCAGCAAGCTGTCGCTGGACCGCGAGACCAAACACGCCAGCAGCGAATGGACCGACCTGCCCAACAACAACGGCTGGCGCTGGTTTGCCGGCGCGCAGCTGCAGCGCGAGGCCACGGGCGACTATGACGTCAACAGCGGGCGCGTGCGCTCGGGCCGCAGCAAAAGCACCGAGAACATCGACCGCAACTACTTTTTGCAGTACGACCACGCCAACAGCCAGGGGCTGACCGCCAACGCGCTGTCGCCTGCCGAATCCAGCACCGCCCTCAGCATCAACTACGGCTGGACGGGGCGCTACTTCAACAGCATGACGGCACCCACCCGCGGCCACGGCATTGCGGTGGAACTGGGCCTGGGCACCACACTGCGGCCCGAGCGCGACCCATTTGTGCGCACCCTGGTGCGGTGGCAGTCGTTCATACCGGCCGGGCGTGTCACTGACGACGCGGGCCTGGGGCGCAACGCCCGCGTGGCCCTGCGCGCCGAGGCGGGCGCCGTGCTGGCGCGTGACGGCGCCCAGGTGCCTGTGACCCAGCTCTTTTTAACCGGTGGCGACACCACCGTGCGCGGCTATGGCTACCGCAGCATTGGCGCGCGCACCGACAACGGCCAGCTTTACGGCGGCCGCTACATGGCAGTGGGCAGCGTCGAATGGCAGCGCCCCATCGTCTACAACGGCAGCATGACCGACTGGGAAAGCACGCTGTTCATGGATGCAGGCGCCGTGGCCGACCGCGCGGGCGACCTGGACCCGCGTGTGGGCGTGGGCGCTGGCGTGCGCTGGCGCAGCCCGGTGGGGCCGCTGCAGGCCGACCTGGCCTATGGCGTGAAAACCAAAGAGGTGCGGCTGCACCTGCGCCTGGGGTTTAGCTTCTGATGGCGACGAGCAACCCGACTCCACCCACGCCGCGCACCCGCGCATCCGATTTCAGCGCCGGGTCGTCATCGGCCAAACGCCCGCCACCACGCCGCGCGCCGCGTGCCGTGCGGGCGCTGGGCTGGCTGTTACTGACCCTGGTGGCGCTGGTACTGGCAGTGGCCGCTGGCGTGTGGGTATGGGCGGGCAGCAGCACGTCGCTGGCCACTGCACTGGCGCGCGCCGCGCAGTATTTGCCTGCTGAGCAAAAGCTGGAAAGCCGTGAAGTCTCTGGCGCGCTGCGCAGCGGCGGGCGCATTGGCTGGCTGCGCTGGAGCAGCCCCACCCTCACCGTCGAGGTAACCGACATCCGCTTGGGCTGGCAACTGGCCCCCTTGCTACAGCGCCGCCTGGAACTGGGTGAGGTGCATGCCGCGCGCGTGCTGATCACGCCTCAGACGCCGCCCGTTCCGGCGCCCGACACCCCCCTTACCCCCCTGACAGAGTTGGTGCTGCCGCTGCAGATCGGCGTGCCGTTTCGGGTCGACGAAATCCAGTGGGCCGGGTCCCCTGCTGTGCAGGCGATGGGCCTGCAAGGCGACTACCGGTTTGATGGCACACAGCACCGGTTGAACATTGACCAGGTAGAACTGGCCCAGGGCCGCTACAGCGCACGCGCCACCCTGCAGGCGCAGGCGCCCATGGCCCTGGATGTGACGGTGGATGGCAATGTGCAGACCACCGTGCCAGGCAGCACTTCGACCACGCCCATCCAGCTGGGCGCCCACGCCACGCTGCAGGGCACGCTGGCCACGGCAGCGGCGCGGCTGGAGTTGCAGGCACGCGTCCGCCCCATCGCGGATATGGCGACAACAGGCACCACACTGCCGCAGGCATCCCAGCCCGCATCAACGAGCACGCCCAACACGCCACCTGCCAAGTCCGGGCCCAAAACCACAGCAAAAACTACCGCCAAAGCGGCCGCCCCCGCCCCTGCGGAGCCCATGCAAGCCGATGTGCAAGCCACGCTGGCACCCTGGGCACCTCAACCTCTGCTGGCAGCCACCGCAACCCTGCGCGCCGTCAATCTGGCCGCGCTGTGGCCCCAGGCCCCCGCCACGCAGCTGCACGGCGCACTGCAAGCCGGGCCGACGACAACCGGCGCTGCTGCCGGTGGCACTGCACCAACGTCCGGCGGCTGGTCCATCGATGCCCAGCTGCGCAACGACCTGCCCGGCCCGTGGGACAAGGCCCGCCTGCCCCTCACCGCCCTGCAAGCCAGTGCCACCTACGACGGCACACAGTGGGACGTGCCCCGTGCCACCCTCAATGCAGGCAGCGGCAGCGCCACACTGCAAGGCCACTACAACCCCGCCACCGGCGCGCTGGAGGGCCAGGCCGACCTGCGCGCCCTGCGGCCTGATGCACTGCACACCGCGCTGGCCGCCGCCCCCTTGTCGGGCCGCATCCGCGCCGAGACACAGGGCACCGCCGTGCGCTTCAACGCCGACATCCGCGCCACGCCGGGCCCGGCCGCCCGCAGCACATCAACGGCACGCGCGTCACGCACCACTGGCCCCGCCCCGCTGCGCATCAACACCCTCACCGCACAAGGCAGTTGGCAACCGCCCACGGGTGCCCAAGGTGCAGACACCGGCGGCACCCTGCAACTCGACCGCCTGCTGCTCGATGCCCTGCAGGCCCGCGCAGAGGCTACCAGCCTGCGCATTGCCCTGGGTGCGCAGTCTGCCCAGGGGCAACTGGCGCTGACAGTGCCCGGCGCCACGGCCCGGGCCAGCGGGCAGATGGGTCCACAAACCGGCGCGGGCGATCTGCAAGTGCAATGGGCCGACGCCGACCGCACCATCCAATGGCTGACCACCCTGCCCTTTGTGGGCGCCAATCTGCAGCAGGCATTGCAGGGGGCCACCGCCAAAGGCGCCGCACAAATCACCGCGCGGTGGAAGGGTGGCTGGCAAACCGCAGCCCGGCAACTTCAGGCCGCCACCGCGGGCAACGCACTGCCAGTGGGCAAAGACCTGTTCGAGCTGCAAGCCAGCCTCAGCGCGCCCCAACTGGACCTGACGCTCCCGCCCGCAGCCACAGGCGCTGAACCCGGGGCCGCCGCCCTGCAACCCATCCAGCTGCGCGCGCTGACCGCCACGTTGTCCGGCAGCTTGGCGCAGGCATCACTGGTGCTCAACGGCGAGGCGCGTACCACAGCCCCCCAGTCGCTGGGCGCCACCGTGCAAACACGCCTGACGGGCGGGTTGACCGCCGCTGGGCAATGGCAAGCACAGATCAGCGAGCTGCGCCTGCAGGCGCAAGACGCACAGCGGCCCGGCCCCTGGGCCTTGCAACTGACAGACCCGCTGTCGATCAACGCCACCCGCACGGCCACCGCCCTCACGCTGCAAACCTCAGCCGGGCAGGCCCGCCTGACCGGCCCTGCGCCCGGCACCGTCACCCTGCGCTGGCAGCCCGTGCGCGTGGTGGCCAGTGCCAGCGCAGGCACACCTGCCACGCTGCAAACCCAGGGCACGCTGCAAGGCCTGCCCACGGCGTGGGTGGATGCGCTGGGCCTTGGCGACAAACCGGGCAGCACGGGCGCGCCGGGCGTCCCCGCCCAGCCGCTCTTGGCACGCATGGGCCTTTCCACAAGCCTGGTGCTGGATGGGCAGTGGAACGTGGACACCACCAGCACCCTGCGCGCCAGCGCCAGCCTGCGCCGGGCGAGTGGCGACCTGCGCATCCTGGCAGGCGATGCCACAGCATTCACCGCAGTGCAAAGCAGCGGCCAGGGCACCGGCGCCGGTGCGGTCACCGCCATTGCCACAGAAGCGTCGGCCAGCGCAGCAGACGCAGCCTCCACCACGGGCACCGCAGCAGGCGTGCGCCAGGCAGAAATTTCCATCGAAGCCGAAGGCGACGCCCTGCGCGCCCGCCTGCTGTGGGCCAGCGACCGCGCGGGCGAGGTCGACGCCACTGTCAGCACCCGCCTGGCCCCTGCCACCGCAGACAGCCCCATCACCTGGGCGGCCGACGCGCCGCTGGCCGGCACCCTGCGCGCACGCCTACCCGACGTGGGCGTGTGGTCGGCCCTGGCCCCGCCCGGCTGGCGCGTGCGCGGCACGCTCGATGCCAGCGCCACCGTTTCAGGCACCCGCAACGCGCCGCGCTGGGCGGGCACGCTGGGCGCCGACGACATGGCCGTGCGCTCGGTGGTCGACGGCGTAGACCTGCAAGGCGGCCGCCTGCGCGCCACGCTGCAGGGCAACCAGCTCACCATCACCGAGTTCCGCCTGCAGGGCGGGCGCGGCAGCAGCGCGCGCATTGCGGGTTTCAGCGGCAACCGCACGGCAGCGTCGCAAGACGGCGGCACGCTGACCGCCACCGGCCGCGTCACCTGGGGCGACAGCGCCACGGCCGCCACCGGCCTGTCGGGCATTGCCATGTCGCTGCAGGCCGAGGCCAAGGCCTTGCAGGTGCTGGTGCGTGCCGATCGGCAAGTCAGCGTATCGGGCACCTTGCAGGCACAGCTGCAGCAGGGCCAAATCAGCCTGCGCGGCAAGCTCACCACCGACCGCGCCACCATCATCCTGCCCGACGAATCGGCGCCCACGCTGGGCTCGGACGTGGTGGTGCGCTCCAAAGCCAAAGACCTTGTCGACCAGGCCAAGGCCCAGGCCGCTGCCAAGGCCAACCAGGTGGCGGCCCAGGCCGAAACCGCCAAGCCGCCGGACATCGCCATCACCCTCAACCTGGGCAGCGACTTTGCGCTCAGCGGCCACGGCATCACCACACGCCTGACGGGCGAGCTGGACATCCGCAGCAGTGCCGTGCCCGGCGCCCCACCGCGCGTGACCGGCGAAGTGCGCACCGACGAAGGCCGCTACCGCGCCTGGGGCCAGTCGCTGAACGTGGAAACGGGCTTGATCCGCTTCAGCGGCCCCTACGACAACCCCTCACTCGACATCCTGGCGCTGCGCCCCAACATCAGCGTGCGCGCGGGCGTGCAGGTCACCGGCAGCGCCAAGGCGCCGCGCGTCAAGCTGTATTCCGACCCCGAGCTGCCCGACGCTGAAAAACTTTCGTGGGTCGTACTGGGCCGCGACGCCGCCGCGGGCGGCGCCGAAGCCGCCGTGCTGCAACAAGCCGCCCTGGCCCTGCTGGGTCGCGGTAACAACCCCGGCGGCGGCATCGCCAGCCGCCTGGGCCTGGACGAAATCGGCGTCAAAGGCCCCGGCTCCGGCGAAGACGCCACCGCCGCCGCCCTCACCTTCGGCAAACGCCTGTCCAAGGATTTGTACGTGACGTACGAACGCAGCCTGTCGAGCACGCTGGGCACGCTGTACATCTTTTACGACCTTACCCGCAGCCTCACTCTGCGCGGGCAGACGGGCGAGAAGAGCGCGGTGGACATCATCTACACGGTGAAGTACGACTGAGGCTGCGCACCCCAGAGGGCGTGCGTGCGCCCACTACAATGCGCGGCTGTCTTGCTCCTCGTAGTTCAATGGATAGAACGAGTGCCTCCTAAGCGCTAGATACAGGTTCGATTCCTGTCGAGGGGACCAAATTTTTGGTCAAAAAGGCCTCTAGCGCTTATTGGATAAGCGTTAGCAGCTATCAAAACAGTAGTATTCAAAGAAGCAACCCCGTGGCAGGGTCTTCGCAGTGTGTGCGGCGGGCCTGCCCGCCAAGCAGCTACCCAGCGCAACACACCGCAGCCACATGCTCCAAGACATCCAGAAAACCCTG
>NZ_JBKBXG010000056.1:0-35904 GCF_046314175.1 Acidovorax sp. | reverse complement strand
CGTGATTACCGTGGGCCCAACGCTCAAGCTGCACCAGTGCGGTCTGCCCAAGCTGATGGCTCTGGAACTGTTCAAGCCTTTCATCTTCTCGCGCCTCGAAGCCATGGGCATCGCGACGACGATCAAGGCCGCCAAGAAGGAAGTCGAATCCGGCACCCCCGTGGTGTGGGACATTCTGGAAGAGGTCATTAAAGAGCACCCCGTGATGCTGAACCGTGCGCCTACGCTGCACCGTTTGGGTATCCAGGCCTTTGAGCCCATCCTGATCGAAGGCAAGGCCATCCAGCTGCACCCCCTCGTCTGCGCGGCCTTCAACGCCGACTTCGACGGTGACCAGATGGCTGTCCACGTACCGCTGTCGGTGGAAGCACAAATGGAAGCCCGCACGCTGATGCTGGCCTCCAACAACGTGCTGTTCCCTGCCTCGGGCGAACCCTCCATCGTTCCTTCGCAGGACGTGGTGCTGGGCCTGTACTACGCCACCCGTGACCGTATCAACGGCAAGGGTGAAGGCTTGGTATTTGCCGACACAGGCGAAGTACAACGTGCGTTGGATGCAGGCGAAGTAGAGCTTGCTGCCAAAATCACGGTGCGTATGACCGAGTGGACCAAGGACAAGGAAACTGGCGAATTCGTGCCGTCGACCTCGCTCGTGGAAACCACCGCTGGCCGCGCACTGCTGTCTGAAATTCTTCCTAAGGGCCTGCCGTTCTCCAACATGAACAAGGCATTGAAGAAGAAAGAAATCTCCAAGCTCATCAACGTGTCCTTCCGCAAGTGCGGTTTGAAGGAGACGGTGGTGTTTGCCGACAAGCTGCTGCAAAACGGTTTCCGTCTGGCAACGCGCGCCGGTATCTCGATCGCGATTGATGACATGCTCGTGCCTCCACAGAAGGCCAGCATCATCGAGCGCTCCGAGAAGGAAGTGAAAGAGATCGAACAGCAGTACGTGTCCGGTCTGGTCACCTCTGGCGAGCGCTACAACAAAGTGGTGGACATCTGGGGCAAGGCCGGCGACGAAGTGTCCAAGGTGATGATGGCCCAGCTGTCCAAGCAGAAGGTCATGGACCGCCACGGCAACGAAGTGGACCAGGAGTCCTTCAACTCCATCTACATGATGGCTGACTCCGGTGCCCGCGGCTCCGCCGCCCAGATCCGCCAGGTGGCTGGTATGCGGGGTCTGATGGCCAAGCCTGACGGCTCGATCATTGAAACGCCTATCACCGCGAACTTCCGCGAAGGTCTGAACGTGCTGGAGTACTTCATCTCCACCCACGGTGCCCGAAAGGGTCTGGCCGATACGGCGCTGAAGACCGCCAACTCGGGTTACCTGACCCGCCGTCTGGTGGACGTGACGCAGGATCTGGTCGTGACCGAAGAAGATTGCGGCACCTCCAATGGCTCGCTGATGCGCGCCATTGTTGAAGGCGGCGAAGTGATCGAATCGCTGCGCGACCGTATCCTGGGCCGCACGGCCGCTGAAGACGTGCTGCACCCCGAAAACCGCTCGGTGCTGGTCCAGGCGGGCGTGATGTTCGACGAAGACATCATTGACGGCCTCGAAATCGCTGGCGTGGACGAAGTGAAGGTGCGTACGGCGCTGACCTGCGAAACGCGCTACGGGCTGTGCGCCAAATGCTACGGCCGCGACTTGGGCCGTGGCGGCCTGATCAACCTCGGCGAAGCCGTGGGTGTGATCGCTGCCCAGTCCATTGGCGAACCCGGCACCCAGCTGACCATGCGTACGTTCCACATCGGTGGAGCGGCTTCGCGTGCTGCCATCGCGTCGAGCGTGGAAGCCAAGTCCAACGGCGTGATCGGTTTCAACGCCACGATGCGCTACGTGAGCAATACCAAGGGCGAGCTGGTAGTGATTGCACGTTCGGGTGAAATCATCATCCACGACGAGCATGGCCGCGAGCGTGAGCGCCACAAGGTGCCTTATGGCGCGACGTTGACCGTGAAGGCTGATCAGCAGATTAAGGCCGGCACGATCCTTGCCAACTGGGATCCGCTGACGCGCCCCATCATCACCGAGTTTGCTGGTCAGTCCAAGTTCGAAAATGTCGAAGAAGGCCTGACCGTTGCCAAGCAGGTCGATGAAGTGACGGGCCTGTCCACGCTGGTGGTGATCGACCCCAAGCGCCGCGGCGCTGCGAAGGTCGTTCGTCCGCAAGTGAAGCTGATCGACGCCCAAGGCAACGAAGTGAAGATCCCTGGCACCGACCACTCGGTGACCATCGGCTTCCCCGTGGGTTCGCTGGTGCAAGTGCGGGACGGACAGGACGTAGGCCCTGGCGAAGTGCTGGCCCGTATCCCCATCGAAGGCCAGAAAACCCGCGACATTACCGGCGGTCTGCCCCGTGTGGCCGAGCTGTTCGAAGCCCGTACGCCCAAGGACAAGGGCACTCTGGCCGAGATGACCGGTACCGTCTCGTTCGGCAAGGAAACCAAGGGCAAGGTCCGCTTGCAGATCACTGATCCTGAAGGCCACGTGTTCGAAGAACTCGTGCCCAAGGAAAAGAACATCCTGGTGCACGAAGGCCAGGTGGTGAACAAGGGCGAATCGATTGTGGACGGCCCTGCCGATCCGCAAGACATCCTGCGTTTGCTGGGTATCGAAGAACTGTCGCGCTACATCGTGGATGAAGTGCAGGACGTGTACCGCTTGCAGGGCGTGAAGATCAACGACAAGCACATCGAGGTGATCGTTCGCCAGATGCTGCGCCGTGTCGTGGTCGAGAACGTCGGCGAGTCGAATTACATCGGTGGCGAACAGGTCGAGCGTTCTGAGATTCTCAACACGAACGATGCGTTGCAGTCCGAAGGCAAGATCCCTGCGACCTACAGCAACTTGCTGCTGGGTATCACGAAGGCATCGCTGTCGACCGACTCGTTCATCTCGGCCGCTTCCTTCCAGGAAACCACCCGCGTGCTCACCGAGGCTGCCATCATGGGCAAGCGCGACGAGCTGCGTGGCCTGAAGGAGAACGTGATCGTGGGCCGCCTGATCCCTGCCGGTACCGGCATGGCGTACCACCAGGCACGCAAGGCCAAGGACGCGATGGACGACGCCGAGCGCCGCGCCATTGCTGAATCCGAAGCGGCCGAAATGGAAGCCCAGGGCGATGCGACCGAAGTGGTGAGCAGCGCAACGGCCTCCGACGCCGCAGCTGACTAAGCCTCCGGGCGGTCACTGACACGCTCCCGCCCTGTCCTTTGGCAGGTCGGGAGCGTTTTTTATGGAACACGGATTTCTCGTATTTAATTTTCGGGTCGGACCGCGCCACACCGGGGCGGACGGCAACAGTGCATGTGGTCATCGCCCCTTTTCTGGATGGTATTTGCCATCGTGTCCTTTTGGGCCCTCGGGGCCTACAACCGCCTGATGCGTTTGCGCTCGGCCGTGGCACAGGCATTTGGCAGTTTTGACGCCCACATGGTGCGGCTTGTGGCATTGCTGGGTGAGTTCAGCGCAGCACACGCGGTGCAGCGCGCTCACCTCGTGGATGGCCCGGACCAGGAGATGGCAGCGCTGCAAGGGGCCACCGCCCAGTTGAGCGCGTGTCTCGCGGTCGTGCGCGCACGCCCATTGGCCGGTGATGCGGTGGCTGCTTTGACCGCGGCGCACGTGGCGCTGCAAGCGGCGTGGCACAGTGCTGCGTGCAGAGAGCAAGATGCTGACGATGTCGTAGCGCTACCCCCTGCGTCGATGCCTGCGGTGTGGCTCGTGCGGTGGGAGGAGCACATGCTCCAAAACGATCAAGCAGCGGGCGTCTTCAACGACGCGGTTGCGCAATACAACGCCGCCATCACACAATTTCCGGCCAGTCTTCTGGCCTGTGTGTTTGGCTTCAAAGCGGCCCGTGGGCTGTAGCCCGCTTTTAGGATCACGATGAGTCAACCTCCTGCAGGCGCCCCCAAGTCCGCCTTTCCCCGCCCACGCGCTGCGGACAGCAGCGCCCGACCTGCGCGTGCGCCGGTGGTAGGCAACAGTCCTCACACTGGTGGAAAGCCTGGCAGTGCCCAGCCCGTTGCGCTGTGGCAACAACTTCTGGGCGTGGCGAGCGCATTGCAGGCCGTGCGCGCGGGGCAGTCGGGCACGGCGGCGCTGGCTGCTGTCGACACTGCGGTTCGCCCTGGCGTCCAGGCACTGCTATTTCAGGTGCTTCGACAAGCCGGACGCGCTGAAGCGCTGCGGCGCTGTCTGGTCGAGCGCAATCCACCGCCTGCGGCCGATGCGCTGTTGTGCACCGCGTTGGCGCTGTGCTGGAACCCGGACGATTCGCCGTACGAGCCGTTCACGCTGGTGAACCAGGCCGTCGAAGCGGCCAAGCGAAACGCTGCCACCCGCAAGCAGGCCTCGTTCATCAACGGCTGCCTGCGTCGGTTCTTGCGCGAGCGCGACGCATTGGTAACCAGCACTGACAACGAGCCGTTGGCGCGCTGGAACCATCCGTTGTGGTGGATCGAGCGCTTGCGCAAAGACCATCCGCAAGACTGGGAGCAGATCCTTCGCGCCAACAATACCCACGCGCCCATGACGTTGCGGGTAAATAAGCAAAAATGCACTCTAGCGCATTACCAGCAAGCGCTAGCAGCTATCAATTTTGAGTATGACGTTGTGGGAGAGTCTGGTGTGGTGATGCACCAGGCCGTGCCTGTGACCACGCTGCCGGGTTTTTCGCAGGGCTGGGTGTCTGTGCAGGATGCAGCCGCGCAGATGGCTGCACCTCTGCTGCTTCAGGGGCTGGACCTGGCGCAACCCCTGCGGGTACTGGACGCTTGCGCCGCGCCGGGGGGCAAAACGGCCCACTTGCTGGAAATGGCCGGCCCGGATTCGCCGATGGAGGTGACTGCGCTCGAGATAGATTCCACACGCAGCGCACGCATCGGTGAAACCTTACAGCGGCTGGGCTTGAGCGCGCAGGTGCTCGTTGCCGACGCTGCTCGCCCGCAGGACTGGTGGCAGCAGCACTGCGGCGGGGCGCTGTTTGACGCCATCTTGCTGGATGCGCCCTGTACTGCATCGGGCATCGTCAGGCGGCATCCTGATGTGCGCTGGCTGCGCCGCGAGACAGACATAGCGCAACTGGCTGCGTTACAAGCGAAGCTGCTGGCGGCGTTGTGGCCGCTGGTGCGCCCGGGTGGCCGCCTGCTGTACTGCACCTGTTCTGTGTTCCGCACGGAGGGGGGTGCTCAGGTCCAAACGTTTCTTGCGCACAACAAAGATGCGCAATTGCTGCCGTCGCCCGGTCATTTAATTCCCGGCAATACGGACAGGGACAGGCCTGTCCCGGACAATCTGTCAGGTGATCACGACGGATTTTTTTACGCACTGTTGCAAAAATCGACGCAATGAGCTCTTTGGAGCCCGTTGGTCGGTAGTTTGTGCGTGGCTTTTGCTCTGGGCATGCTCCATGTTGGTGCCAGTGGCATCGGCCGCCGAAGCCGTCAGCGCAGAGGTCAGCGAGCTGAGACTGGAGCGCACAGAAGACGGCTTGTACCTGGGCACCTCCATGCAGTTTGTGCTGCCCGAGCTTGCGGAAGACGCCTTGTACAAGGGCATTCCGATGTTCTTTGTGGCCGAAGCGCAGGTGCTGCGCGACCGTTGGTATTGGTCTGACCGTCAAGTAGCAGAAACAACTCGCTATCTGCGGTTAAGTTACCAACCCCTGACGCGCCGCTGGCGGTTGAACATTTCATCCGTACCCATCACCAACAGCGGTCTGGGTGTGACTTTGGGGCAAAACTTTGATGAATATGCGGATGCATTAGCTGCAATTCAGCGTATTTCTCGGTGGAAGATTGCTGATAGTAGTGTGATCGAGGGAGATTCGGTGCACATGGTCAACTTCCGGTTCCGGCTGGACATGTCGCAGCTTCCGCGCCCCTTCCAGATCGGTGCTGTGGGGCGTTCGGGCTGGAGTCTGCTCGTGTCCCGCAGCCAGCGTCTGCCTGCAGAGTCCGCCAAGTGAATCCCAACCCCTCACCAACCCCGCCACCGGCAGCCTCTGCGACAGCCCATGCGGCGGCGCGGCAGTCGCGTGCCGTGCGCTGGGCGGTGGGCGTAGGGGCTGCCATCATGTCGGCCATCGGCATGGTCCTGCTGTTCTTGCTCACGCTGGCCACCAACAACCGCGCACTGTACGAGCGCAACTATGCCTGGCTCTTTGGCGTGAACGTGTTGGTGGCGTTACTGTTGCTAGGGGTACTGGTGTGGGTAGCTGTGCGCCTTGGCATGCGCTTGCGCAAAGGCCGGTTTGGCAGCCGCTTGCTTGTCAAGCTCGCTGCCATCTTCGGGTTGGTAGGGTTGTTGCCGGGGCTGTTGATTTATGTGGTGTCCTATCAGTTCGTCACGCGGTCGATTGAAAGCTGGTTCGACGTGAAGGTCGAGGGCGCCTTGTCTGCGGGCGTGAGCCTCGCCCGTGTGTCGCTCGACTCGCTGGCCGCCGACATGGCCGCTAAGACCCGCAACGCCAGCGCCAGCTTGGCCCAGGTGCCCGACGCGGCGGCCGGGCTGGTGCTAGAGCGCATTCGTGACCAGCTGGGTGCTACCGACGTCGTGCTGTGGAACGCCGCCGGGCAAGCTGTGGCCAGTGCAGGCCAGTCGCGCTTCAACCTGAACCCTGACAAGCCAGGCGTGCCCTTGTTGCGTACCGTCCGGCAGCAGCGCGCCACGGCGCAAATTGAGGGGTTGGACGATATCTCGGACCCCGCCGCTGCACAGAATGCCCGCGTGAAAGTGCTCGCGCTGGTCAGCAGCGCCAGTGTCGGCCTACTGGTAGAGCCACGCTATCTGCAGGCCACGCTGCCATTGCCTACTGCATTGGTGGCCAACGCCATTGCCGTGCAGGAAGCCAATCGGGAGTATCAGGAGCGCGCCCTCGCCCGTGGAGGGCTGCGCCGCATGTACATTGGCACGCTCACGCTCAGCCTGTTCCTTGCCGTGTTCGGCGCAGTGCTGCTGGCGGTGCTGCTGGGCAACCAGCTCGCCCGGCCCTTGCTCGTGCTGGCAGAAGGGGTGCGCGAGGTGGCCGCGGGCAACCTGAGTCCTAAAGCCGCCCTACAGGGCAAGGATGAAATAGGGGGGTTGACGCGGTCTTTTGCACTCATGACGCAGCAACTCTCTGACGCGAGGCAGGCGGTGGAGCAAAGCATGGGGGCGGTAGACGCCGCGCGCGCCAACCTCCAGACCATTTTGGACAACCTGACCGCAGGGGTCATCGTGCTGGATGCGCACGGCATCATCCGATCTTCCAACCCCGGCGCCACCCGCATCTTGCGCGCGCCCCTGGCGGCATATGAGGGGCGGCCCCTGGCCGAAGCGCCAGGACTGGCCGAGTTTGCTGCGTCCGTGCAGCGTCAATTCGACGCGTTTCTGGGTGACCACGAACGCCATGGCCTGGACCATTGGCAGCAACCCTTTGAGCTGCATGCCTCTTCGGGCGGGGCAGGGCAACACGCCACCAGCCTCGTTGCGCGAGGCGCCGAACTCCCCGATTCATCCCGGCTGTTGGTTTTTGACGACATTTCTGAAATCGTTTCTGCACAGCGCGCACAGGCCTGGGGCGAGGTCGCGCGCCGCCTTGCCCACGAAATCAAGAACCCGCTCACCCCCATCCAGCTGTCTGCCGAGCGGCTCGAAATGAAGCTCACCGGCAAACTGCCAGGCCCTGAGCAAGCCATCCTCGCCAAGTCCGTCAAAACCATCGTCGACCAGGTCGATGCCATGAAGCGACTGGTCAACGAGTTCCGTGACTATGCACGCCTGCCCGCCGCCGAATTGCACGCGCTGGACCTCAACGCTTTGGTGGCCGACGTGCTGCATTTGTACGGCGAAGAAAACGCGACTGTCCCTGTAGAAACCGAGCTGGACCCGCGTTGCCCCTCGATAGCGGGCGACGCGCAGCAACTGCGCCAGGTGGTTCATAACCTTCTGCAAAACGCGCAAGACGCCACCGAACAGGCGCGCGCAGGCACAGCAGGAGCACTCCCCCCCGTGCGCATCAGCACCCGCTGGAGCGAGTCATCGCGCCGCGTCCGCCTGACTGTCTCGGACAGCGGCACCGGGTTTCCCCCGCACATCCTGCAGCGTGCGTTTGAACCGTATGTCACCACCAAACCGCGGGGCACCGGACTCGGCCTGGCGGTAGTCAAAAAGATCGCCGACGAGCATGGCGCACGCATTGACCTGTCCAACCGAACAGAAGACGGCGTGGTGCGCGGGGCCCAAGTGTCGTTATCATTCGCCCCTGAACCAGCGGTGGCGGCATAACAACACCGCCCCAGTACCCCCAAGGCGCTTCAATACACATGGCAAACATTCTGGTGGTCGACGATGAGCTCGGCATACGTGATCTGCTGTCGGAAATCCTGAACGACGAAGGTCACAGCGTGGACCTTGCAGAGAACGCGACCCAAGCGCGTGCGGCCCGGGCAGGCAATACCTACGACTTGGTGCTCCTGGACATCTGGATGCCAGACACCGACGGGGTGTCGCTGCTCAAAGAGTGGGCGACGGCGGGCGTGCTGACCATGCCCGTGATCATGATGAGTGGCCACGCCACCATCGACACGGCGGTAGAGGCCACCCGCATCGGGGCTTTTTCGTTCCTCGAAAAACCCATCACCCTGCAAAAGCTCCTCAAGGCCGTGGAGCAGGGCCTGGCCCGCAATACCGCGCACCAGTCAGCGCCTGTGGCCGCTGTTCAGGCGCCTGCCCAAGCCGCTGCCGACCCCACCTTTTCGCAGCTGCCCGTCGTCTCAGCCGTGCTGGCTGGTGTAGACGCCGGCCCCCATGCCCACCAGGGGTTCGATCTGGACCGCCCCTTGCGTGAGGCGCGCGACGGTTTCGAAAAGGCCTATT
Source organism: Acidovorax sp. (assembly GCF_046314175.1). Taxonomy (GTDB): domain Bacteria; phylum Pseudomonadota; class Gammaproteobacteria; order Burkholderiales; family Burkholderiaceae_C; genus Acidovorax. The sequence continues at coordinate 27,035 of NZ_JBKBXG010000056.1, read as the reverse complement.
TCGAATTCCACCTTGCCCGCGAAGGCGGCTCCATGACCCGCGTCGCCGAGAAGACCGGGCTGGAGCGCACCCACTTGTACCGCAAGCTGCGCCAGCTGGGTGTCGATCTGGGTCGCGGCAAGCGCAACTAATTTCTGCGGTGCACTGCCAAAAGTGCAGATTTTTCTGGTTATAATTTGAGGCTTAGGCCCGGTAGCTCAGTCGGTAGAGCAGAGGATTGAAAATCCTTGTGTCGGTGGTTCGATTCCGCCCCAGGCCACCAAATAGATTGCTTTGCAAATCAACAGGTTTGTGAAGTAATTGCAAAACAAGCGACCCCTCATAAGGTCGCTTTTTTGTTTTCTGTCGCAGTTTCTGGCATTGGCGTCGGAAATGCGCTGGGTGGACGGATGTCTGCCTTGAATCCTCCCATCGTTCGCCATTTGACCCCATGCCTCTTCTGAAGGACACCACCCTCGGTATCGACTTTGGTACCTCCAATTCCGCCATGTCGGTGCGCCAAGGCGCTGGGCGGGCGCGGATGATTGCGTTGGAAGGGGATGCTCACACGCTCCCCACCGCCCTGTTTTTCAACACCGAAGACCAGCGCACGCATTTTGGGCGGGACGCGGTGGGGCAGTATCTGGCAGGCACCGAGGGGCGGCTGATGCGGTCGCTCAAGAGCCTTCTGGGCAGCGCGCTGCTGCAAGACAAGACCGCTGTGCACAACAAGCTGGTGAGCTACCAGGACATCATCAGCCTGTTCCTGCGCATGCTGGCTCAGAAGGCCCGCGACGAGCTGGGTGGGATGCCGGGGCGGGTGGTGATGGGCCGGCCGGTGCATTTTGTTGACGGAGACACCGACCGCGACCAGCAAGCTGAAGATGCTTTGCGCCAGGCTGCTGTGGACGCAGGGTTTGAGAACATATCGTTCCAGCTGGAGCCCATCGCGGCCGCGCTGGACTACGAGCAGCGCATAGAGCGCGAGTCGTTGGTGCTGGTGGTCGATATTGGCGGGGGCACATCGGACTTCACGGTGGTGCGCCTGGGGCCGCAGCGCATGGATTGTGCTGATCGCAGTGGCGATGTACTCGCCACCACGGGCGTGCATGTGGGTGGCACGGATTTTGACCGCCGCCTGAGCCTGGACCTGTTGATGCCGCTGCTGGGTTTTCGTCACACCGGACCGTCCGGGCGCGAGGTGCCCAGCCGGGTGTTCTTTGACCTCTCGACCTGGCACCTGATCCAGTGGCTCTACTCGCCGCGCGCGCTGCGTGACGCGCAGAACCTGCGCACGGACTATGCCGACGCGCGGCTTCACATGCGGCTGATGCGGGTGCTGAACGAACGCCTGGGGCACCGCATGGCCAACACGGTCGAGCAGGCCAAGATTGCTGCGTCGCTGGGAGATGCGGATGCGCCCATGGCGCTCGACTGGATCGAGGCGGGGCTCGATGCCGCGGTAACGCCCGAGGGGCTGGCACGGTACCTGTCGCAGCCTCTGGAGCAGGTGGTGGCGTGCGCGCAGGAGTGTCTGCAGCAGGCGGGGTTGTCGGCGCAGGGGCTGCAAGCGATTTATCTGACGGGCGGCTCGTCCGCGTTGCGGCCTCTGCGGCACGCACTGAAAGCCGCGTTCCCGGACACCCCTCAATTGGAGGGTGACCTGTTTGGCGGTGTGGCGGCGGGCCTGGCGGTGTCAGGCTGACGCGCGGCTGTACGATGGGAATTAGTTGGAAGTCACTACAAAATATATAGCTGCTAGCGCTTTATGGATGAGCGCTAGAGGCCAATTTGGCTATTATTTTCAGCGGCGATTTGTCAATTTGTCAATTTTTCGGTTGGCCGCTTGGCATCGGCACCGCACTTGTTTGACCCGAAGCCGCCGCAAGCACTCAATCGGCCGCGTCATCCCCGGCGCCGCTTTGGCCGGTGCCGTTGCGCTTCCAGCCCAGCGCCGTGTCGTACAACACGTTGCGCGACGCCCCGGAGATGTCGGCCGCCAGCCGCACAGCCGTTTTCAGGGGCAGCTCCTGCAGCAGCAGGCGTAGCACACGCAGGCTCTCGCTGTCGTCGGCTGCCACGGGCACCGGGTGTAGCAGCACCACGAACTCTCCGCGCGAACGTTGGGGCGATCCAGCCAGCCACGCGGTCAGCGCATGGGCGGGCTGGGTAGTGACCTCCTCAAACTGCTTGGTCAGCTCGCGGGCCAGTGTCACCGGGCGTTCGCCCAGCACGGCCAGGGCCTGGGCCAGCTCGCTGATACGGTGGGGGGCTTCCAGCAGCACCACGCAGCGTGGCTCGTTTGCCAGTTGCTGCTGAACCACAGTGGCGCGCTCGGCGTTCTTCACCGGCAGAAATCCCGCAAACACAAAGCAGCCATGTTCGTGGCTGTGCGCCACCGCACCCGCCACACTCAGCGCAGTGGTAATGCTGCTGGCGCCGGGCAGCGGCACAGCGCGCAGGCCCGCAGACTGTACGGCCACCACCAGGCGCGCGCCGGGGTCGCTCACGCCCGGGGTACCTGCGTCGCTTACATAGGCCACGCGCTGGCCTTGTTGCAGGCGCAGCACCACGTTCTCTGCAGCCTCTGCCTCGTTGTGCTGGTGCACGGCGAGCAGTTGTGATGCCGATTTGTCGATGCCGTACGCACGTAACATTGATTGCGTGTGGCGCGTGTCCTCGCAGGCTACGGTGTCGGCCATCTGCAGCACATGCAGCGCTCGCAGCGTGATGTCGGCCAGATTGCCGATCGGCGTGGCCACCACGTACAGGGCGCCCTGCGGATAATGTTGGAGAGCCGCCGCTTCGCGCGCGGCATCAAGGGCTGAAGCGAAAGATGCGCTCAATGAAATTCCTTGGAAAGAGAAAACCGCCGATCCCTGTGCCAGACGCGGGCACCGCCAGCGCCACCACCACGCGCCAGCGCGGCAACGTGGCAGAAGACCAGGCCCTGGCACATTTACAGGCGGCAGGGCTGAAGCTGGCGGTGCGCAATTATCGGACGCCCGGGCGCGGCGGTGGAGAGATTGACCTGGTGATGCATGACCGGGACGGCACGCTGGTGTTTGTGGAGGTGCGCAGCCGCGCCAGCAGTGCATTTGGCGGCGCTGGGGGCAGCATCAGTCAGACCAAGCAGCAACGCATCATCTTTGCCGCGCGACACTACCTGCTGCGCCTGCCGTCACCGCCACCGTGCCGGTTTGACGTGGTGCTGGTGGAGGATTCGGTGCAATGGCTCAAAGCGGCGTTTGACGCGCAGTAGGGCGGGCAAGGGCTCCTAAATCAATGCTGGCCGCTACGGTTTGCTACAAAAGCTGTAACACCCCGCGGGTATCATCGGCCCCTATGCTTGAGCAACGCATCCAACAGCATTTCATCGACAGCGCCGACCTGAAGTACCAGGCCGCGCAAGCCCTGAGCCATCCCATCGTCGCTGCCGTGCAGGCGGTTCTGGCCTGCGTCACTAGCGGCGGCAAGGTGCTGGCCTGTGGCAATGGCCCTTCGGCCGCCGAGGCGCAGCAATTTGCCGCGTTCTGCGTGGCAGGCTTCGAGCGTGACCGGCCCGAGCTGGCCGCGCTGGCCCTGACATCGGACAGCACTTTGCTCACCGCAGCTGCCGGAACACATGACGCGGCGCAGCAGTTTGCCCGCCAGGTGCGCGCGCTGGGCCAGGCTGGCGATGTGCTGCTGGCCCTATCGGTGACCGGCAATGACGCCAACCTGCTGGCCGCCGCCGAAGCCGCCCACGAGCGCGACATGACGGTGGTGGTGCTGACAGGCCGCAATGGTGGCAAGCTGGCTGCCATGCTGCGTGAAACCGATGTGTTGATCAGCGTGCCGCACGACCGCGCAGCGCGCGTGCGTGAAGTCCACGCTCTGGTCCTGCATTGCCTGAGCGATGGCGTAGACGCCCAGTTACTTGGTGAACAGGAGAATCCGCTATGACGCAAACCATGACCCCTACCCGCCCCGCATCCCGTTTTCACCCGCTGCATCGCACCGTCTGCACAGTGCTGGCAGTCTCCGCACTGGCTGCGGGCCTGTCCGCCTGCGCTCCGCTGATCATTGGTGGGGCCGTGGTGGGCGGTGTCATGGCGGTGGACCGCCGCACTGCGGGCACGCAGGTGGAGGACGAAGGCATTGAGCTGCGGTCCGCCAATCGCATCCGCGAAACGCTGGGAGATCGTGTCCATGTCAACGTCACCAGCTACAACCGTCAGGTGCTGCTGACTGGCGAAGCCCGCTCTGCGCAAGACCGCCAGACCGTCGAGCAGATCGTGTCTGGCGTGGAGAACGTGCGCTCGGTCGTCAATGACCTGGCCGTGTTGCCCAACACCACGCTCAGCCAGCGCTCCAACGACACGTTCATCACCGGCAAAGTGCGCGCAAGCCTGGTGGATGCCAAGGACATTTCGGCCAATTCCTTCAAGGTGGTGACGGAACGCAACATCGTCTACCTGATGGGGCGCGTGTCCCAGCGTGAAGCCAACCGTGCCACTGACGTTGCGCGCGGCGTGACCGGCGTGAGCAAGGTCGTGCGCGTGTTCGAGATCGTGTCGGAAGAAGAGCTGCGCCGCATCGCGCCGCAACCTGCGCCCGTTACCACGGATAACACCAAGCCCGCCGGAGGCTGAGGGCGGCCACCTCTACACCACCAGCGGCCTAAAAGTCCCGGGCCGCGCTGTGTAGGCGGGGAATTTCTTTATTGGATCTCGGCATCGCGCGCCACGGCACAAAACTGGCGCAGCACCAGCGAGCGCGGCCGTGGAACCGGCTCTGCCGGGCCACTGGGTGCGGCCCCCTTTGGGGCAAGGCGCCTCAGGCGACTCAGGGGGCTATTTCAACCGTTTGATCAGGCTCGACGTGTCCCAGCGGCTGCCACCCATCTGTTGCACATCCGCATAGAACTGGTCCACCAGCGCGGTGACCGGCACGCGCGAACCATTGCGCTTGGCTTCGTCCAGCACCAAGCCCAGGTCCTTGCGCATCCAGTCCACCGCAAACCCGAAGTCAAACTTGCTGTCCACCATGGTCTTGCCGCGGTTGTCCATCTGCCAGCTTTGCGCGGCACCCTTGCCAATGACATCCAGCACCTGTTTCATGTCCAGCCCGGCGTTCTGGCCAAACGCAACAGCCTCCGAAAGGCCCTGCACCAGCCCGGCAATGCAGATCTGGTTGACCATCTTGGCCAGCTGGCCCGAGCCACTGTCGCCCAAAAGCGTGAACGCGCGCGAGAACGCCATGGCCACGGGCTGCGCCGCCTCGAAGGCTGCGGCGTCGCCGCCGCACATCACTGTCAGCAAACCGTTTTGCGCACCGGCCTGGCCGCCCGAAACGGGCGCGTCCACAAACTGCAGGCCCAGGGCCTGGGCGGCGGCATACAGCTCGCGAGCCACTTCGGCCGATGCCGTGGTGTGGTCCACAAAAATCGCGCCGGGCTTCATGCCCGCAAAAGCGCCATCGGCCCCCAGCGTGACAGAGCGCAGGTCATCGTCATTGCCGACGCAGCAGAACACCAGCTCCGCCCCAGCCACCGCTTCGCGCGGTGTTTGAGCATGTTTTGGGGCTTTGGCGCTTGCGTACTCTTCGCACCATGCTATCGATTTTGCAGTGGTGCGGTTGTACACCGTGACCTCATGGCCTGCCAGTGCCAAGTGGCCCGCCATGGGGTAACCCATCACGCCCAGGCCCAAAAAGGCGACCTTGCGCGAAGGGGTTGCATCGTAGGTGCGAGGATTGGTGCTTGGCATGGATTGGTTCTCACATAAAAGCTGCCACGGGGGCAGCGTTTGAAACTGGGGCCTAGGCCAGCGGACGCCGTGGAACTGGCTTTGCCAGTCCACTGGCGTCGTCCCCCTTCCCGCTCGTAGCGCGAGAGAAGGGGGAAGCGGCGTAGCCGCTCAGGGGGGGGGTTACACGATTGCGAAATGCTCGGTGCCCTGCGCCAGATCCGGGGACTTGGCGCGCTGGCTGTTGAGCTTGATCTGCAGGCGCAGGTCGTTGAGCGAGTCGGCATTGCGCAGCGCGTCTTCGTAGCTGATCACGTTGGCTTCGTAAGCGTCGAACAGCGCCTGGTCAAAGGTCTGCATGCCCAGGTTGCGGCTCTTCTTCATGATCTCCTTGATCTCGGAGACGTCGCCCTTGAAGATGAGGTCCGAGATCAATGGGGTGTTGAGCATGATCTCGACCGCTGCAGCGCGGCCCTTGCCGTCCTGCTTGGGGATCAGGCGCTGCGACACCATGGCGCGCAGGTTGAGCGACAGGTCCATCAGCAGCTGGGCTCGGCGCTCTTCAGGGAAGAAGTTGATGATCCGGTCCAGCGCCTGGTTGGCGCTGTTGGCGTGCAGGGTGGCCAGGCACAAGTGGCCGGTTTCCGCAAAGGCCACCGCGTGTTCCATGGTTTCGCGGTCGCGGATTTCGCCCATCAAAATCACGTCAGGCGCCTGGCGCAGCGTGTTCTTCAGGGCCGCTTCCCAGCTGTCGGTATCGAGGCCCACTTCGCGCTGCGTCACCACACAGTTCTTGTGCGGGTGCACAAATTCCACGGGGTCTTCCACGGTGATGATGTGGCCGAACGAGTTCTCGTTGCGCCAGTCCACCATGGCGGCCAGTGTGGTCGACTTGCCCGAGCCCGTAGCACCCACCAGGATGCACAGGCCACGCTTGGCCATCGTCACTTCCTTGAGCACCTGGGGCACACCCAGGCCGTCAATGGTGGGCAATGTGAGCGGAATGGTCCGCATCACCATGCCGACCCGGCCTTGCTGGATGAAAGCGTTGACCCGGAAGCGGCCGATGCCTGCGGGCGAGATGGCGAAGTTGCACTCTTTGGTGCGTTCGAAGTCTGCCACCTGTTTGTCGCTCATCACGGCGCGGGCCAGGGTAAGCGTGTGGTTGGGTGTCAGCGGCTGGGGCGACACCTTGGTGACCTTGCCGTCTACCTTGATGGCGGGCGGAAACTCGGCCGTGATGAACAAGTCGCTGCCGTTGCGGCTCACCATCAGCTTGAGCAGGTCATTGATGAATTTACTGGCCTGATCGCGTTCCATCAGAAATTCTCCCGGGGGTGTTTGTCTGTCCGACGGTCATTGACGTAGGGGCGACGCATCATTTCTGGTTGTCGCTCAGTCGGGCGCTCACCACGCGCAGGCGCAGCGACAGCTTGCGGGCCAGCAGTGCAATCAGGCTGGCGGCCAGTTGCGGGTCCTTGGTCATCATGTCATCCATGGCTTCGGCACTGAGCACTGCAATCTCGCAGTCTGTCAGTGTGGTGCAGGCCGAAAAGCGGATGCCGCTGTCCAGCAGCGACATTTCACCCAGGATGTCGCCGGGCCGCGTTTCAGCCAGGCGCAATTGCTCGCCCCAGGGCTGCACGCGGTCCACCGCAATGGTGCCGGTGAGCAGCACCACCATGAAGTTGCCATATTCGTCTTGCCGAATCACATCGCGGTTGGATGGGATGGCCGCAAATTCAAAAAAGCGCTCCATGCGTTCGACGGCGTCCTTGTCCAGGTGTGCCATGTACTTGTCTTTGGCCCACAGCCCCTGCAGCAACTTGCCGCCACGGCTGGTGGGCAGGCGCTTGGCGCCCACTTCGACAGCGCGGGCCTCCCAGGGGACCAGCATCGAATCGTCTACGCCCTGGCCGGCAAATGCGGTGGAGAACAGCACGGAATCCGTGTGATCGTCCGCAGGCTTGCCGCCACGGGTCTTCATTTTCAGAAGGCCAAGAATGCCTTTCATAAATCGCTCCGGTATGCGGCCCATCGGTGGCCGCAAAATTCTGTAGGGTGTGTGCGTGCGCGGCTCAGCCTGGGAAGTTTTCTGGAATCTTGGCCTTGCCGCGTGCCTCTGCGGGGCTGATGATGTTGCGCCGCACCAGATCAGTCAGGTTCTGGTCCAGTGTCTGCATGCCCACGCTGTTGCTGGTCTGGATGGTGGAATACATCTGCGCCACCTTGGCCTCGCGGATCAGGTTGCGGATGGCGCTGGTGCCTAGCATGATCTCGTGCGCCGCCACGCGGCCCGAGCCATCCTTGGTTTTGCACAGTGTTTGCGAGATCACCGCCTGCAGCGACTCGGACAGCATAGAGCGGACCATTTCCTTTTCTTCGGCCGGGAACACATCAATGATCCGGTCGATGGTTTTGGCGGCACTGGACGTGTGCAGTGTGCCAAACACCAAGTGGCCCGTTTCCGCAGCCGTCATGGCTAGGCGAATCGTTTCCAGGTCGCGCATTTCGCCCACCAGGATGGCGTCCGGATCTTCGCGCAGCGCCGATTTGAGCGCAGCCGCGAACGACAGGGTCATCGGCCCTACTTCGCGCTGGTTGATCAGGCACTTCTTGGATTCGTGCACGAATTCGATCGGGTCTTCCACCGTGAGGATGTGGCCGTATTCGGTTTCGTTCAGGAAGTTGACCATGGCGGCCAGCGTGGTGGACTTTCCCGAGCCCGTGGGGCCCGTCACCAGTACCAGACCACGCGGCTTCAAGGCCAGGTCGCCAAAAATCTTGGGAGCGTTCAGCTGCTCAAGCGTCAGTATCTTGCTCGGAATGGTCCGGAACACGGCGGCCGCACCGCGGTTCTGGTTGAAGGCGTTGACGCGGAAACGGGCCAAGCCTTCGATTTCAAACGAGAAGTCGACTTCCAGAAACTCTTCATACGTCTTGCGCTGCGAGTCGCTCATGATGTCGTACACCATGGCGTGCACCGTCTTGTGGTCCAGCGCATCCACGTTGATGCGCCGCACATCCCCGTGTACCCGGATCATCGGCGGCAGACCTGCCGAAAGGTGCAAGTCGGATGCCTTGTTCTTGACGCTGAACGCGAGCAGTTGGGTAATGTCCACGGAATCCCTCTATCGTTTGATACGCTTCAAACATTATGACCACGATTGCTAACAACCTCCAACAGGTTCTCGGCAGGATTGCGCAAGCGTGTACCGCCGCTGGACGCAGCCCTGCCGACGTTGCCTTGCTTGCGGTTTCCAAGACCTTTGGTGCCGACGCCGTGATGGAGGCCGTTACCGCGGGCCAGCGCGCCTTTGGCGAGAACTACATCCAGGAGGGCGTGGACAAGATCGTCGCCCTGCGCGCATCGCTGCCAGTGTCCATGCCGGGAGTGACGCTGCAATGGCACTGCATCGGCCCTGTGCAGAGCAACAAAACGCGGCCGGTGGCAGAGCATTTTGACTGGGTGCACACCGTGGACCGGCTCAAGATCGCCGAGCGCCTGTCGGACCAGCGTCCAGACCACCTGCCGCCCTTGCAGATATGTATTCAGGTGAATGTGGATGGGGGTGCCACCAAGTCGGGCGTGCCACCGGCAGAGGCCTTGGGCCTGCTGCGCGCTGTGGCAAAACTGCCACGGCTTCAGGCCCGCGGAATCATGAGTATTCCTGACCATGCTCCTGATTTCGAAGCGCAACTCGCAATCCACACAAGCGCTAGAAGGCTTTTTGACGAGATATCTGCGTTGGGCGAGCCCGGGCTGGAGGGTTTTGACACCCTTTCGGTGGGCATGACGGCCGATCTGGAGGCGGCCATCCAGGCTGGCAGCACCATGGTCCGCGTGGGCACCGGCATCTTCGGCGGCAGAACTTACCCCGCCGCCTGATCCAGCTGCCCCGTCACCCCTGATTCATGCGGGCAGCCTAAAACCCGCCACGCAATCCAGGGCCGCTTTCACATCGGCTTCGCTCACATCCAGATGCGCCACCCAGCGCAGGCGTGTGGCGCCGCCATACAGGCTACTGGTCACGCGCACATTGTTTTGAGCCAGCCAGGCCGTGAAAGCCGGGGCCACATCGGCATGCAAGTCGGTGAACAAGATATTGGTCTGCCACGGCAGCACCGTGATGCGGCCCTGCAGCACGGGGTGGCTGCGGTTGGCTTCGTTCAGGCCCTGCGCCAGCCGGTCGAGGTTGGCGTGGTCATCGGCCAGGCGCTGCACATGGTGCTGCAGCGCATAGTGGCCCGCCGCGGCCAGCACCCCGGCCTGGCGCATGCCCCCGCCCAGAATCTTGCGCGTGCGGCGCGCCTGTCGGATGAAGTCGCGCGATCCCAGCACCAGCGAACCCACGGGCGCGCCCAGGCCCTTGCTCAGGCACAGCGATGCGGAGTCAAAGTGGCTGCACAGCGTACGTGCCTCGTCATACACATCGGTGCCGTTGCGCGCGGCGTTGGCGGTGGCGGCGTTGAACATGCGCGCGCCGTCCAGGTGCATCGCCAGCCCGCGGCTGCGGGCCAGTTGGGCCACTTCGGCGATGTAGGGCGTGGACAGCACCTGGCCGCCCGTGGTGTTCTCCAGCACCACGAGCCGGGTGCGCGCAAAGTGCGGGTCGTCGGGCTTGATGGCGGCGGCGATATCGGCCACACGCAGCGTGCCGTCCGGCTGCGTTTCCACCGGCTGGGGCTGGATGGAGCCCAGCACCGCCATGCCACCCGCCTCCCAGCGGTAGGTGTGCCAGCTCTGGCCCACGATGGCCTCGTCGCCGCGCTGGCAGTGGCCCCACAAAGCGATGAGGTTGGTCTGCGTACCTGACGGGGCAAACAGCGCGGCCTCAAAACCCAGCAACTCGGCCGCATGGTCCTGCAGCGCATTCACCGACGGGTCGTCGGCAAACACGTCGTCGCCCAGCGGGGCTTTGAACATGGCCTCGCGCATGTCGGGCGTGGGCTGGGTGACGGTATCGCTGCGAAAGTCGGGCATGGCGGTCCTGTGGGTAAAAGCAGGATCGTAGCGGCGCGCGCAACGGGCCGGTGCGCGCAGGTCTTTTTTCAAAGCTGCATGCTAAGCTGCCCCGCCTAGCCCGCCCCGCGCCGGGGTGGCGCCCCTGTTTGATGGAGACTTTTCACCATGCCCGGACTGCTGCCCGATATCGACCCCGATGGTTTGCTTGAGTTTTCGGTGGTCTACACCGACCGCGCGCTCAACCACATGTCCAAGCGCTTTACCGGCGTGGTGCAGGACATTCTGGGTACGCTGAAAGAGGTCTACGGCGCCCACACCGCCGTGCTGGTGCCCGGCAGCGGCACCTTTGGCATGGAGGCCGTGGCACGCCAGTTTGCCAACCAGGAAAAGGTACTTATCGTGCGCAACGGCTGGTTCAGCTACCGCTGGACGCAGATTTTTGATGCCGACAAAGGCCTGGGCGGTGGCTCCGTGGTGTGCAAGGCGCGCCAGCAGGGCAGCGGCCCGCAGGCGCCCTGGGCACCATGCCCCGCAGAAGAAGTCGCAGCCACCATCCGCGCCGAAAAGCCCAAGGTGGTATTCGCACCCCATGTGGAGACGGCCAGCGGCATCATTCTGAGTGACGACTACATCCGCACCGTGACCGCTGCGGCCCACGATGTCGGCGCGCTGTTTGTGCTCGACTGCGTGGCCTCGGGCGCAATGTGGGTGGACATGAAGGCAACGGGCGTCGACGTGCTCATCAGCGCGCCGCAAAAGGGCTGGAGCGGATCGCCCTGCTGCGCCATGGTGATGATGAGCGAGCGTGCGCGGCAGGCCATCGACGGCACCACGAGCAGCAGCTTCTCGTGCGACCTCAAGAAATGGATGCAGATCGCCGAGGGCTACGAAAAGGGCCAGCACGCGTACCACACCACCATGCCCACCGACGCGCTGGTGCGCCTGCGCGAGGTGATGGCCGAGACGCGCGCCTACGGCTTTGCCAGGGTGCGCGACGAGCAAATTGAGCTGGGCGCCAAGGTGCGCGCGCTGCTCGAATCACGCGGCTTCCCCAGCGTGGCGGCCGAGGGCTTCAAGGCCCCCGGCGTGGTGGTGAGCTACACCACCGACCCCGGCATCCAGAATGGCAAGAAGTTCATGGAGGTGGGCCTGCAGACCGCTGCGGGTGTGCCTCTGCAGTGCGATGAGGGGCCGGACTTCAAGACCTTCCGCATCGGCCTGTTTGGCCTGGAGAAGTGGCACAACGTGGACCGCACCGTGGGCCATTTGTCGAAGGCGCTGGACCAGATTGCGGCGGCGGCCTGACTGCCTCCAGAGGCGTGAGCGCAGGCGCGCTGTAGCGGTTGTGCGCGAACGGCGATGACCCGCGCTGAGCTCAGCCCCGCGCACCGCGCGCTGCGCCGCGCCAAGCGGCAGGCCCTGGGCCTGTTGCTGCTGGTGACGGCCGTGTTCATCGCCACCAGCGTGGTCGAGCGCGGTTTGCTGCTCAACTGCATCAAGGCTGTTGCCGAGGCCGCCATGGTGGGCGCGCTGGCCGACTGGTTTGCGGTGGTTGCATTGTTCCGCCGACCGCTCGGCTTGCCCATTCCGCACACCGCAGTCATCGCGCGCAACCAGGCGCGCATCGGTCGCAACCTGGCCACGTTTGTGCGCGACAAGTTTCTCGACGTGCCCTCACTCGTGTCCCTGATACGCAGGCACGACCCTGCCGAGCGGTTGGCGCAGTGGCTGACGGCGCCGGGCAACGCCGCGCTGCTGGGTCACCAGGCCACCCGCCTGACATCTGCCGCGCTGGAGACAGTTCAGGACGCGCAGGTGGAGCGCTTCATCCAGAAGGCGGCGCGCGCATTGATCGGGCAGGTGGACATGTCGCGCGCTCTGGCGGCGGTGCTCGATACCCTGACCCACAACGGCCGCCACCAGGCGCTGCTGGACGACGTGCTGGGCAAGCTCATCGAGTTGCTGCAGAACGAGCAGACCCGCGCCTGGGTGGCACAGACCATCGTGGCCTGGCTCAAGAAGGACCACCCGCGCACCGAGAAACTGCTGCCCACGGACTGGCTGGGCGACAAGGGCTCTGCCATGCTGGCCCGCGCGCTAGAGAGCGTGATGGCCGACGTGGCCGCCAATCCGCAGCACGCCTTGCGTGCGCAGTTTGATGCGGTGGTGCAGCGCTTTATCGATCGCCTGAAGAACGACCCCGAGTGGGCGCAAAAGGGCGAAGAGATCCGGACCTATCTGCAGACCGATGCCACAGTGGCCGGCTATGTGCAGACGCTGTGGCTGGACCTGCGCGGCGCGCTGCAGCGTGACCTGGCCGATGCGGACTCGGTGCTGGCGCGGCAGGTGGGCAAGCTCGGGTTGTGGCTGGGCCAGTCGCTGGCGGGGGATGCCGCGCTGCGGCAGTCGCTGAACGACCGGCTGGAGCATTGGGTGCAGGGGCTGGCGCCGGATGTGTCGGCGTTCATTGCGCAGCATATTGAGGACACGGTGCGGCGGTGGGACACCGAGGAGATGACGGATCTGATTGAGGTGAATATTGGGAAGGATCTGCAGTACATCCGCATCAATGGGACGGTGGTGGGTGGGTTGATTGGGCTGGTGCTGTTTGCGGTGTCGCACGCGGGGGAGGTTTGGCGGGCGGTGGTGGGTGGCTGAGTTGGGCGCTACCCGGTCGGGCTGAGCTTGTGGCGTGGTGCGTGCCTTTGTGAAGGGCGCATGCCGGGCGACTCCCGGCCTCCGCCCTGGAACCTGACACGCGGTCCACTTAGCACGCGAGCGCCTCCCTCGCCACATCGGAGGTGAGAAGAACATGGAAACTACAAAAACAATAGCTGCCAGCGCTTGACAGATAAGCGCTAGAGCCCAATTTCGTTCTCAAAACAAACGAAACACCAACGGCATCAACACCGCCGCCAACACCACCTGCAGCCCCAACGCCAACCCCGCATACGCCCCTGCCTCGGCATGCACCTGCAACGCATGCGCCGCCCCGATGCCATGCGACGCGGTGCCCAGCGCAAACCCCCGCAGCGCCATGCCCTCCGCGTCCGTGGGCAAGCGCATCAGCCCAAACAGCCAGCGCGCCGACAGCGCCCCCACCATGCCCGTCAGCGCTGCAAACACCGCCGCCAGGGCAGGCACGCCGCCGATCTGCGCCGCCACGCCCATGGCGACGGGGGCAGTGACGGACTTGGGCGCTAGCGACATCAGCACATCACCCGGCAGGCCCAATGCCCAACCCAGGCCGACGGCGCTGGCCGCAGCCGCACTGCCACCGGCCAGCGAGGCCAGCACCAGCCGGCTCCAGCGCGCGCGCAAGGCCGCGCGGCGCTGCCACAGAGGCCAGCCCAGTGCGACCACGGCAGGGCCCAGCAGAAAGTGGATGAACTGTGCGCCTGCAAAGTACGTGGGATAGGCGGTGCCTGTGGCCAGCATCAGCCCGGCCAACACCACCACCGACAACATGACCGGGTTGGCCCAGGGCGCGTGGCCCGAGCGCACCGACAGCGCCTGCGCCAGCACATACACGGCCAGCGTGGCCGTCAGCCCGAACAGCGGGGCCGACGCCAGGTACACCCACAGTTCAACGAAGTTCGGCATCGTCGCCCGCCTCGGGTTGGGGTTTGGGTTGCCACAGGCGCAGCACCAGCGCCGTCACGGCCATGCCGATCCAGGTGGACAGCACAATCACCGCGATGAGCTGCAGGCCATACGCGCTCAGCAGGGCCAGGTGCGTCATCACGCCGACACCCACGGGCACGAAGAGCAGTGACAGGTGGTTGAGCAAAAAAGTGGCGGCGGGCGCAACGGCCTGCTGCACGGGCGCCCAACGCAGCGCCAGCAGCAGTGCCACCATGCCCACCACAGGCCCCGGCACGGGCAGCGCAAGAAAGTGCGACAACGCCTCGCCAGCCGACTGCATGAGCAGCAGAAAAGCCAGGCCCTGCAGCGGCTTCATGGCGCGTCAGAAGCGGGGCAGGTCGGGGTGTTTGATCTGCCCGCCGCGCACCAGCATCTTTCCGTACTCCGCACACCGGTTCAGCGTGGGGATGACCTTGCCCGGATTCAACAACCCCGCCGGGTCGAACGCATGCTTGAGCCCGAACATCTGCGCGTTCTCTTCAGCCGTGAACTGCACACACATGCTGTTGAGCTTCTCCACACCCACACCGTGCTCACCCGTCACCGTGCCGCCCATGGCCACGCTGGTCTCAAGGATGTCCGCGCCAAACAGTTCGCAGCGGCGCAGCTGGTCAGCATCGTTGGCATCGAACAGGATGAGAGGGTGCAGATTGCCGTCGCCCGCGTGGAACACGTTGGCGCAGCGCAGCTGGTACTTCTTTTCCATCTCCTGGATGGCGAGCAGGATGTCGGCCAGCCGCTTGCGCGGGATGGTGGAGTCCATGCACATGTAGTCGGGGCTGATGCGGCCGCTAGCGGGGAAGGCGTTCTTGCGGCCGCTCCAGAAGCGCAGGCGTTCGGCCTCGTCGTTGCTGACCGAGATGGCGGTGGCGCCCGCAGCGCGCAGCACCTCGCTCATGCGGCCAATTTCTTCTTCCACTTCTTCGGGCGTGCCGTCGCTTTCGCACAGCAGGATGGCTTCGGCCGTGAGGTCGTAGCCTGCGTGCACAAAGTCCTCCACGGCGGCGGTCATGGGCTTGTCCATCATCTCCAGCCCGGCGGGGATGATGCCGGCGGCGATGACGGCGGCCACGGCGTCGCCCGCTTTGCGCACGTCGTCAAAGCTGGCCATGATGCAGCGAGCCAGCTGGGGCTTGGGGATGAGCTTGACCGTCACCTCGGTGGTCACGGCCAGCATGCCTTCGCTGCCGATCACGGCGGCCAGCAGGTCGTAGCCGGGGGCGTCCAGCGCCTCGCTGCCGAATTCGACGGGCTCGCCTTCCACGGTGAATCCTTTCACCTTGAGCACGTTGTGCACGGTGAGGCCGTATTTGAGGCAGTGCACGCCGCCCGAGTTCTCGGCCACGTTGCCGCCGATGGTGCAGGCGATCTGGCTGCTGGGGTCGGGCGCGTAGTACAGGCCGTACGGCGCGGCGGCCTCGCTGATGGCCAGGTTGCGCACGCCGCACTGCACCACGGCCGTGCGGCTTTCGGGGTTGATGTCGAGGATGCGGTTGAACTTGGCCAGCGACATCGTCACGCCCATGGCGTGCGGCATGGCGCCGCCGGACAGGCCCGTGCCCGCGCCCCGCGCCACCACGGGCACCTGCAGCTGGTGGCATACCTGCAGCACGGCCTGCACCTCGTCGTACGTTTCGGGCAAGCACACCACCAGCGGGCGCTGGCGGTAGGCGGTGAGGCCGTCGCATTCGTACGGCGTGGTGTCTTCGGTGTGCCAGAGCAGGGCGTGGGCGGGCACCACACGGCCCAGGGCCTGGACAATTTCGGCTTGGCGTGCGGCGCGCTCGGACAGGGCTGCGGTGGGGGCGGCGGCAGTGTTCATGGCTGTCACTGTAGGGGATGGCCGGATGCCGCGGGGTGAGCTTTTCTGCAGGGGATTGTGAAAAAGACCTGGATGCTCATTTATTGATAGCTGCTTGCGCTTGATGGACAAGCGCTGGGGCTGATTTTTGCCTGAACTTGGTGGAAGAGGGCGCGGCTCGGGCGAGGGCTGCGTCCCCCTTCCCGGCGCAGCCGAGAGAAGGGGGAAGGCGCCAAAGGCGACTCAGGGGGATGCCTCTACTACGCCATGGTCTTGCGCAACCACTCCGCAAACGCCGCGCATTCCCACCGGTCCATGGTCCCAGTGCGCCAGCACAGGTAGTGCGCGTGCGGGCTGGCGGTGTCGGTGTCAAACAGGCGCACCAGCGTGCCGTTCTCCAGCCATGGCGCGCCCAGCTTGAGGCGAACCAGCGCCACGCCCATGCCGGCTGCAGCGCCGTCACACATCAGGCCGATGTCGTTGAACTGCGAGCCCTCGCTGGGCTCGGCCCAGTCGAGGCCTGTGGCGGCAAACCAGGTGCGCCAGGGCTCCAGTGGGCTGCGCAGCAAGGGCACGCCTTCCAGGTCTTCGGGGCGCTCAAAGGGGCCGTGTTCGCGCACGAAGGCGGGCGAGGCCAGGGGCGTGACCACGTCGCGGGCCAGCTCCACATGTTCCACATCGGCATAGTGGCCCGCACCAAAACGCACCATCAGGTCGGCGTCTTCGGCCACCACATCCAAGAGCGGGATCGACACCTGCAGCGCCAGGTCGATTTCTGGGTACGCCTCGGTGAACTGGCGCAGGCGCGGGATGAGGATGGTGCGCGCAAACGTGGGCGTGACCGCCAGCTTGAGGCGCCGCCGCCCGGGCGCCGCCGCCTGCCCGGGAAAGCGCTGCAGCGCGCCCAGCCCCTCGCGCACATGGGCCAGGTAGGCGCTGCCCTCGGTGGTCAGCGAAAAGTCGGCCCGGCCAAACAGCCGCACGCCCAGGATCTGTTCGAGCTGCTTGACCCGGTGGCTCACGGCGCTGGGCGTCACGCACAGCTCGTCGGCCGTCTGCGTCACGCTGCGCAGCCGCGCCAGCGCTTCAAACGTCAGCAGGCACTGAATGGGCGGGATGCGCCGCGCCGCACTGCTGAGGAAGGATGAAGACGGAGCGGCGATGGCCATGATGCGCAACGAGCGTGTTACTTGAAGACGACCGTCTTGTGGCCGTTGAGCACCACGCGGTGCTCGCTGTGCCACTTCACGGCGCGGGCCAGCACCTGGCTTTCGGTGTCGCGGCCCCGGGCTGTCAGGTCTTCCACCGTGTCGGTGTGGTCGGCGCGGGCCACGTCCTGTTCGATGATCGGGCCTTCGTCCAGGTCGGCCGTCACATAGTGGGCGGTGGCGCCAATCAGCTTCACGCCCCGGTCATGGGCCTGGTAATACGGCTTGGCCCCCTTGAAGCTGGGCAGGAAGCTGTGGTGGATGTTGATGGCCCGTCCGGCCAACTTTTGACATAGGTCAAGAGAAAGTATCTGCATGTAACGGGCTAGTACCACCAACTCGGCACCTTCGCCCTCGATAATCTCAAACTGTTTGGCTTCGGCCTGGGCTTTGGTGTTGCCCGTCAGCGGGATGTGGTGGAACGGCACGTTGTAGCTGGCCGCCAGCTGATAAAAGTCGCGGTGGTTGCTGATGATGGCGCGGATGTCGATGGGCAGCAGGCCACTCTTCCAGCGGAACAGCAGGTCGTTCAGGCAATGGCCCTCTTTGCTGACCATCAGCACCGTCTTCATCGGGGCCGCTGTAGCGTGCAGGGTCCAGCGCATCTGGTGTGGCTCTGCAAACGTTGTCAGGCGGGCCTTGAGGGTAGCGTGGTCGTGCTGGTCGCAGGCGAACTGCACCCGCATGAAGAACAGGCCGGTGGCGTGGTCGTTGTACTGGGCGGCTTCTTCGATATTGCCGCCGTGCTCCAGCAAAAAGCCCGAGACGGCGTGCACCAGCCCCAGGCGGTCGGGGCAAGACAGGGTAAGGATGTAGGCGGTTGTCATAGCGCTGCGATTGTCGCAGCATGGCCTTTGCGCCGAAGGAACGGGGATTTTGATGACCAATCCGGGCAAAGCCCAACGTATGGCTCCCTGGCAGGGGATGCTGCTGTATCTGGTGATTGGCGTGAGCTGGGTGTTTGTCGGTGACGCGCTGCTCGAGCACTGGGTTTCCGATCCCCATGTGCTTACCCGCATGCAGACGTGGAAAGGCTGGGGTTTTGTTCTGGTGACCAGTGCCTTGGCCTGGTGGCTGCTGCGCCGTGTGGTTCGTTCCGAGAAGCTGCGCTACGCGTTGGCGTGCGAGTTGTCGAAAGTGGTGCGGTACGCGCCGGCGGGGGTGGCGCGCCTCGCACTCGACGGCAAAATCCTGTGGGTCAACGACCGGATGGGCGAGCTGCTGGCCATGACCCGTTCGCACCTGCTGACGCTTTGGGTGCGTGATGTGATGCCGCTCAACGACGTTGCCGAGGCCCATGCCCAGCTCGCACGGCTTGTGGCAGGCGACATGGACGACCACGTAAGCCAGCGCGTGTGCCTGCGTGGCGACGGCACCACGGTACCCGTGCTGTGCACCGTGACACTGGTGCCTGAGGTCGACGACGTGCCCGCGCACCTGATCTGCCTGTTGCAGGACCTCAACGACATCACGGTGGCGCGCGCCGCCCTGGAACTGAGTGAGGCGCGCCAGCGGCTGGCCGCCACGGTGGTGGACAACACCATCGAAGGCGTGGTGGTGACCGATGCGCAAAGCCGCATCCTGTCGGTCAACGCCGCGGTAACGCGCCTGCTGGGCTATACCGAGGACGAACTGCTTGGCAAGACGCCGCGCATCTTTCAGTCGGGCCGGCACGACAAGGGCTTTTACGACGCGATGTGGGGCGCTGTGCAACAGACGGGCCACTGGCAAGGAGAGATATGGAACCGCCGCAAGAACGGCGAGGTGTTCCCCGAGCACATGTCCATGTCGGTGGTGCGCGACCCTGCGGGCCACATCACGCACTACGTGTGCATGTTCACCGACGTATCGGAAGAAAAAGCGCGGCAGCGCCAGCTGGAATACATGGCGCACAACGACGCGCTCACTGGCCTGTCCAACCGCACCTGGTTCGGCCGCCAGCTGGAGGTGGCCGTGCAGGACGCACACACCAGCGGCGAGCACATCGCTGTGCTGCTGCTCAACCTGGACCGGTTCAAGGACGTGAACGACAGCTACGGTCACTCCACGGGTGACGAAGTGCTCAAACACATTGCACGCCAGGTGCAGTCGGCCCTGCGGCCGGGCGATGTGCTGGGGCGCCTGGCGGGCGACGAACTGGCCGTGGTGGCGCGCAACCTGCGCCATTCTGACGGCGCTGCATCCGTGGCCCGCCACCTCATTGCAGCCGTGGCCGAGCCCTGGCGTTCACCCGATGGGTTTGAAGTGGTGGCCGGGGTGAGTGTGGGCATCTGCATGTACCCCGAGCACGCCCAAACTGCCGAGCTGCTGCTGCAAGGCGCGCACGCCGCCGTGTACGGCGCCAAGGCGCGTGGGCGGGGCGCGTGGTGCTTCTTCCATGAGGCCATGACGCAGGCCGCACGCGAGCGGCTGGCGCTGGAGTCGCGCCTGCGGCTGGCGCTGGCACAGGGCCATCTGCAGATGTACTACCAGCCGCAGGTGGACATTGCCACCGGCCGCATCGTGGGCGCCGAGGCGCTGGTGCGCTGGAACGACCCGGTGGAGGGGCTGATATCGCCCGCGCGTTTCATCCCGGTGGCCGAGACCTCGGGCGTTATCGGCCCGCTGGGTGAATGGGTGGTGCGCGAGGTGTGCCGCCAGGGCCAGCAGTGGCGCGCAGCGGGCCTGCCGGACCTGACGCTGGCGGTCAATGTGTCGCCACGGCAGTTTCATCTGACCGATCTGGCGGGCTGTGCGGCGGCAGCGCTGGCCGAGTCCGGCTTTCCCGCCGAATGGCTGGAGCTGGAGATCACCGAATCTGCCCTGGCCGAGCGCACCGACGAAGCCCGGCTGGTGCTGATGCGCCTGCAGGCGCTGGGCCTGCGCATTGCGGTGGACGACTTTGGCACCGGCTATTCGTCGCTGGCACAGCTCAAGCGTTTTCCCATCGACGTGCTCAAGATCGACCAGAGTTTCATCCGCGACATACCGCAGAGCGAGGACGATATGGCGATCAGCGCCGCCATCATCGCCATGGGGCACAGCTTGGGGATGTCGGTGCTGGCCGAGGGCGTAGAGACCGAGGGGCAGCTGGCGTTTTTACGCGAGCGGGGCTGTGATTCATATCAGGGCTACCTGTGCAGCCGCCCGGTGCCAGCGGATGATTTTGCGGCGCTGCTGCGGGCGCGGGCAGCTGCAGCCGCGTAGTTGGCGCCCCGTGGGGGTTGAGTCAGGCTTTGGGTGGTTACTGAGGCGCCGACGGCGTCGGGGCGCGCGGCGCCCATTGCTTGCGCAGCTCGCCACAGTGGTCCTTGGCTGGCGGGGCGAGGGTAGCGACAATGGCATCAGCATCAGAATTAATAGCTGGTAGCGCTTGTCCAGAAAGCGCTAGAGCCACTTTTGACACTAAATTGGCTGGCCAGTGTGTGGGCACGCCCAGGCTGCGCAGCACGTGGCCGCCCCCGGCCACCAGCACCACCGTCTGCCCGGGGCGCAGCGCCTCCTCGGCGGTCTGCGCCATGCTGGCGTCGCGCGCGATCTGTATGCGGGCCATGGGCGCAATCTGCGATTCGGGCAGCAGCCCGCAGTGCCCGTCGCGCAGGGCGGTGTACTGCCGTTGCAGCGCCGGGGCGGGTAGGTGCTGGTCCCACGCGGCTTCACCCATGGCGGCGCGCATGCGGTTGCGCGGCAGGTTGCCACCCAGCACCGGCACACCGGCGCCCACGGCGGCCATCACCACCGGCCCGTAGGCCTTCCAAGGCCAGGCGTTGTCTTGCCACTGCAGGGCGGCCTGCACCTGTGCTTCGGTCGCGTCACGCGGCAGCCCCTGGGTGCTGTGTCCGCGCTCGGCCATTTCCATCACCACGGCCGCCAGCTGGTTGCGCGTTGCCAGCCACACCACGGTGTCGCGCTGCAGGCGCTGGTGGTCAGCCGCATCGTGCTGCTCGCCCAGCAGTAGCACATCGGCGGGCAGCAGGGTGTGCAGGCGCTCGGGCCAGGGGGCTGCCGCGTCATGGGCGGAGGGCAAGCCGGCGCAGCCCGACAAGCTTAGAACGCAGGCGAGCGCCGTGGCGCCCAGCCAGCGGGACATCGGCGGCGGCGCCTCGTGGGCTGGGCGCTGCCACCAAGCAGTGAACAGGGGGAAGAAATGCATGGCGCCATGCTACGCGCAT
The DNA here is from genome assembly GCF_046314175.1 of Acidovorax sp. GTDB lineage: Bacteria > Pseudomonadota > Gammaproteobacteria > Burkholderiales > Burkholderiaceae_C > Acidovorax. The sequence continues at coordinate 5,556 of NZ_JBKBXG010000056.1, read as the reverse complement.
CTTTCCGCCCGTAGCGAGCGGCGCGACGGGGTTCCGCCCGCCACCATTGCGCCGCGCCGGGCACGAGGTTCATACTGTGCGGCACTGCCGTCGCATTTAACCGCTGCGCGGGCCGGTGTGCTGCCTGCGCCCCACAGGCCACCCTGCCTGGGGCATGGGTGCTGGAACGGTCCAGGCCGGGCTTGATGAATCACTCTTGACCGAGCGCAAGGCCCCCACCCCGTGGACACCAAATCATCGGAACCCATGAAGCGCGAACCTCACTCCCCCTTGCCTCCCGCCAGCACCATCCAGCCCATCAGCCTGGACGTGCTGCGCGAGAAATACCTCAAACCCGGCGAAACCACGGTGGAGCAGCTGTACCAGCGTGTGGCGCGGGCCCTCGCATCGGTCGAAAAGCCGGAGCTGCGCGCCAAATACGAAGCGCTGTTCCTGGCCAACCTGCAGGCGGGCGCCATCGGTGCGGGCCGCATCATGAGCGCGGCAGGCACCGACATCCAGGCCACGCTGATCAACTGCTTTGTGCAGCCCGTGGGCGACTGCATCCAGGGTGTTGACGACGAGGGCTTTCCGGGCATCTATGAGGCCCTGCGCGAGGCCGCCGAAACCATGCGCCGCGGCGGCGGCGTGGGCTACGACTTTTCCCGCATCCGCCCCAAGGGCGCGCGGGTCAAGGCCACGGCGTCGATGGCGTCAGGGCCTTGCAGCTACATGAATGTGTTCGACCAGTCGTGCTCCACGGTAGAGAGCGCGGGCGCACGCCGCGGCGCCCAGATGGGCGTGCTGCGCATCGACCACCCTGATGTGCACGAATTCATCACCGCCAAGCGCACGCCGGGCCGCTGGAACAACTTCAACGTGTCGGTGGGTGTGTCGGATGAGTTCATTCATGCCGTGCAGAACAACGCGCAGTGGGAGCTGGTGCACAAGGCAAGGCCAGGCGATGCCCTGCTGTCCCAGGGCGCCCGCCAGCGCGCGGATGGCCAGTGGGTCTATGCCACCGTGCCCGCGCGCGCGCTGTGGGACACGATCATGAAGTCGGCCTACGACTTTGCCGAGCCGGGCATCTTGTTCCTGGGGCGCATTAACGAAGACAACAACCTGCATTACTGCGAGGAGATTGCTGCGACCAACCCGTGTGTGACGGCAGACACCTGGGTGATGACCACTGACGGGCCTGCTCAGGTGTCCGACCTTGTGGGGTGTACTTTCTCTGCAGTCGTTGACGGGCGCGCCTATGCCGTGCAAAGCCAAGGCTTTTTCAAAACAGGCACCAAGCCGGTGTTGCAGCTAAAGACCAAGGAGGGGCATGCCCTGCGCCTGACGGCTGATCATCGCGTGCGCCGCGTGGCACGCAAAACTCGCTATTGCCTGGAAGTGGAATGGACAGAGGCCGCGCAACTGCAGCCTGGCGACGAGATCGTGCTGCATGACCACCGGGCGTTTGAGGGCTGGGGCGGAGCGGGTACGCAGGCCGAAGGCTACCTGCTCGGGCTGCTGGTGGGCGACGGAACGCTCAAAGCCGACAAGGCGGTCATATCGGTCTGGGCGCCTGAACTCATGGTCGTTGGGCAGGGCGCAGTGGCCTACGCCGCCACCGGAGCTGACGGCATCATGCGGGCGGCCACCGCTGCAGCGGCCACATTGCCGCATCGCGCGGATTTCAAAGGCTTTCAGCGGCCCGTGGCAGGGCGTGGCGAGGCGCGGATGGCCAGCGCTGCGCTGTGGAAACTGGCGCACGAACTGGGCATGGCGCCTGGCCACAAGACCATCACGGCCAGCATGGAGCGGCAGTCGTCAGCCTTTGCGCAAGGCCTGCTGTCTGGGTTGTTTGATGCCGATGGTTCGGTGCAAGGTGCGCAGGACAAAGGGCTGAGCGTGCGCCTGTCGCAAAGCGATGAGGCCTTGCTGCAAACCGTGCAACGCATGTTGCTGCGCATGGGCATCGCCTCCACGCTGTACCGCAACCGCCGCCCGGCGGCCGAGCGCAACCTGCCCAACGGAAAAGGCGGCACGCAGCCCTATGCCACCCGCGCGCAACACGAACTGGTCATCAGTGGCGACAGCATCGCGGTGTTTGCCGAGCGCGTGGGCTTTTGCGACACCGAAAAATCGGCACGTCTGGAAGAGGGCTTGTCTCAATACCGGCGCGCACTGAACCGCGAACGCTTCACTGCCACGGTGCAGGCGCTGGTCGATGCCGGGGTAGAAGATGTCTACGACGTCACCGTGGCTGATGTCCATGCGTTTGATGCCAACGGCATCGTGGTGCACAACTGCGGCGAGCAGCCGCTGCCGTCGTACGGCTGCTGCGACCTCGGCCCCATCATCCTGACCCGCTTTGTGCGGCACCCGTTTGGTGTGGGCGGCGAGGCCGCGTTCGACTTCGAGGCCTTCACCCAAGCCGTGGCGCTGCAGGTGCGTGCGCTCGACAACGTGCTGGACGTGACCTACTGGCCGTTACCGCAGCAGCGCGACGAGGCCATGGCCAAGCGGCGCATCGGCGTGGGTTTTACCGGCATGGGCAACACGCTGGCCATGCTGTGTGTGCGCTACGACCTGCCCGAGGGCCGCACCATGGCGGCGCGCATTGCCGAATGCATGCGCGATGCGGCCTATGCCGCGTCGGTAGACTTGGCGCGCGAGAAAGGGGTGTTCCCCGAGTTTGACGCCAACGGGTATCTGGCCGAAGGCACCTTCGCCAGCCGCTTGCCCGATTCTCTCAAGGCGGCCATTCGTCAGCACGGCATACGCAACAGCCACCTGCTGTCCATTGCCCCCACCGGCACCGTCAGCCTTGCCTTTGCCGACAACGCCTCCAACGGCATCGAGCCACCGTTTTCGTGGATGTACAAGCGCAAGAAGCGCGAGTCGGATGGCAGCACCGGCGAATACGCCGTGGAAGACCACGCCTGGCGCATGTTCCGCGAGCTGGGCGGCGACGTGAACGCGTTGCCGGACTATTTCGTCTCGGCGCTGGCCATGCCCGCCGAGGGCCACATCGCCATGATGGAGGCCGTGCAGCCGTTTGTGGACACCGCGATTTCCAAGACCGTGAATATCCCGGCCGACTACCCCTACGAAGACTTCAAGGACCTGTACCTGCAGGCCTGGCGCGCCAAGCTCAAAGGCTTGGCCACCTACCGGCCCAACGCCATCCTGGGATCGGTGCTGGAGGTCCACGCGGCGCCGGAAGTGGCCGCCACACCGGCCACATTGATGCCCGTGGCGCCCGCCGCGCAGCCCATCGACCCCATGCGCACCGTCATCGAAAGCCGCCCGCAAGGCGGCCTCTCCGCGGTGGCCGAAAAGCTCGAATACTGGACGCAGGAAGGCCACAAGACGCTGTACCTCATCGTGTCCTTCCTGCCCGTGCCCACCGGCGTGGGCAACGGCACGGTAGACCGCGCCATCGAGTTCTTCATGCCCGTGGGCCAAAGCGGCGAGTCGCAGCAGTGGATCACCTCCAGCATGCGCATGCTGTCGCTGGCTGCGCGCGGCGGTTTTCTGGAGCGTGCACTGAGCGATATGCGCAAAGTGGCCTGGGACCGCGGCCCCGTGCGCCTGGGCACCCACCGCAAGGACGACGGCACGCTGGTGCCCATGTGGCACGACTCCGAGGTGGCGGCCATGGCCTATGCCATTCAGAACATCCTGGCGCGCCGCGTGGCCGACCCTGTGCAGCAGCAACTGCCACTGGACGAGCCCGCGCAACTGCCGGCTGCCGTGCCGCAGGCCATGGCTGGCAAAAAGTGCAGCGAATGTGGCGCCCATGCGGTGATCCGCAAGGATGGCTGCGACTACTGCACGCAGTGTGGCCACCTGGGCACGTGCGGCTGACGCGCTGCGCACCTGCATCCACCCGCTGCACCCATCACCGCGTACTGACTCAAGGAGCTCCACGCCATGACCGTGATCCCCTGGCCACTCAAGATCCGCGCCGTGGGCAACACCGCTCAGGTGGGGTCGCGGCGTCTCGCAGCGGCCTCAGCGCCCAACACTGCCGACGAGCTGGCCGACATGGCGGCCACGCTCATCGAGTCGCGCCAGACGATTTTGCCCAAGCGGCTGGGTGCGCCGGGGCCCAACCCCGCGCAGCTGGCGCAAATCCTCCATGCCGCTGCGCACGCGCCCGACCACGGCCAGTTGCTACCTTGGCGATTTGTGCTGGTGCCCGAGGTGTCGCGGCCCCAGCTGGCGGAGGTCTTTGTCGCCGCACTGCGCGAACGCGACAGCGCCGCCACCGAAGCACAACAGACGCAGGCGCGCGAGAAGGCCTACCGTGCCCCGCTGCTGCTGCTGTTGCTGTTGCTGGTGGTGGTTGATGGCGAGCGCGGCGACCCGGAGATCGACTTGCACGAGCGCCTGGCCTCCGCGGGCTGTGCGGTGCAGAACATGCTGCTCATGGCCACCGCGCAGGGCTTTGGCTCGGCGTTGACCGGCGGCAAGGCGCTCAAGTCGGACGCACTGCGCGGGCTGTTTGGCCTGGCGCCGTCTGAGCTGGCGCTGTGCTTTTTGAGCATCGGCACTGTGTTATCCCGCAAGTCGGCGCGGCCACGCCCCGCTGCGCAGGACTATGTGAGCACGCTGGATGCTGAGCGCGGCGTTGCTCCCGGCTTCTGATCGGCGGGGCCCCTGCACACTCCTGGCTTCTTTGCCTTTCCTGTTTCCCCTCAGTCACCCGGGTTTGACGCTATGGATATCTCCAGTCTGGACGACCTTTTGAAGGCCGCACGCATGCAGCCCGACCCCCCGCAGTTGCTACTTGTATGAGGAGGGGCGCAGCTGTGGCAACCACCGGCTCGGCCCGTCATATCCCCGGCTTCAACGCCCCTGGCGTGGGGTTTGAAGACCCCTTTGCCATGCTGCAGGCCTGCCACGAGCGTGTGCAGCGCACGCTGGCCCTGCTGGCGCGGTTGCGCGCGCACGTGCTGCAGCACGGGGCAGACGGCGATGCCCGCCACGCCGCGCGCGACGTGCTGCGTTATTTCGACATCGCCGCGCCGCTGCACCATCAGGACGAAGAACTGCACGTGTTTCCGCTGCTGCAGGCCGATGCGCCTGCTGATGCTGAGCTGCAGGCGCTGGTGCGTCGGCTGCAGCAAGACCATGTCTGCATGACCGCCGACTGGGCCGCTGCACGCGCACCCCTACAGGCGCTGGTGGACCATGCAGAGGGTGCGGATGGCGCCGCGCCGCCATTCTTTTTCTTCAGCCCGCAAGATATCGCCGCGCTGGACCGCTTTGCCTCCTGCTATGGCGACCACATCGCGGCAGAGGAGGGCCTGGCCTACCCGGCAGCGATGCAGTTGCTGACTCCCACCGCCCTTGCTGCCATGGGGCGCGAGATGGCGGCCCGGCGGGGTGTTGTTGAGTCGGCATCTTTGAACTTGAACTAACCGTTCGGTCTGAGCTTGTCGAAGCCTTGCGCGGCGCTTCGACAAGCTTGTATGGTCAAGCCATGAATACAGACAAGTTGCGCAACATCCTGAACGGCGTAATGCTCAGGTTCCGTCAACTTGTCTACCAAGGGCAAGGAGCTGGGGTGGAGTGCCA
>NZ_JBKBXG010000055.1:0-36849 GCF_046314175.1 Acidovorax sp. | reverse complement strand
CCTACTGTGCCATAATTTGGGGCTTCACGAATTCCAGCCCGGGTGGTGAAATTGGTAGACGCAGGGGACTCAAAATCCCCCGCCGCAAGGCGTGCCGGTTCGATTCCGGCCCCGGGCACCATAGCTTTCTAGCTATGTTATTTGCAGCATGTTCCGCGTTTGTTCGCCGTGACGTTCCGCAAATGACAAACAAAGACCTCCAGGCGTCAGCCTCGGGGTCTTTTTTGTTTGGCCTTCTCGACTACCGCTTCCAAGGTGGTGCGCGGCCCCATCCGCAGCAGGCGACGCGCGATTTAGCAGCCTGATTGCGAGCGCTTTTTGCGACAGAATCCCCGCATGGCCGCCCAGAACATCGTAGACCTCCCACCCTGCCGCCCAGGCATGGCAGACATCCACAGACGCGCAACGAACGCATTCCGCGCACACTGGCGCGCACACGAGGCCGCGCTTCCGCAGAAGCTGGTCCTGACCAGAGCCCAGGCCGACGACCTGCACCTGTGCCGCCTCTATGGCTGCGTGCCAATGGATGGAGCGAAGCCAGAGCAAGGCAAGTTCAACGGCAGTCCGATAGAGGTATCGGATGCCACGCCGGGCGTGCTGGTGGCGCATGACGGCACCGAAATGCCGCTGGCGGACTTCGACCAACTGGCTCCAGCCTGACCGCAATTGAGTACCGCCGCCCTGCTCTGCTTGGTTGTTGCGATTACCGATGGGGACACCCTGACCGCGCGCTGTGATCAGGATCTGTCTTACGTGCGCGTCAGCGCCATAGACGCACCCGAGAAACGCCAACCATCTCGGGGAGCTCGCATCCCCGCTCACAGCATCTATGATCAGCCGGGCTAAAGACGCAAAGATCTCAAATGGACGCCAAGAAGTTCCTATTTCTCAGCTCAGCTCAACGCTGGGCAATCTCTCTCGCCTTGGTGGCTCTAATTGCACTGTGCATCGGCGTTTTTCTCTGGGCGCCTCGCGCATCGGGATTGCCGGACTTTGGCGCAGCCAGCCTAGAAATATTGAAGCTGCTTCTTACTGCTGCTGCTGCGTGGATTCTTGTCCTCCTGTACGCATCATCCAACTCGTTCTGGCGAATTGAAAAAGAAACCGTACGCTTCCTGACGAGAGATCTGTGTCGCCCGAGCCGCCCACTTGCGCATATCGACGGAGTGCCTATGGCCGATCTAGAGGCGTCAGCTCCTGTAAAGATGCGCCGCCTAACGGCCGAAAGAACCTCAGTCACATACGAAGTTGTGAACGCAGAGGGTGACCGAATCAATTTTTGGTGCAACCTCAATGTGAACGAATTTGCTTGCGTATTCATGCTTCCAGCGGAGTACGCGTATAACTATGAGCTTGTCTACTCAGCTACCCTGAGCGGCTTTGCCCGACGCGGGATTGAAATAACCTCCTTTGGGATAGTCAGTAAAAGCTTCGACGGTCAGCCGCCACAGCGCTGCCTGGAGCTTTATCTTGTGCGCACACTAGGCCCTGACTTCTTGTTTGACGCGGGTGCTCGCGTTCAACTCGCTCAATCCCTGTGGGGCGATTTGCGATCCTTTCTGGTGTGCACAGCTCGGGCTCGGCAAGCTATCTCTGCAAGCGGTAGCGTGCCAATGAGTGAAGCTGGCAATGTCACGCAGGCCCACCACTGATCAGCTCTATAGCTGGAACTCGTAACGACTCCTCCGCCTCCTGCTGTGTGCCCGCCAGCCAGGCGTCCACGTCAGCCGATTCAATCGAGATCACGCTACGCTTGTCCTGCTGGTCTGCGGGCAGCCTTGGATCTGGCTTGTGCATCCCGTTCATCAGCGGGTGCGTATCGGCATTGATCGTGAGCATCGTGTGGCTCTCGCCTTGTCCACCTGCTACATTCCAGGCCGCATAAGTCCCTCCTCCCGCTTTACCAGCCAGACCACCGACCTGGGACGGGCCTGCGATGAAGCCCACCTGATAGAGTGGTGGCAGGAGGGGATCCCATGCGCTGGAGAACAATCGCCTTGACCTACCTATGCCTTGCTGCAGTGTCCGCAGGAGCCCAGGTAAACCGCTGCAAGGATGCGAGCGGCAAAATCATTTACAGCGACCAACCTTGCGCTACTGGGCAATCTGGAATGCAGATCGAGCGCCAGCGCAGTCGCGAGGAAATCCTGCAGGAGCGCGAGCAGGCCTACGAGGCCGAGTTGCGAAAGCAAGAGCGACGCATGGCGGAGCAGGATCGCGCACTGTCCCAGCAACAGAGGGGGGCCGCGCAGTCGCCACCTGCTGTCATGCAACCAACCGAAGGCTGGCAGGAGCGCAAAAACCGGGAGAACGCTGCGACTTCAGCCAAAAGCATCACCAACAACGGCGGCCAATGGGATGCTGAAGCTCAGGCCAGGCGGGCTGCAGAGCGGCGCGAAGCTGCCCGAAAAGAAGAGGCTGCCAATCCGCCTCCGGCCATCATCACCAACTGCAACACCGGTTTCTGCTACGACAATCAGGGCGGCGTTTACCACAAGTCAGGGCAAAATTTCATGACTGGGCCAAACGGCAGAACCTGCCACCGGGCGGGCAATTCTTGGAACTGCAACTGAGGACCCAACTGAAAAGCCCGCCGGGGCGGGCCCTAGAGTTGCAGTTGCTTGAAGACCTATCACTCCTGCGCCGCAAACCGCCCCGCCTCCAGCGCATCCCGCCTCTTGCCTGGTAGGTAGACCCCCTCCTGCGCTTCACGAATCCGCTTCTGCCGCATGTTCACGCTCTGCGCCAACTGCATCGGCTGGATCCGTCGGTTCGGGTTCTTGTCGTTGAACCTGGCGATGGCCTCGCGGGCCTCTGCCTTCCCTTCCTCGTCTCCCGCCATGGCAGCCATGGCGAACTGCTCGACCAGGGCACTGCGCCGCGCCATCAGTGCGCGATCCTGCTGAACGATGGCGCTCTTGCCCTCGAACGAATTTCGCACGCTCGACGGCGAGAACCCAGAGGCTTGACCCAGAAGCTCGGCCGCGCCCACCTCGTCCTGCACCACGATCCCCGACTTGTCGCGCACGCCCTCGGTGCCGTAGCGGAAGGACTTCAACGGCCCGCGCAGCACGGTGGGCGCCATGGCCTCCAGCCCACGCAGGTAGCGACCGTCACCCATGTCCTGCAGGCCCTTGAGCACGTTGATGCCGATACCGGCCACGGGCCCCAGGGCGGCAGCCATCGCCGATTCGCCGAGGCGCTGCCCTTCCAGGCCTTCCTGCATGTCCGGGAAGATCAGCTTGTCCAGGCCCACCCGGCCCGAGATGTCCCATGGGGTCAGCCGAGACAGCCCGTGCGCCATCACTTCTGCGGGCTTCTGGCCGAAGGTGTCCGCCAGCATGTTCTGCAGCGCGACCTGAGCGTCCCACGGCTCGTCGTCGTCGCCCCCCAGCATCGAGGCAGCGGACAGCAGCGTGGTGACCATGGGCAGGCCCAGGGCACCGGCCGCCAGCCCGTGCATCGTCAGCAGGCCGCCCAGCGCCTTGCGGGCCTGCGCACGCTCTTGCGGTGACGCGCCCTTGAGCGACTGCTGGGCGTTGCGCACCAAGGTGTAGACCATGTTCTGGCCGTACTGCTTGAACAGCAGCACCACACGCGCCACGTTGCCCTGCATCGCCCGGGGGCGGTTGTTGGAGCTGTAGTCGAAGTGCCCATCGTAGGTTGCCTGCACCGCCTGCTCGTACGCTGCCTTGTCGCCAGCACCGGCTTCGCGCGCCAGCCGGTAGGCGGCCACGAAGGTGATCTGACGGTTGAATTTCTCAGCGTGGTGGAACATCCAGCTGGCAGCCCGCATTACCGGCCGCAGCTTGTACGACACGTTCTGATCCTCGCCTTGGGCGATACCGGCCAAGTCGTGGGCCATGGTCACGTCGATCACCCCAGAGCGCACAGCCTCATCAAAGGCGGCCTTTTCCTCTGCGCTCAGGCTACCCGTGATGTCGTTCTTTCCCCGGGCGGCTTCACCCGAAGCCTTGAGCAGCGCGGCGCTGGCTTTCTTGAACCCCCACTTCGCCCCCATGACCGGGTATGCCACCAGCGCAGTCTGGGTCAGGTTGACCATGGCGGAGGCAGGCGACAGGCCCAGGTGGAAGATGAAGCCCAGACTGGTGAGCGCGGTGGACACTGCATTCGTCTTGGGGTTCATGGCCGCGTCGTGGCGCTTGACCATCTCGTCCACCACCTGCTGAGCCTTCACGGAGTCGAAGCCGCTGTCGGTCGATCCCGCGTCCACCCGGCGCTGCATCTCGCCCAGTTCGTCCTGCAGTCGGTCCCCGTAGCGCAGCTTGGCCAGGTAGCTGGCGCCGTGGAACACGTTCTGTGCGAAGGCCCGGCGGGCGTCCTGGCTGAAACCGGCCGTGCCCTTGCGGTGAATGCCGTGCTTCGCCCAAGACAGGTCAGGCAGCGAAGACAGGTACAGCTGGCCCAGGGCATCTTCCAGCTCCGCGCGCTGCTTGGTGTCCATGCCCTGCTTGTCCAGCACCCCATACAGCTGCTCCATGAAACCCCGGCCCACGCTGTCGCGCTCGGCCACGAAGTCCTTGGCCTTGAGGACTTTGCCCACGCTGAAGCCCTTGCTGGAAGGGAATGCGCGCTGCAGTTGTCCGCTCGTGGCATCCGCCTCGGCCATGGTCTCGGCCCGGCTCACGTTGGCCACCTTGCCCTCGGAGTCCTTGACCACCACCACGTACTGGCCGAAGCGCGCCAGCGGGAAGTACACGCCCTTGATGTGGCCGAAGAACTCGTCGTCCATCCGCTTGAGCATGGCGGCCTTGCGCTCGGAACTGATCTCGGTACGCTCGATGCGCTCCTTGATCGCGCTGCGCACGTCGCGCATGTGCTGGCGGTAGGTGTCCCGTGCCCGTGCATACACGTCCTTTGCGCCGGGCGTGAGGGTGTTGTAGCGCGCCTGCAGTTTGGTCCAGTCGGTCTTGTTGTCACCCTCTACGAAGTCCTTTGAGGGGTCGATCTGCGCCAGGGTGGAGTCGTGCATCAGCTCTGCCAGCGCGCGCTCGTCGGGTAGCTTGGCCCAGTCCTGCGCCAGTTGGTCAGCACCAGAGCCCGCCTCGTTCTTGTCGGCGTCCATGCGTGCCATCAGATCGCTGTACCGACGCATCTCGGGCAGCATGTCGCCGTACACGTCCACCAGTTGGCGACGGCCCAGCAGCTGCAGGCCGAGGCCACGGTAATCGGTGGCCTTGAAACCCGCCTGCTTCTTCAGATCGGTGACCGTGACGCCCTTCAGCGTTTCCCCGACCCGGCCAGCCAGAGAGTTTTCCCCCTGTGTCCGAAAGCGCGTGATGTCGCCGCCCGTTCCCGCCACCGGCGCGGGTGTGCCGGATTGATCGATGGCCTTCAGGACGAAGCGCTCGGCTTCGGTGTAGGTCATCTTGCGGATGCGCTCGGCAAGGCGTCCCATGCCCATGCGGTCGGCCACGCTGGCCAACCAACTGGCCAGGGCTCGGACCCGTAGTCCAAGGCGGGTGCCCGCTTGCTTCTGGGCACGCAGCTCTTGAGCCACGACAGCCAGGCCTTCCTCGATGGCCAGCGCCTCATAGCGGGCGGTCAACTCACTACCGACGTGACCCAGGTCGCGTAGTGCCTGCAACTGCTGGGGTGCGTCCGCGGCCTCCCGCTTCCACCGGTTCGCAAACTCCTGCACGCGGGCGTCACGCTTTGCCAAGTCCAGCATGGCCTGCACATAATCGGACGCTGGCAACACATTGCGCAAACCCAGGTGAAACATCTCATGGAAAACCGTCTCAGCGACAGCGTCAGCACTCCCGTGAGCGGAGGCAACGACGATGATGCGTCCCTCGCCTGGTATCGCCGCCCCCATTACGCCGTCCGGCGCATCGACCCCAAGCTCCTGGCTCCGGGTCACGATGTCGATTGGTGGCGGGTTGGCCAGCCCGGCAAGGGCCTCCTGCACCGCCTGCTGGGCCTCTTCAGGCGATAGCCCGCGCGCCGGGACGGCCTGGCCGCTGCTGCTGAAGAGCGTGCCAAGACCGTCGCTGTCCGACCGCGTGGAACCAACCTCCTCCATCCTGGTGGTGGACCGTGGTGCTGCTGCGCGCGCCGGGCGCGGGCCAGCCGGGGCAGAATCCGCTCCTGATTTCATAGCTTCGGGCGCTTCCTGCTCAAGCGTTGGCACCTGATTTCCACCCGTTTCCGGGAGTGGGCCAGGCCGTGGGGGACGATCCTGCAGCTGGCCGCCCATTTTGGAGGCGGCCGAAGTGCGGCGAGCGCTTGACTCATCAGCGCCTGCAGCTACAAATTCAGTAGCAATTAAGGTGGTGGGAACCGTGGTGCTGGCCGCCCCCGTGCTGCTCATCCTGCTAGCGGCCGGGATGCTGGCCGTACTCCCCCTGGCAGCGCTGTCGGCGGCGGCGTCGATCTCCGCCACCACCTGCACCAGGCGCTTGCCCTTGGTCTCGATGCCCAGGCCGCGCGCGACGCGGTTGGCCTGCAATGCGTTGGTGCGCCAGTTGGGGGCACGGTTTGCTACTGATTCAGTAGCTGCTTGCGCTTTACCGTCAAGCGCTGGAGATTGATTCAGCCCCATTTCTTGGAGCACAAACCCCAGCGATTCGTCGTCCCCCGCTGGCACCACCTCGTGTGTACCCGCGAGCTGCTGTTGCTGCAGGGCCTGCTGGGCCACCTGGCGCGAGGCGAACGGCGCGCCGCTGACGCTGGCCACGGTCTGAGGTGCACGCGCGGGCTGGTTGGCGCGGTTGACCACTTCGGCCCGGCGCTCTTGTCGCACGCCGTCGGCACCCGCCACCATGCGGCCGGTGGGCGCGTTGTCGAAGGTCACCTGGGGCAAGGCGGGATTTCCTGCTTCGGCCACCGGCACCACCGGGGTGATGTTGCTCATGCCCAGATCGGCTCGGCGCTGGCGATCGGACTCCACCTGCTGGCGCTGCGCAGTCGCCTCATTGCTGAGCGCCACGGCCTCGGGCCGAGTCTCGGCGCGCACGCTGCCGTCCTGGCTGGCCAGCATGCGCCCGGATGGGCTCTGGTCGAACGGCAGCAGGGCAGCGGCTTCGTCCTGGGGCATGGCGGCACGCACGGCAGGATCAAGGCGCGCGGTGGGCGCCACGTCGTAGCCGCGTCCCGATGGGTGAGGGATCACCGACATGGTGATGCCCTCTGCAGCAGCTGCGCGGCGCAAAGCGTGGGCTCGATTCAACTGCATCGGTTCGCCAGGCGCCAGGTCGGCGGCAAGTGCAAGTTCTGCAACACGCGCTGCGTCTGGGTTCACCTGTCCCTCGGGCACGGTGGGCTCGGGGAAGTCCAACCCATCGACGGCCGCTTGGTCCTGCTCGGGCGCGAGGGAAAGCCTCTCGGGCGGCGCCTCATCCGAACGGGCATCGAAGTTCGGCAGCACCCGCCCCCGCTCCATGTCCTGTGGCGTCAGCTCCACGGGGGCCACCGGTGCACCGCCGACTAGCTCCTGCAGTCGCGCGTCACGCATTGCGCGAACACCAGCGGGCAACGACTGGTTGTCCAGATCGGCGAGGTTCAGGCGGGCTTCACGCTGCTGAGCTTCGGGCAAACGAGCAATCGCTGCTTCCAACGTTGTGCGCTGCTCTTGCGCCGTGGGCGCAGCTGGTGTTGGTGCGAGACCCAGGTCTCCGGCCAGCGATGCCGCTTTCGACAGTGGGCCTGCATTGGGATCGATGGCAGGTACTGCAGGCTGTGCAGGTGCTGCAGCCGCACCCACAGATGGATCATCCGCATTCACGGTCGCGGCTGCTGGAGCCTGTTGCTGTTGGCCACCCGTGAGCAGCGACACTCCACCACCGGTTGCTGCGCCCAAGGCCGCCCCCATACCGGCTGCAGCAGCAACGCCCTTGCTCGGATCAATGGTCGCGTCAAACGGCATCGCGGCGCGCTGGCCTTCGTACTGTGTGACGCCCTCCTCGATGGCCTCTTGTGCACCTTCCACCGCCCCGGTCTTCAGCGCGCGGGAGGCTGCGTTACCCGCAAAGCCCTTAGCCCCGGCCACAAGGCGCTCAGCACCCACCACGCCGCCGACACCACCGATGACAGCGGGCAGGACGCTGGCCCCGCGCCCGGCGGCCACAGCCTGCTCATCCGTCGCGCCCGCCTTGGTCGACAGCTCGTAGGCCGCGCCAGCAGCATCACCACCCGCCATGGCAGCACCAGCAGCAGCACCGCCAGCCAAGCCACCGCGCGCAGCGTTCAGACCGGCGATGGATGCCAGCGTGCGCCCGCCCTTGACGGCCAGGCCAGGGCCGACGAACGAGCCGACCGCTTGGGCTGCGGAGAGCACTGGGTTGTTCACCACGTAACTGCCCACGGCGCCCAGCTCGTCCATCACGCCGTCGGCGTTGGCCACACCCTGGCGGAAGCGCTGCTTCTCCGCCTTGACGGCATCGCTCTGGCTGGCCTCGCCTGCCTCCACGATGTTCTTGTCGATCCAGCCGGAGACCGCATTGCCAGGCCGCACGAAGTTGGCAGCGGCAGACACACCGCCTGCTGCGGCGTTGGCCGCCTCGATCACCGTGTCGTTGGCGATGGCGGCGAGCGTGCGTCGCTTGGGCGGGACTGGAGGGAGGCCGAAGGCTTCCTCATAGCTGACGGTTCCAGCGCTGGGCGCAGCTGGAGTTGATGTGAGCCCGAAGGCGTCTTCGTAGGAGATGGTGTCTTTGGCCATCCCTGCAGTCTTCCGATTTCAGGGGCTGGCGTCGAACCCTACTGGGGCGGCGGGTCCACCTATCCTCGGGTGCGCGGCAAGAAGTAGCCCTTGATGCAGGAGAGGTTGCGCACAGCAATCTGGATGTGGTTCTTCGCGTTGAAGCCAGAGCCTTCATACAAAGCGCCGCCTTCCAGAAAACCTGATCGAACAGTTTGATATGCAGCGACCTTGCCAGACTTGGCGCGAAGCCGGTGTACGTGTTCGATGACGGCGCAGTCCAGACGGCGGAAAAGGCTGTCCTTTCCCCCCTCGTTTTTCGGCATCGGAACGCCGAGAAGTTGCATGTCGAAATCGAAGTCTTTATGGGCACTGTTGAGCTCAGCCAACGCAACTTGGTCGAACAAGTTGAGGCAGAGACCCAAGTCGATGACGGCGCCGATAACAGCGGGCTTCTTACGAATACCCAGCCACTTCATCCGCTCCTTAGCGAATTTCAGCGCTCGCTCTGGGTCGTTCTCCCAAAAGTACACCCCAGACCCAAGCCAGTCGTAATCGTTCTCGCTGGGATCGAGATGCCCTTTGGGGTTGCAGAGGATTTTTTTAACGGTCGTCGCGTCTGTACCGTGGAACCCTAGAACCCAGTTGGGTAGGCGGCGATACAAGTTCAGCCGCCGTAGCGCTTGGTTAGATTGCCGCCTTTGGTGATGACACCCTGCCGAACGTAATACGCGCGGAGAGCGTCCAAGTCCTGACGCAGAACACCCATCTTCGCAGCAACTTCCTTTTTGACTTCGGGATCATTGAGCGTTGGGCTCACGAGACGGCCGTTCACCATCCGAATAGCGGTATTGCCATCAAGTAGTGCGGTTGCCATGATTTTTCACTCCATTGAAATGAGGCAGTCGGCGCCATAACGGTGCCGTTGCTGCATCACTTTGACACAATTGTGCCATTGCTGGCCAAGCCGTCAATAACGATTTGGCAATAGCCGTAACTGTTAATGTCTGTCGTGGGGAATGACAGCTCAATATCTCACGCTATGCCCTGATGAAGTGCGCCCGCGCCTAGCGCCCTAGTCCCGCCTGCCCAGCGCTGATAGAGTGGGAGCAGGAGGGAAACTATGACAGTTTGCGTAGCTGCGCTTTGCGCCGATGGTTCCGCTGCGGTGGCCGCGTCGGACCAGATGATGTCCACGGATGACAACCAGACTAAGCGGCTGAAAATCCATCACCTCACAGACAGGGTGATTGCGATGATTGCGGGAGACGTGAACCTGCACACCGAACTGCTCGAAGAAGTTCGCGCAACCCTCAGAGCTACGGAGGATCAGCCAGAGATCCAGACCGTAAAGAACATCGCTGATGCCTATGCGAAGTCCTACATCGACGCCAAGCGGAGGCGCGCCGAGTCGGCCTATTTATTGCCAATTGGCCTGACTGTCGAAACTTTCATACAAAACCAGAGGAATCTGACGGAGGCCATAGCGGCAGACCTGACGAGGCAGGTAGTGCACTTCCAGATGCCTGCGTGCGCCGCACTTTTTGTTGGTATTGATCAGAGTGCAGGCTATGGCCGAGCCCACATATACACGGTTCAAAACGGAGAGGTCTCATGCCACAACGACACGGGATTTGCCGCCATCGGCGTCGGCAGGAACCAGGCTGCCTCCAGCCTCATGTTCACCGGCCACGGATCATCCATGTCGATGGACCAAGTTTTGTACATGACGCTCGTGGCCAAGAAACGGGCCGAAGTCGCTCCTGGGGTTGGCAAGGAAACAGACATGGCTTTCCTCAGCGTGGCTGAGGGTAAATACATCTACCTTAAAACCAAGGTGGTTGAACACCTAGAGGAGATTTACGCGGGCGCCGAAATTTCCCATACTGTCGTGAATCAAACAGCGGTAGAGCAATGCCATGAATATCTTGACACCTTCCGTACTACCACTATCGCTACTGAGCCGACGCAGCGGGTTGAACTCTCTGGAACGGCTCCCACAGCCGACACCACAGGACATTTTGTCGATGGCTCAGGCGAAAACGGGGCCTCTGCAACTCCCGGTGTTTAACGCCATGTTGGAAGCAGCGAACCGCAAAAAGACCGCGCGCCCTCCGGGCTAATCCCTACTCCCGTTTCCTGGGCCAGATCAAAGGCCTGAGCGGGCCCTGATTTCAGGTAGCGGCATCTACATTGCGCTTCAACCAGGACGGCAGGCGACTTTTCAGCTTGTCTAGGTCGACTCACACCTACGACGAGGCGTTCGGCCTGCCCGCCGAGCGCAGAGCGCACACATCAGCCGACTCGCTCAAAGCTCGATCCGTTCCAGCGCATCGGGCCGCCCCTGGTTTGGTAGACCTGGCCACGAATCATGTTGTCCTTCGCAGGAGCCTGTCCGGCATTCCCCTGCCCCTCGTCCACCCTCGACGTCTCACCCGTCGCCTTGTTGAACCGGTAGACGCTGCCCTGCGTAGTGCTGCCGTCCAGGTTCTTGGTAGTGGGTGTTATCTGCACACCCCACTCATTCTGCGGCGCCCTGCCCGACAGCGCCATCAAGCGTTCGCGCGCTGATTTCTGGGCCTCTGGCGTCTTGGCATTCTCCAGCTCTGCTTGTGCACGGTCGATGCGATCTGCCGACCGATTCGTGTAGCCTGCAGCGATCTGATCAAGCGACAGTCGGCCGCGCGCAATCTGGTTGGCAGCATCCACGCCCTCGGCACGAATGCCGGTGCGCTGGGTCTCCCCGGCCTGCTGCATGCCCTCGCGCCGCAACCCGGCGTTCTCGCGCATCGCCAATGCGTCAAAGCCGGGCTGTGCGTTGCGCGCCGCGATATCGGCGGCCAACATCCCTCGAAACACCTGCGTTGCTGCGCGGTCACGCCCCTTGCCCCACTGGTCGCTCTGTGTGATGGACTTGGCGCTCACTTCGGCATTGCGCAGGTCGTTGCGCTTTTGCCAGCTGTTCTCGCTGCTCAGCACGGTAGGCGCCTGCACAGACGGCGTTTCGTTGGAGCCACCGGCCAGCGCCATGAGCCGGCCGCGCGCACTCTGCTCTTGTCGCCCGGCCAGGTTGTCCGCTGCCACCATGTTCTGCTGGCTGACTTGGGCGCTCGGTGCTTGGCCTGTCCCGGCCGCCATCAAACGATCTCGCGCGCCCGTGCTCTGGCTGTTGGCCATACCTCCGGTCGCGCCCGTAACTTGCGCCGAGGTGTCACCGGTGTTCATGAAGCCACCGCCTGGCGCGCGGCCGTTGACCGTGATGTCGCCTGCCACGTTCGTGCCAGAGTAGGAGTTGCCCACCCTCGTGACATCGCTCGTTGTGGCGGGCCCAGTGCTGCTGGGCGCGCTGGCAGCCGCCGCAGCTGCTGGGGCCATAGGTGATGGCGCCGAAGGGTCTACGGCGGGAGGATTCGTCATCCCGCGCCCCGCGCCCGCGCCTGAGGAAGTCAGGCTCTGCGCTGCAGCGGAGCTGGGAATGGCGCTGATCGCCGCCGCTCCAGCACCGGCATTGAGTAGGCGGGTCGCTGCGTCGATACCACCGCTGATCGCCCCGCCGGTCTTGGCCACGGCAGGAATTGCGCCACCCAGGGAACCAGGCAGTGCGGAAGCGATATTGGAGAGGTTGCGCCCGGTCTCGGTGTTGGCAAAGCTGTTCTGCGAGCCATCTGCCTTGGGGGCCGTCTGGCCGCCCGTGGGGATCTGGGCCACGCGTTGATCGAGTGATTGGCTGATCGATGGCGTAGCTGCGGGCGAGGGAGACGTGGTAGTCGCTGCAGTGGCGGGCGCAACCGGCGCTGGCGCAGCAGCCGCCTGTTTGCGTGCCAATGCGTCCGATTCGGCTTGCGCCTGATCCGACGTTGCCTGCGCCTGCGCCTGCACCGCCTGGGCATTGGAAGTGCGCTGCTGGTCCTGCTGCTGAGTCCAGGCGTTCACATCAAACTTTGCAAAGCCGCCGTTCGCGAAGTGGTTGGGCTTGCTGCCCCCCTTCACGGGCGTGTGCGTCATGTCCACCAGGTCCTGCAGGCGGCGGGCTCCGACCTTGCGCACGGTGTCTGCGGGAACCACGAACTCGCCGTCTGAGAGCTTGGCGTTGATGGAATCGCTGGTGCCTGTGCCGGGCCCACGGACGTGGCCACCCTCACGGTAGCGTCGGGCGGGCATCGTGTGATTGGCGATTTGGGCGAGTGTTCTGCGCATGATGATGGCCTTGGAAAAGTCTTGTGGGGATTCTTCTGGCCCAGGGCTGAAGCGCCAACCCCTACTGGGGCGCGGCCCTCACCAGTTGACGGTGACGATGGGCGGGCGGCGGTCGCGTTGCTTGCGCTGCACGTTGGCATCTGGGCGCGCGCCGAACGATCGCTCAAACGATGCTTCGAACTCGATGGCCTTGGACTTGTCGAATCCGTCCGCGTCTTGCTTGAGATAGGCGCAGCGATACACCCAGTCTTTCAGGCGTTCGTGAAATCGCTCAGGGATCTCTGGGCGCCCCTGGTCCATGTCAGCACTCAGCGGCTTGAGGGCGCCACGGTAGACGGTTAAGGCCAGCGTGTCGGCTTGGGTGGGTATGCGGACCAAGCGGATGCTGGCGGGCCGCACTCCGCTCGCCTGCTCGAAGATGAACAACCGGGAAGAGCCTTTCCAGCTCTCCCAGCCAGGGCATTCGTCGTCCATTTCTTCAACGCTCGTTTCGTCGAGCGGGCGGCCACGCAGCGTTGCGCGTTTGATCTCAAAAACGCTAGGGTGTAGCTGGTACGTGGAAACGTCCGGCACCAGGGTGACGGTGCACACGGCTGGCGTCAGACGGTCTTCGATCAGCTTGGACCGCTCGCACGCCTCCTGTACCGCATCGTTAAGGTAGCGGACGATGTCGGCATCACTCCACAACTCCCCTTCAACACCGTCCCGAAGGTCGGCACGAAAGGCGGCGATGAACTCCGCTACCTTCATGGCTTACACCTTGGCGGTCAGCTCGACGAAGACAGCATCGGCTTCTTCGCGCGTGACAGCAAAGCCCGTCTTGGCCTTCAGTCGATTCAGGTTGGGTTTGCCCTCGGCCGTGAAGTCGTCTTCGTCCTTGCCGTCCAGCATGCCTGTGAGAGCGGCAGCGATAGCCGCCTTGCGATCTTCAGGAGATGGGACGATTGTGGTGTTGTCATCGAAAGCCACCGCGCCGCGTGCGCTTGCTTCTTTGTGAAACATGGGGTCCAGCGGCACGCCCTCAGGCGTAACCACTGCAGTGTGGCCAGTGGTCAGCGCAATGTGGATGGGCTGGTCAGATGGGGAGCGGAATTTCATGATGGTGTCCTTGAAAATCGCCCGACGGGTGTGACGCCGCCGGGCAAAGGGGCGCATAGGCCCCACCACTGAGAAACAGATCAGCCCTGGCTGAAGGCTGCGCGACCTTCGACGTAGTAGCTGATGGTGATGCGAGCAGCACCGGCCGTGGCAGCAGCACCGGTCTGTGCAATCAGCGCTTTGAGCGCCTCGGCCACGGTGTGCTTGTAGCCCGTGAGGGTCAGCGCCGTGCGGCCCGCAGTCTTCAGGTCGATTGCAGATGCGGTGTACCGGTCGTCATCGGTCGCATCGCCGAGTTTCAGCGTCGCCGTGGTGGCACTGTTCCAGGCCGTTTTGACCACGACATCGCCACCGAACAGGATTGCATTGCCGGGCAGATCGAACGCTTCTTCAGCGGTGCCGTAGGTTGTGGGATCGGAGTAGCCGATGTCGAGATGCGCCACGATGAGTTCTTGGCGCGCTGCGTTTTTCTTGATAGCCACGATGGGCTCCTTTCAACAACAAGGGGAGGATGAATGGACGGAGCCCGCAGGCCCCATCCCCGGGGGCGCTGCTTACTGCAGGTAGTGGTCGATGGTCAGCAGGCCGAAGTCTTCGTCGCTGCCGTCATAGATCGATGGGAAGACTGGCTTCTTGAAGCCGATCATCCGGTCGATGTTCAGACCGATCTTGCTGTCGTACTGGAACAGCTTCTCGACCCAGTGGCCGTCGCCGATGTCAGCGAAAGCCAGTGCCTGCGAGCCGCACAGGAGCGTGCGGGTGCCGTTGACCGTGCCACCAGACCCCCACTTCGAGCCAGATGCTGCGCCCTTGGTGTTGTAGACCAGCGTGTGCTCGTGCAGCACGGCACCGTCCACCGTCACGGTCGCACCGGTGAACCAGGGCGAATCCTGGCCTGCCTTAGTGGCCACCGCCACCACAGCGCGCTGGTAAGCCTCGTCCTTCTTCAGGGCGGCCAGAGAGCCAGGAGCCAGGAAGATCACGTAGTACGGCTTGCCACCAGCCATCAGGGGCTTGATGCGGTGCTCCTTCGCGTAGGCGATGGCGTCCACGATCATGTTGTACTTGGGCACGTAGCCCGTGGTGATGCTGCCCGTGTTCGACACAGCCAGGCTGGTGCCATCCCACATCAGCGAGCGCTTGGCCGATGGCGCGGTCACGTCAGAAGCAAACGTCAGCTCGGGGAAAACAGAACCGACGCGAAGTGCGCCGTTGTTCTCGAAGGCGTAGCTGATGCCCGACATCGTGAGAAAGGCGAGCTGATCGGCACGGTTGGCCAGCCAGAACGAGAGCTTGTCCTTGCCCGTTTTGCGGAAGTTGATGATGTTCTTCTGATCATCGAATCGGCCTTTATTCCCAACGCTGTGGCTGATCTGGTCGATCTGGATGATCTGGCTGTGGGCGTCCATCGCCTCTTCGTTGCCCTCGCGCTCATCGTCCCCGCGCACGCCGTCACCGATCAGGTCGGCAACCAACTGGAACAGGCACTGGGTGCCCTTTTCGGTTTCGGTGAGTTCAGTGACGCGGTGCACGACGCTGTTGCCCGTGTCGCTCATGAAGTTCTTGAGGAACATCTGGTCGCGTGCGGCCTTCCAGACGACGCGTGACCAGTTGACTTTTTGAATCGGCGTCAATTCGCCGAACGCAGTGAATGCCATGTCTATCTCCAATAAGTAGGGTTACTTCTCGGGACATGACGCCGCCCATCTGCGGAAAACATGGCTGTTGTGGCGGCCAAGAGCGCCTGACTGTTTAACGCCCGTCAGAGGCGACAACCCAGGGATGACGCTGGCAAGGTGGGTGAGTCCTTGCCAGCCTTGAGGCGCTATCCGATGCCGAGTGCCTTGTCCAAGTCGGCCTTCGGCAGCCCATCGATCTGATCGTCGCTGAGCTTCGTGGAGCCATCGATCTTGGGCGCCACGGCACGGTTGCCCATGCCCGCCTGCACCGCTGCTGGCTGCAGCAGGGAATCCGCTGCGCCACGTTTGTTAGCACGCTCCATGCGAGTGTCAGCGGGCGCACCACCGTTGGGCAATACCCTACTGGGGGTGTCATCTGGAGCAAAACGCGGAGCGATGGTGGCAATGGCGTTCGCAAGGGCGATGTGGTGCGGGACACCATCGGCCACCTTGGTTCGCACCGACGCTTCAATGAGCTCCAGAGCCAAAGCGCCCTCTTCTTGATCCAGCCAGGGATAAGTCTCCATCGCGTTGGCCACAACGACCTCAGACTTGGCGACCACCTGTTCCTGCTGCGATGACTCTGCAACGCGCTTCATCACCGATGTCTCGATGTGCTGATTGATCTCACGCCGGATCGCGCTGGCAGCCTTGGCGTCCCCGTCGAGCAGCGCCTGGGCGTACTGCTCCTCAGCAGCATCCACATCGAAGGCGGCTGGAGCCGGAGCTGCGGCCGGGGATGGGGCCGCCGCTGGCTGTTGCCCTGCCTTGATCGCCTGAAGCTCCTGTTGCATGGCCGCCAGTTGCTCTTCCAGCTGGCGCTTGTTTTCGTTCACTTCACGGAAGCGCGCATAGGGCACGTTCTGAGTGCTGCCTGTGCCTTCGCCTGAGTTGGCATCGCTGGCTGGCGCAGGCGTTGCTGCCGGTGCTGGAGCGGGCGCAGGTGCCTCGCTCGTGCCGGTGCTTGGCAGATCATCGTTACCCAGGTCCAGTGCCTCATCCTCGGTGGCGGTGCCAGTAGCCCCTGGCGCTTGTGCTTGGTCTTGTGTCGTCATCTCGTGGTTCTCCTTCAGGGTTACAGGCCATCAGCGGCCAGGGTTTCAATTCCATCGCTCGCGCCCACGGCGGGGCTGGCGGGGTTCATGGGATCTGTGCTCTGGGGCATGGCCACGGTGGGCAGACCGCCGGGCGCCTGGGGCACGATGGGCCCCGCGTCCTGGTCCACATACCCGGCTGACTTCAGCAGGCCATCGGCGAGCGCGGCGGTGGCGGGGGTCTGCGCTACCACCTGTGCCGTCTGCACACCGCTGTACTGGGTCTTGACCTTCACGTCCGTGGCCTGAGCGTCCGTCTTGCGCGTCTGGGCATTGAGCAGCTGCACCCGCGCCTCGACCGTGGGATCTGCTGGCGGCTGGTCTCCCGGCAGGGACTCCAAGATCTCTTGCTTGTCCGACAGGTTGGAGTACCGCACCATCGTCGCGTCGTTGATCCGCACACCAGCCTTGCGCATCTCCAGCGCCTGCTGGAACTGCGAGTTCTGGAACGTGACTTGCATGGGCTGCTCGGTGATCACCACGTCATAGGTGCCGATGGTCACATCGTTGATGTAGCCGCCCGTGGCCGGGTCGAACTTGTTGATCTCCAGCAGTTCTTCCTTCGGCTTGCCCGTCATGGGGTCCGTCTCGGTGATGCGGAAGATGCGGTGCGTGTCGTAGTAGCGCTGGATCAGCTTCAGGATGCGCTTGGCCAGCAGTTGGCGGGTGTAAGCCAGGTTGTCCAAGGGCACTGACAGCTGCTGTTGGCTGGCGAACTGCTTGGCTTGGATGGCAATGCCAGAGGTCTCGGGGCCCTGCACACCGCGCATGGCCTCGGGCACGGTCACGTCCTTGAGGGCCTTGTCCGCGCGGTCGATGAGGTGCGTGACGCCAGTGGGAACCTGATTGGGCTGAATCTTCTGAGGCGCCTTGGCGCCCTTCTTGTACTCGATCACCAGGCCGTTTTGGGAGCCTCTGGTCTCCAGCTCCTTCATCGACATGTTGGTGACGGAGTTCTCCTCGACCACCCAGCCGCTGTTGGCACTGGAATTGACGATGTGCACCACCTGCGACACCGCCTTGTTCAGAACCTCTTGCGGTCCAATGGCGTCATCGACCATCCCGCACGTCTTGCCGCGCCGGAAGTACGCGAAGTACGGCACCACGGTGAAGTGCTCGTATGGGCTGTAGTGGTCGTGAAGCGTGGCGGTGAAGGTGGTGACCGTCCACTTCACACGGCGGCGCATGCGCTTTGCCCGAACCGCACCGTTAGCCAGAGCGTCAGCCACAGAGTCTGCGGCCATGGTGTCTTCCACCTGCACATCCCCCGTGCCCGGCCACACAAGGCAAGGCGTCAGCTCGTAGACAAACCGCTGGCGGTCGATGACACGGTAGCGCTCAAGGCCGTCTTCCTTGGTGGCGCACGCATCGGTGTAGCCCCAGTCCTTGCGTGTGGCGAACTTGTTCCGCTCAACCCCGTCTTCGAGGTCCCCGAAGTCGTGGCCCGCGTCGTTGCTTTCCTCCGCGCGCTTCCTGGCCGTCTTGCCGTAGATCTGCTCGATCTCGTCCAGTGTCAGCCAGCGGGTGATGATCACGTCGCCCCACTTGTCGGGGTCGTAGCTCTTGGCGTCTGGGTCTGGGATCACGTCCAGCGGGTCCAGGTCGCTGACGGTGATCTCGCCCTTGATGTTCTCGTCGAAGGACATCCGCACGTCGTAGTAGCCGCGTTGCTGGATCAGACCGTCGCTAAACACCTGGGTCTCCAACCAGTGCAGCGCGCAGAGGTCTGCAACCTGCATGGTCACCTTGGAAAGGACCGTGGCCTTGAACAGGTCCGAGTCTCCACCACGCGGCTTGAACGCGATGTCCATGCGGTTGTGGATCTGGTAGCCGATGGCAGCGTTTACGCTGGGCTTGATCTGGTTGAACTCGTAGCCCGGCCGACGTGCCGCGATCAACGCAGCGCGCTGCTCTGGAGTGATCTGTCGCCCCCCACCCAGGTACATGTCTTCGCAGCGGGCAGCGTGCGGCAGGTAGTCAACATGGCCACGGTCCTTGCCGTAGAGGTATCGAGCCCAGTTCTCGCGCGCTGCGCCGTCTGCCAGGCTGGTGGGTGATGTGTCGTTCATGGTCATGCAGTCGCTTGGTCCCAGTGGTCGGAGCCAGAGGCAGAAAGGCGATCACGCCAGCTCTTGGCCCGGGGCTTGGGCTCGGGTTTGGGGATGTCGGCCGCGAAGGTCATGGCCACGGAATCGCCTTTGTCCGGGCTGCGGCCCAGCACCCGGCGGATGTCGTCCTTGTCGTTGATCTGGATGGCGGCGCCCTTGCCCATCGTCACGACCCTGTAGCGGGGGGCAGTGAGGTCGCCCAGCAGCTCCTGATCGGGCGGGAGTGCGATGGGGTCTGGGTTGGTCGGGTCCAGCGCCTCGCGCAGCAACCAGTACATCTCGGCCCGCTTGTTGCGGAATTTCATCTGGCCGGACTTGTCCATCAAGGTGCTGCCCTCAGAGCCCACCACCGAGTGCACATGCAGGCCGAGGCCCTTGATGAAGTCCAGTGCCGATGAGCCGATGCCAATGGAGTCGATGCACACCACCGCGCCGTCACGGATCAATGGAGCCACGAACCCGGCCGCAGATGGCCCGTCCTTCGTCACAGAGCCCGGGGCGGTCACGATCTTGTCGAACCACTGGCCGTGTCGGCGCGCGACCGACGACTTGTCCTGTCCACCGCGTGACGGGTCGAAGCCCATTGCTGTCATCAGGCCCTTGGTGTCGCGGTCCTTCCAGCGGGCTTGGGCAGCCTTCACCCACTCGGTGGGGATCAACTGCCACACGGGGTCCGTCACGCCCGCGTTGAAGTCGCCGCGCAGCATCTGGGAACGCAGTGGTTCAGGCAGGGCCTGCAGCGTGGCCTTGTAGCCAGTGGTGGTCAGGAACAGGTTGTCATCCACGCTGGACGGGATGAACGTCCGACTCTTGGGCGTCATCAGCTCGGCGCCGACCATCACAGGCTCAGGCCCGGGGACCTCTTGATCCTCACCGCGCTCGTTCGTGACGTACCAGCGCAGCTCTCCGGGCTTGGCTGGGTTCGGGTGCTGCGGATCCAGCCAAGCAGCCCAGAAGCGCTTGACCCACTCGCCTTCTGCGGTGGTCGGGGGATTGCCCGCAGCTACCACGCGTTGGCGCACGTTGGGGTTGTCGGTCCGCATCCATCCGATCAGCGTTCTGAACTGCATCTCGGTGAAGTGAGTGATCTCGTCGAAGCCCTTGAAATCGTGCGGCCGACCTTGGTACTTCAGCCAGTCCTCTGGACGCTGCACGCTGCCCAGCTCCAGCACCCTCTTGCCTGGCAGGCGCCACAGGTGGTCCTGGCCGTTGTAGCCAGCGCGTGAGCCAAGAATCTTGGTCATGCGCTCTTCAATACCGATCAGCTGCACGGCCTCACGCCGGAAGATGATGCTGTGCTCCTGCTCGGTCAGGCTCAGACCCATCAGCAGCTCAGTTTTCCCCCCACCAGCGCTGCCCCCGTAAAACACGATGTCTGCCTGGCAGTGGTACGCCGCCGACTGCGGACCGGCCTGCGGAACCCAGATGGCAGGATCAGCCACCATGAGGAAGGAGTCCACCGCCGCGCGCATCTCGGGCGTCATGCCTTTGAAGGCCGCCAATATCTGCTCGGTGGTAGGCAGGGGCAGCTTCATTGCTGACCACCTCCAGCAATCATCTGGCCGAAGAGCACAGCCAGACCCGGGTTCGCCTGCAGGACAGCCGACATGCGCACAGCCCGTTCCGCATCGGTCAGGTTGCGAAGCGCCAGCGGGTCGTTCTTCTGGCCGTTGTCCTTCTCGTACAGGCCCAGGTGCTTGAACAGCTTCTCGGCAAAGATGGCTTTGTCGTGCATCAGCACCTGCATCCCGTCCTTGGTGCGCTTCACCCCCGCATACAGCTGGGCAGCGGCTGGGCTCAAATAGCGCGTGTCCTTGACAACGTCACGCGACACACCGTCGCCGCAGCACTCTGTGCAGTCTGGGTGTGGGGGACGGTGTGGGTTGAACCCGATGCCGCCCTCTTCGTCGAACTCGTGGGCTGGCTTGCCATCCTTGCTCCACTTCTCAAAGTCAGCATTGCGCTGGCCCACCGTGCGCTGGCGTTTGAAGTTCTCGCCCCAGCAGTGACGGCAGCAACCCACGCGGGTTTCGACCAGCTCTCGGGGGTCAGCAAACGCAATCTGCCAGGCCTGCAGCAGCAGCGCGTCCGAGTTGATCCCCGTGCGCACCTGTTGTGCAGCACGCGCGTCAGCGATAGCAGCGGCAATCTGAGGTTTTCTTAGGAGGTCATAGGACTGCTCAGCCGCCGTCTTGGCGCTGTACCCGGCGCGGATGGCCGCTTGCGTGCCGTTCAGGTCAAGCAGGTATTCATCGACAAAGCGCTGCTGACGCGGTTCAAGGCCTGGCGAGACGACAGGTGCAGCAGGCGCTGGCTGGGGGGCTGCCTTCCGGGCTTTCGGCTTCGGCGCGGCCTGCGGTTTGTCTTCCTTGGGTGGTCTCTGCAGACCTTTGCCACCGCAGTGCTTAGCCACCATGGTGTGCGAGATGCCGAATGCCTTGCCGATATCGCGCGTGGATTGGCGGGTGCCGCAGTAGGCCTTCTCAACCCCAACCCAGTCGATGACCTTCGCGGGCGCGGGTGTGCGGCCCTTCTTGGCGCTAGGTACTGAACTGGAGTTCTCGCGTTTGCCTGTTTCCATTTACACGGGATGGTCCCGTGTGTGGTCGGAATGCGGAAACCCTACTGGGGGTTTGTTGGAGTCAGGGCGCGTCGAGGTCCGTAGCCCCCCTCCAGTGCTCGAATCAGATCACCCCAATGAACGAGAGCAAGCTTCCTGCAAGAAATGCAGCGATCATCCCAGTCACCACAATGCGCCAATACAGAAGCGTCATCGGAGAGGTGTTGTACCTATCGCGCTTCGATAAGCCGTACTTCGTCAAAATGCTTGTGATGAACCAGGCCGGGATCAGCATGATCGCTGCGACGATGATGTAAAGAATCTTCTGGAACGTGTTGCCGATCCGCTCCAGGTATGGCGTTGAAGCAGTAGGCTTCAGTGGCTCCGTCCGCTGGGAAGGTGCAGCGTGTTCAGGTTCAGTTTGCGGCTGCATTGCCTGCTTTGGCTCCGGCTGCGCCTCTTCTGCCGTCGCTTCCTCACGTTCCTGAGGAGCAAGGGGGGCCGGTTCGCGCTCACTTGTATTCTGCGGCTCCGGAGCGGGGGCAGCTGTAGGCCGTTGGTTACTTTGCTCTTCGGCTGGTGCAGCGACGGGCGCAGTTTCTTGACGGCGTGGTTGGGTTACCTCTGCCTGCGCTGGCCGTGGTGGCGTTGCCCAAGTGCCGT
This sequence comes from Acidovorax sp., assembly GCF_046314175.1. Lineage (GTDB taxonomy): Bacteria > Pseudomonadota > Gammaproteobacteria > Burkholderiales > Burkholderiaceae_C > Acidovorax. Next base: position 14,788 of record NZ_JBKBXG010000055.1, on the reverse strand, counting down.
CATGCAGCGCCTGGGTCTGACTCTGATACCACTGTGCGATGCAATCAGCACTGGAGCAGGAGCCATTCAACTCCGACACCTTCTGGCGATTGATCTGAAGGATCTCCATCCTCCGTTGAGGATTCTGGCGTTGCAACTGCTGCAGCGTGGCTTCGTACTTCTGCTTGCGAGCCGTCAGCTCCGGCTGCTCGCACGTGGTGCGCTCCACGTAGCCACTGTGAGCTGAACAATCGTAGGTTGCGCCTGGCGCCCACGAAGCGAAAGAGAAGACACTCAACCCAAAGACCCATCGAACTGACCGAAGCATCGAACCCTCCCCATTTTTTCAACACATGTTACAGCGAGTTTCAGAGGGTTCTATCGTCTACAGCGGTCTTTCAGCCACCAAGCTCGCACCGCAGCGCCAGTAGGTCCCGCGACATCTGCCGCTCAGCCTGCAGGCCGCACCCAGCCCCGCTTGTTTGCCCTGTTGTGGATGAAGTGAGGGTCTACGCCATACCTTGCGGCAATCTCCGGGATGGGCGCACTCGTGGTTGTGAATTCGCGCTTGATGTCCTCAAGGTGCGGGTGGGGGAGCGATTTGCTGGCACCTGATACCCCACGGGCCCGCCTCATCGCTGTTACCGCCTCCTTGCTGCGCCCAACGCGCTGCGCCACGGCCGCATCCGACATGGTGCCAAGCAATGCCACCTCCTCAGGCGTCCAAGGCTTTTGCGTCTGGAAGCTTGGGATCTTTCGAATGCGCCGCAAGGAGGAAACTGCCGCAGCGGCGCAGCCCCACTCGGCTGCGAGATCACCGTCCGGCATGGCCCCCAACTGCTTTTCCCGCTCCGGTGGCAATCGACGCAACCGACCGAAGGGTTGAATGCCGCGTCGGTTTCGCTCGTCACGAACGGCATGCACCCCGACCCCGAGAGAAAGAGCAACCTGCGCATCAGTGTCCGTGCCGAGCAAAGCAACCCGCTCGGGTGTCCACAACACTGGAGCTTGATAGGCCTTTATCCCAAGGCTGTACCGCATAGATGCCACCGACGAGGCCGCTCTTCCGATTCGCTTTGCGATCTGGCTGTCCGGCGCAGTGCCCAGCAATGCGATCCATTCCGACGGCCAGGTTCTGAATGCCGGAATCCCAGCACTAATTCGCGCGTTCCTCACGGTGTCAGCACATACGCCAAGAATGTTAGCGAGCTGCGTGTCCGGCATGGTGCCAAGGAGTGAGCGGTTCACTGCTGTCCATAAACTTGTGGCCCTACACACCACCACTCCACGGCTCCTACGCAGATAACCCACGCTATCACGCTTGACTCCCCACCGCTTTGCCAGTTGCGCATCGGGCATCGTCCCCAGCAGCGCGAGTTCTTCAGGGCTACGTGCGCCGTACCATGGGATCCCAAGTGACTTGCGCTTTTTGGCCACGCTGGAGACATGGCACCCCAGGGTGTCAGCAATCTCCTGGTCGGACACCTTACCCATCCGAGCAATGACTTCAGAGGTCCAGTTCACTCGATTCGTCATGGTCAACCTCCCAGGTCCCGCTTCAACTGCTTTAAATCTCCCCACACCTGGTGCGCCAGCAAGTTGAGGTCCTGCCCGGTCTGGATGTTGCTGTACTGCACGGCGTCTCCCAGCAGCAGGTTTGCCAACATTCGCCGCTCCTGTGGCCAGATGTCGATGCAGGTGTCACCGATCTCCAGCTTGCTGGGCCCCTCCGGCGAGTGGGTCATCGACACCGCCCGCGGCGGCGGCAGCTTCTCCACAATCTCCACCACTCCGGCCACCGGGCGGCGCAGATCGCCGTCCTCCACCATTCGGGTAAGGTGATCATCGACAGTCACTAGCTTGAGGCCGGTCACCTGTGCCACGACCTGCCGCGTTGCGATCTGGCCTTGCGCCCGCAGGTCCATCAATGCGCCCCAGATCAGGGTGCGCGTCTCTGCCTTCGGTTTGACTTCTGTGGTGACAGTGCTCATGGGTAGGTCTCCTCAAAATGGTGAATCAGTTCGGCGCGCTGGTGTGGGGGAACCTCCCGGCACTCACGTTCCATCGCTTCGCGGGCGGCCGAGCTGTCGTTCCAGTGGTCGCAAGCGCGCTTGGCTGCGTCGAATAGGTCGCTCAGCGACGCTGGTGCAGGTTCAATAGCCAGAGCCGCCATGGGCATCTCCATTCAGGTTGCACTTGAAGAAAGAAAGCGGGCACTTCCGTGGCTGAGTGCGGTACTGCATCGTGGTTTTGTCGAACCACAGCCACTGGGTCATGTGCTGGGTGTCCCCATTGCGCTGCTTCTGAAGCTCCAGCTTTCCGTCTGGCTCGGTGTCGTCGGCCACCGCCTTGGCTTCGTCCTTCTTGGCGGACCACACCGAGAAGACGTTATCTGCGCCGTCGGTGATCTTCCCGGAACCCGCCACATCCATCTTGTTCGGCGCAGCGCTCTCATCGCGCTGCTTGCGCGGATGGGCCACCAGATGCAGGTGCACATTCAGCCGACGCGCGAAGGAAGTCATCTTGCGCATGGCGTCCTTCTGCGCAGTCATGGCGCCAGGCCCGTCCTCCGGCACGTCGATCATCATCAGACTGTCGATGACGAACTGGGTGCAGCCGTACCGCCGGTGTGCGTAGGTAAAGACCTCTAGCAGCCGGTCAAGCTTCGCCGTGCCCTGTAGATCAAACAACCAGAAGCGCTCACGCATCCACTCGCCCGCCGCTTCGATGTACGCCCGCGTGGGTCGATCCACGCCGGTGGCTTGCTTTACAGCACGCTTGAGCAACCTAGCGGGCTTCATCTCACCAGAGAAAACCGTGAAGTGTTCATCCTGGGCCATAAGTCCCAGCTGCACCTGGCCAAGCAGCAGGCTCTTCCCGTGCCCGTTGATACCAGTCCACACCGAGACCTCGCCGCCCCTAAATTCGAACCACTCCAGATCCTTGTCAATTCGCAGGCAAGGGTCGCGCGAAGCGCCTGGGTCCGGGTAGAACAGCGACACCACCTGGGGGATGTAGTCAGCCGCCGTCCGCAGCTCCTCGGGATCAAGCGGTTGAGCCGCCTGGATTAGCCGGTCGAAGTCGGCGTACTCAGCCCCCTGCAGCAGGTACTCATTCGCGTCTTTGGCACCGTTCTCCATGCGCACGCGCTTGCAACGTTCTGTGCCGAGGCGCTGGATGATCTCGCGCGCCCCCTTCTCGCCCGCTTCATCGCAATCGAAGAACACCAGAATCTCACTGAAGCGCTCCAGCCGCTCCCAGTCGTTTTCGATCCATTGGTGGTTGCCCGCGCCCGCATTGACCGACAAGGCAGGAATTCCGACCTGGTGCAAAGTCATGGCGTCGAGCTCGCCTTCGGCAATGGCGATGGTGCGCTGCTTGGGGTCTATCAGGTGCCAGCCAAACAGGCAGGGCATTGCACCGGCCTCCTGCCGCATGTCCTTCTTGTTGTCGATGTTCCGGGTTTTTCCGTTCAGGTATTCACCAGCTTCGCTGAAGTACGGGAACACCGCATAGGTGGCTTCGCCGTGGATCTGCTCCACGACCTTGAAGGCCTCGACCGTGGCCGGTGTAAGGCCCCTGCCTTGCAGCCACTCCATCGCACGCCCGGCACTGGTGGCGGCCAGTTTTCCCTTGGGCTTCGAGGGGGCTGTGAAGCTCTTCTGCGGCCGCTCGGGCATGGTGTCCCGCACGCCGAGGCGCTGTTTGGCATCGGCCATGGCCTCCACCAGCGTGCTACCGCGCACCGCCATCCACAGGTCCAGCAGGTCGCCAGCCTGGCCGCTGGCAAAGTCCTTCCATACCCCCGCCTTGGCGCCGCTGAGGCAGATCGACAGGCTGTCCCCGGGCTCGCCGTTGATGCTGCCCACCTTCCACTCACGGCCGACCTTCTTGCCGTCAGGCAACAGGAACGCTGCGATGTTGGCGGCGTCCTTGGCCAACAGGTCCTTGAGCTCTGTTGCGTTCAAGCGGTCACCTCCGCCTGGCTGGCCAGCCTCTTGCCATCACGGAAGGTGTGAGCGTTGTGGGCGTAGCAGCGTTCGTTCTCAGCCTCCCAGCGGTTGAGAAAGCCCGCGGCAGTCCACCAGTCCCCCGAAGCTGGGCCGTGCTGCGCTGCGCCTGCTGGGGCATCGGGCCGGACTTCGTCCAGGTAGCGCTCCTGGTTCAGCCAGGTCGATGCGTGCGGAATGAACTGCCCATCGTCCTTCGTCCACTGGCGACAGCCACGATGTCGCGCCAGCGCCGCCATCACCCTCTCGCGCAGGGCCAAGTCAGATTCCAGCCCGCGCTTCTTCCATGACTCCACCGCCTTCACCCGGCCATCTTTCTTCGGGTATTCGTGCCAGAACTCAGCAAACCCATCAGGCGAATCTGACGCAGTCCGCTTCGCACGCGGCTTGGGGGTTATTGATGGTTCAAATGAGGGTTCTTGAGGGTTAGTGTGCGGCATCTGCACCGGTTGGTGCGGCATCTGCACTGGTACTGGTGCGGCATTTGCACCGGTTGGTGCGGCATCTGCACCGGTGGGCGTGCAGCACTGGTGCGGCATCTGCACTGGTACTGGTGCGGCATTTGCACCGGTTTTTCTGGCTTCGGATCGTATGGACTGCGTTGGGCAGGCGGTGAAGTCGGCTGGTGTGAGCTGGTACTTGGTGTGCCGCCCATTGGTCCTGTCAGCGACAAGCGCTGCGCTGCGCTCCAGCCACTTGATTGCATCAATGACTGCTCGCTTGGAGATGCAAGTTCGGTCACTGAGGGTCTGAATGGATGGCCAGCAGTAACCTGCGTCATCCGCTTGATCGGCCATGGAAATGAGGACCGCCTTTGCAGTAGGAGGCATCTTCAACGGCCAGCATTGATTGAGAACAGGATTGCTCATGCTTCGGTCAGGCTCTCGATACGGCCCAGCGCTGTTGCCTGGGCCCACTGTTGCAATTTTTCAAACTCACCTGGGAAGATCTCCTCGGGGTAATCGTCTTCAAGCTCCACCACCGGGTAGAGCACGGCATCCCAGCTACCCTCCTGCTGCCAGCGCCAGCGCCATGGGCGCAGAACGTGGGCAAGCGCCACCTGGCCGTAGTCACGGAAGCCATCGGGCACCTCGCGAAAGAACTGCACCTTTCGCTGACCAGGTGGACCCACGAGCTGAGCAACCATCTGCGCGCCACCCTCTGAAACGAAGCGATGCCCGGGTTTGGCATCCTGAGCCGCATCGAACAGGTCAGCTGAGTGCCCCGTATGCGTAGCCATCGCCTGAAGACGGGTCAGGTTGAACCGGTAGTGCGGCACTGCCCCAGGGGCGCCGCCGTGCGCATTGGCAGTCACCTCAAGCACACCCAGCGCCACGAGCGCGTGAACGTGCTTGCGGACCTGCGGTGTGGACAGGCCCACAAGTGCTGCCAAGGAAGCCATGGAGGCCCTCAGAATCCCTCCGTTGGCGTCGTGAAGCTCAGCCATCACCATCGCAGTGCGCTTGCACACTGAAGGCTCTACGGCGACCGCACGCACCAGAGCGAGAACTGGTTGGTAGGTAGAGTTCATGCGGCCCCTTTCACGCGGTCAATGAGCGCCTGCGCAGCGGTTTCAGCTGCGCGCACCCCCTGTTCCAAGGCGATTGGTTCCGCGATGCGCGAGGCTTGCCCCAACTTGACCTTGAGCGTTTCCACCTCGTGCAAGGACAGACTCACTCGGTGCAATTGCTTGTCGCCGTCGTCCACCGCGACCACCACACGCCCGTCATTCGTCGGATAGGCTGCAAGGTGCCAGTTCGGGTCGTCGGTGACGGCCCAGTCGGCATCGAAAAGCTCCTGCCAGGTGGGCGCTGTCATGCTGCGGCACTCCCCTGCTCGTAGTCCTGCAGCCACTCAGCGCGCTGCAGCGCTTCGGCCAGGCGCGCCACCTCGGCCTGGGCAACGGCAAGCTGGCGTCGCAACTCTTCAACTGTCGGTTCTGTCATGCAGCTACCCTCCCCTGCACCAGCTGGCGCAACAGGCGGTTCTCTGCCTCGGCAGCTTGCGCTCGGCCCTCAGCTTCCTCGGCCCGGCGCTCGGCTTCGGTCTTGATGACCACCAGAGTGCAGCCGATCTGAAATGCCATCCACTCTGGATAGATGCGATTGCCGACGACTTCACAAAATGCGCGGATCACGTCGGCCTGAAGAGTCGCAGCACCTGCCTTGATGCGCGAGAAGTAGCCAGCGTCAATGCCCAGCGCCAGGTAGATCTCCTTGTCCTCAAGTCCAGATGACTGGCAGGCAAGGGCAAACGCGGCCGCTGGTGTTTTTTGCCGACGCACCATTTCGATGGGCACATCGTTCGGTTCCGCGCGCCGTGCAAGTGACAGCTCGCCTTGAGCGTCAGCGCGGGACAAAGGTTTTGACGCCATTTGACTATCCCCCAAAGGCAAAAAAATTGGACGATGAAGGCATGAACACATCACGCCCTTCTGAATTCACCACAGCACCGGACACCCGGCCGTTCCACCACTCCACCCGCACGGCGCTGTCCACCAACATCGACCCAACCACGGGCGTGCGCACACGGCTGCTCGCCACTTCCACCATTGAGATGGCATGGCAAAGCGGCTCGCTGCTGCTGCGTGGCAAGGCGACACAGACCAAGCTGGTCGACAGAGGAGAGATGAAGCGCATGCCGCGCTGGCGGCGGGGGGAGCTGTGATGAGGATGGGTGCCCGCCCTCTTCCGGCTCAAAATGGCAGCTCTCACACAACCATCACCGGAAGGGGCAGACATGAGCTTGGAACGAGCAAGACAGTTGGCGCACAACATACGCGCACGCGCTACAGAGCGCGGAGACGAGGAGGGAGCCGAAATGGCACAACTCCTGCACGAGGTCGCAGATGGCATGGAGCGCGAGATTCGAGACATCAAGCACGTCCTCCGAGACATTCACGACAAGGTTCGAAACCTGCAGTGACGCTCGCCAAGGCTGTTTCTGGCTTGCTGGGGCGCGGCTTGGGCTGCTGGTCAGCCATGGGTAGCCCCAGTATGAGGAGCTACGTCGATCAACGGGCGCCCGGAAGGATGTGGCCAGTTCGAGTCCGGGACTCTGTGCCACGATATATCAGGACGCATCTGCTCGACAGTCACATCTCCTTGCTTCCACAGTTCCAGTGCAGGGCAATGGTGCTCAGGAATGCGCTTCCAGCCGTGAGCCGTGGGGGCGGAGATTCGTAAGGCTCGCGCAACTGCAGACGGCCCGCCTAGGTCTTGAACGGTAATCATCGGGTCATTTTATAGGCATGCCTAAAAAATACAAGGCACTCCTAATTTAAACAACACTAGGATTGAGGAATGAGCACACTCAAACAGCGGTTCGCACTGCTTGCGCAGGCCAAGCCCGAGATAACCCGCGCAGATCTTGCTCGGGCGACGGGTGCCAGTGCCCCCTCAGTTCACGCTTGGTTCAGCGGCGATACAAAGTCGATGAAGGCGGTGACCGCGTCAAAGGCAGCGCTGCTGTACGGCTGCAACACCCGTTGGCTGTCCGACGGCGAGGGCGAAATTTGGCCCCAAAGAATTCAGCCGGCGGGGACTTCGCTGTTCAAATCCGGGACTCCAGCATTGACTCAGACCGAACACCGGGAGGAAAGTCGTGAGGCCGAAAGCGCGACCGTTGCCCAAGCGTTGGACGTGATCGCCAATTGCCTTGAAACGCTTACGGAAACAGGCCGCGCCGAGGTTTCTCCCTTGCTGCAAGCGTTAACGTTGGCTCCCGACAGCAAACGCCTGAAGGACGGCCTGGTGTCCGTATTGACTAGACGAGATTGAGCAAGCCGCACACTTCCGCCAGCATGTGGCTTTGTCGGCAATAACGCCGTTACAAAAAATAATTAGGCACACCTATTGAAAGGTGGTTAGGCACACCTTATGATCACTTCATTGCGCCGCATTTCGTGGCGCTCAGACGGAGTGATCTATGCAAACCACCACCCCACCGATCGCGCAGCCGTGCATCCTCACCCAAGTTAGCCACGCGGGCGTCAGCGCCTTGGACTTGGCCGCAGTGCCGCACAACATCCTCGTCGCCATCGCGTCGGCAGCACTCGTCGTCGCCGCCGACTGGAACAACGGCAACATCAAGGCCGAAATGAAAGATGCAGAGGAGCTTCTGGCCGCCCTCAGCTCCACTGTCGACAACCTTGATGTGCTCTACCAGCCCGTGGTCCCGGGCCGTGAAGACCTGATGGGCATCGGGCTAACAGTGGCCGACGACGAGGACGGCTATCCCGTGATCCGCGGTGACCACATCGAGTTGGTCAAGGCCGCCGATCTGACGGAAATCGAGAAGGCCGCTGTTCGCCAGCACCTGCAATTCAACATGCGTGCTGGTGAGGAAAGCGCTTCCAGCTTCAAGAACCGCCTGGCGCAGTTCGAGGCAGAGACTGGAACCGCCACAACGCAAGGCGATGCCGGGTATGTGGAAGCGCCCGCTCCGGACTGGAGACTCTGAGCATGAGCGGTGATCAAACGTTGCTGGCCGAGGGTCGCCGAATCTCGCTGGAACTCACAAAGCAGGGCCTGTGCGAATACTGCAAGCAGCCAACTGAGCATGGCCCATGGACCGACGCGCAGCTCGCGGAAGTGATCGCGGACCTCGGCTGCGAACTCAGTGACTTTGCCGACCACTGCGACGATTGCTTTGTGGTTCACGTTGGGGGGGGCGATGTCGAACACTCGCAAAGCCTGCTCAAACGCCCGTTGCTGCTCGCCCATCCTGAGCACTTGGCGCAGGTCCAGCGCCTGAAGTTCATGGCCGCCGCCAAGGCGCTGCAAGACTTCAGGGCGAAGCACGGGCCTGGCTACCGCCAATCTCCCTCCTCCCTCCCTCTCTGGGAGGAGTTCTTCAAGCACGCGCCTCCTGATGTGATGAAGAAGTTCGAGGACAAGGCGATGGAGCTCAACCTCATACCCGACACCAAATTCGTGAACGATGCCGGAGATCCGGTGTTCTCGGCTGAGCAGATCGCGGAAAAGCTCGGCATGCCAGTGGCCGAAGTCGAGAAGCAGATGCGAGAACGGTTCGCCGACAAGATCGAGACCGGAAACGTCCACTCGATCCAGTGAGACTGCGATGCACAACCGTCAACTCATCGACATCGCAGTAGCGGCCAAGCGCTGGCGCGATACCCAGCGCCGCCGTCTCGCTGCTGTCCGCGAAAAGCGCTTGGCGACCGAAGCTGTGAAAGCCCTGCCGACGCTCTTCACCCTCTTGACCCCCGAACGGGATCGTCAACGAATGGCAGAGCAGGCTTTAAACGACGCGAAGCGCGACGAACGTCTGGCGCTCAAGGCCCTGGCAAGGCTGTGCGACAAGGCAGCGCCGGTCGAGGATGTGATGACGGTGGACGAGGTGCGCTCCCTGCCTCGCCTTGAAGTTGTGGAGATGTAGTAATGGCAACCATGGCGATTTCCGCAACGGTTGGGCACTACGAAGGTTTTGTAGTGGGATCAGGGCTCGGAGTTTTCGGCTGGCTTGGGGTCACACCGGATGGCGAATTCAAGACGCTAGCCGCTTCCCTCTTCAAAGCAGCAAGCTCCGCCGCCAAGTCTTCGACTCTAAGCTCCAAGTCCGTGTGCTCAGTGATCAGTGCGCCCAAATGCGGAATTTTTGGATGCCCGCTGGGCGCAAAGGTAATTTCAACCATGTATCGCTTGATGATTTCCACGATGGCATCGGGCACCGAGCCGCCAAGACGCTCGGCCATTCTCCGTACGAAATCCACACAGTACGGAGGAATGACAAGTTCTTCGGCTGGAGCTTTGCTGCCCGCCGTTCTGACTTGCATAGAGATCGGATCGGGCCAGGACACCGCTTCACCGTTCATCAGCCAGTCAGCTTGCACCTTAAGCGCCTCGGCCAATCGCATCAATGAGGCACGCCGAGGGACAGCCCTGCCGCTTTCGTACCGACTGATTTGGGTCTGAGCAATGCCCGTGTGCTCTCCAAGCTCAGCCTGGGATAGCCCAGCCTTTTGACGAGCTTCAGCTATGCGGCGGCCGATTGCTTCTGACATTGCAAATCTCGATGAGCATAAATGGTTATTGACAAGTACTTTTAAAGTACTAATATACGCATATCGTCATAGAACGAATGACGGAGAAGGATTGATTCTATGAGTACTACTCTCACACCGCCAATCGGCGTTCGCCTCCAACCTGATTTGCGCGAATACATCGAGCGAGAAGCAAAAGTGAACTTCCGGTCAGTGTCCGCAGAGATCGCAATGCGCCTGGAGCGGAGCCGCCAGGCAGACCATCAACCCCAGCAGAAAAGCCCGCAATGAAATTCGATGGAAACAACTTTGCGAGAGCTCAGAGCCAAGTAACCTTTGGGCCAAGCAGTGCAGCGAGACGAATTTTTCGAAAAGCGACCAAATCGGTTGTTTTTCGGGGGTGGTTTGAGTAGCCCAAAACCTTAAGATTTTTGACATGAACCAAGCAACAGCGCCCCCAGAAAAGCAAAAGGCCGGCAGCGCCAACTGCCAGCCATTGCCCGAAGCACTCACGGCGCCAACCGTGAAAACCTCTTAGCCCGAAACCCTTCTCACAAGGAACGAACCATGCCGGACTTTACCGCAGAGGCGCCCGTGCGCGCAAACAAGGCCCCGCCAAAGGCGAAGGGCGCTCCCTCCCCCGCCCTGGCATCAGCTGCGCCGGAGGACCGAGGCGCGAAGCCAACCTCGGACGAGCAGTTTGTCGCTGCCACGCTGCGTGAGCAGGTAGTGGCCATCTGCGAAACTCGCTGGGATGACCTGCGCGGCGAAAGCATCGAGGTGCTGCACGCTGCGGCCGAGGCTCTTGAAAAGCTGCCTCACGGGGCATACAAGGGGCTGTACCGGGCCTGCTCGCTCGTCGCTAGCGCGCTCGCCGTTGAACGGGAGTCCACCCCCCCAGGCGCAGCGATCCCGCAACTGGAGGCGGTCTACCTGTCTCTCGACACGGCGTCCCTCGGCTACAACGTCGAGATGGAGCCGCATGAGGTTATGGCAGCGGGAATTCGTGCAGGACTTCGTCAATTCCAAGATCGGCCCACATCGCCTATTCGTCGCGTAGAAACCGGGCAAACCGGCCAAGTGACAGCAGAGACTTTCTCCTGTGATGCCGGAGCTTATGGCACCACCATGGTCATTCGATGCGCTTATGACATCGAGGCGATTGCGGAGGCCGTCACCAACCTGGGTGACGAGGCGGCAAGTAATGACGAGCACGGTATGGCGGCTCTGCTACGGTGCTACGGGAATCGGGTGAGGGAGTTGAACGCCATGGTGATCAGCCATCTGGACCGGGACAACATCACGTTGTCGGAGGTTCAATACGCCATGTATCGAGGCGCCCAGCGCCTGCCTGCGGGGGCGCTCGAATGAACGCCGTCGCCACTCCAACTCGCAAGGCCTCCAAGCCTGCTCTGAAGCCTAGCAAGCCCGCCGCATCGCGCAAAGAAGCGCTGCAGGACTGGGACCAGCTCGCAAGGTACGTCAGCAACGATCTGGCCGAGGTAACGGGGCAGATCGCCGCGCTCGCAGACTCGGTGGGATCCGAACCAGATCCCCTGTGTTCGATTGGGATACTGCTGGACGAAGCCCACCGCTACGTGAGCGAAATACGCGAGAGCATTCAAACTCGCCCACTCACCCTGTGGACCACCAACGCAGCCTATACAGCCCTGCTCAAGCCCCTTGCCATTGTCGAAGGAGCTATGGCAATGGCTGCGAAGGTCGAAGCCGACATCATCAGCCCGGCGTTGCGTGTGGTGCATGAGAAGCTGGACGAAGCGCAGAACAGCTTGGACGATCAGGTCATTGGGAACATGCTGCCCCCTGCGCCCGAAACGGAATACACGGCCGAAGCCATCAAGAATGCCTTCGCCACCATCGGGGACTTGCTACATGCGGCGTCAATGACCGATGAGCCACCCCAGTGGAGCGGCGACTCCGACCGACTGCTGCGGATGGCATCGCGCCTCGCGAACGAAGCCTCCGACAGGCTGCCAGCTCCGGTCGATTACGAATCCATTGCGTTCGACATCGCCGCGTTGATTCGTGGGTGTCGGGTCATGCCCGGCGAGTCGGAAAGCTCCGAGCGTACGGGCCTGCTCGGAGAGGCAGAGAAGCATCTGGACTGGCTCGCAGAAACGACCGACTGCTGCGACCCTGGTGCAGATCGTCCATCGTTGCGGACAGCCCAACTTGCAGTGCAAGCAGAACCCACCGATTCACGAGAGGAGGCCGCCTACCGTGAGCTCGCGCGCAATGCGAGTTACGAGATCCAAAAGCTCGCTGAGGCTATGCAGATCGTCAACATGCAGATCGCGACAGAAGATCACCCGATGACGAACGGCATCATGGCCAGGATCATTCTGTTGTCCGAGATCGTTTTCTATGCTGCTGCGCTGCATGGCGGGAGTCGCGCGGATTGGGAGGTCGGGCTTGACGAACTGCAGCGCAAGTTCCGGGGGGCGTTTTGACTATGCAACCCCGTACCGAAATCGCCCCCGGCGTCCTCCACCACATGGACCACGCCCAGGCCGTCTACACCGGCACGCCAGTCGCCATTGTCGCGGCAGGCTTGGCCAGGGCCCAGGACGTGGACGCTCCTGGCATCCGCACCATCAACCCGGATGGATCACGCGCCGTGCGAGGCCAGAACTACGGCCAAGGCCAGGCCATTGGCAAGAAGGTCATTCAGGTGCGCAATGTTGCCCGCAGCGTGACGGTGCAAGTGCGAGTCTGGCTGAGCCATGAGCGCCTCGAAGCCATCAAGGCCCAGCGCGCACTGGACGCAGCTTGCTGGCCTTTCCCTCTGGTGGTGGGCAGCCCACCGCGCGGCAATCCATTCGCATCCGACCAAAGGGGCACAACAGCATGACCTCAGCCTTCGAAAAGCTCGCCCGCCTGTCGCCATGGGCACGCCGGGTGACGGAACCGAAGCCCGACAGCCTGGTGGCGCGCGCACTGCGACCCGCTGCCGAGCGCATGGCTGACACGCGCCAAATCATCGAAGTGGACACCACCAAATGGCTAGAACACCACGCCGCCCTGTCTCACCACCTGCTCTACCGGGTGACGAAGGCGGCCCAAGCGCCAGCGGACCAGGCAGCCGAAGCCGAGGTGAACCGCGCCTTCGCACTTCTTCAGGACCACGCCAGAGTGATAAACGGCGGCACTGATCCAGTGGTGCTTGCGAAGGATGGGCTGCATACAATTCCATTCGCTGAGCTGGCCACCACAAGGGCGAAGGTGCAGGTGCTCGAACGCGAGCGATCCTCGCTGCTTTCGATCATCGAAATGCAGCGGGCAGTCGGGAAGGCGCGTGATGCCAGTGGCCGCGAAGAAGGAAGCAGCGATGGCTGAGCCACTGTCACAAGAGCTGCTACTTCCGGCCGAGGTCAAACAGCTGGTGGGCGCCTCCAACCCCGACGAGCAATCCAAGCTACTGCTGGAACTCGGCATTCCCCACCGGCTGCTCAAGCAACGCATTCTGGTGAGTCGTTTCCACGTGCGCGAATGGTTGGCTGGTCGTCAGCTCGTCCAATCACGCGGCGTCAACCTTGCAGCAGTCAAATGACAGGCTTGTACCCTCGGCTCCGGTCGCACCAGCGCAAGCGCAAGAACGGCAAGATCGTCGTCTACTACTTCTACGACCGGCGACCCGAGGGCGAGCCCGACATCCCGCTGGGCACGGACCATGACACAGCCATCCAGAAGTGGACTGAGATAGCGCACAACGGTCCAGCCAGCACCAAGGGCACCCTCGAAGAAGCCTTCGCAGCCTGGGAGACCGAAGCACTCCCCGCCTACACCAGCAAAGAAACCCGGCGCGGCTACAGCAAGAACCTGCGCACTCTGCGCCCCGTTTTCAAGGACGCCACCTGGGACCAGGTGGACCTCCCTGCCCTCAAGGCATACCTGAAAGCTCGCACGGCCAAGACGCAGGGCAACCGAGAGATGGCCCTGCTCTCCGTCATCTGGAACTGGGCCCGGGGCGAGGGTTACACCACACTGCCCTGGCCAGCCGCAGGAATGGAGCGCAGCAAGTGGAAAAACAAGGAGAAGCCGCGCAAGATGAAGGTGCTAGACCCGGTGTATGAGGCGATCTTCGAGCAAGGCGACCAGGTGCTCAAAGACTGCATGCAGCTGGGCTCTGCGACCGGTATGCGCCTCACCGACTGCATCAGCATCGTCCTGCCCCGCGACGGAATTCTGCACTTGGAGGCCAGCAAAACAGGCAAGGAGGCCGAATGGGACATGGCCTTGTCGGCTGTCCTGCCGGGTCTGCTGCAACGTCGGCGGTCAATCAGCGCCGATCACCTGATGCTGCTGTCCACACCAAAAGGGAAGCCAGTCACTCTGGGCATGCTTCGCTATCGCTGGGACAGCGCACGGTCCCGGGCCGTTGTGGTTGCTGGTCTGGCAAATGACGATGAACTGGTGCGGGCGATCAAGGCGCTGTACCTTCGCGACATGCGCAAGCGCGCGGCGCAAAAATCAGACAACCTGAGCGAGGCCGCCGAGCTGCTGCAGCACAGCGACAAGCGCCTCACGGAGCGGCACTACGGGGGCGTTCGCAAGCTCAAACCAGTGGTCTAAATGTGTTCCGCATTTGTCGCGCCTCATAGGGAGAATTTGAGGGCAAAAATGCGGAACATATCGCCCGCAAACCCGCATGAATCCTAGAAACCTCGCCGGACTCAAAATCCCCCGCCGCAAGGCGTGCCGGTTCGATTCCGGCCCCGGGCACCACGAACAAGTCCGTAAGAGCGCAGGCTCTTGCGGACTTTTTTCTTGCGCC
>NZ_JBKBXG010000054.1:0-37039 GCF_046314175.1 Acidovorax sp. | reverse complement strand
GGTCCGTGACGACGACCGTGAGGCCCAGCGCCTTGGCTTCGGCCACGCCCTCCACGCTGGCGATGCCGTTGTCCACGGTGATCAGCACATCGGCCCCGCGCTCGGCCACGCGGCGTGCGATGGGGGCGGTGAGGCCGTAGCCGTCCGTCACGCGGTCGGGCACCAGATAGTCCACGTTCTGCGCGCCCAGCAAACGCAGGCCACGCACACCGACGGCGCAGGCGGTGGCGCCGTCGCAGTCGTAGTCGGCCACGATGACGAGGCGCTTGTTTTGCGCCATGGCGTCGGCCAGCAGGCGCGCGGCGGTGTCGATGCCTTTGAGGCCTTTGTCGCCGCTGGGCGGCAGCAGGCGGGCCAGGCCGTCGTCCAGCTCGTCTTTGGCACGCACACCGCGCGCGGCATACAGGCGGGCCAGCAGCGGGTGCACGCCGGCCTGCTCTAGCGCCCAGGCGGCGCGGGGGGGAATGTCTCTTGCTATTATTTTCATAGCTTCTCGCGCAGATCTGTAAAGCGCTGGGGCCTGAAAAAGCTTTGCAAACGCTGGGCCAGCGTCCGGGGCTCGGTGTGGAAGGCCAGCGCGTTGCGCTCGCCGCACAGCGTCAGCTGCACCGCCGCGCCGCTTTCGGCCTGGCGCAGCAGGTCGGCCACGGGGCCAGCGTCCAGCGCGGTCCAGGCGGCGGCCCAGGCGCGCCAGTCTTCGTTCAGTGCTGCGTCGCGCAAGGTGTTGGGGATGGTCGGTGTGTTGGCAGGAGACGGAGCGGGAGATGGAAGGACGCCGGTGCCATGCACCCAGAACGAGTTGATCACCGGCAACCCGCGCTCCGAGCGTTCGTCGTTGAAAGCGTGGGTGTAGAGCAGCATCTGCATCTCGCTGTGCAGGCGGTGCAGGGTCCGGGCCGCCTTTGCATCCGGCATCCAGGCGCGCACGTCGCGCTGCAGCACGCGCTCCAGCGAGGCGGTGGCCAGGTCGGCAAACAGCGGGCTGCTGGCCAGCCAGCGCGTGGGCTGGTCGTAGTGCAGGGTGATGCCGTCTTCGGCAAACCAGGGGGACACGATGGCGAGCAAAGCGCGCGATGCCGCTTCGTCCAGGGCCAATTGCTCGGGCCCGCGCAGCGTGACGTGGTCGGTGCTGACCTGCCACTGGCAGGGCGTGACAAACGCCCAGGCGTCACCGTTGGGTGACTGGCCTTGCTGGTGGCGGTGCCACGCGGCCCAGGGGATGCGCCCGTCCTGCGCTGGCAGTCCCAGCGCGCGCGCCAGGGCGCGTTCGTGGGGGGCGGAGAAGCTGGTCTCCTCGCCGCTGTCACTGTGGGTGGGATGGGGGCTGAGCCGGGCCAGAAGCCGGTCCAGGTGGGGCAGGGCCAGGCCCTGCAGGGCTTGCTGGCATCCGGTGGCTGCGCTGGCGGCGTAGGGAATGAGCAAATGGTTGGTGTCCGACATGGGCCTATTGTCCGGGATGCCACAATCTGCCCCGGCCCGCGGTATGCACCCGCACCGTGTGGGCCCTTCTTTCCAAATCCATGCAAATTCCCTACGAACTGGCCCTGGGCTGGCGCTACACACGCGCGGGCCGCGCCACCCGGCGCAACGGCTTTATCTCGTTCATCTCGGGCGTGTCCATGCTGGGCATTGCGCTCGGGGTGGCGGCGCTGATCATCGTGTTGTCGGTGATGAACGGTTTTCAGAAAGAAGTGCGCGACCGCATGCTCAGCGTGGTCTCGCACATCGAGATTTTTGCGCCCCAGGGCGCTGCGTTGGCTGACCCGGCGCTCACGCTGGCCGAGGCCAAGGCGAACCCCAATGTCGTGGGCGCTGCGCCCTTTGTGGCTGCGCAGGCGCTGCTGGCGCGCGGCGAGGACATGAAAGGCGCGCTGGTGCGCGGCATTGACCCGGCGCTGGAAGGCTCGGTGACTGATTTGGCCGCCACCAACGAGAAAACGTTGAACCTGCTGGTCCCCGGCGAGTTTCGCGTGGTGCTGGGTGGCGAGCTGGCCCGCGCTCTGGGCGTGCGCGCTGGCGATGTGGTCACGTTGATCGCCCCCGGAGGCCAGGTCACCCCAGCGGGCGTGGTGCCACGCCTCAAGCAGATGACGGTGGCGGGCACGTTTGATTCGGGCCACTACGAATACGACTCTGCCCTGGTGCTGCTGCACCACGAGGATGCGCAGCGCATCTTCCGCCTGGAGGGACCCACGGGCGTGCGGCTGAAGCTTAAAGACCTGCACCAGGCGCGCGAGGTGGCGCAGCAACTCGCAGGCTCGCTCAGCGGCCAATTGCTCATCCGCGACTGGACGCAGCAGAACCGCACCTGGTTTGCGGCAGTGCAGTTGGAAAAACGCATGATGTTCATCATCCTCACGCTCATCGTGGCCGTGGCAGCGTTCAACCTTGTATCGACCCTGGTGATGACGGTGACCGACAAACGCGCTGACATCGCCATCCTGCGCACGCTGGGCGCCAGCCCGAAAAGCATCATGGGCATCTTTGTCGTGCAGGGCGCCATGGTGGGCATCATCGGCACGGCCGTGGGCCTGCTGCTGGGTCTCGGTATCGCCTTCAACATCGACGTGATCGTGCCCGCCATCGAGAAGGCGCTGAACGCGAGCTTCTTGCCCAAGGACATCTACCTCATCAGCAAGATGCCCAGTGAACCCCAGAGCAGCGACATCATGCCCATCGGCATCATCTCGCTGGTGCTGGCTTTTGTAGCCACCCTGTACCCCAGCTGGCGCGCCAGCCGTGTGAACCCCGCCGAGGCCCTTCGCTATGAATAATGTAGCTACTAGCGCAATACCATCAAGCGCTGAAGGCCAAAATGGCTTAAAAAACCAGGTCGTGCTCGAAGCCCGTGGCTTGACCAAGCGGTTTTCCGAAGGTCGGCTGGACGTGACCGTGTTGCAGGGCGTGGACCTGCAGATCCATGCGGGCGAAACGCTGGCCATCGTCGGCGCGTCGGGTTCGGGCAAAAGCACGCTGCTGCATCTGCTGGGCGGGCTGGATGCGCCCACGTCGGGCACGGTGCGGTTGAAGGGCGAAGAGATGTCTTCGCTGTCGGCAGAACGCCAAGGCCAGCTGCGCAACCAGCACCTGGGTTTTATCTACCAGTTCCACCACCTGCTGCCCGAGTTCAGCGCGCTCGACAACGTCGCCATGCCGCTGCGCATCCGCCGCCTGCCGCTGGCGCAGTGCCATGCTGAGGCTGAGCGGGTGCTCACCTCCGTCGGTTTGAAAGAGCGCCTGATGCACCGCCCCGCCGAGTTGTCGGGTGGCGAGCGCCAGCGCGTGGCGATTGCGCGGGCGCTGGTCACGCGGCCCGCCTGTGTGCTGGCCGACGAGCCCACGGGCAACCTCGACCGCACCACGGCGGACGGCGTGTTCGATTTGATGCTGCAGCTTGCGCGAGACCAGGGCACGGCGTTTGTGATGGTCACGCACGATGAATCACTGGCCGCACGCTGCGACCGGGTGGTACGGCTGGTGCTGGGGCGGTTGAGCTAGGTCACGCCCCGCTGGCACCGCCGCCATGCCAAGGCGCGCGGGCCGTGTGGGCTGCGTGGACCGCGTGGGGGTCAGATGCCGAGAATCTTCTTGGCGCCCGTCAGCGCTTTCATCGAATCGTCGTGTTTGCCCGCCTTGTGGTGCATCTCACCCTCGGCGCGCAACTGTTTGACCTTGGCGGCGTTGTCGGCCGTCAGCGTGGGGTTGGTGGCCAGTTTGGCGTCGATGGCCTTCATTTCATTGGGCAGTTGTGGGCCAGCGCGGCGCCCGCAGCCATCGAAAGCAGCACAAGGGCCGAGGCCCGGATCAGAGAACGCATGGATGTCTCCTGGTTGGAACATGTGTTGATGACATTGCTACATCACCCTCCCATACCACCACACCGACAGCGCCGCCGCCAGCAAGGCCAGCGCCGCGCCTGCCAGTGCCAGCAGCGCAGAGATCTCGGTCTCCTTTTTCTCGACTGTCAGCCGTGAGCTGAGCGTTTCGTACACCTTCTTCAAGTCGGCCGCCGTGGCCGCATGAAAGTATTCGGCGTTGGTGCGCGTGGCCACGGCCTTGAGCGTTTCTTCGTCCAAGCGCACGCGCATGGACCAGCCTTCAAAGCCAATGGTTTCGCCTTGCACCGTTCCCACACCTACCGTGTACACGCGAACGCCGCGGTCGGCAGCCCATTTGGCGGCTTCCAGCGGGTCTACGCCGGTGGTGCGCTGGCCATCGGTCAGCATGATGATGGCTGCAGAGTTGAAGGATCCGGGTGCCACGGGGGTGAAGGACTTGGCAGGGTCCTGTTTGCCGATCTCGTCGATGGGGCGAGGGCGCATGGCCTGGCGGCCGCCCAGGGCGGATATGTCGATGCCCGCGTCCGGGAAGATGGTCGCCAGCGACAGCATGATGCCGTTGCCCGTGGCGGTGCCGCGCTGCAGCTGAAAGCTGTCGATGGCCTTGACCAGGTCTTCACGGCTTTGCGTGGGCAGCTGGGCCAGTTGCGCACTGCCCGCAAACGCCACGACGCCCACGCGCACGTGGCGGGGCAGCTCGGTAATAAAGGCCTTGGCGGCGTTTTGCGCGGCGGTCAGGCGGTCGGGCTCCACATCGGTCGCGCGCATGCTGCCCGACACGTCCATGGCCAGCATGATGGTCTGGTCCTGCGAGGGCAAGGTGATGACGGCCAATGGGCGCGCAGCGGCCAGCAGCAGGGCGATCAGTGCCAGCAGAAACAGCGCGGGCGGGATGTGGCGGCGCAGGTGCTGGCCGGGCCCCATGGCCTCGCGCACCAGAGACAGGCTGGAATAGCTGAGCGCCGTTTTCTTGCGCCGGTGCAGCAGCCACCAGTACAACAGCACCAGCACGGGGACTACCAGCAGCAGCCAGAGCAGGGTGGGCCAGAGAAAAACCATGGTGGCGTGTCCTTGGGGCGTGGGTTCGGTGGTGGGTTGCGTGGGGCGACTTGACTGACTTACGCAGCCACGGGTTCGGCTGTCCACGCCAGGGACGTTGCCAGAGGGCGGCGCACGCGGCGCTGGCGCATGTCCATGAAGCGCAGTAGCGCGTCCACCAAGTCGTCATCGGTGCACAGCTCCAGCGTGTCGGCGCCTGCTTTGGTCAGCCCTTCGCGCAGCACGGCCTCGCGCTGGGCGGCCAGGCGGGCGAAGCGGTGCCGAAACCCCGCATCATGTGTGTCCACCTGCAGTTGTTCGCCGCTTTCGGCGTCGCGCAGCGTGACCAGGCCCACGTCGGGCAGTTCCAGCTCCAGCGGGTCGAGCAGGCGCACGGCCACCACGTCGTGGCGCTGGGCGAGCTGGGCCAAGGGCTTTTCCCAGCCGGGTGCGCTGATGAAGTCAGACACCACAAACACCGTTGACCGGCGGCGCACGCTGGCCAGGCCTGTTTGCAACAAGCGATGCAGTTCGGTAGCGCCGCCTTTTTGTTTTGACGGGCCCGCCGCCATTGCTGGCGGCGTCAACAACTGGTGTACCAAATGCAGCACATGCGCGCGGCTGCTGCGGGGGGGCAAAACGGTGTCCACCGCGCGGGCAGCGGTGTCTCCTGCACCGTAGAGCATGGCGCCCACGCGGTTGCCGTGGCGCGTCAACAGGCGTGCCAACACCGCTACAAAGCCGGTCAGGATGTCCCGCTTGGCATTGCCTTGCGGGCCGAAGTTGATGGACGGGCTCAGGTCGAGCAGAAACCAGGCCGACATCTCGCGGTCTTCGGTGAACACCCGCACATGGGGGATGTTCAGGCGCGCGGTCACGTTCCAGTCGATGTGGCGCACATCGTCATGGGGCTGGTATTCGCGCAGGTCGGCCAGGTCCAGCCCTGTGCCGCGCATCAGCGTGCGGTAGTCGCCATGCAGCAGGCCGTCCAGGCGGCGGATCACCTTCCATTCCAGCTCGCGCAGCAGGCGGTCTGCCTGCCCGGGCAGGGTGGGCAGCGTGCGGGGTGCGGGGGCGGGTGTGGTGCTCATGGTGAAAAACGCAAGTCGCCTTCAGGCGGCTTTCTGCTCGTGGTGCAGCGGCCGGGCAGGCGCGGGTATCTTGGCCATGATGCGGGCGATCAGCGCATCGGCATCCAGCCCTTCAGACAGCGCCTCGTATGACAGAGCCACGCGGTGGCGTAGCACGTCGGCTGCCAGGTCGGTCATGTCTTCGGGCAGCACATAGTTGCGCCCGCGCAGCATGGCCAGTGCCTGGGCGCCTTCGGCCAGGGCAATGGTGGCGCGGGGGCTGGCGCCGCAGCTGATATAGCCCGCCAGTTCCTTCAGCCCGTGTTTGGCAGGCACGCGGGTGGTGGCCACCAGCTTGACGGCGTACTGCAGCATCGACGGGTCGACATACACGGTGCGGCATTCGGCCTGCAGCGCGGCCAGTTGGGCGGTGGTGGCCACGGGCAGCACCTGCACAGGCAGATCGAGCGCGCGCTGGGCGATCACAAATTCTTCCTCTTCGGTGGGGTAGCCCAGCAGCACCTTCATCATGAAGCGGTCCACCTGGGCCTCGGGCAGGGCATACGTGCCTTCGGTCTCGATGGGGTTCTGCGTGGCCATCACCAGGAAGGGAGAGGGCACCTTGTGCGTTTCGCCCGCAATCGTCACCTGGCGCTCCTGCATCACTTCGAGCAGCGCGCTCTGCACTTTGGCCGGGGCGCGGTTGATTTCATCGGCCAGCAGCAGGTGGGTGAACACGGGGCCCAGCGTGGTGCTGAACTCACCCGTCTTCTGGTTGTACATGCGGGTGCCCACCAAGTCGGCGGGCACGAGGTCGGGCGTGAACTGGATGCGTTTGAAGCTGCCCTGGATGGTGCTGGCCAGCGTCTTCACCGTCAGCGTCTTGGCCAGGCCCGGAACGCCCTCCACCAGCAGATGTCCCTGCGCCAGGATGGCGACCATGACGCGCTCCAGAAAGCGGTC
This sequence comes from Acidovorax sp., assembly GCF_046314175.1. GTDB lineage: Bacteria > Pseudomonadota > Gammaproteobacteria > Burkholderiales > Burkholderiaceae_C > Acidovorax. Next base: position 30,129 of record NZ_JBKBXG010000054.1, on the reverse strand, counting down.
CTGGCCGACCACCACGCGTTTGACTTCGTACAGCACCTGTTCCATCAGCGTGGCGGTGTTGGGTGTGGCTTCCATGGTTTCTTTCCTTGTCAGTGATCAACGATGTTGCGGACCGTTTCCAGCCGTCGAGACTGGCGCGAACCAAGCCAGTGCACCCGTGGAACTGGCTTTGCCAGGCCACCGGGTGCGTCCCCCTCCCGAAGGAGAGGGGGAAGGCGCGAAGCGACTCAGGGGGTGCTTCATACTAAAACGGTGGCATGCCTACCGCCGAGGCGGCGTTCTCGATCGGCACGGCAAAACCAATGCCGATGAATGTGCGGGCCGGTGTCGGGTTGAGGATGGCAGTGACGATGCCGACAACCTCGCCATCCATGGTGACCAGCGGCCCTCCGGAGTTGCCCGGGTTGGCGGCAGCGTCGAACTGGATGAGATTGCTGAGCTGGCGTTTGCCTTCTGGCGACGTGAACTCGCGCTTGAGCCCGGACACCACGCCCGCCGAAGCCGAGGGCCCGATGCCGAAGGGAAAGCCCACGGCCACCACCTGATCGCCCGCGCGCAGGTCCTGGGTGGACCGCATGGGCGCTGCCGCCAGATCGTCGGGCACCTTGTGGGCCTGCAGCACTGCCAGGTCGTTCTCGGGCTGCGCGCCGGTGATGCTGGCGGTGGTCTCCAGCCCGTCGTGGAAGGTGATCGCGATGCGGTCCGAGCCCAGCACCACATGCAGGTTGGTCAGGATGATTCCTTTGTCGACGATGACCACACCGGTGCCTACGCCGCGCTCCACTTCTTCTTTGCCGTTTTTGCCGCGGCTATAGCCCACCACGCGCACCACCGACGGTGCAATCGCATCCACCGCCCGCGCTGCGGCCGAGGGCAGGGTGGTGCTCTCCAGCGTGCGCAGCACAGCCGCGTCAATGTCTTCCTGGGTGATCTTGCGAGCGGCGGGGCGCTGGTGTTGCCACAGGCTGGCGATGAGCAGGGCGGTCAGTAGCGCCACCACGACCCACAGCGTGCGCAGGTGGCGCCGCGAGATGTTGGCGCCTACCTGTTTTGCGGGGGCATCTGGCGGCGTTGCGTAAGCCGCCGACTCTGTGGCTGGCGCAGCCACCGGTTCGACCGTCTCGGGGGCGGGGCGGCGCGCATTGCGGGAACTGCTGTAGAGGGCGGGCCGGGGCATCCTGTCACCTTTACTTGCGCCGCAAACGGGCGCACGGTTTTCACGGTAGCACGGATCGTTGCCAAATGCACTTGCGGGGTTTCATCGGGCATCATCCCTGCATGACTGTATGGATTGACACCCACTGCCACCTGGATGCGCCCGAGTTCGATGCCGACCGCGATGCCGTGCGCCATGCCGCCACGGGCCAAGGCGTAGGCCATTGTGTAATTCCTGCGGTGGAGCGCAGCAACTGGAACACGGTGCGCGCATTGGCGCACCAGTATGGGGACAGTTATGCGCTGGGTATCCATCCGCTGTACACCGGTCGCGCCGATGATGGGGATGTTGCTTCGCTTGCAGAAATGTTGGAGCAGCACAGTGCCGACCCGCGTCTCGTGGCCATTGGCGAGATCGGACTCGACTACTTTGTGCCGGGCCTGGACCCCGCGCGCCAGGAGCGCTTTTACCGTGCCCAGTTGCAGCTGGCCCGCCGGTTTGACCTGCCCGTGATCCTGCATGTGCGCCGCTCTGCAGACAAGTTGCTCAAGGGGCTGCGTGATTTACCAGTGCAAGGTGGTATCGCCCATGCGTTCAACGGCAGCCTGCAGCAGGCACACGCCTTTGTGGCCATGGGCTTCAAGCTCGGCTTCGGTGGTGCCGTGACGTACGACCGCGCTCTGCAGTTGCGCCGCCTGGCGGCCGAACTGCCCGCCGACGCCCTGGTGCTGGAAACCGATGCGCCGGATATCCCCCCGCATTGGTTGTATGTCACCGCTGCAGATCGCTCTGCAGGTCATCTGCAGGGGCGCAATACGCCCGGAGAGTTGCCGCGCATTGCGCAGCAGGTGGCTCAGCTGCGCGGCGAGCCGCTAGAGCAGTTGGCCCAGGCCACCACCCGCAATGCGGTGTCGGCCTTGCCCAGGCTGGCGGCGTTGGGGTTGTGATTTGCCGGGGGCTGGTTGCCTTCGTGCGTTTGCGGGTGCACGGCAAGCCATTGGCAAGGGCGTGGAAGGGGCAATATGGGGCCGGTAACATTTGAACGGTATGCGTTGCAAAACGGCGCACCCGTGGATGGCCCCTGATAGACCTGTGAAGACCGCATGAAACAACGCCTGCTTCGCTTGATGCCCACCCCTGAAGCACTGCGCGGCAACCGCTGGCTGCGCTGGCTGGGCCCCGCTTTGCACCACCCCCGTCTGTGGCACATGAGCCGCCGTGGCATTGCAATGGGCATGGCGCTGGGCGTATTTTTCGGTTTGCTCATCCCCATAGCTCAGATCCCTTTCGCTGCCGGTGCTGCCGTGGTGCTGCGTGCCAACGTACCTGCGGCGGTGGCCAGCACGCTGGTGACGAATCCCGTCACCTTTGGCCCCGTCTACTACGCCGCGTGGCGGCTGGGCAGCGCCATTTTGGGCGAGCCCGTACGCCCCGGCGAAGAGCCCCGGCTGGCCGAAGTCAAGCTGGAAGAATCGCCCGAGCGTGGGTGGTGGGAGACACTGGTGCAGCGTCTGCGCAGTGTGGGAAAACCCCTGATGCTGGGGCTCGCACTGGTGGCGACCGCTGTGGGCTTGCTCACTTACCTGCTGGTGACGTGGATCTGGTTTGTGAGGGTGAAATGGTCCCGCCGCAAACGGCGCACACGCGTTGGGCTTGGCGCAGACAGCCCATAACACGGGGTTGTCAGAACGACCCCAGCGCCGTGCCCAGCGCCACCACGGCCGCCAACGCCAGCAGCGGTATGGCCACAGCCACCACAAAAATATCGAGATAGGACTGGCGGTGGCTGAGCTTGCAGATCGACAGCAATGTGATCACTGCGCCGTTGTGGGGCAGTGCGTCAAGCCCGCCCGTGGCGATGGCGGTGACCCGGTGCAGTAGATCGGGCGAGATTCCTGCAGCGTTGCCCATGGCCAGCCAGGTGGCGCCCAGCGTTTGCAGTGCAATGCTCATACCGCCCGAGGCAGACCCCGTAATGCCTGCCAGCACATTGACCGCGATGGACAGTGAAATCAGCGGATTACCGGGCGCGATGCCCAGCACGGTGTCCCGGATCAGCGCAAACCCGGCCAGCGATGCGATGACAGCGCCATATCCCACCTGCGAGGCGGTGTTCATCAGCGGCAGCACCGCTGCGCTGGCGCCGTCGCCGAGTGTGTCTTTGAACCGGGGCAGCCGCGGCCGCTCCAGCGCCACCAGCAGCAGAATGGCCGCAAACAGCGCCACGCTGACGGCCCACAGCCCGCGCACCGCCTGGATGTTGGTGCTGCCAAACTTGTCTTGCGCCAGGTAGTGCGTATCCATCGCCGGAAACAGCCAGGTCGACAGCGCGTAGTTGAGGACGATCACCAGCACGATGGGCGCCATGGCCCGTGCAAACGGCGGGGTACCAAGTCCGGTTGCTGCGGGCAGAGCGCCAGGCGCATCGTGTTCGGTAGGCCGCATGTTGGTGGCAGGTGTGTCATCGGCATCACCTGCGTCGTAGCCTTCGCCCCGTGCCTTGGCTGACGCGGCGCGCGCCAGCAGCCACCAGCTGCCCAGGCCCGCCATCACCGCGCCCGCAATAAGGCCCAAGCCGGGTGCAGCAAATGGGGTGGTGCCAAAGAACGGCATGGGAATCGCGTTTTGAATGGCTGGCGTACCCGGCAAGGCCGTCATGGTGAACGTGAAAGCCCCCAGCGCAATGGTGGCGGGCATCAGGCGCCGTGGGAGGTTGGCCTGCCGGAACAAGGCCGCTGCGATGGGATACACCGCAAACGCCACCACAAACAGCGACACCCCGCCATATGTCAGCACCGCGCAAGCCGCCACAATGGCCACCAAAGCCCGTTGGGTGCCGAGCACGCCCACAATGCCCTGGGCGATGGCGCTGGCCGACCCAGAGGCTTCCATCAGCTTGCCAAACACGGCACCCAGCAGAAACAGCGGGAAGAATGCCACCACGAAACCGCCCAGCGCGGGCATGAACACCTGGGTGTAACTGGCCATGAGGGGTGCGTCGGCGCTGAACAAGGTGGGAACCAGCGCCATCAGCGGAGCCAGCAGCAACACGCTCACCCCGCGGTAGGCCAGTGCGATCAGCAGGCCGAGAGAGACAAGGATGCCAAGGATGCTGCTCATGAAGGGGCGGATGCGTTGGGCGTGCGGTGAAAGACGTTTCATCCTACGGCCCATGAGGCGCTCAGGCTTGATGCATATCAAGACCCGGGTTCGCAGCCCTTTCCATAACTGTCCAGGCCTGACACATTTGCAGTGAGTGGGTCGCCCTGTTGGTCTGCTGCCCAGCCCACCTTCCGACCTACGTGAATCTCATCCATACGTCGTCAAAGGGAGAAATGAGCATCGATACCCCTACATCTGCCTCCGCCTCCACGGTTTCGTGTGAAGAGTGGTTGTGCCTGCCCTTGCTGCTCAAAGAGCCGTTCGCCGAGTTCGCTGCACTACTGCTGGTTTGCGCCCTGGTGGGAGCCTTGTTTGTGCGCCTGCGCCAGCCGGTGCTGATTGCCTACATCGTGGTGGGTGTGGCTGCGGGGCCTGCGGCTTTCGGCCTGGTGCAGGCGCATGACCAGGTGGATCTGCTGGCCCAGATTGGTGTGGCGGTACTGCTGTTTGTGGTGGGGCTCAAGCTTGATCTGCAGCATGTCCGCCACATCGGGCCGGTGGCGCTGGCCACCGGGTTGGGTCAGCTTGCGTTCACCATCGCGTTTGGCTTTGTCCTGGTGCTGCTTTTGGGCAAGGGGTGGGTCGAGGCGTTGTATGTAGCGGTGGCATTGACGTTCTCCAGCACCATCATCATCGTGAAGTTGCTGTCTGACAAACGTGAGCTGGATTCGCTGCACGGGCGCATTGCGGTGGGGTTCCTCATCGTGCAGGACTTGGCGGTGGTGTTGGCAATGATGACAGTGAGCACTCTGCGCGCCGTCGATGGTGCTGATGGTTCCGCCGATCACGCAACCGTGCTGGTGTCACTGCTGGGGCGGCTGGTGGCGGTGGGTGCGCTGATGTTCGTGCTGATGCGTTGGGTGCTGCCGCGGGCCATTGCGCTGATGGCTCGCTCGCAAGAACTGCTGCTGCTCTTTGGTGTGGCCTGGGGCATCGCCCTTGCGGCGCTGGGCGAGTCCGTGGGGTTCAGCAAAGAGGCAGGCGCTTTTCTGGCGGGCTTTTCGCTGGCGTCCACGCCGTACCGTGAAGCGCTGAGCGCCCGCCTGACCGGGCTGCGCGATTTTCTGTTGCTGTTCTTTTTTATCGACCTGGGCTCCAAGCTGGATTTTTCGAGCCTGGGCGCCGAGGTGGTGCCAGCGGCGGTTTTGTCGGCTTTTGTGCTGATTGGCAACCCGCTGATCGTGATGGCGATCATGGGTTTCATGGGGTATCGCAAGCGCACTGGGTTCATGGCCGGGCTCACGGTGGCGCAGATCAGCGAGTTTTCCATCGTGTTTGTGGCGATGGGGATTACGCTGGGGCATGTGGGCGTCAGCGCACTGAGCCTGACCACACTCGTTGGGGTGGTCACCATCACGCTGTCCACCTACATGATCCTTTATTCGCAGCCCTTGTATGAGCGGTTGGTGCCCTGGCTGTCGGTGTTTGAACGAAAACGCCCGTTTCGGGAGCTGGCAGTGGAGCGCCAACCGCGCAGCGGTGCCGATGTGCAGGTGGTGGTTGTGGGGCTGGGGAGATACGGCGCACGACTGCTGTCCGGTCTGGGCGAGGCGGGTGCCCCCGCGCTGGGCGTGGACTTTGACCCCGAAGCTGTGCGTGCTTTGCGCAAGAAAGGCTTGGCCGTACGTTTTGGCGACGGCGAGGACCCGGACTTTATGGAAACGCTGCCGCTGGCCGAGGTTCGCTGGGTAGTCAGTAGCCTGCCACAGTGGGAGTCCAACCGCGCATTGCTGAGTGCACTGCATGCAGCAGGCTACCGGGGTAGCGTGGCTGCTGTGGTGCTTGATGCCGCGCACGGCCGCCTGCTTAAGGCGGCCGGCGTGGCCATGGTGCTCAACCCGCTGGACGATGCGGCAGATCACGCTGCGCGCGAACTCTCTGCACGGCTGGCTGACCGGGAAACTTCATGACTGCACCACGCTTTTCGCTCGTACCCCTGCGCTCGTTGCTCTGCGCGACCGACCTCGAATCAGATTCCGGTCATGCCCTTGAACGCGCAACACGGCTGGCCCGGCAGCATGGTGCGGAGCTGCATGCGCTGCATGTGGTGGGTGGTTCGGCCATGGACGCCTTGCGGCAGTGGCTGGGCGCTGAGTCATCGGCCGAGCAGGCGCTGGTTGCCAGCGCGCGGGATGATCTGAACAAGATATTGGCGCCTGTGCTGCATGCCGCTGGCGTGCGCGCCAACGCCATGGTGTTGGCGGGGGCTGTGCCCGACCAGGTGATTGCCGCAGCGCACCGGGTGGGGGCCGAGTTGCTGGTGGTCGGCGCAGGACGGGCCAAGGTGCTGCGCCACGTGATGCTGGGCTCTACCGCGGACCGTCTTCTGCGCCGGGGACATCGTCCGGTTCTGGTGGCCCGGCAGGCTGTAGCGGGGGAATATGCACGCGTGCTGGTGGCGGTGGATTTTTCGAGCTGGAGCCCCGGGTGCCTGGCCTGGGCGCAGCGCATTGCGCCGCAGGCCCATTGCGTGCTGCATCACGTGTGGAGCGTTCCGTTCGAGGAGAAGCTGTGGTTTGCCGGAGTGTATGATGCAACGGTACAGGCCTACGAACAGGCTGCCGAGGCCGATGCCCATCGCCACTTGCATCGCCTTGCCGCGCTAGCGGGCCTCAGTGCCTCGGCGTGGACCCCCAGCCTCGTGCGTGGGGACGCAGGCTTGGCGACCGTGCGGGCTGCGCAGGAGCTGGACTGCGATCTCATCGTGATCGGAAAACATGGTCTGAACGCCGCGCAGGACTTGCTGCTTGGCAGCGTGACGCGCCACATTCTTGGTGAATCCATGCAGGATGTTCTCGTCACCACGCAGGCCGCGCATACAGCGCATATGCCATGAACGCCGCGGCGCGGGTGGCCGCATGTGTCGCACTGGCGGCTGCGGTGGCGTGGTGGGCTCCGCCAGAAGGGCAGCTGCGCCTGGGCCTTGCGCTATTCGTATTGATTGGTGGGTTGTGGGTGACACAGGCGCTGCCCCTGGCGGTGACAGCGTTGGCGGTGCCGCTGCTGGTGGTGCTGACGGGGTTGATGCCTGTGCGGCAGGCGCTGGCGCCGTTTGCGCACCCGGTGATTTTTCTGTTTTTGGGCGGTTTTGCGCTGGGCGCAGCGTTGTCCCGCCACGGCATCGACAGGGCCCTGGCGCATGGGGTGCTGCGGCTGGCCCGGGGCCACCGGTTGAGGGCAGTGCTGTTGCTCGGGGGGCTTTGCGCCGTGATGTCGATGTGGATGAGCAACACGGCCACTGCAGCCATGATGGTGCCCCTGGCGTTGGGGCTGTTGCACCGCGACGGCGAAGATCCGGCGCACGCTGCCGGACCCCGTGAGCAGGCGTTTGTTCTGCTGGTGTTGGCCTACAGCGCCAGCATTGGAGGCATAGCGACCCTTGTGGGCAGTCCGCCCAACGCCATCGTGGCTGCCCAGCTGGGCATTGGTTTTGCACAGTGGATGCGCTTGGCGTTGCCCATGGCGCTGTTGCTGTGGCCGCTCATGGTCCTGGTGTTGTATGCGGTCCTGCGGCCTGCGTTGAGTGGTCGCGTTGCAGTCGTGGCGGAGCCGATGGAGTGGACGCCGGAGCGCCGCCTCGCCGTGACCATTTTTGGCTTGACGGCGGTGGGCTGGGTGGGTGGGGTGCCGCTCGCGGCCTCCTTGGGTGTCGCATCGGACATGGACACGGTGGTGGCGCTCCTGGCCATCGTGGCGCTGGCATTGACCGGGGTTCTGGGCTGGAAGGAGATCGAGCGGCATACCCAGTGGGGCGTGCTTTTGCTGTTTGGAGGCGGGCTTGCGCTCAGCGAGGTCATGGCCGCCACCGGCACCAGTGCCTACCTGGCTGCGGTCCTTTTGGCGGGCTTTGATCAGGCTTCGGTGGCGGTACTGGTGCTCGGCGTGGTTGTGTTTGTGGTGTTGCTGACCGAGATCGTGAGCAACACCGCCAGCGCGGCATTGTTGCTGCCGGTTTTCCTGCCGGTTGCCGTTGCCATGGGGCTGCCTCCAGTTGCCATTGGCACTGCGATTGCCGTGGCGGCGTCTTGTGCGTTCATGCTGCCTGTGGCCACTCCGCCCAATGCCATTGTGTTTTCGACGGGCCTTGTTCCCCAGGGCACCATGATGCGTTGCGGTTTGTGGCTCAACGCTGTGTGCATTGTCACAATCACGGCCATGGCTTTGTGGGGTTGGACATGAGTATGTGGGGAATTCTCGCCAGTGTGGTGGGAGGGTTGGGACTGTTTCTGCTGGGCATGACGATGATGACCGACGGCCTGCGCTTGGCAGCAGGCCCGGCGCTGGAGCGCATTCTGGCCGCAGCGACACGCACCCGTTTGCATGCCCTGGGTTCGGGCGTGCTGGTCACGTCGCTGGTGCAGTCCTCCAGCGCAGTCACGGTGGCCACTATCGGGTTTGTCAACGCGGGTCTGCTGCCATTGGGGCCCGCTTTGTGGGTGCTGTTTGGCGCCAATGTCGGCACCACCATGACGGGGTGGATCGTGGCGCTGGTGGGGCTCAAATTCAAGATTGAAGCGCTGGCCCTGCCGCTGCTGGGGCTGGGTGTGGTGATGCAGCTCACGGGGCAGGGGCATCGGCGCGGTGCGCTGGGCTCTGCGTTGGCCGGGTTTGGGCTGCTGTTCATGGGCATCGCGATGTTGCAGCAGTCGTTTACCGGTCTTGCGGGCGAGGTCACCCTGCCGCAGGGCGAGGGCGTGTTGGCCGTTGCTGCGCAGGTGGGCGTTGGCGCGTTGATGACGGTGCTGATGCAATCGTCCAGTGCCTCCATGGCAATTGCTTTGACGGCAGCACAGGAAGGATTGCTCACCCCGCAGGGCGCCGCAGCGGTGGTGATTGGCTCGAATGTGGGCACCACAGTGACTGCCGTGCTGGCGACGCTGGGCGCTACCGCCAACGCACGCCGCGCGGCTGCCGCGCATGTGCTGTTCAACGGCATCACCGGCGCGGTGGCTTTGCTGCTGCTTCCGTGGCTGGTGCCCGCCATCGCCACGGCGCGCGAGGTGTTGGACCTGCCCGCCGACCCTGCCGCCAAGCTGGCCCTGTTTCACACTATCTTCAACGTGATGGGAGTGCTGCTGATGTGGCCCATTGCGTCGCACCTGGCCCTCTGGCTGCAGCAACGGTTTCGTGCGCGCGAAGAAGACGAGGCGCAGCCGCAGCACCTGGACGACAACGTGCTGGCGGTGCCGTCGCTGGCGCTGGATGCGCTGGATCTGGAGGTGGCGCGCATGGGGCATGTCGGTGTGCGCCTGGCGCGCGCTGTATTGCATGGCGCACCGGTGGAGGCTTTGGCGCGCGACCACTACATCGTGAATCAGCTCGATGCTGCCGCAGAGTCCTTCGTGGAGCGCATGAACCGCACCGCCATGTCCCAGCGCACCAGCGAACGCCTGGCGCTGGTGTTGCGCGTGCAGCGTTACCACCAGACCATGGCACAGAGGGCCATCGATGCTGCGCCACTGGTGGCCTTGGTGGCCCTGGCGGACACCCGCAGCGTCGCACTGCATGCCGCGTTTGTGCAGCAGACGGATGCATTGCTGGCCCTGTGCGACCCGCTGGACAACACCCCGAGCCCCGCACTGCTCTCGGCCCACGCGCAAGCCATGGAGCTGGCGTACCAGGATCTCAAGGCAGCGCTGCTTGCAGCTGGCGCGCAAGGGCAGTTGCGCCTTGTAGCCATGGAGGACACCCTGCGTCGCCTGAGCGCACTGCGGCACGCTGCCCAGCAGGCGGTGAAGGCACGTACGCGCAGGGCGCAAGGCAGTGGCGTTGTCGACGACGACGCCGCACTTGCCCCGAACGAGGAGTCGCAACCATGACACCAGAGACTCCGCGTGCCGAGCGCCTGATGGGGCTGCCCCCTGTGGTGTCCAGCGATATGGCGGTGCTGTTGCTGGGCAGTTTTCCGGGTGTGGCCTCGCTTCGCGCGCAGCAGTACTACGGGCATCCGCAAAACCACTTCTGGCGCATCTTGCAGGCGCTGTGGCCGCAGCACCCGTTGCCCGCAGGCCCCAACCGCTATGCCGACCGGTGCCAGTGGCTGCTGGGCCGCCGCCTGGGGGTGTGGGATGTGTACGCCAGTTGTGTGCGTGAAGGCAGTCTGGACACCTCCATTCGGGATGCCGTGGTCAACGACTTCGCCTTGTTGCGTGCCCATTGCCCCCGGTTGACGGCCATCGCACACAATGGCGCCGAAAGCTACAAACATGCGCCGCAGGTGCTGCGCAGCCTGCAGGCACTGGATGGGGCAGCGGGCGGTGCGTCCATCGAATCCATTAAGCTGCCATCTACCAGCCCGGCAAACGCCTCCTGGAGTTTTGAACGTAAATTGGCTGCCTGGTCCGATGTGATGGCCCGGCACGGATTGTTGTGAATGACCCGCAAAAAAGAAAAACTGCAAGAACTGCCTGAAGTCAGTGTGTCGGACGACGGCGAAGTGCGCCACCTGCACCTGGGAACGCCGTGGATACAAGGCTCGATGCGGGTGGACCAGCCTTTTGAGATTGAGCTCGAATACGTTCAGCGGATGATGGCCTGGTTGCTCTTTGCAGACCCGGCGCTCGTCTCCAAGGGCCACGCCATGCAACTGGGCCTGGGTGCGGGTGCGATCACGAAGTTCTGCCACAAGAAGCTGCGCGTGTGCACAACCACCATTGAGCTCAACCCCCAGGTGCTGGCTGTGTGCCGCCAGTGGTTCAAACTCCCGCCCGACGGGCCCAAACTGCGCGTGGTGGTGGCCGACGCGGCGCAGGAAATAAAGAACCCCATGTGGCTGGGAACGGTCGATGCGTTGGCCGTGGACCTGTATGACCATGAAGCGGCCGCACCGGTGCTGGACAGCCCAGACTTCTATGCGGACTGCCGGGCCTTGCTGACCGATACCGGCAGCATGACGGTGAACCTGTTTGGCCGCGCATCCAGTTTTGATCGCAGCCTGAGCAGCATGGCTCAGGCGTTTGGTGAAGATGCGTTGTGGGCCTTCAAACCCACGCGTGAAGGCAACACGGTAGTGTTGGCCCAGCGTACCCCCACACGTCCCAAACGCACCGAGCTGGCTGCTCGTGCCGAAGCCATTCAGACCCGCTGGGGCCTGCCCACCAGCAAATGGATGCGGGTGTTCAAGCCCGTGGCCGCCTGAGCGTGTGGTGCCCTGAGGGGCACGCCGCGCCTACAAAAGGACTGTGATGAAAGCAAATTCAGTGTCAGCAGAACCTTCTGCCGCCGTTCCGTACGTAGGCCTGGTGGACTGGCGACGCATGGTGGGCTGGCTCAGCGATGACGGTGTGATCTCGCGTGAAGAAGCCCAGCGCACCATTGCGCGCTGCTCGCAGGCCGAAAGTGCACAGCACGCGCTGGTGCGCCTTGCCAATGTGGCCATGGCGCGCGCCAGCGATGGCAAGCCGCTGGATATTGAGGCGCTGTCTGAATACCTGGCCAAACGCGCTGGCTTGCAGTATTTGCGCATTGACCCGCTGAAGGTGGACGTGGGTCGCGTGTCTGACACCATGAGCGCTACCTATGCAGAGCGGCACAAGGTGCTGCCGGTGCAGGTGACCACCAAAGAGGTGGTCGTGGCCACGGCCGAGCCGTTCATGGACGACTGGGTGGCAGAGGTGGAGCGCCAGTCACGCCGCACGGTGCGGCGCGTGGTGGCCAGCCCGGTGGATATCCATCGGTTCACCGCAGAGTTTTTTGCGTTGGCCAAATCGGTGCGCGCAGCGCAAAAAGCCGGTGGTGCGTCGGGCGGCAGCAGCTTTGAGCAACTGGTCGAACTCGGCAAAAGCAACAAGCAGCTCGATGCCAATGACCAAGGCGTGGTCAAGGTGGTGGACTGGCTCTGGCAATATGCGTTTGACCAGCGCGCTAGTGATATTCACCTGGAGCCACGGCGCGATCAGGGCGTCATCCGGTTCCGGATCGACGGGGTGCTGCACCCCGTTTACCAGATGCCCATGGGCGTGCACAACGCCATGGTGTCCCGCATCAAGCTGCTGGGGCGCATTGACGTGGTTGAAAAGCGCCGTCCTCAGGATGGTCGCATCAAGACCCGCAATCAGCGTGGCGACGAAGTGGAAATGCGTCTGTCGACCTTGCCCACTGCGTTTGGTGAAAAGATGGTGATGCGGATTTTTGACCCCGACAATGCCGTCAAGGACCTGGACGCATTGGGCTTTGCGCAGCACGACGCACAGCGGTGGGAGGCGCTGGTCAAGCGCCCCCACGGCATCATCCTGGTAACAGGGCCCACGGGTTCGGGCAAAACCACCACGCTGTATTCCACCCTCAAACGGGTGGCGACCGAAGAAGTCAATGTCAGCACGGTCGAAGACCCCATCGAAATGATCGAGCCCAGCTTCAACCAGACGCAGGTGCAGCCCCAGCTTGACTTCAACTTTGCCGAAGGGCTGCGTGCGCTCATGCGGCAGGACCCCGACATCATCATGGTCGGAGAAATCCGTGACCTGGAAACCGCCGAGATGGCCATCCAGGCGGCGCTCACGGGGCACCTTGTGTTCTCTACCCTGCATACCAATGATGCGCCGTCTGCCATCACCCGCATGATGGAACTGGGCGTGCCCTCGTATCTCATCAATGCCACCCTGCTGGGTGTGCTGGCCCAGCGGCTGGTGCGCACGCTTTGCAAGCAGTGCAAACAGAAGGACGAGGCGGCGGCCCGCGAGACGCTGACCGAGGTGGTCAAGCCCTGGAAGATCAACGGCGCGTACCAGCCCTACAAACCCGTGGGCTGCGTCGACTGCCGCATGAGCGGATTCAGGGGGCGCATGGGGCTGTACGAACTGCTCACCGTGAGCGAGGCGCTCAAGGACAAGATCACCCAGGCCCCTTCCATCGATGTTCTCCGCCGCCAGGCCGTGGCAGATGGCATGCGGCCTTTACGCCTGGCGGGTGCCCTCAGGGTGGCAGAAGGGCTTACCACGCTCGAAGAGGTGGTGGCTGCCACACCGCCCATGGAACATTCGTAGCCGTCCGGCAGCGGCAGTCGTTCGAGGCAGTCACCAGCGCGACTGTGCTGGTCTGACAGCATGCACACCCTCGGTAGATCGTTACCGGATGTAGGTGGAATCCACATCCGCAAAGACGGTGCTTGCCCGCACAATCGCGCAGTTGAGATTTCCCCCAAAGGAGACAATTCGTGAAAATCAAGAGTCAAAAAGACTTTTTTGCCGGCCTCATGTTCATGGGTGTCGGCACTGCGTTTGCGTGGGGCGCCACCACGTACAACGTAGGCACTGGCGCCCGCATGGGCCCTGGGTACTTTCCCCTGATGCTGGGTATCTTGCTGGCCTTTATCGGCGGCCTGATCACCTTCAAAGCCACTACGGTGGAAACCCAGGACGGCGACAAGATTGGCAAGTGGGCCTGGAAGCCTCTGTTTTTCATTCTGGCCGCTAACTTTTCGTTCGGCATTTTGCTGGGCGGCTTACCAAGCTTGGGTGTTCCTGCAATGGGCCTCATCGTTGGCATCTATGCACTGACTTTCATTTCAAGTCTGGCGGGCCAGGAGTTTCACGCAAAGTCCGTGTTCGTCCTTGCCACCGTACTTGCGGCAGGTAGTTATGTGGCATTCGTCTGGGCGCTCAAGCTGCAGTTCCCTGTGTGGCCGAGTTTCATCACAGGTTGAGCAGGAGCACTGACCATGGATCTATTTGACAATCTGGCGCTTGGTTTTGGCGTCGCGTTTACTTTCCAGAACCTGATTTACTGTTTTGTCGGTTGCCTGTTGGGCACGCTGATTGGCGTGCTTCCAGGCATTGGCCCGGTGGCGACCATCGCGATGCTGCTGCCCGCAACCTACGCGTTGCCTCCGGTGGCCGCGCTGATCATGTTGGCGGGTATTTATTACGGTGCTCAGTACGGTGGCTCAACCACCGCCATTTTGGTCAATCTGCCCGGCGAGTCCTCGTCCGTGGTGACCGTGATTGACGGCTATCAGATGGCGCGCAAGGGGCGAGCAGGCCCTGCGCTTGCGGCTGCGGGTCTGGGCTCGTTTTTTGCGGGTTGCGTGGGTACGCTTATCCTGGCCGCCTTTGCACCTCCGCTGACTGAAGTGGCTTTCAAGTTTGGTCCCGCAGAGTATTTCTCTCTGATGGTGCTGGGCCTCATCGGTGCCGTGGTGTTGGCTTCCGGTTCTTTGCTCAAGGCCGTGGCGATGATCGTGCTGGGCCTGCTGATGGGCCTGGTGGGCACCGATGTGAATTCGGGTGTCGCGCGCTTCAGCTTCGACATTCCTGAGCTGACCGACGGCATCGGCTTTGTGACCATCGCGATGGGCGTGTTTGGCTACGGCGAAATCATCGCCAATCTCTCGCGTCCCGACGATGAGCGCGAGGTGTTCACTGCCAAGGTGGAAGGCCTGTTCCCCACCAAGGAAGACTTCAAGCGGATGATTCCTGCGGTGCTGCGCGGAACAGCGCTTGGCGCAGCCCTGGGCATCTTGCCCGGTGGTGGCGCACTGCTGGCGGCGTTTGCTGCGTACACGGTCGAAAAGAAGACCAAGCTCCAGCCTGGTGAAGTTCCCTTCGGTCAAGGCAACATCCGCGGTGTGGCTGCGCCTGAGTCTGCCAACAATGCGGGTTCGCAAACCTCGTTCATCCCATTGCTGACACTGGGTATTCCACCCAACGCCGTGATGGCGCTGATGGTGGGTGCCATGACGATCCACAACATCCAGCCTGGCCCTCAGGTGATGACGAGCAACCCCGAACTGTTCTGGGGCCTGATCGCATCGATGTGGATTGGCAATGCCATGCTGGTCATTCTGAATCTGCCGCTGATCGGTATCTGGATCAAGCTGCTGACCGTGCCTTACCGCTGGCTGTTCCCGTCCATCGTGTTGTTCTGTGCGGTGGGTGTGTATTCCACCAATAACAACACCTGGGACATCTGGATGGTGGGTGCCTTTGGCCTCGTGGGCTACATCTTCCACAAGCTGGGCACCGAACCTGCACCGCTGCTGCTCGGATTCATCCTGGGCCCGATGATGGAAGAAAACCTGCGTCGTGCGCTCCTGCTGTCGCGCGGTGACTGGAGCGTGTTTGTCACGCGTCCGTTGTCGGCAGGCCTGTTGGCTGCTGCAGCCCTGTTGCTCATCATCGTGTTGCTGCCGTCGGTGAAGAACAAGCGCGAACAGGCGTTCGTCGAAGACTGATCCGCACAGGCTAGTCGGTTAGACGCTTAAAACACGGCACCTTCGGGTGCCGTTGTTTTTTGGGGCTGCTTGCATCCACGATTGCCCGTTCTAGCAAGTGCGCACGGACCTGCCCGGTACACAATTGCGGTCAGAGGTCCGCATGCCCACTCCAGTTCATCCCGCGCAGCATCCCTACCGGGCGATGTTGCACAACGAAATCCACGCCCGTCCGCCCGAGGCGATGACGGCCCCCCTGGCCATTGCCCACATCGTGATGCTGGCCGACGCCGCGGGGCGCGAAGCCAGTCGCGCGCACCTGTCGGCGCTTTTGCGCGACCACCATGCTGCGCTGCCCGACGCCAACACTACCCATCTGCGAATGGACCTGGGGCCGTACCGCATTCGCTGGGAACTGCACACCGAGTTCGTGTCGTGGACCTTCATGGTGCCCACGCCGGTGGACGCGTTTGGCGATCGTGAGCCCGGCAGCGCCGTCGATGCCGTGCCGAGGGAGTGGCTGGCGGCTTTGCCTGGCCAGTGCCTGTGCAGCCTCAACTTGTGGGTGCTGCCCACGCACACATTTGGGGCGGGTTCGCTGGTGAAACATGTGCTGCATGAGGACACGCTGGTGGCCTCGACCGTGGCCGATGGACACGGCGAGGTGTACACCGACTTTGCGATCCATGCTGATGGTTTCTCGCGCATGGTGCTGCTGGCGGGCGGCATGACGCCGCGCCGCCTGGGGCGGCTGGTGCAGCGCCTGCTGGAGATTGAAACCTACCGCATGGCCGCGTTGTTGGGCCTGCCCGCTGCGCGCGAGGCCGCCAGTGTGCTGGCCTTTGCCGAGCGCGAACTGGCTGAACTCGCCAACGCGATCCGCACCGCCAACCGCGACGCCGAGCCCGCCTTGCTCGACCGCTTGACACGTCTGGCTGGGCAGGTGGAAAGCCAGTACGCGGCCACCCACTCGCGCTTTTCTGCCAGCAGCGCCTACTTTGAGTTGCTGGACAAGCGCATTGAAGACATCGCCGAGTCCCGCCTGGCGGGCATGCAGACCATTCGCGAGTTCATGGACCGGCGCCTGACCCCCGCACGCAGCACCTGCGAATGGGCAGCGCGTCGGCAGGACGCGCTGTCCCAGCGCGTCTCGCGCATGAGCAATCTGCTGCGTACGCGGGTCGAAATCGAGCAACAGCAAAGCAGCCAGGCGCTATTGACCACCATGAACCACCGGCAGGATTTGCAGCTCAAGATGCAGTCCACGGTGGAGGGGTTGTCGGTGGCGGCCATCACGTACTACATCGTGGGGCTGGTGAGCTACCTGGCCAAAGGCGCGCAACCACTGGGTTGGCCCTTGTCGCCCGAAAGCACCGCCGCGCTGGCCATCCCGGTGGTGGCGGTGGGCGTGTGGTGGTCGCTGCGGCGGCTGCACTACCGGGTTTTTGCCAAGCACCGCTGAGTGACTGCCCCAAGACATGGGGCCATGAACGCGGTCTTGGCCGATGGGGGCCGATGGGGGTATCTCCGAGCCCCACCATCGTCGATGAAGGTGGCACCAGCGCAAATGATCGATGCCGTGTTCAGGTCGTCCCGTGCCACACTCATTGACAGGAGCCCAGCGGGCTTTGCGCAAAGCCTGTTCAGCTGGCATATCAACAGTCAGAAGCGCAATCCGACACTGCCATGTTTCCATGTTGCGGGCCTGCCGAGGCAGCAGCGATGGAACATCCCTGGCCCGTTTTGATGAATTCAGAGTAAAAATTGCCTCCAGCCCAATTATCACAAGCGCTAGCAGCTAGAAAAAACGTAGCAACCGGTCTTTTGCTGGCGCTGTTTGGCTCCATTGCGTTCAGCGGTAAGGCCATCATCGTCAAGCTGGCCTACCGGTACGGGGTGGATGCGGTCACCCTCATCATGTACCGCATGCTGTTTGCGCTTCCCATCTTTGCCGTCATGGCCTGGTGGGCCAGCCGGGGCAAGCCGCCGCTCACCCGCAACGACTGGCTGGGCGTGCTGGGGCTGGGTTTCACCGGCTATTACCTGGCCAGCTTTCTGGACTTTGCCGGGCTGGCCTACATCAGCGCCAGCCTCGAGCGGCTGATTCTGTATCTCAATCCCACGCTGGTTGTGATGCTGGGCTGGGCGTTGTACGGGCGCGGTATCCGCTGGGGGCAGGCGGTGGGCATGCTGATCAGCTACTGCGGTGTGCTGCTGGTGTTTGGGCACGAGGCCAATTTGCAGGGCACAAACGCTGCGCTTGGAACGCTGCTGGTGTTCCTGAGCGCCGTCAGCTATGCCATCTACCTTGTTTACAGCGGCGAGCTGGTGAAGCGCCTGGGTTCACTGCGCCTGGTGGGGTTGGCCACCACGGTGGCGTGCCTGTGTTGTCTGCTGCAGTTTGTGGTGCTGCGGCCCATGAGCGCTGCCGTGGTGGCGCCCGAGGTGATCTGGCTGTCGATTTTGAACGCCACGCTGTGTACGGCGGTGCCGGTGCTGATGGTGATGATGGCGATTGAGCGCATTGGTGCGGGCATGACCGCGCAGACCGGCATGGTGGGGCCGCTGTCCACCATCCTGATGGGTGTGTGGATTCTGGGCGAGCCCTTTACCGTGTGGGTGGCTGCAGGCACGGCGCTGGTCATCACCGGTATTTTTGTGTTCACACAGCTGGCGCGGCGTCCGGCGGCCTGACGAGGGGCTGCGTCAAATACAAACAAGGGGTGGCTGTCAAAGCCACCCCTTGTTTGTTGGGGGTGTCATGCCAGGCGTGTCAGGACGCCTTTTCTTTCTTTTTCGGCGGCGGTTTGCGTGCCGGGGCTGCGGCGCGTGCGGGCGCAGAAGGCGCCGCAGGCGCTGCGGCAGGCGCAGGCGCACGGGTGTTGACACGCTGTGCCACTGTGACCGGTGCCACGCCCGTGAAACCATCCAGGTTCTTGCCCATGGCCAGCTCCAGCTGGTCCAGCCGGGCTTGTGCTGGTGGGTGCGTGGCCAGGGCCAGCGTGAACAGGGGGTTGTCGGGCGCGGCGGTGCGCAGCTGCTGCAGCACCGCTACCAGTCCATACGGATCAAACCCTGCTCGCGTTGCCAGCGCCACACCCGAGCGGTCGGCATCGTATTCGTCGGTCTGGTCCAGGCCCCGCGCATACAGATTGCGGCCCAGCGCCAAAAACTGTGATGCCACCACATTGCCCACCGCGTTGGTCTTGATCTGCGAAGCCACCAGCTGCGTCAGCAGACCGGACTGCGCTGTCTTGCGCATGGCATGCAGATGGTGTTTGGCAGTGACGTGGATGATTTCATGCGCCAGGATGCCCGCCAGCTCGGCCTCGTCTGCGCAGCGGTCGATGAGCCCCTTGGTCACAAACACGTAGCCCCCGGGCGCTGCAAAGGCGTTGTAGCCCGCGTCGTCCAGCACCACAAAGGTCCAGGGCAGGTTGGGGCGCTCGGACTGCAGGCTGATCCAGCGGCCCAGCTGGTTCACATAGCGCTGCAGGGCCATGTCCGGGTGCAGCGGCTTGCTGCCCAGCAGCACGGCGGCCAGTTGGCGGCCGATCTGGATCTCGCGCGGCTCGTCAATGCTGTCGACCGACCGGCTGAGCATGCTGATGAGGTCGTCCCCCTGGGCGGCACCACCGCCACCCGTGACCGCTCCCAGAATGCCCCCGGAGTTGCCGCCCCCGCCCAGCGAGTTGAGCAGATTCATCACGTTCTGGCTTTGCCCCTGGCTGGGCAACAACGCCAGTGCCACAGCAGCGCAGGCAGTGGCAAGCGCGCGGTTGCGTGCGCGAGAGAAAGAAAAAGGCAGTCGCATCGCAACTCTCCTTAATTGGGGCTGAAGTTGGGGTCAGACGGGTTGTTGGACGACCCTGTGGCCCCCGAGCCGCCGCTGGTGGTTGGGCGAGGCGGCTCAGCCAGTGGCGGCACGGTGCGGGACTGCAGCGACGCGGCGCTGGCGAACTTGCGGGCCTGGTCGGCATTGACCCGCAGGCCTTCGGCTTTGTCCACTGCGGCCGGGTTGGGCTGTGCGTTGGCGATGTCTTGGGCGTCCAGTCCGCGGATACCCACGGTAGAGGTGGCCGTGGTGGTCGACCCACTGTTGCCGCCAAACAATCCGCCCAGGCTGCGCAGCCCGCCCGTGGCCGCGTTGCCGGTGCCCGACGCCGATCCGGACGGGGGGGCCAGGTCAAACATGTGGACCCAGCCCGATGCGCCTTGCTGCGTGCTTACCTTGATCCAGGGGCTCTTGCGCTCGTTGCTGCGCGTGACCACGGTGTTGGCTGCCAGGGCTGCCACGCTGGCACCGTTTTCGGCCGGTGTGTCGCGCAGCTGGGTGGCGCGTTTGACCACTGCAGATTCCTGGGCCTGTGCGGTGCCCGCAATGGGCGCCAGTGCGGCCAATGCCAGCCAGGTGGCAAGGGCTCCGCGGTGCAGCCAGTTCATGGTGGCGCTCTCCATTTATGATTTGCCGACAGCACATGTATCAGTGTGCAACTTGGAGATTGTTATGGATTTGGGTATTGCAGGCAAATGGGCGCTGGTGTGTGGCGCCAGCAAGGGGTTGGGCTACGGTTGCGCGCAAGCGCTGGTGCGCGAGGGGGTCAACGTGGTCATCAATGCCCGCAATGCCGACGCGTTGAATGCGGCAGCTACTAATTTAATAGCTGACAGCGCTTATCCATCAAGCGCTAGCGGCCAAAATGGCACTAAACCGCAGGTGCTGGCCGTAGCGGCTGACATCACCACGGCAGAAGGCCGCGCTGCCGTGTTCTCGGTGGCCGGTGGCCCCGGCCGCGACTTTGACATCGTGGTGACCAATGCGGGCGGCCCGCCCACCGGTGACTTCCGCGACTGGGACCGCGACGCGTGGATCAAGGCGGTGGACGCCAACATGCTCACCCCCATCGAACTCATCAAGGCCACGGTGGACGGCATGGCCGCACGCGGCTTTGGCCGCATCATCAACATCACGTCCAGCGCCGTGAAGGCGCCCATCGACATCCTGGGCTTGTCCAATGGCGCGCGCAGCGGCCTGACGGGTTTTGTGGCGGGCGTATCGCGCAGCAAGATCGCGTCCCGCGGCGTGACCATCAACAACCTTTTGCCCGGCAAGTTCGACACCGACCGCCTGGCCGCCACCGTGACCGCTGCGGCCAGCAAGGCGGGCAAAACCGTAGACGACGTGCGCGCCGCCCAGCAGGCGCAGATTCCTGCCGGGCGCTACGGCACGGCCGACGAGTTTGGTGCCATCTGTGCGTTTTTGTGCAGCATGCAAGCGGGCTACATGACGGGGCAAAACGTGCTGGCCGATGGCGGCGCATACCCGGGGACGTTCTAAGAACGACGCGTTGTTCTGAGCTTTGCTGGCACGCCGTCATGGCCACGGATGCGCGGCGGTAAAGTTGGAGATACCCCTGCTTTTGTGCGCCTGAAAGCACCGGGTTAGTCGGCACAATCTGCACATACGGTGTGCGCCTGCCGGGCGTGCACTGTGCACAACGCCACCTCCCCAGTGGTGTTTTGCCGACAGCTTTTCCGATTTGCTGAAAAACTTGGTGAAGAATGGGGCCGGAGACTCCACCATGCACATCTTCTCTGCCTTCCCCCTTGCCGTGCGCCGGAGCGCGGCATATCTGTGTGTGGTGTTTGCCACCGTGGGGGGCGTGCATGCACAGACGGCGCCCGCCGCATCGGCTTCGCCCACAGCCCAGAAACCTTACAAACTGCGCATCGTGGGTGGCCTGGCGGGCATCAGCCAGTACACGCGCCAGGAAGAACCCTTCTGGAACAAGGAGCTCTCGCGCCTGAGTGGTGGCCGGTTTGACGCCGAGATCGTTCCTTTTGACCGCGCCGGGGTGCCTGGCTCCGAAATGCTGCGTTTGCTGCAGCTGGGCGTCGTGCCGTTTGGCACCACGCTGATGAGCTCGTTCACCGCCCAATACCCCGAATACACCGCACCCGATCTGGCTGGGCTGAACCCTGACATTGCCACGCTCAAAACCACTCTGGCAGCGTTTCGCCCTTACCTCGAAAAGGCCCTGCGCGACCAGCACGGCGTAGAGGCCTTGGCCATCTACGTGTACCCGGCGCAGGTGGTGTACTGTAAGAAGCCGCTGCGCACACTGGCCGAGCTGACGGGGCGGCGCGTGCGCGTGTCGTCGTCTACCCAGGCCGACTTTGTGGGCGCCCTGGGCGGCGTGCCGGTGCTCACAGGTTTTGCGCAGATCCTGTCCAGCCTGACGGCGGGCAACACCGAATGCGCGATCACTGGCACCATGTCGGGCAACACGCTGGGCCTGCCGTCCATCACATCCCACGTTCATGCGCTGCCCATCACCTGGGGCCTGGCCATATTTGGCGCCAACCAGACGGCCTGGGCAGCGTTGCCACCCGATCTGCGCGCGCTGCTGCGACGCGAACTGCCCCGGCTGGAGGCCACCATCTGGGAAGAATCGGAACGCGAGACCGCTGACGGCATGGCCTGCAACCGGGGCGCAGCCAACTGTGTGGCCGGCACCAAGGGCCGCATGGTGCTGGTGCCGGTGTCACCTCAGGACGAGCGCAGCCGACAGGAAATTTTGGCTTCGACCGTACTGCCCCGTTGGGTGCAACGCTGCGGTGCGCGCTGTGCCGACATCTGGAACCAGACCATCGGGCCCGTGCGTGGCCTGGTGGCTGCACCCGCCAGCAAATGAGCGAACACTCCACCCCATTGCGCATCAGGGCCTCTGTCTTGGCCGGGGTGGCGGTGTTTGTGATCGCAGTGGTGCTGGTGTCCGCCGCATTGGTGTGGAACGCCCGCAAGGTGGCGCTGGCCGACAGCGAAGCGCAGGGCACCCGCTTTGTCGCGGGGGCCGAGGCAGCGCTCAACCGGTCTTTGCTGGCGGTGGATGTGCTGCTGGCCAGCACCGATGAGCTGCTGGGCCTGGCGGCCGCCATGCCCGACTGGATTGATCCGGAGGTGGCCAGCCAGCGCCTGCGCAGCTCGGCGCGGCAAAACCTGATGGTGCGCTTTGTGGCGGTGCTGGACAGCACAGGCAAGGTCATGGCGTCATCAGACGCGGCGGGCAGCGCGCTGCAGGTACAACTGCCGCTGGGGTTCCTGGCCTCGGTGATGGAGGCGCCTGTGTCCACGCTCATGATCAGTGCGCCCGTGGTCAGCTTTGCCAGCTCAGAACGGGTGCTGTACGTAGCGCGCTACCTGCGCATGGCCGACAGCTCGTTCGTGGTGGCAGTGGCCGAGCTGCCTGTGGCCGCGCTTAGCTCGGTGCTGGTGCAGGGGGTGGACATCACCGGCCTGCAGGTAACGCTGGAGCGCGCGGCTGGCCAGCTGCTGCTGAGCGTGCCCAACCGCGAAGAAGCCATCGCCCCCATGCTGACGCCGCCGCTGGCCGACCTGGCCGAGGACGGCCAAAACTGGGATGCCCCGGCCCGCCTGAACGGCGAGCCCGCCCTGGTGGTGTACCGCCCCATCCTGTACCAGGACCTGCGCATTGCGGCCAGCATCCCGCGTGCTGCAGCGCTGGACAACTGGAGCAACCAGCGCAACGCCATAGCGCTCACCGGCGCACTGTTTGTCGCCATGATCCTGGCCGCCGGGTGGCTGGCATTGCGCTACCTCGACCGGCTCTCTCTGGCCCGCATGGCCATTGCCCAGTCCAAGGCAACGCTGGATCAGGCCCTTGAATCCATGGTCAGCGGCTTCATGCTGCTGGACAGCGAGAACCGCGTGGTGCAGTGGAACAGTCAGTTCGAGCGCATTTACCCGTGGCTGAAGGACGCTATGGCGCCTGGAGTCCCGTTTCAGCGAGTCCTGGAGGAGTCGTCCAGGCATCACCTGGCCCGCGGCACGCACGACGAGCGCATGCGCTGGGTGGAGCAGCGGTTGCTCAAGCAAAAGCAGCACGAAGCGCCGCATGAGCAGGTGTTGCCCAGCGGGCGCACGGTCCAGATCACCGAACGGCCCACGCCTGATGGTGGCCTCGTCATCACCTACCACGACGTCACTGCGCTGCGCCAGGCCAGTGCCGAGATTGAAAGCCTGGCCTTTTACGACCCGCTGACCAACCTGCCCAACCGCCGCCTGCTGATGGACCGCATGCAGCAGGCCGTTGCAGCCAGTGTGCGCAGCGCGCAGTTCGGCGCCTTGCTGTTTCTGGACCTGGACCATTTCAAGACCCTGAACGACACCCAGGGTCACGAGGTGGGAGACATGTTGCTGCGCCAGGTGGCCCAGCGCCTGAAAACCTGCGTGCGCCGCGAGGACACAGTGGCCCGCCTGGGCGGCGATGAGTTTGTGGTCATGCTGCACGAGCTGTCGGCCAACAGCGACGAGGCGGCAGCCTTTGCGCGGCGTGTGGGCGAGAAAATTCTGCGCAAGCTCAATGTGCCCTACACGCTGGGCGGCATCTCGCACCACAGCACGCCCAGCATTGGCGCCACGCTGATGGGCGGCACGCTGGAGCCTACGGCCGATGTGCTCAAGCAGGCCGACATTGCGATGTACCAGGTCAAGTCGCAGGGGCGCAATGCGCTGTGCTTTTTTGACCCGCAGATGCAGATCGCCATCAGCGCGCGTGCCCAGCTCGAAAGCGACCTGCAGATTGCCCTGACCGGCCGCCAGTTTGTGCTGCACTACCAACCCCAGTTTCACCTGGACGGCCGCATCGTGGGCGCCGAGGCACTTATCCGCTGGAACCACCCCGAGCGCGGCCTGATCGCCCCGGGCGCATTCATCAGCGTGGCGGAAGACAGCGAACTCATTGTGCCCATCGGCCACTGGGTGCTGCGCACGGCAGCCGAGCAACTGGCGGCGTGGCAGAACGACGCGCGTTTTAACCATGTGCAGCTGTCCGTCAACGTGAGTGCGCGGCAGTTTCGCCAGCGCGACTTCGTGGCCCGCGTGGTGGAGGTGTTGCGCGAAACCGGTGCGCGGCCGCACCTGCTCAAGCTGGAGCTCACCGAATCGCTGGTGCTAGACAACGTGGACGACACCATCGCGAAGATGGGCATGCTCAAGACCAAGGGCGTGCGGTTTTCGGTGGACGACTTTGGCACCGGCTACTCGTCGCTGGCCTACCTCACGCGCCTGCCGCTCGATCAGCTCAAGATCGACCAGTCGTTTGTGCACAACCTGGGCGTGCGGCACACCGACGACGTGATCGTGCAGACCATCATCGGCATGGCGCGCAACCTGGAGCTGGACGTGATTGCCGAAGGCGTGGAGACGCAGGCGCAAAAAGACTTCCTGGCCGAGTACGGATGCCTGCTGTTCCAGGGCTACCTGATGGGCCGGCCCACTCCAGTGGCAGCGCTGGAAGCGCTTCTGGACAGCTCCGTACCCGTGCAGAGCTGACAGGATTAGGTTCTGTTGTTAGTCCTGTTTTGATAGCTGTCAGCGCTTGATGGATAAGCGCTAGAGGCCAATTTGGCTTGAAATTTGATTTTCAAAGTCAGCGACGGGACGACACCACGATGCCGCCCACAATCAGCGCAAACGCCACACCGTGAAAGAGCTGCGGTGTCTCGCCCAGAAACGCCGCCGACAGCACCCCTGCAAACAGCGGCGTGAGGTTGACAAAAAACCCCGCCACTGCAGGCCCCGCGCGTTGCACGCCCACGCCCCAGCAGCGGTAGGCCAGCACGGCCGGGCCCACGGCGATGAACACCAGCGCGGCCATCAGTGGCCAGCCCCATGCGATGTGGCTGTACCCTGTGGCCCATTCCACGCCCGCAAAACTGCCGGACCACGCCAGGCCAAACACCATCTGCGCCATCAGAAATGCGGCCCAGTCGTTGCGAATGTTTGTGGGCTCGCGGGTGGCGGACAGCAGCCAGCTGTAAAACGCCCACGACACCGTGGCCAGCAGCATGAACAAGTCGCCGGGAACGAGGCGAAACGCCATCAGTTGCGACCACTCGCCCCGGCTGAGCACCAGCAACACGCCACACATCGACAAAAAGGCACCCAGCAACTGGCGCCGTGTGATGGCCGCCTTGAAGAACAGCGCCCCCACTGCCAGCATCCACACCGGCATGCTGGACCCCACTAGCGTCGCGTTGATGGGCGTGGAGGTCTGCAGCGCCATGTACTGCAGCGCGTTGTACAGGCCAATGCCCAGCAGCCCCAGCAGTGCATAACGGCGCCAGTGGGGCCACAGGGGGCTGTCCTTGCGCAGCACGCTGTGGGCCAGCGGCAGCAAGATGGCAAAGGCCAGCACCCAGCGGATGAAATTGAGGGCGGAAGGAGAAATCAGCTCGTGTACCAGCCGCCCCACAACGGCATTGCCAGCCCACAACAAGGGCGGTATCACCAGCAGCACGGCCGTGCCGGGTGTGAGTTTTTGTGTCATGGGGCTGCACTGTAACGGTGCGCCCCTCGGCGTGCTGCCCGCGCCCACATGGCCCCTGCGCAAATCGCCGCTGCACCGGGTGTCGGCAGCTTTGCGCAATTCATGGCAGGATGGCCGCCGTTTTGCCTCACCTGTTACCTACCGTTTCCCAGGAGCGTTTGCCATGAGCCTTGCCGTACAGATCCGCCAACACGGTGGTCCCGAAGAACTCCACATCGTTGACGTCACCGTGGGCGAACCCGGCCCGGGCGAGATCCGCATACGCCACCATGCCGTGGGCCTGAACTTCATCGACGTGTACCACCGCACCGGCCTGTACCCCCTGGGCATGCCCGCCACCATCGGCATGGAAGGCGCCGGCGTGGTCGAGGCGGTGGGCGAGGGCGTGACGCACCTCCAGGTGGGCGACCGCGCAGCGTATGCCAGCAACCCGCCTGGCGCGTATTGCGAAGTGCGCGTGATGCCCGCCAAGTGCGTGTGCAAGCTGCCCGACGCCATCAGCTTTGAAACCGGCGCAGCCATGATGCTCAAGGGCCTCACAGCGCAATACCTGCTCAAGAAAACGCTGCCCGTGGAAGGCCTGCAAGCGGGCGACCATGTGCTGTTCCATGCCGCCGCGGGCGGTGTGGGGCTGATCGCCTGCCAATGGGCCAAGGCGCTGGGCCTGCAGCTCATCGGCACCGCGGGCAGCGATGCCAAATGCCAGCTGGCTTTGGCCAACGGCGCGTCGCACGCTATCAACTACAACACCGAAGACTTTGCGGCCCGTGTGAGAGAGATCACCGGCGGCAAGGGCGTGAAGGTGGTGTATGACTCGGTGGGCAAAGACACATGGGACAAGTCGCTGGATTGCCTGCGCCCCTTTGGCCTGATGGCCAGCTTTGGCAATGCTTCGGGCCCCGTGGCACCGTTTGCGCTCGGCTCGCTGGGTGCCAAGGGCTCCATCTACGTCACGCGCCAGACGCTGTTCACCCACATCGCCACGCGTGAGGCCACGCAGGCCATGGCCGACGAGCTGTTTGCCGTGGTGGCCAGCGGTCAAGTCAAGATACATATCGAGCAGCGGTTTGCGCTGGCCGACGTGCAGGAGGCGCACCGCGCGCTCGAAGCACGCAAGACCACCGGCTGCACCATCCTCACGCTGTGACGGCCTCACAACCTAGTGCGTCGTTCGACCAGTGGCTGGTGAGCGCCCGGCAACTGGCGCATCAGCCCGCCCACCAGCCACGGCAACCGCTGGTGGTGGCGGGGCAGGTGGTAGGGTCAGTGGCGGAAGGCTTTCTAAGCCAAATAAGCCTCCAGCGCTTACTGGATAAGCGCTACCAGCTATCAAATGGTGAGCATGGCGGTGCGCCTGCTTGGAGCCTGGATTTGCCGTCCGTTGGCGCCCCCGATACCGACGTCAACGCCACCTCCGACGCCCTGAACACCCTGGCCGCAGCGCTGCGCGACGCCAATCTGTGTGGCCCGTGGCGCAACGAGCAACTGGCGGTGACCAACCCCAGCGGCGAAGTCGTGGGCACGGTGGAGCGTGGCGCCGTGCGAGTGCTGGGCATCACCACCTGTGCCGTGCATCTGGTGGGCCTGGCACCCGACGGGCGCATGTGGGTGCAAAAGCGGTCCCTGACGAAACCCAATGACCCGGGCCTGTGGGACACGCTGATGGGCGGCATGATCTCCGCCGCCGACTCGTTGCCCCAGGCGCTGGCCCGCGAGACGTGGGAAGAAGCCGGGTTGCATGTGCATGCCCTGGCTGATGTGGCGCACGGCGGCCATGTGCTTTTCAGCCGCCCCAGCAGCGAGTGCGGTGGCGCGGGCTACATGGTTGAGCGCATCGACTGGTTCAGCGCCGTGGTGCCCGAAGGCATGGCGCCCGACAACCAGGACGGCGAGGTGGACGAGTTTGCGCTGCTGCCGGTGGATGAGGTGCGTGCACAGGTCGCCCAGGGCCAGTTCACGCTGGAAGCCGGGTTGGTGATTGCGGGATTTTTGGGGCGTTGAGCCGCGCGGGGGTTGCGTGCCCGCGCCACAGACGACCCAGGTTGCGCGGCAACCGCGCTCAAGTCCGGTCTGTCATGGACCGCAAACGGCTGGGCGCCAAGGCACCCGCAGATTCGAGGATCGGGTAGGCCACCGAGCACAGCAGCGAGTTGATGCGTTTGAGTTCGCTGATCAGATCGATGTGCAGCGAACTGGTCTCGATGCTCTGCACCGTGTTGTCCGACAGGCGCGCCAGGTGGGTGGCTGAATACGCATGCTCCAGGTCGCGAAAGCGCGCTTTTTCTTCGAGCAGCTTTTGCGCATCGCGCACGCTGCCGTTGAGGAACACGCTCATTGCGAGCCGCAAGTTGTCGATCAGACGGGCGTGCAGCTCGTTGATCTCTTCCATGCCGGCTTCAGAGAACTGGCGGCCCTTCTTGATTTTCTTGTCCTCGATGTCGATCAGCACGCGCTCGATGATGTCGCCGATCTGCTCCATGTTGATGGTGAAGCTGATGATGTCGGCCCAGCGGCGGCCTTCGCGTTCATCGAGCGCCTCGCGCGAGATCTTGGTCATGTAGTACTTGATGGCCGAGTACAGGCCGTCTACTTCGTCGTCGAGCTTGCGCAGGTCTTCTGCCAGTTTGAGGTCGTCTGTGCGGATGACGGTGTGCAGGCCCAGCAGCATGGACTCCACCACATCGGCCTGGTGCAGCGCCTCGCGTGCCGCGCACGAGATGGCCAGGGATGGCGTTGCCAGAGCCGATGGGTCCAGATGCTGGGGCCGTGCGCCTGCGGTGGACTGCTGGGTGTTTTCTGGCGGCAGCAGGCGCTGAACGGCGCGCGACACGGTGCCGGTCAGGCCAATGCAGACAATGCCCACCACGATGTTGAACGCCAGGTGGAACAGCACCACCAGTGTGGCTGTTTCGGGTACGTGGGGGCGTACATGCTGCAGCCACAGGCCGGTGAGCGGCGTCATGATGATCACGCCGATGATCTTGAAGAACAGATTGCCGAGCGGCACCTGCCGCGTCTGCACATTGGCCTTGAGCGTGGTCAGCACCGCCAGCACGCCGCTGCCCAGGTTGGCGCCCAGCACCAGCCCCAGCGCCACATCGGCCGGAATGCCGCCCGAGCCCGCCAGCGCCGCGGTCAACAGCACGGTGGCCAGGCTGGAGTACGACACGATGGCCAGCACCGCACCGGTAAAGATTTCGAGCAGCAAGTCGCTGGTGAGCGCGCCCAGCAGCGTGCGCACGGTGGGCGACTGGGTGAGCACGGTGGTGGATTCGGTGATCAAGCGCAGCGCCAGCAGCATCAGCCCCAGGCCAATCAGCACGCGGCCCACCCTGCCCACGGCCGTGTCCTTGCGCGAGATGAAAAGCACCACGCCTACAAAGATGAACAGCGGCGACAGCCATGACAGGTCCATCGAGAACACCACCGCCATCACGCTGGTGCCCACGTCGGCCCCCAGCATCACCGCCAACGCGGCGGGCAGGCCCACCAGCCCTTGGCCGACAAACGACGACACGATGAGCGCCGTGGCCGTGCTGGACTGCACCACCGCCGTCACCCCGATGCCCGACAGCACCGCCGTGAACCGGCTGCTGACGCTGTGCGCAATCAACTGGCGCAAATTGGCGCCGAACACACGCAGGATGCCGGTGCGCACCAGGTGGGTGCCCCAGATCAGCAGCGCTACGGCTGCCAACAAGTTCAAAAGATGCTTCATGAAAAACCGTTGTTTCTTCTTCTTGTGTCGACCCAAACGAGCATGCGCCATACACTGCACCAGCGCAAGCAGTAAAGCTGGCGCCCGTGCAGGGAGGCGGGTTCATTCATTTCTGTGCCCGTAGGCGGCGGCAGGCGAGGTGGGGTAAACCTGGCTGCGCGGCTTTCCGGGATGAAGAGCGCACAGGTAAAAAACTGCGGCACCCGGACCATTTGTCACAAAACTGACACACAAGCATACTCCTGATTTCGGAGTTTTGCAGCCATGACCCTGTTGCCACAGGGTGCAGGAGCGGGAGCGGTGGTGCCGCCCGCCCACAGGGGTTCAGTCGATCAGCTGCCCGCCGTCATGAAACGGGTAGGGCCCCGCGTACTGCCCGCTGGCCACGGTGTGGCTGACCAGCCGCCCGCCTGCGGGCAGGGCGTGCAGCGCAAAACCGGGCGGCTCTAGCATCCAGGCCGACGCCGCGTCGGGCGCCAGGTCCAGCCGCACCTGGTGCGCGGGCGATGGCACGGTGGCCGCGATGGTGCCGCCAAACCGCACCTGGATGGCCCGGTGCAGGTGCCCGCAGATCACACGCTCCACCTGCGGG
>NZ_JBKBXG010000053.1:0-38352 GCF_046314175.1 Acidovorax sp. | reverse complement strand
CCCTCTCCCCAACCCCTCTCCCTCGAGGGGAGAGGGGCTCGCGCGCGTTGATACGGACAGCGTTCATGCAGATACGATCCCCATCACTTCGTCGCACCGAGGGGTTTGCTCGATCAGACAATGCTCACTTTTGTCTTGCTCCCCTCGCCCCTTGTGGGAGAGGGGCCGGGGGAGAGGGGGCCCCACCCATGGACCAACGCCACTTCACCAAAACCCTGCGCCAGAGCATGACCGACGCCGAACAGCTGCTCTGGAAGCACCTGCGCGCCCACCGCATGGACGGCCAGAAGTTCCGACGCCAGCAATCCATCGGCCCCTACGTCGTGGATTTCGTGCACTTTGGCATGCGCCTGATCGTGGAAGCGGACGGCGGGCAGCATGTGGATTCAGACCACGACGCGATCCGCGACACCTGGCTGCGCGGCCAGGGCTTCACGCTTCTGCGGTTTTGGAACAACGACATCCTGCACAACACGGACGCAGTGCTGGAAACCATTTGGAATGCCGTGCGTGCGGGCGCCCCCTCTCCCCCGGCCCCTCTCCCGCGAGGGGAGAGGGGAGTAACTCTATGAACCATCCTCATCAAATCAAAGTTCCTGCGACCTATCTGCGTGGCGGCACCAGCAAGGGAGTGTTCTTCAAGTTAGAGGACCTGCCCGCCCCCGCCCAACAACCCGGCCCGGCCCGAGACGCCCTGCTGCTGCGCGTGCTGGGCAGCCCCGACCCGTATGGCAAACAGATTGACGGCACGGGCAATGCGTCATCGAGCACCAGCAAGGCCGTGATCCTGAGCCGCAGCGCACAGCCGGGGCATGACGTGGACTACCTGTTCGGCCAGGTGTCCATCGACCAGCCTTTTGTGGACTGGAGCGGCAACTGCGGCAACCTCTCGGCAGCGGTGGGGCCTTGCGCCATCCACATGGGGCTGATCGATGCCGCACGCATTCCGCAGGACGGCACCTTTCCCGTTCGCATCTGGCAGGCCAACATCGGCAAGACCATCGTGGCGCATGTGCCCATCACCCACGGGCAAGTGCAGGAGACGGGCGACTTCGAGCTGGACGGCGTGACCTTTGCGGCGGCTGAGGTGGCGCTGGAGTTCATCGATCCGGCGGAAGTCGGCGATGAAGGCGGCACCATGTTCCCCACCGGCAATGTGATGGACACCCTGGAGGTTCCGGGCGTCGGCACCTTCGCCGCCACGTTGATCAACGCAGGCATTCCCACCATTTTTCTCAACGCGCAAGAGCTGGGCTACACGGGCACCGAGTTGCAGGAAGAGATCAATGGCGATGCTGCCGCGCTGGCACGCTTCGAGGCCATCCGCGCCCACGGCGCCCTGCGCATGGGGCTCATCCAGCACATGAGCGAGGCCGCCACGCGCCAGCACACCCCAAAAATAGCGTTCGTCGCGCCACCGGCCAGCTACACGGCGTCCAGCGGCAAGCGCATCGAAGCGAACGACATCGACCTGCTGGTGCGCGCGCTCTCCATGGGCCAGCTGCACCACGCCATGATGGGCACGGCGGCGGTGGCCATTGGCACTGCTGCAGCCATCCCTGGCACGCTGGTCAACCTGGCGGCAGGCGGTGTCGTGCGCAGCAATGTTCGGTTTGGCCACCCCTCGGGCACCTTGCGTGTGGGTGCTGAAGCGGCGCAGGTCAACGGCCAATGGAAGGTGACCAAGGCCCTCATGAGCCGCAGCGCCCGCATCCTCATGGAAGGCTGGGTGCGGGTTCCCGTCAGCCTTTTTTGAGCCAAATTTGCCTCTAGCGCTTATCCATAAAGCGCAAGCAGCTATCAAACATATAGCGTTTTGACACCCTATTCATGAACACGAAACAACAGCTCAAAGCCATGGCCCACGCCCGCCGTGGCGTCATCGTGCCTGGCGCCTTCAACGCCCTCTCCGCCCGCGTGGTGGCCGACCTGGGGTTTGAAGCGATCTACATCACCGGCGCAGGCGTCACCAACATGTGGTTTGGCCTGCCGGACCAGGCCTTCATGGGCCTGACCGACATTGCGGACCACACGGCCCGCATCCGCGATGCGGTGGAGCACCTGCCGCTCATCGTCGATGCCGACACGGGCTTTGGCAACGCCCTCAACACATACCACGCCGTGCGCACGCTGGAGCGCGCAGGCGCCGACTGCATCCAGCTGGAAGACCAGGTCAGCCCCAAGCGCTGCGGGCATTTCAACGGCAAGGAAGTGATCGCTACCTGCGAGATGCTGGGCAAGATCAAGGCGGCCGTGGATGCGCGTCGCGACCCGGACACATTGATCCTGGCCCGCACCGACGCGTGCGCCACGCAGGGCTTTGAGGCGGCCGTGGAACGGGCCCATCGTTTTGAGGAGGCAGGCGCCGACATCCTCTTTGTGGAGGCCGTCACCACCCTGGACGAGATCCGAGCCCTGCCCCAACGGCTGGCGGCGCCTCAACTTATGAACATGGTGATTGGCGGCAAGACGCCCATCACCAGCGCCGAAGAACTGGCCACGCTGGGCTACGGACTGGTGCTGTATGCCAACGCTGCGCTGCAGGGCGCCGTGGCCGGTATGCAAAAGGCGCTGACCGTGCTGCGCGACACCCAGCGCATCGATGAGAACACGGCCCTGGTGGTGCCGTTTGCCGAGCGCCAGCGGCTGGTGCGCAAGAGCGACTGGGATGCTCTGGAGCAAAAGTACCAATGAAAAGTGCAGCCAGGGCCGCGTTGCAATTCCTCGCGATACCTACGGGGATCGCTGTGGTTTGCGCCTTGCCCTGACCAAAAATCCATCGGTTTTAAATGTACCGTCCAGCATGCAACACCACACCAGGCGTATTGGTGGGCGGCCCAGTCGATCTTCCAGGGGATGTCCAAGTTCGATTCGAGCAGGACTTTTTAGCTCACGCTGTCGTTGGCGAAGTCGTTCTGCTCAGACATGTTGAAGTCTTCTTCGCTTTTTTGTTGGCGTGTTGGGGGTGGCGAGCTCGTCGACCACATCTCAGCCCATGGGCGTAGGTCTGCCATGCACGGTGGCGATGGCGTTCCAGTACCAATAGAAATAGCCGCCCTTGTCTTGCAGCAGCGTGTGCGTGCGGACGCTGTTTTGGTGAATATTGCCCCAGCAGGCGTGGGCTGACTGGCGGTTGCCGTGCAGGTCAATGCACGGGGCGTGGCTGTTTGCCGGCATGGGCGGAATATACAAGGCGCTGCCGCGTGGCACCCACAAGTCGGCCAGCCGGATTTTGCCCAGGCCCGGCCAATAACGGCCCACGGTTGTCACCAGCGGCTGTGCAGGGTCGGTGGATGCAAAAACGTGCGGGAAGTTGTGGTGCTCCAGGTCGGTGCACACGACACTGAGCAAGGTGTTTTTAGTGTCCTGATAGGGAGACCAATGCCCGGCGAAAACGCCATATTCGTACTCGATCTGCTCCAGCTTGGCGACCGGGCTGCGCACCTCGATCACTTGTCCCGGCTCGACCAGCGTGATGCCAAAGGCGGCCGCTGCTTCGCGTGTGGCCCACAGCGGAGCAAATTCCACCTGCTCGGCGGCAAAGGCCAGCTGGGTCTCTAAGCCAAAGGTGCCGCGGGATTCGCGGTGCACCACACGGGGTACCTGGTATTCGTTGCCCATGGCCACAGAGAGGTCGGTCACCGCAGGCTGGAGCAACTCGGCACCGGGCGGCGGGCTGGAGCAATAGCTGGGCTTGCCTCCATCGTTGAAGAAGTAAGGTTTGCCGACGATATCCACCTGTTCTCGGTGAATCTCTTGGATGAACAGGGGTGCGTCGAGATGGGTACTGGACATGACGGACAGAGAGAGTGATGGCTGAAAGGTGCGGGTTTGACACCCCTCAGCTAAGAGACCAAGATTGTTTGCAACAACTATACCGTCGTGCCGTAACACCCCGTGCATCTCTCGCAAGACGCGCCCCAGCACGGCCATCGACGCCTTGCGCAGCATCTGGGTCAATTCGGCTGGCGTAGTTTGATGGGGCCCGGTGCCCAATCGCCGGCGGACGGCAGGTGGCATGCCGCTCGAAAAAACCATTCCAAAATGCCCTTTGCGCCAGCAGAACAAGAATATTAATGAAAAGTGCCTCTAGCCCTTTATTTACAAGCGCCAAAAGCTATCAAAAAGATAGTTAATTTGGCGCAGTTGTCTGGCCACAGGGCCTGAGTCACCGGCCATCACGGGGCCTGCCACTCCAGCGTGCAGCTATCAGTTCGGTAGCTCAATAGTCACATCTGGCGGGTCGAAATAGAGTTCATGTCGAGGCCGGGCCGCGCAGGCGGGTGACAATAGGCCTTCACGCCACCTATGCACGCGCGCCCTATGCACAGCATTTCTTCCCTCAACGTGGTGGACCTTCTGCTCGACGCGGTGTGCATCGTCGAGCCCGACAGCACCATCGTTTTTGTGAGCCCCGCGTTCGAGCGGATCTTTGGCTACACGCCCCAGGAAGTGGTGGGCCGGCGCATGCTGGACCTGGTGCACCCCGACGACATGCCTGCCACAGCGCAGCAAGCCCAGAACGTGATGGAGGGCGAGCTGCAGTTGCAGTATGAAAACCGCTACATCCGCAAAGATGGATCAGTGGCCCACATCAGCTGGACTGCGCGCTGGGTGCCCGATCGCAATGTGCGTCTGGCAGTGGCGCACGACATCACAGAGCGCAAGTTCACCGAAACCATGCAGCAGGCGATCTACGCCATTTCGGAGGCAGCCCACCACGCGCAGACACTGCAGACGCTGTTCGAGCGCATCCACCAGATCATCGGCAAGCTGCTGGCCGCCACCAACTTCTCCGTCGCGCTTTACGACGCGCAGCAGGACCGGTTGAGCTATCCGTACCACGTCAACGAGCACCACCCTGCCCCCGGCCCGCTGGCCCTGAGCGACGACGCACTCTGCGCCGAGGTCATCCGCCACGGTACCCCCCTGCTGCTGACGCCTGAGACCCGCGCCGCACTGTCCAGCCGCGTGGCCTTGCCAACCGACCATGCCCCCCTGTACTGGCTGGGTGTGCCCTTGCAGTCGCAAGCAGGCACCATGGGCGCGCTGGTGCTGCAGGGGTACACCGAGCAGGCCCGCTACACCCACAAAGACAAGGAGCTGCTGCAGTTTGTCTCGACCCAGGTCGCAGCGGCCATCAACAGGCACCAGATGCACGAGCGGCTGCAGCACATGGCGCAGTACGACCAGCTCACCCACCTGCCCAACCGCCAGCTGTTTCTGGACCGCCTTAAGACGGCGCTGGCCCGCGCGCGGCGCGACGACCGGCTGCTGTCGCTGCTGTTCATCGACCTGGACCGCTTCAAGGACGTGAACGACACGCTGGGGCATGCCATGGGTGACCTGCTCTTGCAACGGGTGGCGCAGCGGTTGATGGAGTCGGTGCGTGGCTCTGACACCGTGGCGCGACTGGGTGGCGACGAGTTTGTGGTGCTGCTTGAAGGCGGCCAGGCGCGCGAACACGCCACCGCAGCGGCCGAAAAGATCCTGGTGGCCTTCAGTCACCCGTTCGACCTGGAGGGCAACCAGGTGCACATTCAGCCGAGCATTGGCGTGGCGATATTCCCGGAGCACGGTGGCGAAGAGAATCACCTGCTGGGCCACGCGGACGAGGCGATGTACGTGTCCAAGAAAAGCGGTGGCAACCAGGTGCGCGTGGCGCGCCCCGTGCACCCTCCTCCAGCGTATGTTCCGGCCAAATGACGCGCTGACGCGTCGTCCGGGTACTCGTGCACCAACACACCCATTCGGAGCAGGGATACACCACCCATGCAATGGGTGGTTGCAGTGCATGTCGCGGCACAATGCCACCACCTTCTCACAACCCCACAACCTACTGAAAAGGCGCAGTGCCCGCGGTGCCTGCGCAATACAACCATGCTCTACGCCACCCTCAAGCTCGTTCATGTCCTGTCCATCATCGTGTGGATCGGCGGTATGGTGTTTGCCCATTTCTTTTTGCGCCCCGCCGCGCTGTCGCTGGAACCCCCGCAACGCGTGCGCCTTATGCATGACGTGCTGCAGCGTTTCTTTGCGGCGGTGAGCGTGGCCGTGGTGGTAGTGCTGGGCAGCGGCCTGTGGATGATCGGCCGCGTGGCCAAGCAAACCGTGCAGGCCGGTGGCAGCTTTGCCATGCCGCTGGACTGGACGATCATGGCCGCGCTGGGCCTGGTGATGATGGCCCTGTTTGGGCACATCCGGTTTGCGCTGTTCAAGCGCCTGCGGCGCGCAGTGGCGGCGTCAGACTGGGCTGCGGGCGGCAAGGCGCTGGGCAGCATCCGCACCATGGTGGCCGTCAATCTGGCGCTGGGCGTGGTCATTGTGGTGGTCACGCTGCTGATCTAGTCCTGGTCGGCGCTGGCGCTCACGGCATTGCGTGGCATGGCGCATGCATGGATGGCGCCAGTGACCGCAGCGTTTTTGGGCCTTAACCCATTTTTGAAACACTTGGGCGCGACCCTCGTGCTGCCGCGTGCATTGGAGCAGGCGGCACCGCCTTGTTGCGGAGGCACGTAACATCGCGGCCCAAGGAGTTTTGACTTTGTTCCGTTTCTTCGAGAGCCGCCTTCCCCCCTATCCCCCCGCCGAACCCCACCTTCCGCCCAAGGACTTCATGGCCTTTGTGTGGGACGGGACCCGTGGCCTGCGTGGCTACGTGGCCGCCATGGCTGGCTTGTCTGCCGCCATTGCCATTTACGAGGCGCTGCTGTTCGCAGTGCTTGGCCATGTGGTGGACTGGATATCCACCACGGCACCGGGCGCGCTGTGGGCCGAGCGCAAAGGGGCACTGATCGGCATCACCGCGCTGCTGCTGGCCTCTGTGGTGCTGGTGGCGGTGCAGACCAGCATCAAGCACCAGGTGCTGGCCATCAACTTCCCGCTGCGGCTGCGCTGGAACTTTCACCGCCTGATGCTGGGCCAGAGCATGGCGTTCTACGCCGACGAGTTTGCGGGCCGCATCACCACCAAGATCATGCAGACCGCGCTGGCGGTGCGCGACATGATCTTTACGACCACCGACGTGGTGATCGGCATGGGCATCTACCTCGTCACTATCCTGGTGCTGCTGGCAGGGTTTGATGTGCGATTGATCGCGCCTTTTGCGCTGTGGATCGCGGCCTATGGCCTGGCCTGCTGGTACTTTGTGCCGCGCCTGGGCAAGGTGGGCAAGGCGCAGGCCGATGCGCGCTCGGTGATGACCGGGCGCATCACCGACGCCTACACCAACATCGCCACCGTCAAGCTGTTCTCGCACACCCGGCGCGAATCGGAGTTTGCGCGCGCCGCGATGGACGCGTTCAAGCTCACCGGCTACGCACAGATGCGGCTGGTGAGCCGGTTCGAGATCGTGAACCACATCCTGGTGGTAGCGATGATTCTCGGCGCCTGCGGCACCGCGCTGTGGCTGTGGTCGGCGGGCGAAGTGGGCGCCGGGGCAGTGGCCGCCGTTACCGCCATGACGCTGCGCGTGTCGGGCCACGCCCACTGGGTGATGTGGGAGATGACCACGCTGTTCGAGAGCGTGGGCACCATTCAGGACGGCATCAACACACTGACCAAGCCGCGCACGGTGGTGGACGCGCCCGACGCCAAACCCCTGGCCGTGGCACAAGGCGAAGTGCGTTTCGACAACATGACGTTTACGTACGGCAGCGGCCCAGGTGCCCGCCCCGTCATCGACCAGCTCAACCTGACCATCCGCCCCGGCGAGAAGATCGGCCTGATTGGCCGCTCGGGCGCGGGCAAGTCCACCCTGGTCAACCTGCTGCTGCGTTTTCATGACGTGCAGTCCGGCCGCATCCTCATCGACGGGCAGGACATTGCCCATGTCACCCAAGACAGCCTGCGCCGCAACATCGGCATGGTCACGCAAGACACCTCGCTGCTGCACCGCTCCATGCGCGACAACATCCTGTACGGCCGCCCCGACGCGAGCGAGGCCGACCTGCACCAGGCGGCCGAACGCGCAGAGGCATCCGACTTCATCGCCACGCTCACCGACCTGCAGGGCCGCACCGGCTACGACGCCCATGTGGGCGAGCGCGGCGTCAAACTCTCGGGCGGCCAGCGCCAGCGGGTGGCCATTGCGCGTGTGATGCTGAAAGACGCGCCCATCCTGCTGCTGGATGAAGCCACCAGCGCGCTCGACTCCGAGGTGGAAGCCGCCATCCATCAAAGCCTGGATGGCCTGATGCAAGGCAAGACGGTGATCGCCATTGCCCACCGCCTGTCCACCATCGCCGCCATGGACCGTCTCATCGTGATGGACGCGGGCCGTGTTGTGGAAGAAGGCACCCACGCGCAGTTGCTGGGCCAGGGCGGCGTGTATGCGCGACTATGGGGGCACCAGAGCGGTGGGTTCCTGGGCGAGTCGGAAGAAGACTGATCCATAAGTCGTACCAGCTGCAGTTGAACGACTCCGATGGACTGACACGGCGGGCGGCCTATACCCAGCGCTGCTGGCTGTAGAATTTCAAGTGAAATTAGGCTCTAGCGCTTATCCATAAAGCGTCAAAAGCTATCAATTTGGTAGCGTATTCTGCAGATTCTGCCAATCGATAAAGCCCACCCGCCATGACCCCAGACATGCCATCGTCACCCATTCCCCTGGCCATGCCCATCCCCACTGGCGAGCAGCTCAAGGCCGCACGCATTGCCGCTGGCCTCAGCCAAGCCCAGGCCGCTGAGCTGATGGGCTACCCGCTGCAAACGGGCAGCCGGGGCGGCGTGCAGTCGCGCACCTGGCAGGCGCTGGAGAGCGTGGGCGACGAGCGCAATATGCAGGGGCCGGTGTTTGCATTGTTTTTGCTGCTGACGGGACAGCACCCCGATTTCGTTCTGGCCCCACGCCAGCCCACGGGCAGTGCGGCATCAGCGGACTGAAGACTCGCCGCCTATAAAAAAGCGGAACAGCCCGAAGGCGGTTCCGCAAAGTATTCACAGGATGGTGGGGGAATCGGGCGCGATCAATCCACCTTGATGTTGGCCGCCTTGATCACTTGCGCCCACTTCTCGACTTCGGCCTTCTGGAACGCGGCGATCTGGGTCACGTTCATGTCGGCAGGCTCCATGCCAAAGCCCTTGAGGCGATTTTGCATGTCGGGCTGGGCCAAAATTTTGCGGATCTCGTCGTGCAGGCGGGTGATGACCGGCGTGGGCGTGCCGATGGGCACAAAGATGGCTTGCCAGGACTGCACCTGAAAGTCCTTCAGCTCTGGCACACCCGATTCGGCCACCGTGGGCACGTCGGGCATGGAGGTCAGGCGCTGGGCCGAGGTGACGGCAATGGCGCGCAGCTTGCCGCTCTGAATGTGCGGCGCCGCCACCACCGTGGTGTCAAACATCATGTCCACCTGGCCGCCGATCACGTCCTGAATGGCAGGGCCGCTGCCTTTGTAAGGGATGTGCGTGAACTTCACGCCCGACTTGAAGGCCAGCAGCTCGACCGCCAAGTGCTGCGAACTGCCCGTGCCGGCCGACGCCGACGACAAACCGCCCTGTTTGCCCCTGGCGCCCGCCAGCACATCCTTCAGCGTTTTGTAGGGGCTGTTGGCCGCCACCACCAGCACCACGGGGTTGGTCCCAATCAGCGTGACAGGGCTGAAGGACTTAATGGGGTCGTAGCCCAGCTTGGGGTACAGGCTGACGTTGATGGCGTGCGAACTGACGGTACCGCCCAGCACGGTAAAGCCGTCCGGCGCTGCGCGTGCAGCGGCTTCAGACCCAATGCTGCCTGCCGCGCCGCCCTTGTTCTCCACCACCACCGTGGTGCCTAAGGCCGTGCCCAGTTGCTGGCCAATCAGGCGCGCCAGGGTGTCGGTGGTGCCGCCTGCCGCAAACGGCACCACGTAGGTGATGGGTTTGCCGGTGGGCCAGGTGCCCTGGGCTGCAGCGGGCAGGCTGATGAGAGCGCTGCAGGCGGCGGCAGCCAGGGCCGCGGTGTGGATGAGGGTTCTGCGTTGCATGGTGATGTCTCCTGTTTATGTAGGTGTGAACGACTGAAGCGATGAACGAGGGACGGACGCTCAAGGCAGATCGACGATTTCGACCCAGTTAGGGTTCTTGCCCGCAGGCACCCGCGTGGGTGCGCCGGGAATGCCGGTGGCAGGGTCGATGGGGTGCAGCGCAACGTGGTGCGACTCCTGCCCCGCCGCAATCAGAAAGCGACCCGACGCATCCACCGCAAACCCACGCGGCGACTTCTCGGTGGGCACCTGACCCAGCGGCTGCAACTGGCCGGTGCTGGCGTCTACGCGAAAGCTGCTCAGCGTGCTGGAGGTGCGCTCGGACGCATACAGCGTGCGGCCGTCGGGCGACAGGTGAATGTCCGCCGCCCAGGGCTTGCCCGTAAACCCTGCGGGCAATGCGGTGGTGCGCTGCACCGCGCGCAAGGTGCCGCGCTCTTTGTCGTACGCCATCACGTGGACAGACGCATCCAGCTCGTTGAGCACATACATGTGCCGCTGGTCGCCGCTCCACACAAAGTGGCGCGGGCCCGACTTTTCTGGCGCCACGGTGGTCAGCGCGGGCTCGTGGGCCGTAAGCCGGCCGGTTTCGGCATCAAAGCGCCAGGCAGACAGGTTGTCGCCGCCCAGGCTGGTGGCAAACACATGGCGGTTGGACGCATCGGCGTGAATGGCGTGGGCGTTGGGCGCCGTGGGGATGAGCTGCTGCACGGCGCCGACGGCACCGTCCTTGCCAATGCTGTTGACCGTGATCTTGTGGCCGGGGTACGAGGCGGCAAACAGCCAGCGGCCGGTGGCGTCGGTGTCAATGTTGGCCATGCTGTCGGCCAGGGGCGCCTCGCCCAGCTTGTGCAGCTTGCCGCTGGCGGGGTCAATCGCCAGGCTCACCACCCGAAACGGCTTGGAGCGCAGCGCCACGTACAACACGCGCTTGTCTGGGCTGATGGCCATGGGCATGGCGTTGCCGCCCAACGCCGTCGTGTCCACAGGCTTGAGCGCAGCGGCGTTTCGGTCGAGTTCAAACACCGAGACATCCTGGCTGTCCGCGTTGGACACATAAACCCAGGTGGCCGCCCAACAGCCCGGTGCAGCAAGGGCGCACAGCGCCGTCAGTGCGAGCGGCGCGGCCCGGGTGCGAAACACAGCGTGCATGCAAGGTCTCCTTGGTGTGCAGCGCAGCCCGACAGGGGCAGCGCGGTAATGGGTTGCGCCGTCTACATTCTCTAGACAGCGGACAATTGTCATCTGTCGTCATACAACAAGGAGATGCATTGTCACGCCGATTTGGTCTCTAGCCTCAAAGGGAATACCCGGGGATTTCGCATATCCATTCAGACCCAGCCCCCTATGTAAACCGGCAATGCAAGCGCTGAAACGTCTAGTGAAAACCCTTAATTTCGGTCACAAAACCACCTTTTTTTGATGCAGTCCATTGTTTTTCTCCATGCTTAGTTGTACGATGACTAACAACAAGACTACTGCTGGAGACATCCGATGACTTTGACCCGCCGAACGGCCCTTCTGGCCTGCACCGCCGCCCTGGCTACCGCCACGGCCACCGCCCAAACCGCATCAACCGCCCAATGGCCCGCCAAGACCTTGCGCATCGTGGTGCCCTACCCTCCGGGCGGTAGCTCGGACATCATTGCCAGGTCCATCAGCCAGGTGATGTCGGATGCGCTCAAGCAATCGGTCATTGTGGAAAACAAACCCGGTGCGAACGGCAACCTGGGCGCCGACTTTGTGGCCAAGTCCGATCCAGACGGCTACACCCTGCTGCTGTGCGACGTGGGTGCGCTGGCCATCAGCCCTTCGGTCTATACCAAGCTATCGTTCGACCCCTCCAAGGACCTGCGTGGCGTGACCATGCTGGCCTACTCGCCCCACCTGCTGGTGGTGCACCCCTCGGTGCCGGTCAGCAACTTCAAGGAACTGGTGGCGTACTCGAAAAAGAACGACCTCAACTTTGCCGTCACCGCCACCGGCAGCGCGCCCCACGTGGCGGGCGTGGCGCTGGAGCGAGCCAGCGGCGCGCGCTGGCAGTACATCCCCTAC
Source organism: Acidovorax sp. (assembly GCF_046314175.1). Taxonomy (GTDB): domain Bacteria; phylum Pseudomonadota; class Gammaproteobacteria; order Burkholderiales; family Burkholderiaceae_C; genus Acidovorax. Next base: position 26,329 of record NZ_JBKBXG010000053.1, on the reverse strand, counting down.
AAGGGCGGCGTCACCGCCATTCAGGACACCGTGGCCGGACAAACCCAGATCCTGATGAACGGCATGCTGGCCACCCTGCCCCATGTGCAAAGCGGCAAGCTCAAGGTGCTGGGCGTTTCCAAAGCCACCCGCATGCCGTTGATCGGCGATGTGCCCACGATTGCCGAGCAAGGCGTGGCCGGTTTCGAATCGGGCACCTGGCAAGGCATTCTGGTGCCGCGCGGTACACCAGAGGCCGTGGTGCAAAAGCTCAACAACGCCTTCATCACTGCCATCCGCTCGCCTGAAATCCGCTCGCGCCTGGCCGGCCAGGGCGCTGAAGTGGTGACCATGACTCCAACTGAGCAAGACCAGTTCTTTGCCAAGGAACGCGCCCGCTGGGCCACGGTGGTCAAGGCCGCCAACATCAAGCTCGACTAAGAAGGTGTAAGCGAACCCCTCGCCTCCCCATTTCCTACTACCACCCCGCACTCACATGACTCCCCAAGAACTCAAATCCATCATGGGCTCCGGCCTGCTGTCCTTCCCGATCACGGACTTTGACGAGCAGGGCAACTTCCGCCCCAAGACCTACATCGAGCGCCTGGAGTGGCTGGCCCCCTACGGCGCCAGCGCGCTGTTTGCCGCCGGTGGCACGGGCGAGTATTTCTCGTTGGCTGGCCCCGAATACAGCCAGGTCATCAAGACCGCCGTAGACACCTGCCGCGGCAAGGTGCCGATCATTGCAGGCGCTGGCGGCCCCACCCGCAACGCCATCGCCCACGCGCAAGAGGCCGAGCGCCTGGGCGCCCACGGCATCCTGCTGTTGCCGCACTACCTGACCGAAGCGGGCCAGGAAGGCCTGATCGAGCATGTGGCACAGGTCTGCAACAGCGTGAAGTTTGGCGTCATCGTCTACAACCGCGACCGTACCAAGCTGACGGCCGAGTCGCTGGCCATCCTGGCTGATCGCTGCCCGAACCTGGTCGGCTTCAAGGACGGCGTGGGCAACATCGAAATCATGTCGTCCATTTACATGAAGATGGGCGACCGCTTCTCGTACCTGGGAGGCTTGCCGACCGCAGAGGTGTATGCCGCCGCGTACAAGGCACTGGGCACGCCGGTGTATTCGTCGGCGGTGTTCAACTTCATCCCCAAGACCGCGATGGAGTTCTACAAGGCTGTGGCGGCCGACGACATGGCCACCCAGCACAGATTGCTCAAATCATTCTTCATGCCCTACTTGGCCATCCGCAACCGCGTGGAAGGCTACGGCGTGAGCATCATCAAGGCGGGCGCCCGCATCGTCGGCCACGACGGCGGCCCGGTGCGCGCACCGCTGACCGACCTCAAGCCTGGCGAGATGGAAGAACTCAAGGCGCTGATCGACAAGCTCGGCCCGCAGTAAGCACCCCCAAAAGGGCCTGGTTCACCAGGCCCTTTTTTGCAGCGGTTTCCACACCCAACACACCACACAACACCCCGCGCCCGGTCGTGCACGGGTGCGGGGTGCCCTATGCGGCACGCCACAACGTACACAAAGACGGAGACAAACAATATGTTGAAGACCCTCATCCTCGCCGCAGCGGGCGCCCTGGCCCTGGTCGCACTGAGCGGCTGCGCCAGCCATGCGACCCCTGCTGCATCGGCATCGTCCGAGCAAGCCGTGGCCGCAGCCGCCGAGCGACTGCGCCTGGCCATGATCGACCCCACACCCGCAGCCCTTGCCCCGCTGGTGGCTGACGACCTGAGCTACGGGCACTCCGGCGGTCGCGTAGACACCAAGGACAGCTTCATCGGCGACCTGGTGGCGGGCAAATCTGATTTCGTCACCATCACCATCACCGACCAGACCATCAAGGTCGTGGGCCACACCGCCATGGTGCGCCACACCCTCACGGCCGACACCAACGACTCGGGCAAGCCCGGCAAGGTGCAGATCAAGATTCTGGGGGTGTGGCAACAGCAAGGCGGACAGTGGAAACTGCTGGCCCGCCAGGCCGTGCGTGTAGCGGCATGATGTAGCCACCGGGTCGCAGTAGGCGGCCCCTTTTTCCTACCGCCTCTCCTTCCTTTAGAGACCCATGACCACAGCCACCCTGCCCCGCATCCTGCAAATCGGCCGCCTGCCCCTGCCTGCACTGGAGGCCGAGTTGACGGCCCGGTACAACGTCACCTGTCTGGCCGACCAACCCGATGCGACGGCCTTTTTGGCGGCTCACGGTGCTGAATTCACCGGGGTGGTGACAACCGCCGCCATTGGCCTCAAGGGCGAGGTCATTGCTGCGCTGCCCAACCTCCAGGTCATCAGCAGCTTTGGCGTGGGTTTTGACGCGCTGGACATCGACGCCGCCAAGGCCCGTGGCGTGCAGGTGGGCTACACACCCGACGTGCTCAACGACTGCGTGGCCGACATGGCGTATGCGCTGATGCTGGACGTGTCGCGCAACATTGCCGCCAGCGACCGTTTTGTTCGCCGGGGCGAATGGCCCAAGGCCCGATTTGCCTTGGGGAGCCGCGTGTCTGGCAAGCGCCTGGGCATCGTCGGCATGGGCCGCATCGGCCAGGCCGTGGCGGAGCGCGCTGCGGGCTTTCGCATGGAGGTGGGCTACCACAACCGCCGCCCGGCCGAGGGTTGCGCGTTGTCCTATTTCGAATCCTTGACCGCCCTCGCGCAGTGGGCCGACTACCTGGTGCTGACCGTGGCCGGTGGCGCAGGCACACGCCATCTCGTCAACGGTGACGTGCTCAACGCCCTGGGCCAGAGCGGCTATCTCATCAACGTGGCGCGCGGCAGCGTGGTGGATGAGGCCGCGCTGATCGCCGCCCTGACCGAACGCCGCATTGCCGGTGCCGGGCTCGATGTGTTCGAGGACGAACCCAACGTGCCCGACGCGCTGATGGCGCTGGACAACGTAGTGCTGACCCCGCACATCGCCAGCGCCACGCACGAAACCCGCCGGGCGATGGCGGATTTGGTGCTGGAGAATTTGCAGGCGTTTTACACATCGGGTGCCGTGCGGGTGCCGGTGCCGGGCACGGGTCGGCCCTGAGCCTTGCAGCGACGGCCCGGCCTGGGCGCGCGCCCAGCTCTACCCGGTTGTTTCCCCCTCTCCCCTCGCGGGAGAGGGACGGGGAGAGGGGGTGACGAAGCAAGCACTGCGCTTGTTCTGCCCCCTCTCCCCCACCCTCTCCCACAAGGGGCGAGGGAGCTGAAGACGCCGTTAAGTCCAGGGGCTAAAAATTAGGTCATTTTGGCCTCTAGCGCTTATCCATCAAGCGCCAGCAGCTATCAAAAAAGTATTTTTCAGCACACACACCCTACAACAACTCCACGCCTTTCAACGTCACAAAACTCGTCTCGCGCGTCACCTGCACAAAGTCCTGCAGATAAGGCTTTGCCGACAGGCCGGGCAAGCTGGCGGCGTGCAGTTCGCCGCGCAGGCCCTGAGCGCCAGGCCCCACCCCAATCGGCCGGGCCGTCACATACCCCCGGTCCAGGTAACTCTGCACCGCCCACAGCGGCAGCGCGGCCACGCCGCGCCCGCTGGCCACCAGTTGCAGCATGGCCACCGTGAGCTCGGTGGTGCGGCGCGGGGGGCGCACACCGGCGGGCTCCAGCACCTGGCGGATCAGGTCGAGCATCTCGTCGGGTACGGGGTAGGTGATGATGGTCTGGTCGGCAAAGTCCTGCGCCACCAAATACGGCTTGGCCACCAGCGGGTGCGTGTTGGCCAGCAGCGCGCGGATTTCAAAGCCAAAGAGCGCGTGGTAGTCCACGCCCGCCTCGTCGGCATCCACCTCCGACACGATGGCCACATCGGCCCGGCCCTGGTGCAGCAGGCCCACGGGGTCGGCGTGAAAGCCGCTCACGATGTCCAGCTCCACCTCGGGCCAGCGGGTGCGGAAGGCGTCCATGGCGGGCATCAGCCAGTCAAAGCAGGTGTGGCATTCCACCGCAATGCGCATCTGCCCGCCCTGCCCCAGCACCAGGCGGGCAATGTCGCGCTCGGCCCCTTCCACCTGCGGCAGCACGGCGTCGGCCAGGGCCAGCAGGCGTTCGCCCACGGCGGTGAACTGCGGCGGAACGGACTTGCGCTCGAACAGCGGCTGGCCGTAACGGTCTTCCAGCAGCTTGATCTGGTGCGACAGCGCCGACTGCGTGAGGTTGAGCAACTGCGCGGCCCGCACCAGGCTACCGCTGTCGCGCAGGGCCACCAGCGTGCGCAGGTGGCGCACTTCCAGAATCGACTGGTTCATTATTAATTTTCAAGTTGATCGACTAAAACTTTCGTTTGAATAATAAACGAGCCCGCGCGACCATCGGTGCCTTCAATGTTTTGCTCCATTCAGAAGAAGGAAATCACCATGTCACTCGCCGCCCCATCCCCTCGCCGCCCCGTGCTGACGCACACCCTGGGCTTTCCGCGCATGGGGGCGCACCGCGCGCTGAAATTCGCACTCGAATCCTTCTGGCGCGGTGACAGTACCGAGGCCGAGCTGCAGGCCACCGCCGCCCAGCTGCGCCAACAGCACTGGCAGGCACAGGCCGATGCAGGCCTGGGCTATGTGACGGTGGGCGACTTTGCGCTGTACGACCATGTGGCCAACCACATCCAGCTGCTGGGCTGCGAGCCCGCCCGCTTTGGCTTTGACGACCACACCCCTGAGCTGGCCCGCTACTTTGCGATGGCACGGGGCGTGTCGGCAAAAGCCGCCTCAGCCCATGCAGGCTGCAGCGCGGGCTGCAACGCAGCGCACACCCCCACACACACCACCGCAGGCCAGCCCGCGCTGGAAATGACCAAGTGGTTTGACACCAACTACCACTACCTCGTGCCCGAGTTCAGCGCCCACACCCAGTTCCAGCTGGCCAGCGAGCGCCTGTTTGCCGAAGTGGCCGAAGCCCAGGCGCTGGGCCACCGCGTCAAGGCCGTGCTGCTGGGGCCGCTGAGCTTTTTGTGGCTGGGCAAATCCAAAACGGCAGGTTTTGACCGCTTCAGCCTGCTGGAGAAACTGCTGCCCGTGTACGAAGCCGTGCTGGCGCGCCTGAAGGCCCAGGGCGTGGAATGGGTGCAGATCGACGAGCCCATCTTGGGCCTGGACCTGCCCGATGCCTGGCGCCATGCGTTTGAGCCCAGCTACTGGCAACTGGCGCGCAGCGCGCCCAAGCTGCTGCTGGCCACCTACTTCTCCCCCCTGGCCGAGAACCTGCGCCTGGCCTGCCAGTTGCCCGTGGCGGGCCTGCATGTGGATGCCGTGCGTGCGCCCGACGATCTGGTGGGCGTGGCGGACTGGCTGCCCTCGCACAAGGTGCTGTCGGTGGGCATCGTGGACGGCCGCAACATCTGGCGCACCGATCTGGACGCGGCCTTGGCCAAGCTGCGCCCGGTGGCTGACAAGCACCAGGGCGAGCTGTGGCTGGCACCGTCGTGCTCGCTGCTGCATGTGCCGTGCAGCTTGCAGGCGGAAGACAAGCTCGATGCCGAAGTGAAATCCTGGCTGGCGTTTGCCGTGGAAAAACTCGATGAACTGCGTGTACTTTCCACCGCCTTGGCCCAAGGCGAGGATGCAGTGGATGACGAACTGCACGCCGCCCGCAGCGCCCTTGCCGCGCGCCGCGCCAGCCCGCGTGTGCACCGCGCCACCGTGGCCGCCCGCATTGCCGCCGCCGCACCGGGCGCCGACCAGCGCGCCAGCGCCTTCCCTGCCCGGCAAAAGGCCCAGCGTGCGCGGCTCAAGCTGCCGCTGCTGCCCACCACCACCATCGGCTCGTTCCCGCAGACGGCGGAGATACGCGCCGCACGCGCTGCCTTCAAGCGCGGGGCACTCGATGCCGCCCACTACCAGCAGAAGATGGAAGCCGAAATCGAATTGGCCGTGCGCAAGCAAGAAGCGCTGGGCATTGACGTGCTGGTGCACGGCGAGGCCGAGCGCAATGACATGGTCGAATACTTTGGCGAGCAGCTCGACGGCTTTGCCTTCACCGCCAACGGCTGGGTGCAAAGCTATGGCTCGCGCTGCGTGAAGCCGCCCATCATTTACGGCGACGTGGCCCGCCCTGCGCCCATGACGGTGGGCTGGACGCAGTACGCGCAAAGCCTCACCGCCAAACCCATGAAGGGCATGCTCACAGGCCCCATCACCATCCTGCAGTGGAGCTTTGTGCGCGACGACCAGCCGCGCGCCACCACGGCCGACCAGATCGCCTGGGCGATCCGCAACGAGGTGTGCGACCTGGAGGCAGCCGGCATCGCCATCATCCAGATCGACGAGCCCGCTATCCGCGAGGGCCTGCCGTTGCGCCGTGCAGGGTGGAAGAGCTACCTCGACCGTGCCACCCGCGCCTTCCGCATCAGCGCCAGCGGCGTGCGCAACGACACGCAGATCCACACCCACATGTGCTACAGCGAGTTCAACGACATCCTGCCCGCCATCGCGGCCATGGACGCCGATGTGATCACGATTGAAACGAGCCGATCGGACATGGAGTTGCTACAGGGTTTTGGGGACTTCAAGTACCCCAACGAGATCGGCCCCGGCGTGTACGACATCCACTCGCCCCGCGTGCCCAGCGTGCAGGAGATGGCCGCGCTGCTGGAAAAAGCCGCCGAGGTGGTGCCCGTGGAGCACCTATGGGTGAACCCCGACTGCGGCCTCAAGACCCGGGGCTGGCCCGAGACCGAGGCCGCCTTGCGCCACATGGTGCAGGCGGCGCAGGAGGTGCGCGAGCGGCTGCTGGAGGAAGCGGCCCTGGCCTGAGTTTTACCGGGTTGGCACGAAGCCGACGTGACCGTGTAGAAATACCCCCGTGGACCTGGCTTTGGCGGGCCACCGGGTGCGTACTCCTTCCAAGGGGCGTAGAGCAGAGCGACTCAAGGGTGCACTGCTGTTCTCGGCGCTCACAGCCAAGGGCACCTAAACATCCATCGCCGCAGTCTGCAGTGGCAAACCGTTGCCCATGCCGCCAGCACATGGGCGGGCCGCCCGCCGTGCATTGCACCCACGACATGTCCGCCACCGCATGCACGCCACCGCCATGCCATCGGTCAAGTTCCCCGCCCAGTCGATGGACCAAGCCCTGTAGGCCTCGCAGCCCATGCGTCGCTATATTCATAAAGCGTCGCGCGCTCCTTTTTTAATACCAAGCAGGGTTCTCTCCAGACTCCGTGAGCCCCCCATCCCACAACGCGTGTCGGAAAACCCTGACCGCCCTGCGGGCGCAACACCTTCGGGCTGCGCACTGGTTGCACCCAACAATGCATTCACCGCAACACACAACAAGGAAACACCATGTCGCTCTCCCTGATTCTCCTGATCGTTCTGATCCTCATCCTGGTCGGCGCGCTGCCCACCTGGGGCCACAGCCGTTCGTGGGGCTACGGACCCAGCGGCGGTATTGGTCTGGTGGTGCTGATCCTGGTGGTGCTGCTGCTGATGGGCAGGATATAACTCCCGCCCTCAGCGCCTGCGCTGAGCGTTGACGGCAAGCCAGTTACGGCATACGTCGTAACGCAAAGCTTGCGACGCAGCCACCCCGGCTGCCGCCGATGCACAAAAAGACCAACGGCCCTTCACGGGCCGTTGGTCTTTTTTGATGGGGCTTCTGTGCGGGGTTGGCTATGCCACGCCGGACCGCTTACCGGCCGTGACGAAAGCGGTGGCAAAGGCAGCAAACTCTTTGGCCGCCACGGTGCCGTCTGCATTGCCGCTGCTGCCGCGGTCCATCAACTGCATCACGGCCTGCGAAAAGTCTGAGTCGGCCGGGGTGCTCGGTGTGCCCTTCGTTTTGGCCAGGCCTTTAAGGAACTCGTCCTGCGAAATCGCCCCGTCTTTGTTTGCATCAAACCCGGCCGTCAGCTGCGCCTTTTGGGCATCGTCAGCGCCGAAGCGGGTCAATATCTCCTGAAAATCCTGGGTAGACACCGGGCGGCCGGACAACGCGGCAGAAACGGCGTTGGCCGCGCCACCGCCCGCGCTGCGCGCCACGGCACCCAGGGCGTTTTCCACCTTGCCCTGCGACACCATGATGCCCTTGCCCGCAAAACCGGCCATCGCCTCTGCCTGTGGGCTGAGGGTGACCACCGCAGACGGCTCGGGCTCTGCATCCGCCTCACTGCGCCGCGATGCTGCCGATTTGGCTGGGCCGCTGGGCGCTGCGTTGAAGATCATCGAAGCGGCTGAAGCAAGAACAGAGATGAGAGCGGACATGGCAAGGGCTCCTGTGCGGCGACGTTTTCGGCTGGGTTGCAAGCAAGCAGCAACCTCAATGGCGTAGCGCCGCTGGCTTTGTTCAATGACACAAGGGTATTCGTTGTGGCTCAAGTGAATGCCCCCATAACCATGGCCTTGCGCCACCAGTTCGGCCTATGGCGCTTCGCAGCACAAGCCCCCCCCCGACGTCGCCAAACCCAAACAGTCGGCAATTGCAGCGAGGACTGTCGTCATTCGCAACGATAATGCGCAGCATGCATATGTTTCGCACCTCGTCACTGCTGGCCCGCCTGATCCTGGCGTGGTTTGTGTTGACGGTGGGTGTGGCCATCGCATCGCCCCTGGTTCACCCCCAGGCCATGGAGTTGGTCTGCACTGCCGGAGGCGCCGTCAAACTGGTGGTGTTGGGCGACGATGATGATGGCGCCATGGACAGCAGCCACCACACGCTGGACTGCCCAGCATGCCTGCATTTCACCGTTCCGGCGCCGCACGAGCACACCTCGGCACATCATCCGCAGCCTCTGGCACATGCACTGCAGCCGGCAGTAGCTGCCACCATTGCCGCCCTTGTCGGCGCGCCCCTGCCCCCTCGCGGGCCCCCAGCACTCGTTTCCTGAACTCCGGCAGCGCCGCACCGCGGCACCCCTGAGCGCTTTGTGCGCCGCTGCCAAGAGCTTTCCGTTCTGCACCCTTTCGCGCCTGACGGCATGCAGCCTGCCCCCTTTCTGCGGGCGGGCGTACCAAGCGTGGATCGGAGTGCATTGCTGTGCGTTGTAGCTTGCTACGAGCACACCCCTTGTTCCGGAACAACAGGATTTCGACGTGTCTCATTCACCATCGGCCAGCAAAGACTCATCACTGCCGCCTCACAGCGGCCTCTTCATCGCAGCCTTCGTCTGCGTGCACATCGCCGCTTTGGGTGTTGCGTACGCGGCCGCTGCGCTTACCGCACAACGCCATGAACTGCCCGCCGGTGCCTACGGCCACCAGGCCGTGCATCACCTGGGTCGCATGACACTGGTGCCACTGCCGTCGCACACAACCCAGCAGGTCCGCTAGCGCAGCGCCTTTCCCCCACGCCACTGCCCTGTCCGCTGTGTCTGATAGTTCCTCGCACTCGTCAGCCCGCCGTATTGCGCGGTGGCTGATTGCATTGATGGTGCTCGCCAGCCTGCATTCGGCGCTGGCGGCGACGTTGGTGCTGCTCAAAGGACCTGGCGGTTCCGCGATGGTCGAAGTGTGCACCAACCAGGGCGTGCGCTGGGTCAGCGTTCAGGCCACCCAGGGCGACCAGATCGATGCCGACACGACGGCGCAGGAGGCACCTTTGTTGTCCAGTGGGGCCGATGGCACGCCCCACTGCCCCTTGTGCCGTTTTGTGGGCGACGTCGCGCCAGACCTTTCGCGCAGCGAACTTCGGTTTGCACCGCCCCTGCGTTACACGGCCCGGCCCACTGCAACACCGCCAGTGCGCAGCCCCGCTGCCAGGGTGGTGCTGAACTCACCGCCACGCGCGCCGCCATCGCCCCTGTGCTGACTTCCCGTTGTCGTGCAGACGCCACCCATGGGCCTGCGCGTGACCAACGCTTTCTTAGAACAAGGCCGCTTAGCGGGTCTTGCCTCCCACCTTGCCGGGTGATGCCCTCCACACACAGCGGGCCGCCCGACCTATTGAAGAAATTGTCATGACTCATTCATTCAACACCAGCGCACCCAACCGCCTCGCTTCTGCCCTGGCCCTGGCATTGGCTGTCCCCCTCGTTTTAACGGCCTGCGGCGGCGGCGGCAGCGACACCGCAACGCCCGCCCCCACGGGGCCACAAAGCATCACCATCGACTTTGCTGCCAAGGCCGGCACGCAAGACGTGAAATGCGGCACCGCAATCACCGGCCTGGGCAACGGCAAGGTATCGGCACAACTGCACGACCTGCGCTTTTACGTGAGCAACGTTGCACTGGTAAACGACAAGGACGAATCCGTGTCCGTCGCGCTGGACGTCAATGACTGGCAAACCAAGGAAGTCGCACTGATCGACCTGGAAGACGGTACCGGCGCGTGCGCCGACGCAGGCACCAAGGCCATGAACCTGCAGATCAAAGGCACTGTGCCCGCAGGCACATACAAGGGCGTCAAGCTCACTATCGGTGTTCCGTCCAGCCTGAACCACACCGACTACGCCGTCGCCACCAAGCCCATGGACGTGCAGGCCATGGCATGGTCGTGGCAAGCAGGCCGCAAGTTCGCGCAGATCGAGGTCAACCCTGTGGGCGGTGTCGTGCGCCCTGCACCTGCAGCACCTGGCAGCACTTTCTACGTGCACTTGGGCTCCACGGGCTGCACGGGCAACCCGGTGACGGGCGAGACCGTGAGCTGCGCACGTCCCAACCGCATGGACTTCAGCTTCGGCAGTTTCAATACCGCCACGCAGAAGGTGGTAGTGGACCTGGCCGCACTCTATACGGGCACCAACCTCAACCAAGACCTGGGCAGTGCACCGGGCTGCATGTCGGGCGCTACCGATCCGGAGTGCGATGCCATCTACAAGGTATTGAAGCTGGACCTCGTCACCGGCAAGCCGATCAACAGCGGCAGCGGCCAGACCCTTTTCCGCGCTGAGGCCAAGTAACCATGAAGCAACACCATTCGCTCAAGCGGATGGCAGCCTGGGCCGCTGGCCTGGTCAGTCTGTCCGGGGCCCTGGCCCTGGGCGGCTGTGGCGGAGGGGGAACTTCCGTCAGCGACAACTCGGGCAGCAGCGCAAGCTGGTCCTGGGTTCTGCCATCCTTCTTCCCCACCCCCAAGGTGCCCGAGGCCAACCCTATCACCGAAGCCAAGGTAGACCTGGGCCGCTTCCTCTTCTACGACCGCCGCCTGTCTGGCAACGGCACGCAGGCCTGCGCCAGCTGCCACCACCAGGACAAGGCCTTCACCGATGGGCTGACCACCTCTCTCGGCTCCACCGGCCAGCACCACCCGCGCAATGCCCAGGGGCTGGCCAACGTGGTCTACAACGCCACGCTGACCTGGGCCAACCCCTCGCTGGTGACGCTGGAAAAGCAGATGGAGACGCCGCTGTTCGGCACCGACCCTATAGAGATGGGCGTGAACGACGGCAACAAGGACGAGATCCTTGGACGTCTGGCGGCCGACACGGCCTACAAAGACAAGTTTGCCAAAGCCTACCCCGGCCAGGGCAGCCCCATCACCTGGGGCAACGCCATACACGCCATCGCATCCTTCCAGCGCACCATCCTGTCGGGCAATAGCCCGTACGACCAGTACCTGCAAGGCAAGGCGCAACTGCCCCCGGCGGCCGAGCGCGGCATGAACTTGTTCTTTGGCGAAAAGGCCGAGTGCTTTCATTGCCACAGCAGCTTCAACTTCAACGACCAGATCGTGCATGCGGGCAGCCGCATCGTGGAGACGCCGTTTCACAACACGGGCCTGTACAACATCGGCGGCACGGGCGCGTTCCCCGAGCCCAATCGCGGCGTGTACGAGCTGACCCAGCAGGTGAAAGACATGGGCAAGTTCCGCGCGCCCAGCCTGCGCAACGTGGAGGTCACCGGCCCCTACATGCACGACGGCACCATCGCCACGCTGGAAGAGGTGCTGGACTTTTATGCCGCAGGCGGTCGCAACATCACCTCGGGCCCGCATGCAGGGGACGGCCGCGCAAACCCGAACAAGAACGACTTCATCAACCAGATCAACCTCACGGCCCAGGAGCGCGCGGACATCGTGGCCTTCCTGAAAACGCTGACGGACCACGATCTGCTCACCAACCCCAAGCTGTCCGACCCGTTCGCGGCGGCAGGAGCGAAATAGATGGCGCACCTCGTATCCACCTTTGCAGATGCAGCGTGGCCGCTGCAGGCACGCGCCTGTGCTGTAGCAGCGGCCACGCTGTGCATGCTCTCGCTGGCCCCGGCACTGGCGCACGACGCCAGCGATGCAAGCATTCCGGCCACGCCCGGCCTGCAAATCAACGCCGCAGCCGCCGTGGGCTACCAGCACGCCAGCCAGCCCGTGCCCGCACCGCGCCTGACAGGCGTGCTGGGCCTGGGCGACACCCCCTCCGACCGGCGTGGCTGGGCGCTGGAGCACGGCACGCTGGGCGGCGGCGTACGCCTTACGCCCCTGCTAGGCGCCACCGTCAGTTTTGGCAAACATGGCAGCGAGCGCGCCCACACCGAGGTGGCGTGGGTAGAGACCCGCCCGTCGGCGGACTCTGACTTCACCCTGGGCGCTGGCCGCAACCGCATGCCTCTGGGCCCCGTAATCGGCAACGCGGGTCACCTGGACCGCTTTGGCCAGATGCCGCTCATCAAACGCGCAGCCTTCAACGGCGACTGGATTGAAGACGGTGTGAATCTGTCCTGGCGCCCGCATCTGCAAGGCGCTTTCGAGTGGTTGCGGGGCATCGACGCCGGGCTGTGGCGCGCGCGCCGCTTTCCAGGCAGCGAAAACGCAGCCTGGGCACCCACCGTGCGCGCCCGAGCGGCGGGGCCTGTCTGGGGCAACGCAGGCAACTGGGGCGATTGGGAGGCCGACGCCTTCTACAGCCGCCTGGAGCCCCAAGGGCGCGGCGCCTACGTGCAGCGCAGCAACAGCGGTCACATCCACACCGCGCCCCAGTGCAGCGCCAGCCTGCGCGACATCACCTGCTTTGATGGCACGGTGGACCTGGTGGGTGCCAGCGCCAGCTGGGCCACGCCGCTCCCAGGCGTGCGCCTGACGGCGGCAGGCGTGCTGCGCAACGAGCGCGGAAACCTGTACTCGCAAAACGGAGACACCCGTTACAAGGGTCGCACCAGCGGTGGCTGGCTGGAAGCGCTGTGGCAACCCACCACGCAGTGGGACCTGGCCGTGCGCCAGGAATGGCTGCGCAGCACCCACCGCCTGGACGGCCCCGGCGCCACGCTGGTGGCCACCGACGCGAACCTGCTGCCCTACCACCCGTCGCGCCGTTTCACCGCCATGCTGGGCTGGCGCCCCCACGCCAACTGGCTGCTGGCACTGGAAGCGGGTCGCGAGCACATTGCAGGCAAAGGCAACACCGTGGTGGCGCTGCGCGTGCTTTTCACACCCGGCCCTCTGCTCGAAAGAAGCTGGTGATGCACCACACAACCCCATCCCACAAGGAGATTCACACCATGCAAAGGACCCCAACCCTGATGCGTCGCAACATGCTGCAGGCCGCAACGGCCCTTGCCCTGTGCGGCGCCAGCATTGTCACCACCGCCCACGCCCATGACTTCCGTGCGGGCCAGCTGGTCATCGACCACCCCTACGCCACCCCCTCGCTGACGGGCACGCCAAACGGGGCCGCGTACTTTCGCAGTATCCGAAACCGGGGAACTGCACCCGACCGGCTGGTGAGCGCCAGCACGGCGGTGGCCGAGCGTGTGGAACTGCATGAGATGACCACCGAGGGCAACATCATGCGCATGCGCGAAGTCCCCGCCATCGACCTGCCCGCTGGGCAGGAAGTGCAGCTGCGACACGGGCAGCGGTATCACCTGATGCTGATCAACCTGCGCCAGCCACTGAAGGTGGGCGACCGGTTTGACCTGACGCTGAAATTTGAGAAAGCGGGCGAGACGACGGTGAAGGCATGGGTGCAGCAGCCCAGGGCGGGCTCTTCACAGTCCACCCACGCCGATCACAAGCACTGAGCTTCAGCGCAGCTCAATACGCTCTGTCTTGTTGCCACCTACCGCAATGGATGAGGCGCGGCAACGACCAGACAGGCCCACGGTTTCCGCCCGCCCCGCAAGGAGTTTTTGCGACCGCCGCCAGCGCATGCAGGGCACCTCCAAGGTGCTGGCGGGGATATGGCGCATCGACTCTGGCGGGCGGTTTTTTGGCAATGCCTGTTGCGTCCAGCGTGCCATGCGCACGTTCAGCGCCCAAAGTAGCTATCGGTACCCAGCCCCAAAGGCCACAAACTCCCCCACCAGTTGCCCCACAGGCTGCCCCTGGTAGTGCAAGGTAGACGCCTGCGCGATGCGCCCCAGCCCCTTGCGCTGCAGCATGCGCGTGAAAGGCTGCCACACCGCTGCCGCAGGCGCCTGGGCCGCCGCGGTGAAGGTGCCGTCGATGGGCGCCAGGTAGTCCATTGTGTTGCGCTGAATCACCAGGCGACTGCCCAGCCCCTCGGCCGACAGCCGCAGGTGCAGCATCGACCAGGCCGCCAATATGGCCACGGCCGATGCGCTGCCGCCAAACACGGTGTCGCGGTGGTTGATGTTGGGCGCCAGCGGCGCGCTCAGCACCACCTGGCGGGGCGATGCCTCGACCACGGTGACATCCATGGCCTGGGACAACGGGATGTGCTGGTGCAGATAGGCTTGCAGTGCTTGCAGTGCTTGCAGGGTCAAGGGAACTCCTGATATCGATGTCTATAGAGGGGGCTGCGCCTCTGAACAAACTGGTCTGGCAGCGTAGCTAGCCCACGGCGTCAGTTGGCAAGGGCTCATCGCGGTGCACGATGTGCAGCACGTCCTTTGGCCCCTGCACCAGCAAGCCACACAAATATTCGCGCAGAAAGGCGGGCCGGATGTCCAGGTGGTCAACCTCATCCCCAGTGAACCACGCAAACGTCAATCTGCGCGAGCCCTCAGCGCCGTCATACGGCCCCTCGGTCAACACCAGCGGGTTGCCAGGCAAGGGACTGGCATGCAAATACAGCCCGATCTCGTGGTACGCCACGCCCGCATAACTGAAGAAGTTCTCGGCCACCACCGCCAGGGCACCTACGAAAAACGGGGCCCCCAGGTCCCCGCCCAATTCTTCATGCAGTTCGCGCGCTACCGCTTGTGCAGCGCTTTCGCCGGGCTCGATAGCTCCACCCGGCAAGGCCCAAAAGGTGTCACCGTCCAACTGATGCAGCAACACCCGCCCGCTCTGCGTGATGAGGGCTGCGGCGCGCTGGCGCACGCGCAAAAATGGACGGTTCTTGACGAGGTCGGCAGATGACATGGTGGATCACACAGAGTCAGGGGTACTGAGCGTAGGCTCGCCCCAATCCTAACCATGCGCACCTTGCGGCATGCACCTTTCACCAATCAAGTAGCGCCCGTCGCAGCCAGCTGGGTGGACCCCACTCTGGCCCGCTCACTGGGACTGGATGCACGGCACCACCGCCCGTATGCTTGTACCGCCAGCGTGCCGTTCCTGCACAAACAGTTCCCCACCTGCAAGACGCGCCCTGCGCGACATTCCCGCTATTCCGTAACCCGCTGAAGCCACGCCCTCTGGTTTGTGCACGGGTGGGATGCCAGTTCCGTTGTCGCTGATTTCCAAACACCAGCATCCGTCGCTCTCCATGTTTTTGGCGCTCACCGCTATCTCGGTCGCATTGGCGTGTTGAAGCGCATTGCTGAGGGCCTCCTGAACAATGGCCACAAGGTGCGCTGCACCGTCAGGGTGCACAAAGAGTTTGCATTGCGGGGCCTGTACATCCCAAAGAATCCGAATTCCCCGCTGCGCCAGAACAGGCTCCATGCGGTAGCGCAACTGCGCCAGACGAAGTTCAATCGGAGCCTCCGCGCCGTCCATGGAGTCCACCAGCAATCGGAGATCCAGCATGCCTTGCTCAAGCACTGTATGAATCGCGCGGTCACGGGGATTGGCAAGGTCCAGCATGGCCAGCGCGCTGATCAGTTGCGATCCCACGCTGTCATGCAGGTCTCCGGCAATGCGGCGCCGCTCCTCCATGACCTCTGCACTGACACGCACGTTCAGCCTGGGGCGCCACTGCAGGGCCCTGGGCAGTTGCACCAGCAACAAGCCGCCCAGGGCCAAGGAGGCGGCCACCGCGGCCAGTTCCCACCAGCGTTGCATGGATGGCCCCACCGCTCCGATCCAATGGAATGACACCGTGATGAGCACCAACTGCAGCGCCCAGATGCCAACGCATGCCAATGCAAACAACGGAGGGCGGGTGCGGAACACAGCGCTACCTATGGTTGCGTTGCAACGTGTGAGGACAGATTTCTCAGCCTTTGGCCAAGACTGCTAGAACAACCCCCTGAGCGAAGCAAACCGCACCGCTTGCGCACGTGTGCGTACCTGCAGTTTGCGGTAGATATTGCGCAGGTGGGTGTTGACGGTCATGCCACTGATGAGAAGCCGTGAACCCACTTCATCACTGGTGTAGCCGCTTGCCACCATACGCAAGATTTCCTTCTCGCGCGCAGTCAGTTGTTCAGCCTCATCGGGCTTGCGCCGTTTGGACTCTGGCGACTGGACGCGATCAAAACGCTGAAGGAGACGGCGCGCAATATTGGGCGTGATGGCGGCCCCCCCGTTAGCCACCTGCAGCACAGCCTGCGTGTAATTCTGAAACCATGAGTTCTTAGCCAAATAGCCACTGGCTCCGAGCTCAAACGCACGAATGACCTGCTCATCGTTCTCTATTACCGACATGACAACCGCTTGTACAGAGGGGCGGATAGGTCGGAGATATTCCAGCAAGGAAAAGGCGTCACCATCTCCGAGGTTCAGGTCTACCAGCAGCACATCAAACTCGTGCTGTCGAATGGCTTTGCGGCCTTCGCGAACGCTGCTGGCCTGCGCGACCAGCAGCGTCCGGGGGTCCGCCATCAGCTCCTGAGCAATGACGAGCCGAATGTGCGGGTCGTCATCGACCAGCAGGACGCGCACGGGGTTGGTCTTTTGCCCTGTCAGAAAGTCGGGCCATACGGAGGGCGGGTTGTCAAATGTGTCGAACTGGCCGGAAGACCATTGCGACGCGGCGCCAGTGTTCGCTACAGAAAATGGACTCGCAGCCGACGGTATGACCGACACAAGCTCCGAGTGCTGGATGTTATTCACTGTCAAACTCCTCCGGGCCCCGCCCGCTGTCACGAAAAACGTTTCAGACCTTGAATTCAGACCATGAATCGAGCCCTGAGCGAGACATGGTTCCATCGGCTCAGACCTTATCTCTCGACGCCCATCAGCCGACCTGGAGGCTGAACGATGCCCCGGAAAGCGATTTAAATCTATAACTAAATGTCAACGACACAAATTTAACAATTAGTTACTACCTGGTTTTTATAACTTTTCGGCAGGCCTTGAAATGCCCGTTGACACCGGTTTCAGCCAGGCGTCAATGGGCTTTTCTTCGCGCAGCTCGTCACATCAAGCTAGTCAGCACGCGGTATTCACCTGTTACGCATCCCCAAAGACACTGAACCCGACAGCGCACAACGGCCCCGGCACTTTGAAAGCGTCATGGCCGCAAAGCACCGTCCAACCGCTGCACCGCAGATTCGCTGCGGCCGCAGTACCTGTCGAAGTTCAACATTGAAGGATCTGTCATGAAAACCCTCGCTTTCATCGCTCTCAGCGTTATCGCCTCTGCAGCAATGGCCACCGGTCCCGTGGCTTCCAGTCCGGACATCACCATTACCGGGACTTCCACCCAGACGGCGTCCCTGACGTCCGTGGCGGTGAACAACAACTCCACAGGCTCCAAGAGCGAAGCGTTCCAGAACCTGGCCACCAACACGGGCAACGTCACCATTGGCGGAACCTCGACGCAGACAGTGACCGGGTTTGGCGGAAACGTGACCAACACAGCCAGCGGCGGCGACGCGTACGCCAGCCAGAACCTGTCGTCCAACGTTGGCGACGTGACCATCAGCGGCAAATCCACCCAGTTCACGGCCATGATCTATTCGTCGGTCAACAACATGTCCAGCGGCGGCAACAGCAAGGCGGTGCAGAACATTGCGACGAACAATGCCTGCTTTACCTGCCAGCCCACCAAGACAGTCGGCTGGCCCTACTGAGATAACCACCACAGCGGTGTAAAGACCGAACACGGTTTGACCCGGCAGCTTCGGTTGCCCCGATCAATCTGCCCAGAGGAGCACCTGCGTGACTGCCACGCGCAGTCCAGGTGCGGCCCTCTTCTACCCCTTTCAGGAGGTGTCTCATGAACACACGTTTACTGGTGTGCTGCACAAGCTTTGCGCTGCTTTTTGGGCTCCCTGCAGGGCCAGCCTGGTCCCAGGCACCCGGAGAAGACCCGGTCGTCCTCACCAAAAACCCCGCGCTTCAGATGCAGCCTACGGCCCCCGCCGCTGCGTCAACCGGCCTGGACAACAGCAATGTGATGCCGTCCTGGCTGCGCGCACGCATTGCGCGCTACGAGGCCAAGGCCTTCTCTGATGACACGTCGGGCGTGCTGACCAACAACGACGTGGTTACTACCGCCAACGCGCAAGGCATGCAAAAGACGTGCGTCCAGGAGGTGGGCAGCACCACGGTGTCCAGCAATGCGACCGGGTCGGCCAAATACGGCACGAACAAGGCGCCCCAGGTCGTCGTACTGCGCGGCGACCTCGTCAACATCTGCAAATAAGTCCAGAACACCGTTGCATTGCCGGCAGGAGAAAAAATGTTTCCCACCCCTCCTCGCTTGGCGCCACACCAACATACCGAGACGCGCACAGGCAAGTGGCATGCGTCGCTCTGCATGCTGTTGCTGGCCACTATGTTGGCACTGGTCGGTTGCGCTACCCCCATGGACCCCCGCAAGGACCGTGAATTTCAAAGCCGCGCGTCCATCACGGACCGCCCAGTGGTGCGCCCCACCCGCTCCATCTCCAGCTTTTCAGACTCGCTGATGTGCATGGATCACATGCTGCGCGATGCACAGCTGCCCACCACCCTGATCACCAGCAAGCAGATTCCGGACTACTCCAGCCGCGTGGCGGTGGCAGCCAAAGACATGGTGATCACCGCGCTGTCGCAGATGTCACGCCTGAGCAACGCGTTCCGATATGTGGACTACGAAGTGGACATTGCGCGGCAAGACACGGTGCAAAACCTGACCACCATACTGCTCAATAACAACCAGATGCAGCTGCAGCGGCCAGCGCTGTATCTGTCGGGCGCGATCTCTTTTGTGGACCAGAACGTCATCAGCAACCGCTTCGATACCGGCCTGTCGGGCCCGCGGGTCGACCTGGGCTTCAGCCAGAGCCGCAACGCCACCATCATTGGCCTGGAGATGCATCTGGGGGACTTTCGCACCCGCACGCTGATCCCTGGCCTCGACTCAGCCAATGAAGTCATTGTGGGCGGCGGCGGGCAAGGCCTGGACCTTGCCGGCCGAATCGGAACCTATGGCGTGCAATTCAACATTGGCCGTGACTACACCCAGGGCTCGGGCGGCGCAGTGCGCACGCTGGTGGACCTGGCCACCATCGAGCTCGTTGGCAAATGGGCCCGCGTGCCGTACTGGCAGTGCCTGACGCTGGAGCAGAACCATCCGGATTTTCAGCGGCAGCTGCGCGACTGGTTTGACGAAGGCTCGCCCGCCGTGCGCACGCAACTCGTCGCGCGCTCACTCACCAGCCAGGGCTATCTGGCACCCAGCCCCACTCCGGTGCCCGACGACAGTGTTCCCTTGCGCAAGGCGCTGGCCCGCTTTCAGGCCGACAAAGGCATGGTGGTGACGGGGGTGGTGGACTTCCCCACCTACGAAAGAGCGCTGCGCAACTTTGTAAGCCTGTCTGCCGACGGCACCTTGGCCCGGATCGGATGGGAAAGCACGCACGCCGAACCGGTGGCTACGGAGCCAGAGGCGCCTGCCACCGTCGCGGCATCGCAACCCTCTGGCGGCGCTTCAACGGCGGCGGCGGCGGGTATGCCCCAAGAACTGCGATACGGGGCCGCACCCGTAGAACGCACCATCAGCTTGCAGATAGAAAACGTGCTGCTGGATCGCACAGCGTTTGATGTGGGCGAGCAGATCTTTCTGTCCGCAACCGTGTCGCGCGCGTCTTATCTTCAGTGCTATCTGGCGGATGCCATAGGCACAGTCATACGCCTTATCCCCAACAAGGCCAATCCGACAGGCTGGGTCTCTGCCAACCAGGCCATCCGGATCCCTGACTGGATGAGCCCGAACCCTGGCTTCATCATGGATGCGGCCAGCCCCGGAACCGAAGGCGTTGCCTGCTTTGCCAGCGACGAAGACAGCACGCCCAAGCTGCCGGAAGAGCTGCGTGGACCGCCGCTCAAAGCCCTGAAGAACTACCACGCACTGGAGCGGGTGAACGAGGCCTTTGCCGCCGCCCTGGGCACCCAGGGCTACACGGGCAACGCGGTGTACTGGAATGTTGTGCCCCGCCGCGCAGTGCCGCCCAGCACGGCTCAACCGCCCGTGCGCAAGTAGTTGGCTACAAATGTTGCGCCGTCGGCACCCAAGCACCCCCTGACCGCTATGACCTGCGCCGTCGCACCGCTCATCCCAGCCAGACTGCCGACGACACGGCAATGGGGCCGCGCCGCTGCGCTGGTACTGGCGGGCATTCACTGCGCGGCTGTGCCAGCGCTGGCCTCCGTGCATGCGGTGCAGCCGCCGCCCGAAAACCCCATTGAACGCTCGTCCCTGGCTGGCGGCTCGCCGCGCATCTCAGGGCCCGATGACCCAGCCAGGGAGAAGATCTTGCAGACACTACGCAGAGCAGCACAACGTGATGAGAGTGCACCGCGCAAGCCCCGGCCCTCCGCAGGTCGCGCGACTGCAGACATGCCTCCCGCAGATGCGGCGTGGTTGCTGGGCTTGCTGGCCCTGCATGGCCTGGCCATGCCCACTGACCTTCCACAGGCCCAGCATTGGTTTGAGCTTGCACAAATGCTGGGGCACCCCCTGGCGCCTGCCGGCCTGGCGTGGTGCCAGCTTGTGGGATGCGTCGGGCCGCCCAATCCCACAGCGGCTTTGCACTGGATTGCCCTGGTGCGCCGCGCAGACTATGGGCTTGCCAAGTATCTGGAATGGCATGCCTCCAAGGCGCTGGCACCATTGGTCGACCCTAAAACAGATCCGCCAGGTCGGGACGCTGGCGCGCTGGCTCCACCTTCCAGCCCGGCCCTGCAAAAACTGCTGGTAGAAGCCAGCCGCGCAGGCAATGCGCAGGCCAGTAATGAACTGGGGCTGGAGTATTTGGCAGCAGGCAACCTGGAACAGGCGCTTGCCGAGTTCAACGCCGCGTCTTCACGGTCCGAGGCCGCCGCTGCCAACGCCAACCTGCTCATTAGCCGCATCAAAAGCGGCCCCATCACCCGCGACCGGTTTGCGCGCTACAGCGCCGCAGACTGGTATGCACAGGCGCGGCGTTACCACCGTGGCGACGGCGTGCCGGCCAACTACACCGAAGCCGTCCGCCTGTATCAGATTGCCGCGGCAGGCGGCGACCCCCATGCCCGCCGGATGCTGGCGATGATTTTCTCGCGCCCGTCGCCGGACGGCACCATAGACGTCGCCTGGATGCAGCAACTCGCAGCCATTGAGCTCAGCGCCACCGGCTTGCCCCAGGGCGCAGCAGCATCCGCGTTGCCTCAGAGCTGGCACCGCGACCCCAGCCCTCTGTATGGCGCAGTGCCTCAAGAATGGAGATCCACCGCAACGGCGCCAAGGCAGTGATGCGCGTGGTTCTGTCCGTGCTGCTCAAGCTGCCGCGACAATCGGAATCAGTAAGAAAATGCCTTCCAGCGCTTATCAATAAACACTTTATTGCTATATATAAAATAGCACGCAGCTCAAATGCCATCAGGCCCCTGGGGCAACAGCAGCGCCTGCTGCGCAGCCACCGCCTCGCGCAAAAACGCCCAGGTGGCCTGCATGCGCGCCACATGCTTGTTGTCACCCGGCATCGACATCCAAAAGGTACGCTGAAACCGCGCCACGCCGGGCAGCACCGGCACCAGCGACGGGTCTTGCGCCGCCACAAACGCGGGCAGCACTGCCAGCCCTGCCCCCACGCGCGCGGCTTCGTACTGCGCCAGGATGCTGGTGCTGCGCAGCGCAAAGTGCGCGGGACGGTGCAGTTCGTCCAATATCTGCAGCTCCTTGCTGAACAGCAGGTCGTCCACATAGCTGATGAAGGTGTGTCCGCGCAGGTCATCCGCCGTGTGGATAGGCGCGTGGCGCTGCAGGTAGCTGCGCGCGCCATACAGCTGCAGCACATAGTCGGTGAGCTTGACCACCACCACCGCGCCGCGCGCCGGGCGCTCCAGCGATATGACGATGTCCGCCTCGCGCCGCGACAGGTGTACCAGGCGCGGCAGGGCCAGCAGGTCCACCACCAGGCCGGGGTGGTCCAGCGCAAACCGGGCCAGCTGCGGCGCGAGGATCAGGTTGCCAAAACCCTCGGTGGTGCCAATGCGCACCAGGCCGTGCAGGCCCTGGCGCACGCCGGGTGCGGCGTTTTCGACCGCCAGAAAGGCAGCCTCCATGGCCTCAACCTGGGGCAGCAGCGCGCGCCCGGCTTCGGTCAGCCGGTGGCCGCCCGCCTCGCGCGCAAACAGGGCCGAACCGACCTGCTTTTCAAGTGCCTGCAGGCGCCGCGCCACCGTGGTGTGGTCCACGGCCAGGCGGCGCGCGGCGCCCACCAGCGTGCCAGCGCGGGCCAGTTCCAGAAAGTAGCGCAGGTTGTCCCAGTCCATGGGCGGTCCTTTGGCGTTGTAGCAATGACATAGAGCAAGGGATGGATGTGCATTTTTGCAAACCCCATGCGCAGCATTGTCTATTGTGCTGACAATTCTGCACAGCTACCATGGCGCAGTTCGGGGCAGTGCTGCATGCTCAGCGGCCCCTCGCCGCCCCCCGTCATCGACACATCTATCAGGAGACAAACCCCATGAACGCACCCACCTCTTCGGCCGTACTGGCCCCCACCGTCAAGCTGCTGATCGGCGGCCAGTTCGTCGAATCCAAGACCACCGAATGGCGCGACGTGGTCAACCCCGCCACGCAAGAGGTGCTGGCCCGCGTGCCGTTTGCCACCGCTGAAGAAATCGACGCAGCCGTAGCCTCCGCCAAGGAAGCGTTCAAGACCTGGAAGAAGACGCCCATCGGCACCCGCGCCCGCATCTTCCTCAAGTACCAGCAGCTGATCCGCGAAAACATGGGCGAACTGGCTGCCATCCTCACGGCAGAGCAAGGCAAGACCTTGCCGGACGCCGAAGGTGATGTGTTCCGTGGCCTGGAAGTGGTGGAGCACGCCGCCAGCATCGGCAACCTGCAATTGGGTGAGCTGGCCAACAACGTGGCCGGTGGCGTGGACACCTACACCCTGCTGCAGCCCCTGGGCGTGTGCGCCGGCATCACGCCGTTCAACTTCCCCGCCATGATCCCGCTGTGGATGTTCCCCATGGCCATTGCCACGGGCAACACCTTTGTGCTTAAGCCCTCCGAGCAAGACCCCATGGTGACCATGCGCCTGTGCGAACTGGCGCTTGAAGCGGGCATTCCACCCGGCGTGCTCAACGTGATCCACGGCGGCGAAATGGCTGTGAACGCGATCTGCGACCACAAGGACATCAAGGCCGTGTCGTTTGTGGGCTCCACCAAGGTGGGCACGCATGTGTACAACCGCGCCACCCTGGCCGGCAAGCGTGCGCAATGCATGATGGGCGCCAAGAACCACGCCATCATCCTGCCCGACGCGAACAAGGAACAAACCCTCAACGCGATTGCCGGTGCCTCGTTTGGCGCTGCGGGCCAGCGCTGCATGGCCCTGCCCGTGGTGGTGCTGGTGGGCGAGGCGCAAAAGTGGATCCCTGAGCTGGTGGCCAAGGCCAAGACGCTCAAGGTCAACGGCGGCACCGAAAAGGGCACCGATGTGGGCCCACTGGTGTCCTGCGCTGCCCTCGCCCGCGTGGAAGGCCTGATCGAACGCGGCATTGCCGACGGCGCCACGCTGGAGCTGGACGGCCGCAAGCCCGTTGTGCCCGGCTATGAAAAGGGCAACTTTGTGGGCCCAACGATCTTCTCGAACGTGAAGCCCGGCATGGCCATTTACGACCAGGAAATCTTTGGCCCCGTGCTGGCCCTGGTGCCCGCAGCAGACATTGATGAAGCCATCGAATTCATCAACAGCAACCCCAACGGTAATGGCACCGCCATCTTCACGCAGTCGGGCGCTGCAGCGCGCAAGTTCCAGGAAGAGATTGACGTGGGCCAGGTCGGCATCAACGTGCCAATCCCTGTGCCGGTGCCGCTGTTC
Source organism: Acidovorax sp. (assembly GCF_046314175.1). GTDB lineage: Bacteria > Pseudomonadota > Gammaproteobacteria > Burkholderiales > Burkholderiaceae_C > Acidovorax. Next base: position 2,098 of record NZ_JBKBXG010000053.1, on the reverse strand, counting down.
TCGTTCTCCGGTTCGCGTGCGTCCAAGCTGGGTGACCTGGGCCCTTACGGCAAGCAAGTCATCATGTTCTACACGCAGACCAAGACGGTGACGGCCCGCTGGTTTGATGACAGCACGGTGAGCCAGGGCGTCAACACCACCATCAGCTTGAAGTAAAGCATTCCAAGCCCCCCTGACCCTGAACGGCTGCGCCGCTTCCCCCACAGGGGCGCCCGTTTTTGGGGTGCAGTGGTAAAAGCGGCACATGCAAATTTTCAAACTGAAGAATTGGGTGTCGACGGTGGCATTGAGCGCGGGCGCCGTGGGTGCGTTGCTGCTGAGCCCAGGCGTTTACGCCCAGGCAGGAGCCGCATGCCGCGACGTGGGCACGCTGGACGGGACCAATGCCTGCGCGGTCAAGGCCTACCAGGCTGCGGACACGCAGATCGCCATCCTGTACGGCGACGTAATGCGCGCCCTGTCGGCCCACGAACGCCCCCAGCTGCGGCAAGAGCACACGGCCTGGCAGCGCGACCGCGTCACGCGCTGCAAGCAGGCCACCCGCGCCAGCGAGTCAGAACCCGAGTGGCCGCGCCTGTACCACGAGTGCCTGACCGCAGAGACAGAGAACCGCCGCAGGGGCCTGATGCGCTGGCTGACACTGGACCACCCGTCTGCCAAGCCCTGAGCACCTGGAAGAGCACAACAACAAGAGACACCGAGACAGAACACCATGGACTTTGAGCTCACCGAAGAACAACGCGCCTTTGCCCAGACGGCCCGCGACTTTGCACTGGCCGAGTTCGCGCCCCACGCGGCGCTGTGGGACGCTGAAGCCATCTTCCCCAAAGAAGCCATTGCCAAGGCCGGCGAGCTGGGTTTTTGTGGCCTGTATGCGCCCGAGAATGCAGGTGGCCTCGCCCTGCCCCGCCTGGACGCCACGCTGGTCTTCGAGGAAATGGCCGCCATCGACCCCAGCACCACCGCCTTCATCACCATCCACAACATGGCCACCTGGATGCTGGGCACCTGGGCCACGCCCGCCGTGCGCGACCATTGGGGCCCGCTGCTGACCACGGGCGAAAAGCTCGCCAGCTACTGCCTGACCGAGCCCGGTGCGGGCTCTGACGCCGCCTCGCTCAAAACCCGCGCCGAGCTGGTGGGCAACCAATACATCATCAACGGCAGCAAAGCCTTCATCAGCGGCGCAGGTGCCACCGACGTGCTGGTGCTGATGGCTCGCACCGGCGATGCAGCATCGGGCGCAAGCGGCATCAGCGCCTTTGTGGTGCCCGCAGACGCCGCAGGCATCACCTACGGCAAAAAAGAACACAAGATGGGCTGGAACAGCCAGCCCACGCGCACCATCAGCTTTGACAACGTGCGCATCCCCGCCGACCACCTGCTGGGCCAGGAGGGCGAAGGCTTCAAGATCGCCATGAAAGGCCTGGACGGCGGCCGTATCAACATCGCCACCTGCTCGGTGGGCGCGGCGCAAGGCGCGCTCAACGCCGCGCAGCAGTACATGCAAGACCGCAAGCAGTTTGGCAAACCCATCGCCAGCTTTCAGGCCCTGCAGTTCAAGCTGGCCGACATGGCGACCGAGCTGGTCGCCGCGCGCCAGATGGTGCGCCTGGCTGCCAGCAAGCTCGACGCTGGCGCCCGCGATGCATCGACCTACTGCGCCATGGCCAAGCGCTTTGCCACCGACGTGGGCTTTACCGTGTGCAACGAGGCGCTGCAACTTCACGGCGGCTACGGCTACATCCGCGAATACCCGCTGGAGCGCCTGGTGCGTGACTCCCGCGTGCACCAGATCCTGGAAGGCACGAACGAAATCATGCGCGTCATCATTGCGCGGCGCATGCTGGATGGGGATGCCACGGAGGTGATTCGCTGAGCGTTTACTCCTGTTTTCATAGCTGCTAGCGCTTATCCAACGGGCGGTAACGGCCAATTTCCCTCATGAAATACCTATCTCAGACAGGAACATCAGCCTGTGCACCCGCAGCGGCGCCGGGGGTTACCCCCTCTCCCCTCGCGGGAGAGGGTTGGGGAGAGGGGGCCTTCACCCGCGCCACGCCCGTTTCACCCCCTCTCCCCGGCCCTCTCCCACAAG
>NZ_JBKBXG010000052.1:0-38999 GCF_046314175.1 Acidovorax sp. | reverse complement strand
GTGCATCGGGCCCGGCGCTCCAGGGCGCCGCGTTGTGGATGGCCGGCGTGGCCGCGGGGTTTGCCATCGGTGTGGTCGCGTCGCTCCTGGGCGTGGCCGGTGGTGAACTGCTGATCCCGACACTGGTGCTGCTGTTTGGCATCGAGCTGAAGCTGGCGGGCAGCGTCTCATTGGCCATCAGCCTGCCCACGATGCTGGTTGGCTTTGCGCGCTACAGCCGTGACCGCAGTTTTGTGGTGTTGGGCACACATCGCGGCTTTGTTGTGTCGATGGCGGTGGGCTCGCTTCTGGGCGCGGGACTGGGCGGGGTGCTGCTGGGGGTCGTGCCTGCGGCGGTGCTGCTGCCCGTTCTTGCCGCCATCCTCGTGGTCTCGGCGATCAAGCTCTGGCGACACGCCTGAAACCCCATCGGAGATCGACATGAACTTACGCCTCGTACTTGGCCGTGGCAATGTCGGGTCGGCGGTGGCGCACCGGTTCTTCTTGAGCGGCGCCGACGTGGTGCTGGCGGACGAGACTGCTCCCCACCTATCCACGCCGGGGCATGGACTTCTCCGATGCTCAGTTCAACGGCAAGGCGACGGTGGAAGGGGTGGCCGGGCTGTTGGTGGCCGATATCGGTGATCTGACAGCCCAGTGCGCGGAACTGGCACGAGGCTGTCAGAGAGTTCGGACTTGTTCAATGCTGGATAGATTGATTGCCGACACACGCAATGCGGAAAACATCCACTGAAATCCAAGGATTGGCTCTCGCCAAGTTGACGTAGATATGTCCAAACGGACATAATCGTGGCGATGTCAAAGCAAGCGCGCAAGCCCATCAAATGGGTCAGTTCCGCCAAGCGGGATCTGGATGCAATGCCGGATGACGTGAAAGATGTCTTCGGTCATGCCATCGGCCTGGCTCAAGCCGGTGGCAAGCACCAGGGTGCCAAAGTGCTGACGGGTTTCGGTTCGGCAGGCGTACTGGAGGTCATCGAGGACCATCAGGGTGACACCTTCCGGGCGGTCTATACCGTCAAGTTCGCCGGTTGGGTTTATGTCTTGCACTGCTTCCAGAAGAAGTCCAAAAGCGGCATCGCCACGCCAAAGCAGGACATGGACTTGATCAATACCCGACTGAAAGCCGCGAAGCAGGATTTCGAAGCATGGCAGGCACAGCAAGGAGTACGCAAATGAATGGGCACAACGTAATCACGATCGAAGAAGGCGGCACGAATGTCTATGCCGACCTGGGTTACACCGACGCTGCGGAAATGCAGCGTAAATCCCAACTCGCGGGCGAGATCGCGCGTGCGATCAAGGCACGTCGCCTGACGCAGGAAGGTGCGGCGAAGCTGCTGGGCATCGATCAATCCAAGGTCTCGCGCATCACGCGCGGCCAATTCCGCGGTGTCAGCGAAGCCAAGTTGCTGGAACTGGTGGCCAAGCTGGGTCACGATGTGAAGATCGTGGTTGGCCCGGTGCGGCGGCGCGCCGGCAAGATTGAGCTGCAATTTGCCTGAACTCGCCTCGCGGCGGCAGGTGCGTTCCAAAGCCCGATGCGATGGCTGCGCAAAAAAAATCGGCTGGCGCCAATCCTCCTGACGGAGTAGCAGCCCTGACGACCCCGATATGACTCGTCTTGCACAATACATCGAGGCAGCTGAGAGCGACAACACACGCCGGAGTTACGCTTCGGCGATACGCCACTTTGAAGTCGAGTGGAAGGGTTTGCTGCCTTCCACAGCGGACGCCATTGCCCGCTACCTGGCCGACCACGCCGCCACCTTGGCCATCAACACCCTTCGCCAGCGTCTAGCGGCGCTGTCTCGCTGGCACACCGATCAAGGCTTTCCCGACCCCACCAAATCGGCTCTGGTGCGACAGGTGCTCAAGGGCATTCGCGCCGTCCACGGCGCGCCAGAAAAGCGCGCCCGGCCACTCGAACTGGCCGTGCTGCAGCAAGTTGATCAGTGGCTCGACACCGCCATCAGCCATGCGAAGCAGTCTGGTGACAGCTCAGCCGTGCTGCGCCACACGCGCGACCGCAGCCTGATGCTGCTGGGGTTTTGGCGCGGCTTCCGCTCCGACGAACTGGTCAACCTGCGTGTGGAGAACGTTGAGGTCACCCCCGGCCAGGGCATGGCCTGCTACCTGGGCCGTAGTAAAGGCGACAGGCAGCATCAGGGCCGCGTTTTCAGCTGCCCTGCGCTGACCCGCCTGTGTCCCGTGACGGCCTTCAATGCCTGGGTCAGTCTCGCTGGATTGACCGAGGGTCCGGTGTTCCGCAAGATTGACCGCTGGGGCCATGTGGCCGAGGAGAGCCTGCACGTCAACAGCTTGATCCCCTTGCTACGCAGTCTGTTCGTCGAATCAGGCGTCGAGTCACCTGAGGAATACAGCAGCCACTCCATGCGCCGCGGTTTTGCGGGCTGGGCCCGCGCCAGCGGCTGGGACATCAAGGAGCTGATGGAGTACGTCGGCTGGAAGGATGTCAAATCGGCCATGCGCTACTTGAAGGCATCGGATTCAAGTCTGCAAGCGCGCTTCGAGCAGGGCCTGGCTGCCCTGGCGCCGCTAGCCCATTTGCTACCGCCACCGTTGCTCCTGGTGACAGAGCAGACGGGTGGTGCACACCCACCCGCCGAAGTAACAATGTCTGTTGCGGTCCTGCGCGTCACGATGACCCTGGCCCGGTTCAGCAAACAGTCGCGCGGCCTCGCGCGCGGCCACCGGCTGATCGAGCAGACCTGCTTTGAACGGTTTGCCATGCAGCGCCTGAACTCGGAGGGCACGCTGTACGAGCTTACGATTCCTCACCCGTCCCGTGACGCGCTGGACGAGGTCATTGCCGCGCTACTGGACGACATGTACCGTGTCGCCGAAGACAACCAGTGCCTGCTGGAAACCTCGTTTCATGAGCCGGCGACCGATTCACACTGGGATTGAGGCGATGGGTAGGCAAGCATCCCGGCGGGGCAGTCCCCGCCCATGACCACGCTCCATGAAACGGCTTATCCCAGTCTGAGGTCCGATCCGACACCCCGTGAGTTGGCGGAGCTTTACACGCCGACCGAAGATGAACAACGCCTGGCTGCCGACATCGGCAAGCGCGCCTTGCTGCGCATGGCGGCGCTGATCCACCTGAAGGTCTTCCAGCGCCTGGGATATTTCATCCCACTGGCCGAGGTGCCCCAGGTGATTCGAGAGCACATTGCGCTGCAGGCGGGCGTGATTCGGCCGCCCTTGGTGGCAGACCTCAAGCGCTTGGAGGCCTCGGGCGCGCGTTCGGCGCTTTTCGCGGCGCTGCGCCGCCACCTGAATGTGAGGCCGCTGGACGCCGCGGGCCATGACTGGCTGGACGTCGTGGCGGACACTGCGGCCGAGACGAAACACGCCGTGGCCGACATCATCAACGTGATGCTGGAGGAGTTGGTCCACCATCGCTATGAATTGCCGGCCTTCTCGACGCTGGACCGGATGGCGTTTCGTGCCCGGGAAAAGAGCAACAACCAGTATTTTTCCGCCATCGCTGGGCAACTGACGGTAAAGACCAAGGCCTTGATCGATGGCTTGCTCAAGACGGCCACGGGTGAGTCGGCGTCACCCTGGCAAATGCTCAAGCGCGAGCCCAAGCGGCCCACCAACAAGGAAACACGGACCTACATCCAGCACATCCGGCGTCTGCAGCACTTGGTCGAACTGCTGCCCAAGCCCGAGGTGCCGGTACCCAAGCTCAAGCAGTTCCGGCTCCTGGCGCGCGCGCTCAATGCCACTGAGATGGCCGAACTCAAGCCACAAAAGCGCTATGCGCTGGCGGTGATCTTCATCCGGGCGCAGCATGCCCAATCGCTGGACGACGCTGCCGACCTGTTCATCCGCCTGATGCAGAACCTGGAGAACAATGCCCGGCAGAAACTGTTGTCCTTCCAGCAGGAGCGCGTCCACAAAACCGACATGCTGGTCGGCCAACTCCGGGACATCCTGGGCGCTTATCAGTTGAATGGTTCGGACGAACAGCGCGTGCAGGCCATCAGCACGACCCTGGTGGCCGAGGTGGACGAGCTGCTGAACGAATGCGAACAGCACCTGGCCTATGCCGGGCGCAACCACCTGCCGTTCCTGCTGCAGCCGTACAAGATGGTGCGAGCGCAGCTTCTCAACTGCATCGACATCGCGTCGCCCAAGGCCAGCAGCGAGGACCTGGTGGTGGAGCGGCTGATGGAGGCCCTCTCCAAACTGCGCGACAACCGCGCCGACACCGTGTCGCTGGACATGCTTGGCCTGAGTGAAGACACGGATTTGCGCTGGATGTCGGCCCAGTGGAGAAAGCTTGTGCTGGTCAAACCGGAGGCCAAAGGCCGCGTGGAGGCCGTCCGCCGCCGGTATTTTGAGCTGGCCGTCATGCACGCCGTCAAGGACGATCTGAAGTCTGGAGACCTCTTCATCAAGTTCGGGGAGCGCTACGACGACTACCGCGAGCAGTTGGTCGATGACGAAACCTTTGAACGCGAGCTGGGCGGCTATGGGCAGGTCACGGGCATCGAGACGGAGCCCGGCGCCTTCGTGTCGAAGCTCAAATCGTCCATGGCGCTGCGGGCCGTGGAAATCGATGCCGGTTTCCCGGAGAACGCCCATGCAGAAATCGTCGATGGGCGCCTGATCCTCAGAAAGCCGCCTCGCTCCGACATCGTCGAGGCGGCCGCCCGCATCGACGGCATGATCACCGAGCGGATGGAGGCGGCCAGCATCGTGGACGTGATGATCGACACCGAGCGGTGGTTGGACCTTCACAAGCTGTTTCGTCCGCTGGCGGGGACCGACAGCCGCCTTGAGGACTTGCGTATGCGCGTTATCACGACCTTGTTCTGCTATGGCTGCAACCTGGGACCCGTTCAGACCGCCAAATCGATCAAAGGTCTGAGCCGGCGTCAGATTTCCTGGCTGAACCTGAAATACGTCAGCGAAGACCTTCTGGACAAGGCCATCGTCAAGGTGATCAACGCCTACAACAAGTTCGAACTGCCCGGTTACTGGGGCACCGGCAAACACGCATCGGCCGATGGCACCAAGTGGAACCTGTACGAGCAGAACCTGCTGTCCGAGCACCACATCCGCTATGGCGGCTACGGGGGCATCGGCTACTACCATGTCTCCGACAAGTTCATCGCACTGTTCAGTCACTTCATTTCTTGTGGCACCTATGAGGGCATCCACATCCTCGATGGGCTGATGAGCAACGAGTCCGATATTCGGCCCGACACGATCCACGGTGACACGCAGGCACAGAGCTACCCGGTTTTTGCGCTGGCTCACTTGCTTGGCATCCAACTCATGCCGCGCATCCGGGGCATCCAGGACCTGAAATTTCATCGGCCGGAGTCGGGCGCCTCATACCAGAACATCAATGCGTTGTTCAGCGACGTGATCGATTGGGCGCTGATTGAACTGCATTTGCCGGCGATGCTGCGGGTGGCGGTGTCCATCAAGACGGGCAAGATCACGCCGTCGGCCATCCTGCGCCGGCTCGGCACTTACAGCCGCAAGAACAAGCTGTACTTCGCGTTCGTCGAACTCGGCAAAGTCATCCGGACCATGTTCCTGCTCAGCTACATCGGCGATGTCGGATTGCGCAAGGTGATCCACGCCGAGACCAACAAGAGCGAGCAGTTCAACGGCTTTGCCGGCTGGTCCTTCTTCGGGGGCGAGGGGATCATTGCCGAGAACATCCGGCACGAGCAGCGCAAGGTGATCAAGTACAACCACCTCGTGGCCAACATGATCATCCTGCACAACGTGGTGGGCATGACACGTGTGCTGCGAGAGCTTCGCGACGAAGGTACCGAGATCACGCCGGAGATACTGGGTGGTCTTGCGCCGTTTCGCACAGCCCATATCAACCGGTTTGGGGACTACACACTCGACTTCCGGCGGAAGATCGGACCGCTGGATTTTGATGTCACCATAATTCCAATGGAATCATAGAGTTAGGTCCATTTCTGCTGTTTTTTACATGAATCCCTGCCGACCCTCATTTAGGCGGTGTGCCCATGGCTTGAAGAGCCAACGGTGCAAAGAGTCCTGCCTCAGCGCGACTCTTTGTAATCATGCGTTACGATCTTGTGGCATGACTACGACGATATTTGCCCAACCCTTTGAGCCTGTGGGGTGCCGATCCTGTCGTGACAAGACGCAGTTGCCCTTTGAGTTCACGATGGCATTTCAGCCGATCATGGACCTGGAGTTGGACCGCCCCTTTGCCTATGAAGCCCTGGTGCGCGGTGTCGATGGCGAATCCGCGGGCACGGTGCTGTCATGGGTGGACGACACCAACCGCTATCGTTTTGACCAGGCCTGCCGCGTCAAGGCCATCGAACTCGCGTCCCGGTTGGGCTTGGCCGCATTGCCCGACTGCCGTCTGAGCATCAACTTCCTGCCGAACGCTGTATACCGTGCAGAGACCTGCATCCGCGCCACCATGGAAGCGGCCATGGAGTTCAACTTCCCGCACAACCGCATCATGTTTGAGGTGACGGAAGGTGAGCAGGTGACCAACGGGGCGCACCTGAAGTCCATCTTCAACGAGTACCGCCGCCAGGGGTTGATCACTGCGATCGACGACTTTGGTGCCGGGTATGCGGGCCTGAACATGCTGGTGCAGTTCCAGCCACATGTGCTCAAGATCGACATGGAGCTGATCCGCAACATCGACCAAGACCCTGTTCGCCAAGCCATCGTGTGTGGCATCGCGTTGGTGTGCCAGCGCCTGTCCATCGACATCGTGGCAGAGGGCATCGAAACCACCGCAGAGTCGGTGTACCTGCGCTCGGTGGGCATCCGGTACCAGCAGGGCTATTTATTCGCCAGGCCCGGTTGGGAAATGCTACCGCTGGCTCCTCACGTGGTTTGAACCTCAGAGGCTTGGCCCTGAGGCGTTAGGCAATGCGTTTTGTGAGGACATTGACCCGCATCAATTGCACCCGGGCTTTTGTGTAACCCACTGTATGCACCAAAAGGTAGCGTCCTCCTTGTGAAATTCCTGCGTTCGCTGTGCCATGCATGTGGATATGCCAAAAAGGAAACGGCTTCAGTGTTTACCTTCACGGCAGCGTGTGATTTCTTGGGTAGAGTGGACGGTGAGCACATTACTTACAAGGAGAAATTACATGAGCCAAAAAGTTGCGTACGTCACCGGCGGCATGGGCGGCATCGGGACCGCGATCTGCCAGCGCCTGCACAAGGAAGGCTTCAAGGTCATTGCCGGTTGCGGCCCAACCCGTGACCACGCCAAGTGGCTGGCAGAGCAAAAAGCGCTGGGTTACAGCTTTTTCGCATCGGTCGGCAATGTGGGCGATTGGGATTCCACCGTCGAGGCGTTCAGCAAGACCAAGGCTGAGCACGGCAGCATCGACGTGCTGGTCAACAACGCTGGCATCACGCGCGACCGCATGTTTCTCAAGATGTCGCGCGAAGACTGGGACGCTGTCATTGAGACCAACCTGAACAGCATGTTCAACGTCACCAAACAGGTGGTGGCAGACATGGTGGAAAAGGGCTGGGGCCGTATCGTGAACATCAGCTCGGTGAACGGCGAAAAGGGCCAGGCAGGTCAAACCAACTATTCCGCCGCCAAGGCGGGCATGCACGGTTTCTCCATGGCCCTTGCACAGGAACTGGCCACCAAGGGCGTGACCGTCAACACCGTGAGCCCTGGCTACATCGGCACCGACATGGTCAAGGCGATTCGTCCCGATGTACTGGAAAAGATTGTGGCCACCGTGCCCGTCAAGCGACTGGGTGAGCCCAGCGAAATCGCCTCGATCATTGCTTGGCTGGCATCGGAAGAGGGTGGCTACGCAACCGGCGCTGACTTCTCCGTCAACGGCGGCTTGCACATGGGTTGACCGTGAAATGGAGCGAATGGATTAGTTAGCTACTCATTCCTGCCGGACAACAAAAAACCCCGCGATGCGGGGTTTTTTGTTGAGAGGAGCAAGTAGAGGAAAGCGAAAGGACTGCCTGCTGAAGGCTGCCGCGCTTTCAGCAGCTGCGGGCCGGTGCGCGCTTGCGATCGCGTTCGTCTTCGGGCCAAGCGGACAATTTTGCGGTGGTATTCATACTGGAAAACTCCTGTGATGTACCAACAACGCGATCACCGTGCAGTCCGTTGACAGCATTCTGCAAAAAAATGCAATCGCTTGATCTTTACTTTGAGAACAAAACTCACTATAAAAATGATAGCTTCTTACGCTTGTAAATAAAGCGCAAACCGCAGAAAACTATCAAAAAAATTACAGCCTTTTACATCTTTAGCTCGGGGAGGCTACCGAAATTTCTTCAAGCTCCGCAGAAATTTCCAGCCATCGCTCTTCAAGCTGGGCCGTCTCGTCGTTGCCGGCTTTTAGCCGCTTTCCGCACTCCGCAATCTCCGATGGAGGCAATGCCTGGGTGAGTTTGTGCTCCAGCTCCGCACGGGTGGCTGACAGCACGGCCATGCGCTTGTCGATCTGTTCCAGCTCTTTTTTCAGCGGGCGCGTTCTCTCTGCGTGCTGCTGGCGCGTCTGCGCCGCCAGTTTGCGCTGCTCCCGCTGGTCACCCTGAACGACGTCAGGCACAGCAGCGGGTGCTGCAACCTCTGCAACAGCAACTGGCACCGCAGCGGCCTTGCCTGCGACCATTTCTGCTTGTTCTGCCTGCTTGGCCTCTTCACGCAAGCGTTTGGATTCTTCCAGCAGGTAGCGCTGGTAGTCGTCCAGATCCCCATCGAAGGGGCCCACAACGCCACGGCCCACCATCCAGAAGTCTTCGCAGACCGAGCGCAACAGCGAACGGTCGTGGCTGACCAGCATGACGGTGCCGTCGAAATCGTTGATGGCCATGGCCAGCGCTTCGCGGGTGGCCAAGTCCAGGTGGTTGGTAGGCTCGTCCAGCAGCAGCAGATTGGGGCGCTGCCACACGATCATCGCCAGCACCAGACGGGCTTTTTCGCCGCCGCTCATGGTGCCCACGGCCTGCTTGACCATGTCGCCCGTGAAGTTGAATGTGCCCAGATAGCTGCGCAGGTCTTGCTCGCGGCTGGGCTGCTTGATGTCCGGGCCGAGTTCCTTCGCTAAGCGGATCATGTGCTCCAGCGGGTTCTCTGCCGGGCGCAGCACGTCCAGCTCTTGCTGGGCAAAGTAGCCAATGTTCAGGCCCTTGCCCTCGGTCACGCTGCCGCTCAACGCCTTCATGGTGCGCGCAATGGTTTTGACCAGGGTCGACTTGCCCTGGCCGTTGGCGCCCAGAATACCGATGCGCTGGCCGGCCAGTACCGAGCGATTGACGCCCGAGAGAATGGTGGTGGCGTTTCCGTCCTCGTCCACGTAGCCAAACGAGGCATCGCTGATTGCGAGCATCGGGTTAGGCAGATTGGCCGGTTCTTTGAATTCGAAGGTGAAGTCGGCTTCGGCCAACACCGGTCCGATCTTCTCCATGCGTTCGAGCTGCTTGACGCGGCTTTGCGCCTGCTTGGCCTTGCTGGCCTTGGCCTTGAAGCGGTCGATGAACTTCTGCAGGTGGGCCATCTTCTCTTGCTGCTTGGAGAAGCTGGCCTGTTGCAGTTCAAGCTGCTGGGCGCGCAGTTCTTCGAACTTGCTGTAGTTGCCGCCGTAGCGGTTCAGCTCACCTTGCTGGATTTGCAAAGTGACATTGGTGATGGCGTCCAGAAACTCGCGGTCATGGCTGATCACGATCATGGTGCCCGCATACCGCTTGAGCCAGGCTTCCAGCCACACGAGGGCGTCCAAATCCAAGTGATTGGTGGGCTCGTCCAGCAGCAGCAGGTCGCTGGGGCACATCAGCGCGCGTGCCAGCTGCAGGCGCATGCGCCAGCCGCCCGAGAAGCTGTTGACCGGTTGATCCAGTTCGCTGACGCGAAAGCCCAGGCCCAGGATGAGCGCCTGGGCGCGCGCCACGGCGTCGTGGGCGCCAGCATCATGCAAGTCTGAGTAAGCATGGGCGATGGCCATGCCGTCGTCACTGGCCTCGGCCTCGACCAGTTGGCGTTGCACTTCGGCCAGCCGCGTATCGCCTTCCAGCACGAACTCGGTCGCGGGCTGGTCGGTTTCGGGCATGTTCTGCGCGACCTCAGCCATGCGCCAGCTGGTGGGAATGTAAAAATCTCCGCCGTCTTCGTGCAGCTTGCCGCTGAGCAACGCGAACAGGCTGGATTTGCCCGCGCCATTGCGGCCCACAAGGCCTACGTTCTCGCCGGGGTTGATGGTGGCGGAAACGCTGTCGAGCACGACTTTGGCGCCGCGTCGCAGGGTGACGTTTTTAAGGGTGATCATCCGGAGCTCAGAAAAAAGCGCACCCGCGCGCGGCGGGTGGCAGTCAAAAACAAAAGCGCTCGTTCGGTGGCAAACGGCGCAAAAAAATCAGTGGTGCAGGGCTCTATTGTGCCGTGAGACGGGTTTGGGCGGTCAAAGCCTGCCGAGTCACCAGCAAAACCTGGTCTTCACCCGCACTGGTTTCTAGCCAATATGCGGGCAATTGCGGGAACGCGGCCTCGAAATAATCGCGCTCGTTTCCGATCTCCAGAATGATCACCGCGTTCTCGCTCATGCAGGCGGGCGCTGCTGCAAACAGCTGGCGCACAAAGTCCATACCGTCTTCGCCGCCCGCCAAGGCCAGCTCTGGCTCCGCACAGTACTCGGCGGGCAAGGCGGCCATGCTGGCTGCGTTCACGTAGGGCGGATTGCACAGGATCAGATCCCACGGGCCGGGCAGGGCAGCCAGGCCGTCAGACAGTTGCAACTGGATACGGTCTTGGAGTCCGTGTTTATCCACATTGATGCGGGCCACGGCCAGGGCATCGGCGGAGATGTCAGCGCCCGTGACTTCGACCTCGGGCCAGGCCATGGCGGCCAGCACGGCGAGGCTGCCGTTGCCGGTGCACAGGTCCAGCACCTTGCGGGTCTGGTCGCTCAAAAAGTCATCGATGCTGCCGTCTGCCAGCAGTTCGGCGATCAGGCTGCGCGGCACGATGGCGCGCTCGTCCACATAAAACGGCACGCCCTGAAGCCAGGCCTCTCGCGTGAGGTACGCAGCAGGCTTGCGGCTGCGAATGCGTTCTGCAAAAAGTGTAGCTACCTGCGCAAGCTGGTCTTGCGCTACGGGCTGATTTCTTATCGAATCGGGAGCATCAGACAGGTCACTGTCCAGCGGCAGGCCCAGGCGCCACAGCACCAGCCATGCGGCCTCATCCTGCGCATTGGTCGTGCCATGGCCAAAGGACACACCAGTCGATGCCAGCCACAGCGCGCCGGATTCCACCAGCGCTCCAACGGTGTTTCCGGAAAGCGCTCCGGTTGGGGGCAGTGCGCTCATGCCGCAATGGCCGCGTTTGCCAAAGCCTGCGCATGCAGGTTTTCGAGCGTGCGGCGGTAAATGTTCTTGAGCGGCTCAATGTCGGCCACCACCACGTGCTCGTCGATCTTGTGGATGCTGGCGTTGGGCGGGCCCATCTCGATGACCTGCGGGCACACCTGGGCGATGAAGCGGCCGTCGCTGGTGCCGCCGGTGGTGGACAGCTCGGTGGTGAGCCCCGTTTCTGCCGCAATGGCTTGTTGCACTGCGCTTACCAGCTCGCCGGGTGTCGTCAAAAATGGCTGTCCGCCAAGGGTCCAGCGCAGGTCGTACTCCAGTTCGTGGCGGTCCAGCACCGCGTGTACGCGTTGCTGCAACCCTTCGGCCGTGGACTCGGTGGAGAAGCGGAAGTTGAAATCGACCACCACTTCGCCGGGAATCACGTTGGTGGCGCCCGTGCCGCCATGGACGTTGCTGATCTGCCAGCTAGTGGGCGGGAAGAACGCATTGCCTTGGTCCCACACCGTGGCCGCCAGCTCGGTCAACGCGGGCAAGGCCTGGTGAATGGGGTTGCGCGCGAGCTGCGGGTAGGCAATGTGGCCCTGGATGCCTCGCACGGTGAGCTTGCCGCTGAGCGTGCCACGGCGGCCGTTCTTGATCATGTCACCCGTGCGCTCCACCGACGTGGGCTCGCCCACGATGCAGTAGTCGAGGCGCTCGCCGCGCGCGTTCAGTTGCTCGACGACCACCTTGGTCCCGTCGACCGAAGGGCCTTCTTCGTCGCTGGTTAACAAAAACGCGATGGTGATCTGTGGATCGGGCGTGGCTGCGAGGAATTCTTCAACGGCCACGACAAACGCCGCAATCGAGGTTTTCATGTCGCTGGCACCGCGGCCGTACAGCTTGCCGTCTTTGTGGGTGGGCACAAAGGGGTCGCTGCTCCACTGGGCCAAAGGGCCGGTCGGCACCACATCTGTGTGGCCAGCAAATACTACTGTTTTGATAGCTGCTTGCGCTTTATCAGTAAGCGCTGGAGGCCTTTTTGCCCATAAATTACTGACGCGAAAATCCTCTGGGCCACTGTCCAGCCGCTCGCACACAAAACCCAGCGGGGTCAGCCGGTCTGCAAGCAGGTCAAGGCACCCCGCATCCTCGGGCGTGATGGAAGGAAGGGAAATGAGCTGTTCGGCAAGGTGCAGGGTGCGGGACATGGGGGTAAGGAACTCAGGGAAGGCGTTCAGGCAACTGGTTGTTCAATGCGCGGTCCAGGAAACTGGCGCAAACGAGGCCAGTGCCACCGTGGAACTGGCTTTGCCAGGCCACCGGTGGCGTCCCCCTCCCGAAGGAGAGGGGGAAGGCGCCGCAGGCGACTCAGGGGGTGTTTCACTTCATGCTGCCGGCTTGACGTCCAGCACGATCTCGGTGAACGAAGGTGCGTCGTCGGGTGCGTCGCGCGCTTCTTTCTGGGCCTTGGCTGCGTTGGCTGCCAGGGAGAAGTCGTTTTGCAGACGCCACATGAGGTTGGTGGGGGAGTCCGCGTAGGCCATGCCTTCCTTGCGGTCGATCCGGGCGTCCATGATCAAGCGGGCCAGGGCTTCTTCAAAGGTCAGCGAGCCTTCGGCCATGGATTTTTCCATCGCTTCCTTCACGCCGGAGAAGTCGCCTTTTTCAATCAACTCGGACACCAGCTTGGTGTTGAGCATGACCTCGACCGCTGGCACGCGGCCGCCGTCCACCGTGCGCACCAGGCGCTGCGACACGATGGCCTTGAGCGCCGAGGCCAGGTCGCCCAGCATGGTGGGGCGCACTTCGACAGGGTAGAACGACAGGATACGGTTGAGCGCGTGGTAGCTGTTGTTGCCGTGCAGCGTGGCCAGGCACAGGTGACCCGACTGCGCATAGGCAATGGCGGCCGACATGGTTTCACGGTCGCGGATTTCGCCGATCAGGATCACGTCGGGCGCCTGGCGCAATGCGTTCTTCAGTGCCGTTTGCAGCGACTGGGTGTCGCTGCCAATCTCGCGCTGGTTCACGATCGATTTCTTGTTCTTGAACTGGTACTCGACCGGGTCCTCAATGGTGAGGATGTGGCCCGTCAGGGCTTCGTTGCGCGTGTCGATCATCGACGCCAGCGAGGTGCTTTTGCCCGAGCCCGTGGCGCCCACCATCAGGATCAGGCCGCGCTTTTCCATGATGAGGTCTCGCATCACGGGCGGCAGGCCCAGCGAGTCAAACTCTGGAATGTGCTGAGAGATGAAACGGATCACCACCGCGTAGCTGCCGCGCTGGCGCATGGCGCTGACGCGAAAGCGCCCCACGCCCGCGAGCGGAACGCCCATATTGAGCTCGCCCGTTTCTTCCAGCTCTTCGATGCGGTCCGGCGGGACGACTTCGGAGAGCAGGTTGCGCGGCGCGTCGGGCGGCAGGATCTGGTTGTTGATCGGCACGCATTCGCCGTTGATCTTGATCAATGCCGGGGCATTGGCCGACAGGTAAACGTCTGATGCCTTCTTTTCGCTCATCAGGCGAAGAATCCGCTCCATCGTGCTCATGGTGTTTCCCTCTTGTTGTCGGTCTGTGTCTCGGCGCTGATCATGCCGGTGGCCGGAATTGCGATCTACCGCCGTGCGATGCGATCCATCGTGCCGAATTGGATCAGTCGCGCAGCAGGTCGTTGATGCTGGTCTTGGAGCGTGTTTGCGCATCCACCTGCTTGACGATGATGGCAGCGTACATGCTGTAGGGTGCGCCATTGGCCGCCGTCTTGGGCAGATTGCCGCTGACTACCACCGAGCCCGAAGGCACGCGGCCATAGCTGATTTCGCCCGTCGCGCGGTTGAAGATGGGAGTGCTCTGACCCAGGTACACGCCCATGCCCAGCACGGAGTTTTCTTCGACTACCACGCCTTCAACGACTTCGGAACGTGCGCCGATGAAGCAGTTGTCTTCAATGATGGTGGGGCCGGCCTGCAGCGGCTCCAGCACGCCGCCAATGCCCACGCCGCCCGAGAGGTGCACGTTGGCGCCGATCTGAGCGCATGAACCCACGGTCGCCCAGGTGTCCACCATGGTGCCTTCGCCCACATAGGCGCCGATGTTCACGTACGAAGGCATCAGGATCGCGCCCTTGGCGATGAAGCTGCCGCGGCGGGCCACGGCGGGTGGCACCACGCGCACGCCGGTGGCCTTCATTTCTTCTTCCGTCAGGTGGGCAAACTTGGTCTGCACCTTGTCGTAAAAGCCCAGGTCACCGGCCTTGACCACTTCGTTGTCCTTGAGGCGGAACGACAGCAGCACGGCCTTCTTGATCCACTGGTGCACGGTCCACTGGCCCACGCCTTCGCGGGTGGCCACCCGCAGCGTGCCGTTGTTCAGCTCGGCGATCACGTGCTCGACAGCGTCCTGGATTTCCTTGGGGGCGGAAGCGGGGGACAGGCTGGCGCGGTTTTCCCAGGCGTTATCGATGGTGGTTTGCAGTTGTTGAGTCATGTTGTAGTCAGTCAGTCTGTGAATCAGGAATCGGGAATCGGGAATCAGGCGGTGCGGGATTGAATGAATTGCACAATGCGCAGTGCGGCTTCTGCACATTCTTCGGTTTCAGCCACCAGGGCCATGCGTACGCGCTGCGCGCCGGGGTTGCTGCCCTGGGCCTCTCGGGCCAGGTAACTGCCGGGGAGCACCGTGACATTGTATTGAGCCAGAAGGGCGCGCGCGAACTCGGCGTCGTCCATGCCAAGCGCCTCGGGCACCTTGGCCCACAGATAGAAACCTGCGTCTGGCAGCGCCACGTCCATCACGCCCGCCAGCAGCGGCGTGACCTGTGCAAATTTTTTGCGGTAGCGCGCTCGGTTTTCGACCACATGCTGCTCGTCACCCCAGGCGGCAATACTGGCAGCCTGCACGATGGGGCTCATCGCACTGCCGTGGTACGTGCGGTACAGCAGAAACGCCTTGATCAAAGCCGCATCGCCCGCCACGAAGCCGCTGCGCAAGCCGGGCACGTTGCTGCGCTTGGAGAGGCTGGTGAAAGAGATCAGGTTCTTGAAATCGCTACGGCCCAGTTTCGATGCGGCCTGCAAACCACCCAGTGGGGGCTCGTCGCGGAAGTAGATCTCGCTGTAGCACTCGTCCGAAGCAATCACAAAACCGTAGCGGTCACTCAGCTCGAAAAGCTTCTTCCATTCAGCAAGGGGCATCACCGCCCCGGTGGGGTTGCCCGGCGAGCACACAAACAGCAGCTGGGTGCGCTCCCACACGGCGTCGGGCACCGTGTCCCAGTTCACTGCAAAGTTGCGTGCCGGGTCGCTGGGTGCGTAGTAGGGAGTTGCGCCCGCAAGCAGGGCCGCGCCCTCGTAGATTTGATAAAAGGGATTGGGGCACACCACCAGTGGCTGGCCCTGTGATGGGTCGATGATCGTCTGGGCGAACGAGAACAAGGCCTCGCGCGACCCGTTGACTGGCAACACCTGGGTGCCGGGGTCCAGCGCGAGTTCATAGCGTTTCTGGAGCCACTGCGTGAACGCCTCGCGCAAGCGGGGCTCGCCCGCCGTGGCGGGATAACTGGCCAGTCCGCCCAGGTTGTTACTAAGTGCGTCTTTGATGAACTGGGGTGTAGGATGGCGGGGCTCACCCATGCCCAGGCTGATGGGGCTATAAGCCGCGGGAGGTGTCACTCCCGCAAAAAGCTGTCGCAGCCGCTCAAAGGGATAGGGCTGGAGGTGGGAAAGCAGGGGGTTCATGGGGCGACATTATGGGCGAATGGGCTTGTACTGATGGGATGACGGGGTGGTCTGTGCGGCTGCGTGAATGCCACGCCGGTGCGCCTATCGCAAACCCTCGCTGTGCCTGATTGTCAATTCGACGTAAGAGCGTGTACCTAGCATCGCCGGCACTCGTAAGAACCATAAGGGAGACAAGATGTCAGGATTCTTTGCACTGCGCCCGGGCCTGCGGTGGATGCGTCGATGGAATTTGCCGGGAAAATTGTTCACGTTGGGACTTTCGATGGCTCTGGCATTGGGGCTTGCGGCCATGTCCGCGCCCTGGTGGCTGGTGGCTCTGAGTGCCGTGGTGGTGATGTATGCACTGGTGGCTTTGTACGCCAGTCTGTCTTCAGACCTTGCAGATCTGGCCCGTGCCATGGACCTGACCACCGGCGGAGACCTGCGCGCCAGGGCGGGCACCTATGGCCGCGACGAGGTGGGCGGGCTGGCGAAGTCGCTGGACCGCATGGTGCTCACGCTGTCGTCCATGGTGGCCGATATCCGCAGCAACGCCGCCCTGGTCGCCCATGCGGGACAGAGCCTGGCAGATGGCAACAGGTCGCTTGCCGACCGCACCGAGCAGCAAGCCGCCAACCTGGAAGAAACCGCTGCCAGCGTGGAGCAGCTGTCGTCCGCCGTGCAGAACAACGCCCAGACTGCGCAGGGTGCCGACGCGCGTGCCGCTGCGGTTCGCAAGGCTGCTGATGCGGGGTCCGAAGCCATGGCTCGGGCGGTGCAGTCGGTCGAGGCCATTCAGCAGGGCGCGCGGCGCATGACCGAAATCATTGGAGTCATCGACAGCATTGCGTTTCAGACCAACATCCTGGCGCTGAACGCCGCTGTGGAGGCTGCCCGTGCGGGCGAGCAGGGACGTGGCTTTGCGGTGGTGGCGGGCGAGGTGCGCACGCTGGCGAAACGGTCGGGGGATGCTGCGCGCGAGATTCGCGAGCTGATCGGTGCGTCGGTGAGCCAGGTGGAAACCAGCGCGAGCCTCATCCGGTCGGCGGGTGAAGGTATTGCCGACATGGCGGGCGGCATTCGCAGCGTGGCAGCCAGCATGACCGAAATCTCAGGGTCGAGTGCCGAGCAAAGCACCGGCCTGCGCGAGATGAGTGCTGCCGTGCAGCAGCTTGACCAGATCACCCAGCACAACGCGCAGATGGTAGGCCAGGCCGTGCAGCAGGCCGAGGCGCTGGAAGTGCGTGCGTCGACCCTGTCCCGCGCGGTATCAGCGTTCCGCCTGCAACAGGGGACGGCTGAGGAGGCCGTGGCGTTGGTGAACAAGGCGGTGGCCTTGCACAAGAGCACCTCGCGCGACCAGTTCCTGCGCAGCATCACGGACAAGAGCCAGCCTTATCACGACCGGGACATGTATGTTTTTGTGCTGGACGCGGCGGGCACCTATCTGGCGTTTGGTGGCAATCAGGCCAAGGTGGGAACGCGCGTGCAGGACATTCCGGGCATTGCGGGCGACCGGCTGGTAAACGACATCGTCACCCAGGCAGAACATGCCCCTGGATGGGTGGAGTACGACATCACCAACCCCGCAACCGGGGCCGTGCAGACCAAGATGTCATACGTGAACCGCGTGGGCGACTGGTACGCAGGATGCGGTGTGTACAAGGCGCTAGCGGCCAAATAGCAATTAGCAATTAGCTGGGTGCCGCCGAACCGCGATGCACGCAAGCCAGCGGGCAGCGCTGTCTAAATCGGGCTCTGTGCCGGGGGAGACCGGCGTTGACGCGCCCGCTCCATAGCCGCCGCGATCGCCGCCTGCCGGGTCGTCGCAGCAGTGTCGGCGGTGGGCTGGGTCAGTGCTGCCTGGCTGGATTGCGTCTCCACATTGTCGCTGTCTTCCAGGGGCACGCGCGCTCTGTGTAACTGGTAACGCTCGCGGGCCTGCTGGGCCAACGGCGCAGACCACGCTGACCAGCCGGTGGCGGCACCACTGACGTTGTCGAGCTGAATGCAGTCCACCGGGCACACGGGGATGCAGAGTTCGCACCCTGTGCAGTACGGTTCGATGACGGTGTGCATCATCTTGTTGGAGCCCACGATGGCGTCAGTGGGGCAGGCTTTGATGCACAGCGTACAGCCGATGCACCAGGCCTCGTCGATAAACGCCACCGCACGGGGGGCTTCCACCCCGTGCTCCACACTCAACGGCATCACCGGCCGGCCGGTAATGGCCGAAAGGCGTGCCACACCCTCAGAGCCACCGGGTGGGCACTGGTTGATGGGCGCAGCCTCTTCGGCAATGGCCCGCGCATAGGCAGCGCAGTCGGGGTAGCCGCAGCGCGTGCACTGTGTCTGCGGCAGCGCAGCATCAATCAGCGCCGCAAGGTCTGCCAGGGCGGTCGCTGCGTGGGTGATGGGCTGGTTGGTCAACCTTTGCGCGCCGCGCTGCGGCGGGGGCGGGGTGCGGGTGCAGCCGTCACGGCCGCCTTGGCGGTACCCAGGTCAGATGCCGTGGGCGCCGCTGCGGCCCCGGTGGGCTCGTCGCCCTCAGGTTTCACCCAGCGCGTGGCTACTGCGGACGTTGGGACACTCGCAGCAACCGCCTTGGATGCAGCCTTCGGCGCGGGCTTGGCTAAGGGCTTGGCCAAAGCCTTGCTGCTTGCCACCGCCTGGGCTGGTTTGGAGGCTGATACCTTGGTCAAGGGGGCC
This sequence comes from Acidovorax sp., assembly GCF_046314175.1. GTDB lineage: Bacteria > Pseudomonadota > Gammaproteobacteria > Burkholderiales > Burkholderiaceae_C > Acidovorax. Next base: position 20,241 of record NZ_JBKBXG010000052.1, on the reverse strand, counting down.
GTCTTGGCCGGTGCCGTTTTGGCAGCAACACGGGCAGGGGCCTTGGCAGTAGGCTTGCTGACAACCGCCGCCTTGCGGGCTGGCGGGTTGTCGTCTGGAATTTCGGTCACGGCCACTGCTGCATTCTTCTGGGGCACTTCGTGCTCCAGAATGAACGCGCGAACTTGGGGGTACACGAGTTCGCGCCAGCGGCGGCCACTGAAGATGCCGTAGTGGCCTGCGCCCTTGGCTTCAAGGTGGCGCTGCTCCTTGCGCACAATGCCGCTGCACAGGTCGTGGGCGGCTTCGGTCTGGCCCGATCCGGAGATGTCGTCGAGCTCGCCTTCCACGGTGAACAGGGCGGTGGTCTTGATGTCCTGGGGGCGCACGCGCTCCACCTTGCCGTCGGGCGAGCGCACGTCCCAGGTGCCATGCACCAGCTTGTAGTCCTGGAACACGGTCTGAATGGTTTCCAGGTAGTAGTCCGCATCCATGTCCAGCACGGCGTTGTATTCGTCGTAGAACTTGCGATGGGCTTCCACGCTGGTGTCGTCGCCCTTGATCAGATCCTTGAAGTAGTCGTAGTGGCTGGTGGCATGACGGTCCGGGTTCATGGCCACGAATCCGGTGTACTGCAAAAAGCCGGGGTAAACGCGTCGGCCTGCGCCCGGGAAGTTCTCTGGCACGCGGTAGATCACATTGTTTTCAAACCACTCAAAGCTGCGGTTGGTGGCCAAGTTGTTCACCGATGTGGGCGACTTGCGCGCGTCGATGGGGCCGCCCATCATGGTCATGGTCAGTGGCGTGGTTTCGCCGCGGCTGGCCATCAGCGACACAGCGGCCAGCACAGGCACGGTGGGCTGGCAAACGCTGATCACATGGCAATTGCCATATATGCCCTGCAGGTGGCGGATGAACTCCTGCACGTAGTTCACGTAGTCGTCGAGGTGAAATTCACCGTCAGACAGCGGTACCAGACGAGCATTTTTCCAGTCGGTGATGTAGACCTTGTGGTCCTTGAGCATGGTGCGCACCGTGTCGCGCAGCAGCGTGGCGTAGTGGCCGGACAGCGGTGCCACGATCAACACCACGGGCTGTGTCTTGAGCTTGATCAGCGTCTTGGTGTCGTCCGAAAAGCGCTTGAAGCGGCGCAACTCACAAAACGGCTTGTCCACTTCGATGTGTTCATGCACCGCCACACCCACACCGTCCACATCGACCGTGTGGATACCAAAAGTCGGCTTCTCATAGTCCTTGCCCAGTCGGTACAGCAGGTCGTACCCGGCCGACATGCGCTGTGCCATCGGACTCTGGCTGAGCGGGGACATGGGGTTGCTGAAAAGTTTGGCAGCCGCCTGCGCGAAGTCCGTGAAGGGCTCCATCAAGGAGCGCTGGGTTTCGTAGAGGTGATAGAGCATGGGGCGGAACTCCGTTATGTTGCAGTGCAATATAGCAGCACTTGGTAACGAGTGCATGGAGGAGAACCACCAATAACGAGTCGCCAAAGTGACAGTGTGAGTCGATCCAAATCTTTGCAAAAACGATAGCTATCAGCGCAATACAGATAAGCGCTGGGCCGATTTTTGGTTCATATTATTGAGCTTTGGGTTCGGCATGTTCTATCAGCCACGCTTCGAACGATTCGCGCGCGGAATTGCGCAGCGCCGGCCGAAACGCTGCCTTGTTACTGAGGTACAGGCAGTGCCGGATCACCGTGTAGGGGTTGAAGGTGCCCTGCGGGTTTTGCTCTTCAAAGTGCTGCTTGTAACGCTTGACCACGCCCACGGTTTCGCGCATCAGGGTGTTGAAGCGTGCCCGGGTCATGCCCGGCGACCAGACCTGGATGTCATCCACAAACCCGTCCACCTTGGAGGGCTCGAACTCGAAGTCCTTAAAGAAGTGAGTGGCGATCTTGAGAAAGGTGAACGCGTTGAGTTCGCTGCCGGTGGATGCGGTTTTATTGTGTGACGCCAAAGGGTCCTGCGTCGCGTCCGGCGCGGGCTCGGCGGTTTCGTCCGGCGCCTCCAGCAATTCGGCCGCGGTGGCGTCGCGGATCTGGCGAAACTCCCGGTCGGCGAGTTCAAACAACGCAGACAGCACATTGATGCGCCGCTTCAGTTGCCCCGGGATGGACTTTTTGTACTTGATCTTGTGGTCCAGCACACTCCACGAGTCCTGGATGATGGTGCGCACCTGCAGCTCAAAAGGCAGTTGTGCATAGGCCGCATGTTCAGGCAGATCGCGGTCGGCGGCGCTGAGCTTGAGGTCAAGGTGCAGGCCCTTGTAGCCAAAAGACGCCTCGGTGCTCTCCACCGCCGTCACCTTGTCGGTGACGTCAATCACCGCGAATCGGGCGCGCACGATCTGGGCGATCTTCTCCAGCTCGTCCTCGTACAGGCACACCACACGCACGCCCACCAGGTCAGTGATGTAGCTCTGGATGTCGTAGGGCGTGTTGCTTTCTTCCAGACCGGGCCGGTATTTGCGCACAAATTTGCGAATGCACTCGTCCGCATCCTTCACGCGGCCCTCGACCTTGGCGATGTCCACCCCACCAGCCTGCGCCACCACTGCGCTCACCATGCTGGTGAGTGCATCGCAGGCAACCGCCAAGGCGGAGCACTGCTGCGCATAAAAAGCACGAAAAAGGGATTCCTCCCGGTCGAAATCAAGCGATGGCATGCGTTTCAATGTCCATGGATTAAAAAGCCGTCTGCGCACAGCGCGCGCTGCGCTGGCACCCTGGGCACTGGTCAAGCATATCTAACCGACCGGCGCACGCGTTGGCCAGTTTGCGCGCAAATGCACATTGGCAGTGCGGGACAGATGCTCATAATGGTGCAGTGGTTCCGCTTGCTGATCACGCACGCCACCGTCAGCCCATCCCGTCTCTTGAATCAACCCGGAATGCAATGACCACTTCACCGCCGTCCGGTACCGCACCTAAGCCAGGCGACAGCGTCGCCGGCTTGGCGCCGGGCAGCACCGCCAGCGCTGGCGTCAGTCACCGCTGGGTCCCGGTGGTGTTGCCACTGCTAGTGGCGCTGCTCACGCTGGGGTTCACCTATTTGTACTGGCACAGTGAAGAGCGCGGGGCGCTGGCCAAGCGGGAGCAGAACTTTCAGGTGGCGGCTGACCTCATTGCCTACAACCTCAAAGACCGTATGGCAACGTACGAGGTGGTGTTGCGTGGGGTCAAAGGCTATGCCGAGGGTTCAGAGCGCATCGACCGTGATGAGTTTCAGGCCTATGTCGGTGCGCTGCAGTTACAAGAGACCCGGCCTGGGCTTCGAGGAGTGTCGCTCATCCTGCGACTGCCATCGGCAGAGCTCGGCGCGCACATTGCCGACATGCGACAGCGCGGCTTTCCCAGTTACACCGTATGGCCCGATGGCGAGCGCAACTTTTATGCGCCCATCACCCACATCGAACCGCTCAAGGGCGACAACGTCAAAGTACTGGGCTTCGATGCGCTCACCATTCCTGCAGGGAAGGCCGCAATGGACCGCGCACGCGATACTGGTGAATTCACCCTGTCCGGGCCCCTGATACTGCGGCAGGACACAGCTCCCAACACTCCCCCCGGGCAGGCTCCCGGCGCCAATCCCGGGCTGGTGATGTACCTGCCGGTCTACAAGGCGGACGCCAACCCCGCCAACGAAATCAGCCGCCAGGCCTCGCTGGTCGGCTGGGTTTCGGCACCTTTCAGGCTGGCAGACGTGATCCAGGGCATGGCGCTGGAGTTTGATTCGGACATCAGCTTGCAGATTTTCGACGGCAGTGACGCTGGTTCGGTTGCTCGTCTCTATGGCGGCCCGGCAGCGTCTTTGACAGAGGGTCCCGCAACCAGGGACGCGCAAGGTACGCGTATGTTGCGGGTGGGTGGGCGCGACTGGTTGCTGCAAATGTCGCCTTTGCCCGCGTTTGAACAACGCTACCAGGGCGATGGTCACTACCTGGTGGCAGTTGCGGGGGGTGCTTTGAGCTTGTTGCTGGCCTGGTTCACATGGCTGCTGGCCACCGGCCGCGAGCGGGCCCTGGCGCTGGCGCGCGGCATGACGGCCGAGCTGCGCGCCACCCGTGACGACCTGGAGAGCACGCTCGACGCCATACCCGATCTGTTGTTTGAGCTGGGCCTGGATGGCCGCATCCACCACTACCGATCCGCGCGGTCCGAGTTGCTGGCGGTGCCTCCCGAGATGTTTCTGGGTCGACTCATGACCAATGTATTGCCCCCCGATGCGGTAGCGGGCTGCCACGCGGCGTTGGACGCCGCCCACCGCACGGGCTATTCGGCAGGCCACCAATACCGTTTGGAGCTGGGTGGCGCCGCGCACTGGTTCGAGCTGTCCATTGCGCGCAAACACAGCGCTGTGCAGGGAGACGAGCCCCGGTTCATTGCGCTGTCACGTGACATCACCGAGCGCAAGCGGGCCGAGGCGCGCACCCACCAGCTGGCTTACTTCGACGCACTGACAGGGCTGCCCAACCGCCGCATGCTGCTCGACCGCATGGAACACGCATTGCTCAACGCGCAGCGAACGACGCAGGTGGGCGCCGTGATGTACATCGACCTGGACGACTTCAAACAGATCAACGACGCGCGCGGCCACACGGTGGGCGACGCGCTGCTGATGCAGGTCGCCCAGCGACTCACCCAGCGGTTGAGGGCCGGCGACACCGTGGCGCGCCTGGGTGGCGATGAATTTGTGGTGTTGGTGCACAACCTGGCCGCCGACGTGGAAACCGCTGGCCGAGCGGCGCTGCTGGTTGCCGAGGACCTGCGCAGCGCGCTGGACGCGCCATACTCCATCGGCACCCATCTGTACAGCAGCACCGGCAGCATCGGCATTACCCTGTTTCCCAAACGCGGTGAATGCGTGGAAGACCTGCTGCGCGAGGCAGATACCGCCATGTACCGCGCCAAAGATCTGGGCCGAAACCGCATCCGCTTTTACGAAGCCGCCATGCAGGCCGATGTGCAGGAGCGCCTGGCGCTGGAGCAAGACCTGAAAAAAGCGCATGCCGAAGGCCAGTTGGCCGCCTTTGTGCAAAACCAGGTGGACGCAGCGGGCAATGTAGTCGGTGGCGAGCTGCTGATGCGCTGGACGCACCCCACACGCGGCAACGTGCCACCCAGCCGCTTCATCCCCATCGCAGAGGCCTCGGGCCTCATCCTGCGCATGGGCGACTGGATGATCCAGCAGGCCTGCGAAACCCTGGCCAGTTTGCAGGCCGCCGGGCGCGAGCTGTCGCTGTCGGTCAACGTGAGCGAGCGCCAGTTCCGCCAGGACGATTTCGTCGAGCGCGTGCGCCATGTGCTGGCCCATACCGGCGCCCATCCGGCCAACCTGATCCTGGAGGTGACGGAGAGCCTGCTCATCGAAGACCTGGACGACACCATCGCCCGCATGACCGAGATCGTGGGCCTGGGAGTGCGGTTCTCCATCGACGACTTTGGCACTGGTTATTCAAGCCTGGCCTACCTCAAGCGGCTGCCGCTGTATGAGCTCAAGATCGACAAGAGCTTTGTGAACGACACCCCGGACGACCCGAGCGACACCGCCATCGTGCAGTCCATCATCTCCGTCGCCCGCCACCTGAACCTGCGCGTGGTGGCCGAAGGCGTCGAAACCCGCGCTCAGGCGGACTTTTTGGTGGAAAGCCAGTGCGAATGCCTGCAGGGCTACCTGTTTGGGCGGCCGGAGCCGCTGGCGGTGTGGCTGGGGCGGCTGACTAAATAGTGCTTGCCGGCTGCGTGGGCGACTCAGTCTGCAATTGCGGCGCGGCGTTGGCATACGACTGCACCGCCAACGCATGCACCTCGCGCGCAGGGCGGTCCTTGAGCAGATGGTTGCTCCACACCTGGCGCCAGATGCGGGCGCCGGGCAGGCTGTGGCGCAGGCCCAGCATGTGGCGGGCGATGTGGGGCCAGGGGGTGCCGTACTGGGCGGCCTCGCGCTCCATGTATTCGACCATCGCCAGCTCCACCTCTTCGCGGGTCAGGGGGCAGGGCACACCACCTTGCTCGCCGTAGTAAAGCTGGTCCCAGCGGGCCAGCCACCAGGGGTTGTGATACGCCTCGCGGCCGATCATCACGCCGTCCAGGTGCGTGAGCTGCTCTTGCACCACCGCATCGGTGGTGATGCCGCCGTTGATGGCGATAGTGAACTGCGGAAACTCGGCCTTGAGCCTGTGCACCACTTCGTAGCGCAGGGGCGGGACATCGCGGTTTTCCTTGGGGGAGAGGCCTTGCAGCCAGGCGTTGCGCGCATGAACGATGAACACGGTGCACCCAGCGTCCGCCACGGTGCCGATGAAGTCGCGCACAAAACCGTAGTCCTCCACCTTGTCGATGCCGATGCGGTGCTTGACAGTCACCGGCACATCGACCACGTCTTTCATGGCCTTCACGCAGTCGGCCACCAGTTGGGGTGCCTTCATCAGGCTGGCGCCAAACGCACCACGCTGCACCCGGTCGCTGGGGCAGCCGCAGTTGAGGTTGATCTCGTCGTAGCCCCATTGCGCGCCCAAGCGTGCGGCCTCTGCCAGCTTGTCGGGCTCATTGCCACCCAGTTGCAGTGCCACGGGGTGTTCTTCGGCATTGAAGCGCAGGTGCCGCTCGGTGCCGCCATGGATGATGGCGCCCGCGTTCACCATCTCGGTGTACAGCAGGGTCTGGCGGGTTAGCAGCCGGTGAAAGTAACGGCAGTGGCGATCGGTCCAATCCATCATGGGGGCGACGGACATGCGCCAGGGGCTCAGGGTGGGTTCCACGGGCAAACTACAAAGCGGGGAGGGTGGCGGTTGCATGCGTGCGCCTGTGGGGGATGAAGGCGCCCGAAGGGCTGCAACCGGAAAGCCGCGATTATCCCACCGACCTTGCAGCCAGTGCCAGCGTGTGTTTTTGAATAAAAATGGGCTCTAGCGCTTATCCATCAAGCGCTGATAGCTATCAAAAGAGAAGCGTGCAGATTGGCTGAGTCAGCGCCTTGGTCGGTGGCGTCTGTCGGCTTGCACGTCCAAGGCCAGCGTAACGTCACGCAGCCCATACCGGCGCACCACTTGGGCGCGCTGGCGCGGCTCGATGTTGATGCGGTTGGCATCGCGCCCGGCCATCGCCAGCAGGCGCGGGTCCATCACGCGGCGCCACAGGGGCGGCACGTAGGCCAGGGTGAACATGCCGAAGTAGCCAATCGGCAGCTGCGGCACATGGTCGAAATGCCGCAGCGACTGGTAGCGCCGCAGCGGGTGTGCATGGTGGTCGGAGTGCCGCTGCAGGTGAAACAGCGCCCAGTTGGAGAACAGGTGGTTGCTGTTCCATGAATGGTGCGGTTGGCAGGGTTCGTAGCGGCCGCTGGCGTCTTGCGTGCGCAGCAGACCGTAGTGTTCGACATAGTTGGCTGAGGTGAGCTGAAAGTTGGCCCAGAACGAGGCCACCACCAGAAACGGCAGCACGAACGGGCCCAGCCACAGGGCCAGGGCGGTCCACAGCAGCACGGTGATCAGCGCGGGTTGCAGGATTTCGTTGTGCCATGAAATCAGCGGCAGCTGCTGGCGCGCCAGTCGGTCTTTCTCCAGCGCCCAGGCGCGGCGCAGGGCGCCGGGCATTTCGCGCAGCACAAAGCGGTAGATCGACTCGCCCATGCGCGACGACGCCGGGTCAGCCGGGGTGGCCACATCGCGGTGGTGGCCCCGGTTGTGTTCGATGAAAAAGTGCCCGTAGGCGGTGGGCGCTAGCACCAGTTTGGCCAGCCAGCGTTCGAGTTTTGAGTTCTTGTGGCCCAGCTCGTGCCCCAGGTTGATGCAGAAGCCGCCCACCGTGCCGGTGGTCAACACCATGGCCAGAACGCCATGCCAAGGCAACGCCTGCGTGGCCACAAACCAGGTGCTGAAGATAAAAGCCGCCCACAGCACCGGCACCAGCAAGTAGGTGATGCGGCGGTAGTAGCGGTCGCGCTCCAGCGCGGGCACGGCGGATTCCGGCGGGTTGCTGTGATCCACGCCAAGCAGCCAGTCCAGCAACGGCGCTACCAGGTAGAAAAACGCCACGGGCGTCCACAGCGCCAGCGGTTCGCCAGTCCACAGCATCAGCGCTGGGCCCACGCCGACGGTGCAGGGCACCACCAGCGACAGCAGCCACGCATACCGCTTGCGGTCGCGGTAGGGAGTGTCGTCGTAGCGGGTGGCGTGCAGCATGTTCAAGGTGTCGTGAATCGACTCCAGAAAAACGGAGCCTTGCCAGGCATTCTGTTCAGACGCGGTTGAAACACCAGGGTTTTTTGACCAAAGCGCCGCGCGGAAAAGATTGTTGACAATGCTGCCGCGGGTGGCGATTCGGGGGCAATGCAGGGGCGAGGTTGCCCTGCCTCAAACCCGGGCATAGGCCCAATCGGCGATACTCCCCGCGCCTTTGATGCCTGCGTCACCCCAGCCGCAGCCTTGTTTTCTGCCTTCCCCTTATGCACCACACCATTTTTGACACGCCGGTTGTCAACACGTTACTGCGCGCCTTGTCTCGTTTTACCCTGCATATCACCGGCTGGAAGATCGAAGGCGCATTGCCCGCCCACGCTGCCAAGAGCGTGCTGATTGCGGCGCCCCACACCAGCAACTGGGACTTGCCGTACACGCTGATGCTGGCGTTCTCGTTGCGCCTGCGGGTGTACTGGATGGGCAAGCACAGCCTGTTCAGGGCGCCGTTCGGTGGGGTGATGCGCTGGTTGGGCGGCATTCCGGTGAACCGGGGCCAGTCCAGCAACCTGGTCGCCACATCGGCCCAGGCCATGCGGGATGCCGATGGACCCATGCAACTCATCGTGCCGCCCGAGGGCACGCGCGGCAAGACGCGGCACTGGAAAACGGGTTTCTATTTCATCGCCCAGCAGGCTCAGGTGCCCATCGTGCTGGCGTTTGTCGACTATGGCCGCAAGGTGGGCGGCCTGGGCCCGGTGTTTGAACCCACGGGCGACCTGGACGGTGACATGGCGCGCATCAAGGCGTTTTATGCGCCCATCCAGGGTAAGAACCCGACGCAGTTCGATACCTGAGGTTGGCAGTAAAAATTTGAATGAAATTGGCCTCTAGCGCTTATCTATAAAGCGATGGCAGCTATAAAAAATGAAGCTTTTGCTCTAGCAGAAGGCGTATTCACGCGCCCACACTGCGTCGGTCAATCTTGCGGCTGAGCACGATGCTGGTCTGCGTCTGGTGCACGCCGTCCAGCTGGCCCACCTTGTCGAGCAGGGTATCGAGCTGCTCATGGCTGGTGCAGCGCAAGAACACCAGATAGTCAAACGGCCCGCTCACGGCGGATACCTCTTCGACCTCGGCCATGGCCTCCAGGGCGCGCAGCACCGCGGGCGCCGTTTTGGGCAACACGCTGATGCTGCACCACGCGCGCACGGTGGTGGCATCGAGCCGGGTGCCCAACCGCACCCCATAACCTGCAACCACGCCAGAGCGCTCCAGCCGCGCAATGCGCGCCACCACGGTGGTGCGGGCCAGCCCCAGCTTGCGTGCCAGCGTGGCCGTGCCTTCGCGGGCGTTGGCCTGGAGCAGGCTCAGCAGCTGGCGGTCGGTGTCGTCCAGCGAAGGTAAAGGGGCTTGATGGGCTGTAAAAGTCATAGCGGCCATCATATTCGCCGTTATGACAAAACAAAGAGCAGTTTTCGACGTTATGGGCGCTACACATTGACAGCACCCTTGTCTAGCATCAATGCATCTTCAACGCCGGTTATTGCTTTTCGCAATAACCACCACCGGGAGTGCCGCCATGACCACCCTTTCCAACACTTCCACCACCTCCCACACCGCCGCCCAACGCGCCATCTCCATCCTGGGCGCGGGCCACATCGGCTTTGCCATGGCGCTGCTGCTGCAGCAGGCCGGCGACTACGACATCCTAGCGGTGGACCGCGACCCGGCCCGCCTGGCCGAGGTGGCTGCGCTAGGCGTCTCGACCCAGTTGGCGACAGACGACGCAAGCCTGCAGACCGCCATCGGTGGCCGTTTTGCCGTGCTGAACGCGCTGCCGTTTCACCGCGCCGTGCCGGTTGCGACGCTTTGCGCCGCAGCCGCAGTGCACTACTTTGACCTGACCGAAGACGTGGCCAGCACCCAGGCCATCCGCGCGCTGGCCGCCAAGGCCCGCAGCGTGCTCATGCCCCAATGTGGCCTGGCGCCGGGGTTCATCGGCATCGTGGGCAACGACCTGGCCCGGCGTTTTGACACCCTGCACACCTTGCGCATGCGGGTGGGCGCGCTGCCCCGCTACCCGCAGGGCGCCCTGCGCTACAACCTGACCTGGAGCACCGAGGGCCTCATCAACGAATACTGCAACCCCTGCGAGGCGATTGTGGACGGCGTCCGCACTACGGTGCCTGCGCTGGAGGGGCTGGAGACGTTTGCGCTCGACGGCGTGGAGTACGAGGCCTTCAATACGTCCGGCGGGTTGGGTACCTTGACAGAAACGCTGGCAGGCACGGCACGCCAGGTGGACTACCAGTCCATCCGCTACCCCGGCCACAACGCCATCCTCAAGCTGCTGCTCAACGACCTGCGCTTGCGCGACCGGCGTGATCTGTTCAAGGACATTCTGGAAAGCGCCATTCCCACCACCGACCAGGACGTGATCGTGGTGTTTGCCACGGCATCGGGTCTCAAGGGTGGGCGGCTGGTACAGGACTCCTACTCGGCCCGCATCGTGGGCAAGAAGGTGGCGGGGCACACGCTGAGCGCCATTCAGCTCACCACGGCGGCGGGCATCTGCACGGCGCTGGACCTGGTGGCGCAAGGCCGGTTGCCGCAGCGAGGCTTCGTGGGCCAGGAGTCCGTGGCGCTCTCGGATTTCCTGGCGAACCGGTTTGGCGTGGCCTACGCCGGGGAGGGCGAGTTGGTGCTTTGAGAAAGCCCGTGCTCAGCGCCCCGGCTTCTGGTACATCCCCTCAATCGCCTCGGCAAAGTGTGCCGTCAGGTTGTTGCGCTTGAGCTTGAGCGTGGGCGTCATGAAGGTGTTTTCAATCGTCCATGGCTCCAGCGTCAAGTGCACCGCACGCGGCACGGCGTAGCGCGCAAAGCTGGCAGTGTTCTTTTCGATGCGGGCCAGCACTGCGCGGTGCACGCTGGGGTGGTTCAGGCTCTCTGCCGCCTGGGGGCTAAGGCCCAGGTCGGTCGCCAGTCGCTGCCATTCGTCGCGCTTGAGCACGGCCACGCAGGCGATGAACGGGCGGTTTTCGCCCACCACAAAGGCTTGTTCCAGCAGCGGGTCGGCCAACAGGGCCAGCTCAAGGTCGCCCGGGGGCACCTTCTCGCCGGTGGAGGTGACGATGATTTCCTTGATGCGGCCTTTGATATAGATGCGGTCGTTCACGATCTCGGCCTGGTCGCCCGTGCCCAGCCAACCGTCGGCGCTCAATATCTTTGCCGTGTCTTGAGGGCGCTTCCAGTAGCCCTTCATCACGATAGGGCCACGCACCTGCAGCTCACGGTTGTCGCCGATGCGTACTTCCACGCCGGGCAGGGCTTTGCCCACGCAGGCCGGGTCGTTGTCGTCCAATGAGTTCACCGACACCACGGGGGCGGTTTCGGTCATGCCGTAACCCTGGACCAGCGGCAGGCCGAGGCCCAGAAAACACTTGGCGATGGTGGGCGACAGCGGCGCGCCGCCGCTGACCGCCACGCGCACGCGGCCGCCAAATTGGGCCAGTAGCGGCTTTGCCACCAGGGCCTTCAGCACCGGCCAGGGCAGGGCGGCCATCCAGCCAGCGGCCTGGCTGCTGGCGTCAGGAGTCGGCGCAGGCAAGCCTTGGGCAGCGCAAAACCGCGCCCAGCCCTTATTCTGCGCGGCTTCATACAGCTGCATCTTCCAGGGCGTGGGTGACAACTTTTCGAGCAGCTTGGCGTGGATGCGCTCGTAGATGCGCGGCACTGACACCAGCACCGTGGGGCGCACGGTCTTCAGGTCTTCTGCCAGTTGCTGCACCGACCGCGCGTAGGCCACGCAACTGCCCGCTGCAATCGGCAGGTAATAACCTCCCGTGCGTTCAAACGTGTGCGACAGCGGCAGGAACGACAGGAACACGTCATCCACCGTGGGCGCAATGCGCTCCAGCACCGCCTTCACGTCGCTGACCACGTTGCGGTGCGTCAGCATCACACCCTTGGGTTTGCCTGTGGTGCCAGAGGTGTAGACGATGGCCGCCAGGTCGTCTGCCTCCGGGGCTTTGGGAACGGCTGCGCTGCCCGCATGTGCTGCACCGGCCAGCCATTGCGCCAGCGAACCGACCGCAGGGCCGTCCCCAGACGCTGGTATTGCGGTGAGCGAGGCGCCGTCATCTGTGATGACCACTGCACGCAGGGCGGGAAATGGCGTGCCGACGGCCTGAATTTTTTCCCACTGCTCCACGTGGCTCACAAAGAGCATCGACGCCTCGCAGTCGGCCAGGATATAGGCAATGCTGCCGGGATTGTCGATGGCATGCAGCGGCACGGGAACGCAGCCGGTGGCCAAGGTTGCCTGGTCCGCGCACATGGCGTTCAGGCCGTTGGGCAACAGGATGGCAACGCGCGCAGCAGCCGGTAGCTGCATGGCCGTCAGTGCCTGCGCCCAGGTGCCCACGCGCTGCGCAGTTTGCGCCCATGTCAGGCTTGCCCAGGTCTGGGTGGATGGGTCAAACGCCTGGTAGGCAGCCGTGCTGGGGGTGCTCGCGGTGCGATAGGCAAGAAGCTGGGGCAGCGTATGGACGCTGGCCATGGAGGAAGTAGGGGAGGCTAAAGACGTCATCAAGCTCAAAAGAAAGGCGCCGAACAATTCGCGCAGGGTTTCCGTGGAAACCAGGCCGCGTCAGCAAAAGGGCCGACGCAGCGCGGTGGATCATAGCCATCGCTGGACGATGCGGTCGTTCCAGTGCTACCGCTTTTGTCAGAAATGGTTTGTTTCTGCCCGCGCAATGGTGGACGACCCCCTACCGCACCAATACACCCACCCCAAGCCCTGAGCGCGCTGTGTGCGCTGCGTGACAACCACCGCAAAGCCAGGCGTGCAGCAGCACAACGGTTTCAACGGCTACAAAGTTTGCAACGTTTGAAACGTTTGACCTTGCGCAAAGACGTTGCACAAAAGAGCGTATTCGCTGTGCCGGACCGCCCTCATTCACCCAGTGGATACGTTGGGACAACACAGATTGACCGGCACGTCCTATCGTGCAGTCTTAGCCAACAAGCCCATGACTTGCGCAAGACAGCGCCCATGCAAGGGGCGCGCTCCACAGTGATGCGCGCGGTACGTCCCGATCTGCGGAAGCTCTAAAACTACGACTTGAAATGCCCCATGCACAACATCAAACGCTTTCTCTGGATCTACCTGTGTGTCCTGACAGGACTGTGGCTTGCCACCGACCTTACGCCCTGGTCCACTCCGGCCGACTTTTTTGCCTGGCGTTCGGTGTTGATGCAATACGGCGGGGTGCTGGCCATCGGCGTGATGAGCGCCGCGATGGTGCTGGCCGTGCGTCCGGTGGTTTTTGAGCCGTATCTGGGCGGGCTGGACAAGATGTACCGCCTGCACAAATGGCTGGGGATCTCGGCGCTGGTGATTTCGATCTCCCATTGGCTGCTGGCCCAGGGGCCCAAATGGATGGTGGGCTGGGGCTGGCTGGAGCGCCCTGTGCGCGGCCCTCGGTCCGTGCTGGTCGACGCCCCGGTGCAGCAGTTCTTTGCAAGCCAGCGCGGCTTGGCGGAGGGCATTGGCGAATGGGCGTTTTATGCCGCGGTGGCCCTGATGGTGCTGGCGCTGGTAAAGCGCTTTCCCTACCGGCTTTTCTTCAAGACCCACCACCTGATCGCTATTGCCTACCTGGCACTCGTCGTGCACTCCGTGGTTCTGCTTCGGTTTGAGGACTGGACGGGTCTTTTGGGACCCGTCATGGCCGTGTTGATGGCCGCAGGCACGGCGTCGGCGTTCATGGTGCTCTTTGGGCGGGTGGCCACTGCCCGCAAGGTGTCGGGCGAGGTCGTGGCTGTGCGCCACAACGCCACGCTGGATGTGACGCAGGTGGACGTGCGCTGTGCGGGCCGCTGGACGGGGCACACACCCGGCCAGTTTGCCTTTGTAACCTTGCATGCAGGAGAAGGGCCCCATCCGTACACCATGGCACCATGGCATCGGCCTGGAGTGGCGACGGCACCATCACGTTCATCATCAAGGCATTGGGTGACTACACCCGTACCCTCAAGGACAGCGTACAGACTGGCGATCCCGTGCTGATCGAAGGGCCCTACGGCAAATTCGACTTTCAGGGTCCGCAAGAACGGCAGATATGGATCGGGGCGGGCATCGGTATCACGCCGTTCATTGCGCGCATGAAGGCGCTGGCGGTGGTGCCCGACGGGAAGGCCATCGACCTGTTTCACCCCACGGCCGCCTATGACGAGCATGCCCTGGGCCTTCTTGCCCGCGATGCCCAGGCCGCGGGAGTTCGGCTTCATGTGCTGTGGAGCGAGCGCGACGGCCTGCTCGATGCCGCGCGCCTGGCGGCGCAAGTGGCGGGCTGGCAGGACGCAGACATCTGGTTTTGCGGACCCGCAGCCTTTGGCCGGTCGCTCAAGAAAGACCTGATGGCCCTGGGCCTGCCCGAGGCCCGCTTTCACCAAGAGCTGTTTCAGATGCGGTGAGCGCAGGGCGGCGCTGCCGCGCGCCAGGCCAGGTCAGGTTGCCGCCTCCAGGCCCTGCGCAAAATGCGCCTGCATGGCCTGCGCCGTGGCCTTGGTGTCGCGCGCCACCATGGCTGCAAGAATGGCCCTGTGTTCGTTCAAAGAGTCCTCCATGCGGCCTTGCTTGAACAACGAGTTATGCCGGTTGAGCTTCATCACCTTGCGCAAGTCACCCACCATCTGGCTGCGCCAGCGGTTATCGGCCATCTCTAGCACCAGCATGTGAAAGCGCTCGTTCACCGAGAAAAACCTTTCACGCTCCCCCACGGCGGCCTCCAGTTCGGCGTGCAGGTCTTTCAAGGCTTGCTGCTGTCCGGGGGTGGCGCACTCGGCCACCACGCTAGCGGCGTCGCTCTCCAGCAGGCTCAGCAGGTGGTACACGTCGCGCAGGTCTTTCTCTGACATCTCCGTCACATAGGCCCCACGGCGCACCTTCATTGTGACCAGGCCCTCGGCGGCCAGCACCTTCAGCGCCTCACGCAGAGGAGTGCGGCTGATACCGAATTCCTCGGCAATCTTGAGTTCATCAATCCAGCTACCGGGCTCCAGCTCGCGGCGGAAGATGCGCTGGCGCAATTGCTCGGCCACTTCTTCATAGAGCGCGCGGGGAGTGAGGGTGACAGCGGACATGGGGCGGATTGTAAGGTGGGCAGAATATTTTGAATGAATAATTATGAATGATGTAAACTCGCCGCCACATTGGGGCCAGCCCTCACGTTTGTCTGCGCCCGCAACGCCATCTTCGGAGAAGTCTTCGCCATGAGTGACACACCCAACAACAATGCCCCAGAGTTTGCCGCGTCTTCTCTGGAAGCCTGGGCCAAGGCGGCCGCCAAGTCGGCCCCAGGGGGCGACGTCAGCGCTCTGAACTGGGTTACGCCAGACGGCATCACTGTCAAGCCGCTGTACACCGCCGAAGACACAGCCAACCTGCCATACGCCAACACCTTGCCCGGTTTTGAGCCCTACCTGCGCGGCCCCCAGGCCACCATGTATGCGGTGCGGCCATGGACGATCCGCCAATACGCCGGTTTTTCTACGGCCGAAGAATCCAACGCCTTCTACCGAAAGGCCCTCGCGGCTGGCGGGCAGGGCGTGTCGGTGGCGTTTGATTTGGCCACGCACCGTGGCTACGACAGCGATCACCCGCGCGTGACGGGCGACGTGGGCAAGGCCGGTGTGGCGATTGATTCGGTGGAGGACATGAAGATCCTGTTCGACCAGATCCCGCTGGACAAGGTGTCCGTCTCCATGACCATGAACGGCGCCGTGCTGCCCGTGTTGGCGGGCTACGTGGTGGCGGCGGAAGAACAGGGCGTGAGCCAGGACAAGCTCAGCGGAACCATTCAGAACGACATTCTGAAAGAGTTCATGGTGCGCAACACCTACATCTACCCGCCCAAGCCGAGCATGCGCATCATTGGCGACATCATTGGCTACACGGCCAAGAACATGCCCAAGTTCAACTCGATCTCGATCTCGGGATACCACATGCAGGAGGCGGGGGCCAATCAGGCGCTGGAGCTGGCTTTCACGCTGGCGGACGGTAAGGAATACGTCAAAACCGCCATCGCCACCGGCCTGGACGTGGACGAATTCGCCGGACGCCTGTCGTTCTTCTGGGCGATTGGCATGAACTTCTACCTCGAAGTCGCCAAGATGCGCGCCGCACGCCTGCTGTGGTGCCGCATCATGAAGGAGACTGGCGCCAAGAACCCCAAGAGCCTGATGCTGCGCACGCACTGCCAGACCTCGGGCTGGTCGCTGACCGAACAAGACCCCTACAACAACATCGTGCGCACCACCATCGAGGCCATGGCCGCCGTGTTTGGTGGCACGCAAAGCCTGCACACCAATGCGCTCGATGAAGCCATCGCGCTGCCCACCGAGTTCAGCTCGCGCATCGCGCGCAACACGCAACTCATCATTCAGGAAGAAACGCACATCACCAACGTGGTGGACCCCTGGGCTGGCAGCTACATGATGGAAAAGCTGACCCAGGACATGATGGATGCCGCCTGGAAGATCATTGAAGAGGTCGAGGCCATGGGCGGCATGACCCAGGCCGTGGACAGCGGCTGGGCCAAGCTCAAGATCGAAGCCGCTGCTGCGGAGAAGCAGGCGCGCATCGACAGCGGCAAGGACGTGATCGTGGGCGTCAACAAATACAAGCTGGCGAAGGAAGACCCGGTCGATATCCTGCAGATCGACAACGTGATGGTGCGCGACGGCCAGATCGAACGCCTGAAAAATATCAGGGCAAAACGCAACCCAGCGCTTGTCCAGCAAGCGTTAGATGCTCTCACTTCTGCAGCAGAAAGCGGTGAGGGCAACCTGCTTCATCTCTCCATCCAGGCCATGCGCCTGCGCGCCACGGTGGGTGAGGTGAGCGATGCGTTGGAGAAGGTTTACGGGCGCCACCGCGCCGATACACAAAAGGTGACCGGTGTGTACGCAGCTGCTTACGACTCGGCCGAAGGCTGGGACAAACTCAAGACCGAAATCAACGATTTCGCCGAAGCCCAGGGCCGTCGCCCGCGCGTGATGATTGCCAAGCTGGGTCAGGACGGCCACGACCGGGGCGCCAAGGTGGTGGCCACGGCGTTTGCCGATTTGGGGTTTGACGTGGACATGGGCCCGCTGTTCCAGACCCCAGAGGAATGCGCCCGCCAGGCGATTGAAAACGACGTGCATGCTGTGGGCGTGAGCACGCTGGCTGCGGGGCACAAGACGCTGGTGCCGGCCATCATTCAGTCCCTCAAGGACCAAGGTGCAGACGACATCATTGTGTTTGTGGGCGGGGTGATTCCGGCGCAGGACTATGAGCACTTGTACGACGCAGGCGTGAAGGGTATTTATGGACCTGGTACACCGATTCCAGCCAGCGCGAAGGATGTGCTGGAGCAGATTCGCAAGGCTGTCGAGGCCTGAATCGCCTCGGCGCTTGTAGATCCGTACCTTCTTGTCGGATTCATTCAAAGGACTCGCATGAACAAGCCATTGAGCCCAGCAAACCGCGCACTGTCTGCGATATGGGAAGGCCTCGTCCTTGGCGGGATCGGCGCTGCTTTGATCCGAAACGACTGGAGATTTCTGGGTGTCTGCGTCATCTTGGCTGCGGTTGGTCTTGCGGTGTGGATCCTGTTGCCTTCTGAAGATTGATCCTGGATGAAGCCTTTTCTCGCGACCATTCACCTCAGCCTGAGCGAAGGCAGGCTGGACGGCGTTGTAGACGACGCTCCAGCCAACGTGCTCTCAGTCTGTTTTCAGAATGTAGACCCATGCGTGACCTGATGTTCAGTTTTGAAGACGTTCTGGGCGCGGACTTCGAGGCCATGGCCGACCTGCGTGCCCAAGCGTTGCAAGAAAGCCTGGAGCGGCTCGGCCGGTTCGATGCGGTGCGCGTGCGGGAGCGTTTGCGCAGTGCTTTCGTGCCCGCCTGCATGCGCCACATCGTGCAGGGCGCTGAGCGCATTGGCTATCTCACCCTCATCCCGCATGCGACGCTGCCGCAGGCGCGGCTGCACCACCTCTACATCCGCCCGGGTCACCAGGGCTGCGGAGCGGGTGCGTGGGCGCTCAGTTGGGCGAAGGAACAGGCCAGGGCAGAGACACGTGACATAACCCTGGGCGCTTTGCGCGGCAGTGATGCCAACCGCTTTTATCTGCGCCATGGTTTTCAACTGGTGGAGGAGCAGGAGTTCGACCTGGAATACCGGTGGAGCCCTGCGTTCGAGAAGGCTGCAGTGGAGGTGTCGCCATGAACCTCTACCAAGATGTGCTCGGTCAACCCGGCCCCCTGCAGCGCCGCGCCATGTCCAAAGCCATCACCCTGCTCGAATCCACTCGGGCAGACCACCGCGCCCAGGCCGACGAGCTGCTGACCCAATTGCTCCCCCACACCGGCCAATCCTTCCGCCTGGGCATCAGCGGCGTACCCGGCGTAGGCAAGTCCACCTTCATCGAAGCCCTGGGCCTGTACCTCATCGGCCAGGGCCACCGCGTGGCCGTTCTCACCATCGACCCGTCCAGCACCGTCTCAGGCGGGTCCATCCTGGGCGACAAGACGCGCATGGAGCATCTGTCTGTACACGAGAAGGCCTACATCCGCCCCAGCCCGTCCAGCGGCACCCTGGGCGGAGTCGCAGAGAAGACCCGCGAGGCCATGCTGGTCTGCGAGGCCGCAGGCTACGACGTGGTGATCGTCGAGACCGTCGGCGTGGGCCAGAGCGAGATTGCGGTGGCAGGCATGACGGACATGTTTGTGCTGATGCAGCTGCCCAACGCGGGCGACGACCTGCAGGCCATCAAGAAGGGCGTGATGGAGATTGCCGATCTGGTGGTCATCAACAAGGCCGACATCGACAAGAACGCCGCCACCCGGGCCGAGGCGCAGATCACCTCGTCGCTGCGCCTGCTCAGCCAACACGGCAACCCCGAGAACGCGCACCACAACGACACCCAGTGGCACCCCAAAGTCCTGCAGATCAGTGCGTTGCTGGGTCAATGCGTGGACAGCTTCTGGGCCGCCGTCACGCAGTTCCGCCAGCTGCAAACCGCCAACGGCCGCCTGGCCACGCGGCGCGAGAGGCAGGCGCTGGCCTGGATGTGGGAGCGTATCGACGCGGGCCTGAAGCAGGCATTCCGCCAGCACCCGCAGGTGCGCGAGCTGCTACCGCAGATGCAGGCCGATGTGGCCGCAGGGCGTATCGCAGCCTCGACTGCAGCACGAAATTTGCTGCTAGCGCAGGCTGGTTAAGCGCTGGCAGCTATCAAAACAATAGTATTTCAACAGACACCGATTTCACCAAAGGACGACCATGCAAGACATCCTGGATCAACTGGAGAAAAAGCGCGCACAGGCGCGCCTGGGCGGCGGGCAAAAGCGCATCGACGCGCAGCACGCCAAGGGCAAGCTCACGGCGCGCGAGCGCATTGAGCTGCTGCTGGACGACGGCACGTTTGAAGAATGGGACATGTTCGTCGAGCACCGCTGCACCGACTTCGGCATGGAGGACAACAAGATCCCCGGCGACGGTGTGGTGACGGGCTACGGCATGATCAACGGCCGCCTGGTGTTCGTGTTCAGTCAGGACTTCACGGTGTTTGGCGGCGCGCTCAGCGAAACCCATGCCGAAAAGATCTGCAAGGTGATGGACCAGGCGATGAAGGTGGGCGCACCGGTCATCGGTCTCAACGACTCGGGCGGCGCGCGCATCCAGGAAGGCGTGGCGTCCCTCGGCGGCTATGCCGACGTGTTCCAGAAGAACGTGCTGGCCAGCGGCGTGATCCCGCAGATCAGCATGATCATGGGCCCCAGCGCAGGCGGCGCCGTGTACTCGCCCGCCATGACGGACTTCATCTTCATGGTCAAGGATTCGAGCTACATGTTCGTCACCGGCCCCGACGTGGTGAAGACCGTGACGCACGAAGAGGTGACGGCCGAGGAACTGGGCGGCGCCGTGACGCACACCACCAAGAGCGGTGTGGCCGACATGGCGTTCGAGAACGACGTGGAGGCGCTGATGATGCTGCGCCGCCTGTACAACT
>NZ_JBKBXG010000051.1:0-39203 GCF_046314175.1 Acidovorax sp. | reverse complement strand
CTCCTGGAGCTGGTCGAAGCTCGCATCAGCGCGCAACTGGACTTGTCCGTGGACGTGGATTTCGAAGGGAGCGTTGTAACTTGACATGATTGAATCTTCGTGGTGCCCCGAGCCGGGGTCGGATTCCCGCATGCCTATTGGCTTTGGGGCCGATTCCGGGGGGAAATTGGGGGGACCATTTGCGGCGCCTGCTTCATTGCTGCGCCACGGTTGCCGCATTTTCTCACGATACCGGCGTCGCAGGACCGGCGCGCAACGACTCCATGCTAGGCACGCGAAGCAACTCTGCTGCCTCTTCGACAGTTCCAGCCATCCACTGGTCGTAGTCTGCCGGCTCAATCGGGATCACGCTGCGCTTGTCCTGCTTATCCGCCGCCAGCTTCGGGTCGGGCTTGTGCATGCGGCTCATCAAAGGGTGCGCGTCGGCGTTGATGGTCAGCATGGTGTAGCTCTCGTGCACCTCGCCCGTCGCCTTGTCGGTCCATGTGTTCCACAGGCCCGCCAGTCCCCAGGGGCGGCCGTCGGCGCGACGGAAGCGCCACCACACGTTCTTCCCCGTCTCCCAGTTGGGTTCATCGAAGTCGGCGGCCGGGATGATGCAGCGCTGGCCACGGGCCCATGACAGTTTGTAGCTGGCCTTCGCTGACAGCTCCTCGCTGCGAGCGTTGTTGGTCGGGTACTTGAGCTTTGGCTCTTTCGCGAACCAGGGGATCAGGCCCCACTGCCCCACCACCAGCTCGCGGCTGTAGCCGGCGTCATAGCGCGCACGGCGCAGGAAGGGCCCCTGCCCGCGCGGGAACAGAACCTGGTCCCACCAGCGGGGCGGATGGCGACTTCCGATGGCCCATTCCCGCTCAATCTCCAGCAGGGCCGGGGGTGTGTAACGGTTGCACATGCCGTCACTGTACACCTGTTATCAAAAACACTGTATGCTTTCACAGTGTTTTGCGAAATCACCCCACTACGCTCCAACGGCCTGCGATTGCGGCCTGCTGAATGGCCGGAGCCTACACGCGGCCTGCTGCGGGTTACACACTTGACGCATGACCAGTGCTCAGCGCGCCGCACCCTCCGGCGGGCGGAGCTGCTGGGCGAGTGGGTGAGTCATCCTATCTGCCAGATGCTGTTGTTCGACCCCGAGTTTGTGGACGTGATTGCGGACGGGTTTCTGCTGCGCGGCTTTGTGATCGACGCGAAAGAAGGGCGGCAGCACGAGTACCTGCAGCTTTGGCTTGTAAGACCTCGCAGCACCAACGATGGGCCGCCCCTGGCCCCGTTCGACGCTCGGAAGTGGATGAAGCGGCTGCCCGTGGAAGAGCGTTCCGGCAATGAACCGTCAGTGAGCGAACAATGGCTGAAGACCCACAAAACGACTTGATCCCCTACCCCACCCTGCTGCGCGTGCCAACCTGGTACGGCGGCTTGCCTGATGGCCACGTGCTGCCGCTGGAGCCGACCGCTTACCAAGTTGAGCAGACAGGCCCCGACCGCTGGACCGTGACACTCAAGCACAGCGGTGAGGTGGTGTACCAGGGCATCGGGCCTGTGGAAGTAGTGGAGTCACCGGCGCCGTTTTAAGGATTACACTCTAAGCTCACAAACTGATAGCATTAGTTCGTTGTAAGACAAGGGCTAAATGTTGTTGTAATCTTCGTCAATGCCTCAACATATTGTTGACCACAGCGTTAATTACGGGTACCTTATCACTTAATGGTTTTCAGATATATGGTTGGAGGAACCGATATGCTATGATCCCAGGCTTTGCAAAAAAACTGGGGGATGACAATGGTTTTTGAGGATGGCGTACCAGAGGATGAGCTGCCGCAAGAAGCTATGGCTTTGTGGGGCAAAGTCTTCGAACTTAGCAACACCATCCTGCATCAAAACAAGATGTATGGGTTTGAAGGCATCCGAGAGCATGCGCCAGATCCAAGCATCACAACCATTGTTCAGTACTGCCGGTTTTTCGACCAAGCATTTGATTCTGTGATGCTGTTCGACGCAATCAAGGACATTGGCTACGAAACCCGCCGATGCGTTTTGAATGCGAAGAAGCAAGTGACAACGATGGAGCAGTTGGCACTTGCAGTGCAAGGCGGCAACAAGGCTGACTATGACGCCGCAGTGGAAGCTCTAGGTAAGCAGGCACCTTTCTAGTTTGCGCAAGGAGAACTTATGACTAATCTCAACTTCAACATCAATGGCTTTGTTAAGCCTACTACTAGCGCCGAATGCGCAGAGTTGCTGCGCGAGATGGGCCGTATCGTGGACGAGATGCAGGCTCAATGGAACACCATTGGCCAAGTGCTGGCCGAAAAGGAAGTGACGCCAGCCTAAGCTGCCGCGTTCTCAAATTCGTCAAAAGGCCCGCTGATGCGGGCCTTTTGCTTTTCAATCAATCCTCGGCAGCGGCCCATCATCCCGCCTCGGCTCTGCCCGTCGCTCCACCCTTTCCCGCAGCTCGCGTTCCAGCTCGCGCTGCTCCCGGCGCTGGCGCTGCTGGTGCTGCCGGGTGGCTTTGCGGGTGCTGCGTGCACTGGCGTGCATCGCGCGGCCCGGCTCAGGTTTTCTTTTTGCCAGCTGCAGCGCCTTCAGCCGGGGCGGGCGCGGTAATACCGGGCTCTACCGTGGTGGCGCTGCACTGCCCCGTTACGCCGTATGGCACGTAGCAGGCCGCGCCCAGCTTGAAGCTGCTGCAGCCCGCGAGGGCGATGGCGAACAGTGCGATTGCGATGGTTTTCTTCATGGGGCGTTTCCTTCGGCCGGGGCGGCCTGTTGATGTGACTGGTAATAAGCGCCACCGCCCACCCGGACGGCAGCCCACATGAGGTAGCGGCGCCAGGCGCTTACCTCGTTTTTCATGGCGGCGAAAAAGACTGCATCGGCCCAGGTGCGGTCGCGCCGCTCTGTGTAGAGGTAGTCGTGCAAGATGGCGCTGC
Source organism: Acidovorax sp. (assembly GCF_046314175.1). Lineage (GTDB taxonomy): Bacteria > Pseudomonadota > Gammaproteobacteria > Burkholderiales > Burkholderiaceae_C > Acidovorax. The sequence continues at coordinate 36,264 of NZ_JBKBXG010000051.1, read as the reverse complement.
GCCGGGCCTTGCCGCCAAATACCAGATAGGCGCCAGGCAGGCGGGGCACGCTGGCCAGGTCGGTGGTGAAGCCGCGCGGCACGGTGATGATTTCGGTGGGCTTGCCGGGCTCTTCGACCCGCACGGTGAAGTGGTCCACCAGCTCCCATTCGTCGCCGTCGCCAATGGGCTTGAGCCAGGGGTCAATCAGGAATGTGACTTGCACGGCGCCCCCTTACATCGTGGCCCGCACATGGGCGAGCGCCTGGGCGTAGAACCCCGGCCAAGTTTGCGGGTGCGGCTTGCCGGGGCGCCAGCAGCGGCGGGCGTACAGGTCCCACGCGGCAGGGGCGTCGCCCAGGGCGGGCAGGCGCTGCGCATCGGTCCACAGCAGCAGGCGGGCCAGGCCTGCGGCCAGCACGTCGTCGTGTTCGATGGCGCGCCAGATGTCGGCAGGCGAGTGCTGCACGCCGCGCGCCACGCACAGCTGGCGCAGCAGGTTGGCAGACGCGGGATGCAGGTACACGCCCCACACGCCGCCACGGCTGGCGCGGGTGCCTTGCTCAAACTGCCAAAAACCACGGGCCGGGCCGTTGCCCAGCTGGCGACGGTGGCGAAAGCGGCTTTCCTGCAGGCCGATGGCATGCAGCAGCACGCGGGCCTGCGGGGTGTTCATGCTGCCAGGCAGCAGGGCCATGGCCGGGTTGATGGCCAGGGTGTCGATAGGGCTCAGGATGGCGTCCACGGCTTATTCCTTCACGAACGGCCGGGGCGTGCCGACCCGCCAAAAGTGCGAGGTGACCCACTGCACTTGCACCACGGCCAGCGCCAGCACCACGCCAAACCAGGGCAGCGGCCAGGCCATGAGCGGCCACGCCATGCCCAGCGCGGCCACGGTGCCCAGCGCCCAGAACGACAGGCGAATGGCGGCGCGCGTGCTGCGGTTGGTCTTTTGCATGCGGCAAAACACGGTGATGAAGAGCACCAGGCACGCGGCTTCGTGCGCTATCAGCAGGTAGTTCATGGCTTGGTACCCCCTCCTACACGCGCCAGCAGGGCGTGCAGCGCAGCGCCCACCGCTTCAAAAACGGGCCGCCAGCCGTTGCCCAGCGCGCCAATGGCAAAGGCCACGGGGGCAAGCGCTTCGCTTGCTGGGATCTGCCAGTGCTTTTGCAGCACGACGGAAATTACCGACGTGAGCACCACCGCCGTGAGCGTGCAGCGCAGCAGCAGCCAGGCGCCGGCCGACTTGGACATGGTGTCGGCCGCGCTCAGGGGCCACAGGGCGCCCGCCAGTGCGGCAAAGACGATCAACGCATACGGCCCCGCCATGGGCCCCAGCAGGGCAATGGATATAACGGCAAGGCTGATGCCGGATGTGGAAGTGGGTTCGGGCATTGGGCTCCCTCTGTTGTAGTTCTCGGTTCACATCGCAGCGGCGCCGATGAACAATTCGTCCATGTCGGCATCGCTCAATCCCAGGCCCTGACCGATCTGCAGCAGCAAAGGCCAGTTGCGCGCAAATTCTTGCGAGTCGTCCCAGTCGATCTGCGCGAGCTGGCGCTCAAGCGGGTCCGCAATGGCGTCGATGGCGGGCTGCACCAGGTCAAACAACCCCGCCAGCACCAGCGCACGGCGCGCCTGGCGACGGGTTACCTTGACCGGCACCAGGGCACGGCGGGCGTCGTCGATTTCTTGGCTGTCCCGTGCAACCACTTCCCATGCCTGCCGCCACTCGCCGCCCTCTTCGACCGGCGCCAGCTCCACCGCCTTGTGCGTTGCGGCGTCGTGCGCTGGTTTGGCTGTGCGCTGTACCGGCGCCCACACATCAAACGCCTCGTTGAACGGCGTGGGGAACATGGTGAGCGGATGCGCCGACTTGATCGTGGCGATGTTGACGGGGTACTCGCCCGTGCTCGTGTTGGTGAAATCGAGTTGCATTTAGACGCTCCCTGCGTTGGATGGGTAGGAGCGGCCACCGCCCCAAATGATGCGCACGGCCGAGGCGTTGGCGCCGTTGTTGATGGTGAGAACTTCGCCGGGAGTCACAGCGATGTTGTTGGCCCAGGCGAGGTTGAGGCCGTAGGCGCCATACGTCCCAGGGCCGGGAACAATGGTGGCGCCGGGCAGCGCGCTGCCATCAGAGCCAGGGCCGCCGTTGGAGGCATAGCTCTCGCCGCCCGTGCCGTTCGGCCCGCCTGTGCCGTTGGTGCCGAGGCCGTTGAGGCCTACACCAGCACCCAGACCGCCCACACCGTAGGGATACGGCGACGAGCCGTAGTTGTTGGCGTGACCACCACCACCGCCACCGCCACCACCGCCGCCTGCACCATTGCCGCCAGCGACGCCGTTGACTTCGCTGGTGCCGTTGGCGCTGTAGCCACCGTTGCCGCCGTCGCCGGTATAGCCGCCGTTGCCGCCGCTGGCGCCAGCGCCGTAGTTGTGGCTGCCGGGCGCCCCACCGTAGCCACCCCCATCGCCCGTAATGGGGTAGCCGGGGCCGTTGCCCGTACCAGCGTGCACCAGCTTGGTGGCACCGCGCGAGATGCCCGCATTGGCGCCCACGGCCACGGCGCTGATGGCGTACACGCCAGCGGGCACCGTCCAGCTGCCGGTGGCGGGCTGCACCTGGCCGGGTGCGGCCTCAAACCGGGCGTACATCATCTTGTGGATCATGTGCTGTACCCCGGCAGCACGGAGGCGTACCAGCCTGCGGTGCCCACTTGCGCGCGTTGGAAGAAAATCAGGTGCCGCTTGCCCGTGGCAAGGGTGGGCGTTGCTCCACCGGCCCACACCGTGCCCGCTGGCATGGTGATGGCCCCGCTGGTGTGGTTGATCTCCACGACGCAGGAGTAGGAGCCCGCCGGGATGTTGGCAAACGTCAGTGTGCGGGCGCCCGCCACTGTCTCGGTGAAGTAATTGCCCTTGCTGCAATCAATGTCGCCACCGGCCAGGGCTACCACCACGTCGGCATGCAGCGCCACGCGGCGCCAGGCCGTCCACACGGGCGTGCCAGACAGCGCGGACGCGGCGCGCACAAACATGGCGCCCGTGGCTTTGTCCACCACGATCTGCGTGGCGGTGTCGCCGCCGCGCGAGACGATGAGCTGCGAGTCGGCCACGCCGGGGCCGTTGGTCACGGTGCCGAAGCTGTAGAAGCCTGAGGCGGTGATGGCGTTGAGGTCAACACTGCCCGCCGGGATGTGCAGCACCACGCCGTCGTCAATGGCTCCGGTGCGCCCGTTGAAACTGGAGACGCCCGCCAGCGCGCTGATGCCCTCGGCCCATGCCGACCCGCTCCACACGCGCCATTTGTTCAGGGTGGTGTCGTAGTAGGTGGCCCCGGCCAGCAGGGGGTCGCCCTGGTTGTCCACCGTGGGCGGGGTGGCCTTGTTGCCCAGGTTGAGCTTGCTGGCGGCGATGGCGCTGGCGCTGGCTTCGCTGGCCTTGGTGATGGCGGTGTCGGCAGCGGCTGATGCCGTGCCAGCCGCTGCGGTGGCTGTCGATTCAGCGGCGGCTGCGGCGCCTGCCGATGCGGCAGCGGCCACCGCGCGCTCGTTGGCCGCCGTGGCGTTCTGGTACGTGTCGGCAGCGGCGCCATTGAATTGCGCCACCATGGCAACCTGCGCACCCAGCAAGGCAAAAGCCTTGCTGTCAAAGTCAACCGGCGTGTCGGACGGCTGCGGCGCAGCAGGCAGGGCATCGATGGTGTCGGGGATAACGATGTCGGTCATGTGAGGCCTTCCAGCTCAAGTTCGCAGTCGGAATAGTTGAAGTAGCTGATGACGATGTCGAAGTTCTTGTAGAACCCGTACACCGTGGTCGACTCGTAGCGGCTGGAGCCGATCCACAGGCACGGCGTGGCACGCACGTCGGTCAGGAACTGGTTGAATGCATCCACCTCGGCAGCGGTGAGCAGCATGGAAAAGCTGGCGCGCCGGGCAAAGGCACGCTCCACCAGCATCACGTCGCCAAATTCGTTGCGCTCTTTGCGGCTGTAGTCCTGAATGCCCACCCGCGCCCCCATGCGTACACCCATCGAGAACTGCCGCTGCTGCCCGATCAGGATCACGCCCACCGCAAGCTCTACGGTGCCGGTGATGTCAATCAGGATGTCCGCACCTGGGTAGCTGGGGAGGTCTTGCAGCAGCACCTGCGTGGGCGCGCGCCGCTCGCCAAAGAACCATGCCCACCAGCCCGGCGCAATGGGCGAACGGGACAGGGCCACGGTCTTGTCGTACACGGTGCCATGGGTGGGGTCGATCACCCGCGCGCGCAGTGACACACCGCCCCTGATGTTGAGCACGCCCAGGGATGTGACAGCCTGCCCCGGCTTGATGCGGTAGCTGATGGCATCGGCCTGCACCACCTGGCTGCTGACGGACTTGTCGAAGGGCTTCCAGCGGTTGGTGGGGCCCACTTCGATCCACTTGGGCGGTATGGCGACAGCCGCTGGGTTGTTGCCCGTGTTGCTGTCGGCAAGGCTCTGATAGACCTTGTGCTGCGCAGCCAGGATGACGCGGTCGTCCTTGGCGTAGGTGGTGCCCGATGCCCACTCAGCGTAGTCGGTCTCAGGCACATCGGTGCTGACCAGCATGGAGGGCAGCACCGCAATGGGGCGCACCACGGTGATTGCATGCATGCTGCTCATGCGACAGCCTCTTCCCTTTCTGGCGGTGTGCCATCCCCATCCCATCGCTCAAGCACGCGGGCCATGCGCAGGTTCAGCCGCGCAATCTCGCCCGCCTGCTGGCGGTTTTCTTCACGCAGGGCGCGCAGCTCGGCAACCAGGTCGGCATTGCCGCCGCCAGACATGGCGCTGGCGATTTGCTGCTGGTTCCAGATCCGCGCGGGGCCGGTGGCTTCCACCTCCCACCCGCGCTCGCCCACCAGCCGCAGGCCGCCAGAGTGCATGCCGCCTGCAGCGAATGCCGGGATGCCCACCGACGCGGCAGCGCGCACCCAGTCCTGCTCGAACAGGCCCGACAGCACCGACAAGTCGCGCAGCGTGCCGCCTGCGGCTTTGATGCTGGTCAGCAGGCCCGTGAGGTCACCCGTGCCGTCAAAAGAGTGATAAAGGTCATAGAGCTTGTCGGCGCGCGCTTCTTCGGCTGCACCCACACCCACATACCCCACGCTGCCACCGGGCACATTGATGGGCACGTTGTACTTGCTGGGGTCCACACCACCGCCGCCCCACGGAGTACCGGCACCAGAGCCGCCACCCGCGCCGGGCTTGCCGGGGGTTGGCTCTGGCTTTTCCGGGTCCAGAATGCCCATCAGGCGCGCAAAGTAGGTGTCCACCGTCTCTGTCAGGGCGGTGGTGCCGTTGACCATCTCTTCCGCGCGTTTGCTCAGGGTGTCCAGGTACTCAAGCTGCTCGTTGATGGCGCGCAGCTGTCGCTCTTCCACGGAGAGCCGCAGGTCGCTCACATCGGCCAGCGTGCTGAGCTGCCCGGCCAGCACCAGCGCGTCGCGTTCGCGATCGAACTGGGTGGCGTACACGCCGCTGTCAATGCCGCCGCGTGCGGCTGCAATGGCGTCTGTGAGGCCTGTGTAGTCCGTGACGGAACCACCGGCCAACACACCGGCAAGGGCGCGCTCCACGTACACCATGCCCTGCGCGGCCTGCATCTGGGCTGTGGTGCTGACGGTGTTGTACAGCTCGCTCGCGTTGCCGCGCAGCATGTCCACGGCATCGGCAATGGCGCCGATGCTGTCGCGCAGTGCGGAGGCTTGGTCTTGCAGTGCAGAGCGGTCACGGTCAACGGCGCGGCGGAAGTCGCTGTAGGCAGCGCTGCGCTGGGCTTCCAGTGCACGGGTAGCGTCTGCTGCGGCGTCGGTAATGCTGGCGAAGGCGCCGGACAGCTGCAGCAGCGTGACATACGCGGCCCGGCCTTCTTCCGTGTTGCGGTCTTGCGCTTCGGCCAGGGCGCGGTACTGCGCACGGGCGTCGGTGGCGTCAATGTCGGGCAGCGTGAGGTTCAGCTTGCCAAGTGCCTCGTTCAGCTGGCGCTCTACCGCTGCGCGTTGCTCTTCAGGCGAGTAGAAGTTCTCGAAGTAGGCGCCCGTGGCGGCTGCCATGGCTTCCAGGCCCCCAAACGCATCGGCCATCGTGCTCGCGGCATCGGCCCCGGCAAGGGATGCTTCGTACACGGTGTTGCCGAGGTTCTTCCAGATGTCATTGACCGTGGACAGGCTGGTTGCCAGGCGCGTGAGGGTGTCGATGGCCTTCTCGCCCTCCCTCGCGTATTCACTCGGGGTGTATTCCCGAGATTCCACCATTTCGCGGACGGTGGTGATGGGCTGATCGTTAACCGTCGCAGACTGCCAAACGATTCTCTCGACTTCCTTGGAAACGGTTTTCCATGAGCCCAGCACCTCCTGTGCCAGCTGATCATTGACGGTGGCAAGAGCCTCCTGAATCTTCGCCTGTGCGTCTTGCTCAGACAGCCCGCGCAGGCTCAGCTTTATGTCTGATGTGAAGGTGCCGATCTTGTCGGCATTCAGGCCCAAGGCATCCGCGAAGCTGGTGACCTGCACTTGCATCGCGTCGAACGTGTCGCCCAGCGTCTTGCGCAGGGTTTCGTCCAATGCCGAGTATTCCGTCTTGTCGGAGCGGAAAACCCCGCCTTCGTAGAACTTGTAGGACCGACCTTCAAACCCGGTGTCGCCGCCGAACTGGCCTTCAATGCCGGAGTCTTTCAGTTCGCGGCCAAAGAGCTTCTTCCACGATGCGGCGATGGCAGCAATGCCAGCCAGCCACGGGGCAGCAGCGGACAGCCCACCCAGCAAGCCCGAACCAGCCCCGGCTGTGACAGGGTTCACCGCAGCAGCAAGGCCGGGATTGGCAAGGCTGGTGCCGATGCCGATGCCCGTGGTGGTGGCAGCCTGCGCACCCAGCCCCAAGAAGCTGCCCACGCGCCCAAGGACGCCCGTGCCGCTGGTGAGGCTGTTGTAAAGGCTGTAGCCCTGCATGCCCATGTTGAGCAGGCCACCACCGCCCGCCGCACCGCCACCAAACGCCCCACCGAGCGCGCCAGAGATGGGCGAGAGCACGGCGCTGATCACCGGGCGTAGCACCAGGGTGTTGAACATGTTTTTGAGGGTGTCGCGCAGGTTTTCTGCAAACCCCTTGCCGGACTCGAAGCCGCGCAGCAACGCATCGGTGAGGCTGCGGTTGATTTCGTCGGTGGTGCGGGTCCAGTCGTCCTGGATGGCTTTGGCCACCACGGCCTCGCCTTCGATGCGCTTGGCGCGGTACAGGCTTTCGCGGGCGGTTTGCTTGGCTTCTTCGCTGGCGCTGGATTTTTCAATGTCTGCCAGTTCTTTGGCGTACTTGAGCTCGACCTGGCGCAGGGCTACGGTTTTGGTGCGCTCCAGGTTGCTCATGCCCACCAGCTGGGATTCGTTTTCGTACAGGGCCGACAACTCTGTGGCCGAGCGCAGCAGTTCGTCGGCGCGGGCGTTGAGGGCCTTGCCGTCGCCGCCGCGCAATGCATCCACGTAGCGCTCTTGTTGCTCAATGGCGTATTCCATGGCCTTGATGCGGGCGGGGTCCCACGGGCCGGCGGCTTTTTCGTTGGCCAGGTAGAGCTGCTGCTGCGCCAGGGCGGCTTCTTCAATGGCGGTTTTGCTGCGGCCCAGGCTGGCATTGGCGGCCTCTTGCTGGTCTGCCTGGGTGCCGTAGGCGTCGCCGGTTTTGACAATGGCATCCAGAAACTTGCGGTAGGCCGCCTCGGATTCCTCGATGGACTTGATGCGGGCTTTCTCGGTGACGGTGGCACGCTCTGCCGCGCCCAGGCGCTCGGCCTCCACAAGCGCCAGCTCTTTTTGCGCACGGGCGGTGCCGGTGATGCTGGTCTTGAGCTCTTCGCGGATCTTGGCGGCGCGTTGCTCGCCGGTGGTGAGCTTTTCGACCTCAGCACCGGTGGCACGCAGCTGGGCCAGGTATTTTTCGGCGGCATCGGCCTGCGCACGCAGGGCGGCCACTTCGTTCTCGCCGCCCGCTGCTGCGCCGCTGCCCTTGCTGGCGTATTGCTCGCGGATGGCGCGCTCGCCACGGGCGATGGCATCGGGCGTGAGACGATCAGAGTTGGGGTTGACGGCGCGAAGGGCGTCTTGCTGTTTGCGGTATTCCTCCAGGGCCTTGTTGAGCTGCTGCTGTTGCGTAAGGCCCTTGCCTTGGGTGCGCTGCAGGGCGTCGCTGGCGGTGATGGCGTCTTTCTCGGCTTTGGTGCGGGCGGCCTGCGCATCGGCACCACGGCGAAGCATGCGCTCATCGCTTTCCATGACGCCCAGGCGCCGCTTCAGGATTTCGATGCCCTTTTCAAGGCCCGACGTGTCGGCATTGGGGTTAATGGCGCGCTTGTCGGCCAGCTCTTGTTGCTGGCGCGTGAGGCGGGCGCGCACCTCGGCCGTGGGGTCTGCTGCGCTGCCGCGGCGGCCCACGTTGAGCATTTGATCCCAAGCCCACTTGGCACCATCGCCCACAGCGCGCCATGCACGCTCTACATAGCCAAGCCTGCCCTCCAGGGTGTCTGCCACAGTGGCCATGGCTTTTTCGTACGTGGCCTGGGACAGCGCAGCCGCCTCTTGTGTTCTGCCCTGGTCTTTGAGCGCTTTGATCTGCTCATACACCGCTGCGGTGAGGTAGTTGTAGCGTTCGTTGAGCTTTTTGGCCGCCTCCACAGGCTCTTTGCCCAGCTCGGCAAATTCCTTGACGGTGTCTTTGACGGCGATGCCTACGTTGCGCTCCAGACGGATGGCGAGCGCGGCCTGCTGCTCAAGCGCGGCGCTGGCCACGTTGCCGGTGCCCACCAATTGGGCCAGCACGTCTGCAGCCTGGGCCTGGGTGCCCACCACGTCAGACACGTTGCGCGCCATGCCGGCCAGCTGGGCAGTGGTGACACCCGCCGCGTTGCCGGTGAGGGCAATGGCTTTGGCGTAGGCGTCGGCCTCTTTGCTGCCCTGGTTGTAGGCCAGCGCCACGGCCACGCCCGCAGCAGCAGCCGCGGTGAAGGGGTTGATGAGGCCCAGCACGTAGCCGCCCAGCGCCCGGGCGGCGTTGCCTGCGCCGCCAAACATGTCTTTGAGCTGGCCGCCTTGCTGCAAAAACACGGTGAGCGGCGCCTGGCCGCCCTGCAGGCTGGTGATGATGTCGGTGAACTGCGCAGGCACGCCACGCAATGCGGCGGCCGTTTGCTTGGCAGAGATGCCGACAGCGTCCACCCCGCCCACCACGCGGCGCAGGCCCGCCTCGGTTTGCTGTACGCCGTCGAGGCCGATGGTGATGCCGATGGGGGTGGTCATGCTGCGGCGCCTTCAGGGGTTGTGCGGTGGTGGCTGGTTTTGCTGGTCGCGCTCGCGGGCTTCGGCCCAGAAGTCGAGGCAGGCGGTTTCGCAGGCCTGGATGCAGGCAAAGAGCTCGCGGCGGCGCCTGCCCCTGCGGGGCAGGTGTTCGTCCAGGTAGGCCTGCACGCCGGCGTAGTCGAGCCCTTCGCGGCCACCCATGCCGCTGCTGCGCCACTGGGTTTGCAGGCTGCGCCAGTGGTTCCAGGCGGGCACGCAGTCGGGCCAGAGGTAGGCGGTGGCGTTGTCGCCGGGCTGGTCGCTGTCGCCCGCGCCTGCGGCGTTGTCATCAAACGCGCCCACGGCCGATAGCTGGGCCAGCAGGCCACCCATCGGGCTTGATGGGTGCGGCTGCTGTTGTTGCTGCTGCGGCTGGTTGCGGGTGTGCAGGGCATGGGCGTGCTCAACGACTGCGCGGGCGACCTGTGCTAGTTTTTTTCTTTGGCGCCGTTTTCGCGCATGTAGGTGGCCCACGCCAGTGCTGCCACGCCAGGTGTTTTGCACAGGGCGTGCCAGGCGTCGGTGGTGTAGGGCACGGCTTTTTTGCCATCGGCGCCGCCGCCGTTGACGTCAAACCATTCTTCGATCACGGCGGCCATGAAGTCGGCGTAGATGTAGCTGCCGTCGGAGGATTTGAGGTCTGTGATGGCGTCGGTGTCCAGGCGCTTGCAGCGCAGGCCGAAGTCGAAGGGCTGGTCAACCCCCTCGCCGTTGCGGAATGAGCCTTTGACGCGGAACTTGACCTTGTTGTCTACGACGATGGAAATGGACATGTATGCACCCGATTGATCAGGCCCGAGTGAGGGGAGTGCGCGGCGTGCCCGCTCGGGCAAAACAGGCCAGCGGGCCATTGGGGCCCACCGTGCCGCGCACAAAACAGGGCGCATGCCGCAGTTGCGCGGCATGCGTGGCGCTGCGCGATCAGCTCGCGTAGACGGTAGGGAGGTTTTGCGCCTCGATGGATACGGGCGTTTGCACCACGCCCTGCGCCTGGCCGTTGGGCACGCCAGCAGCGCCCACGTAGCCCGTCATGACCATCTTTGCGCCCGTACCGAAGCGCAGGCGAATGGCGCGCTTGCTCTTGCTCTTGTAGGCCTTGTTGCACTCGACAAAGCCGGGGTCGGTCATGTCGAAGAAGTTGGTGAGCGACAGGGTGAGCGGCGCGGCGATGGTGGGCACGTTCTTGCGCACCGAGTCGTGGATGGTGGTGACGTCGGCCTTTTCGTAGTCGCCACCGCTCACGCTGATGCTCTGCACCGAGTTGAACGATGCGCCGAAGGTGACGATGCGGTAGCTGCCACCAATGAACGTGTCGAAACTGGTGGTGTCTTCGCCTTCCAGTTCGAACGTCTTTGCCGTGGTGTTGACGTTGGCAATGCGAAACAGCCGGTCATTGACCTGGTGCATACCCGTGGCCGTGAGGGCGATGTAGTCGCCGTTGGCGGGGTGCACAACACCCGAGTACGTGGCCACGCCGGGGGCGGCCTTGGTGATGGCCGTGATTGGCACAGCGGTGGCCAGGGCGGTCTGAACGTCAATGCCCACGTTGCTCCAGAAGATTGGATCTGCCATTTGGGTTACCTCGTTTGAAAAAGGGAATCAGAGAAAGGTCGCAGCCGCCGTGGCGTGCCGCACGTAAAAAGTCACCGTGGCGCAGGCGGTTTGCTCGCCGTCCACGTCGAAATCCCAGGCCACGGCCTGGGGGTCGATAGACCCCACCAGGCCGCCCAGGGATGGGTCTTGCATCAACCTGCCAACAGCAGCGCCCATGAGGGCATCCACCGCCACATCCACCGGGCTGGCCGCCGAGCCGCGTGCGTAGCAGTCCACCGCCACAGCGGTGAGCCACAGCGCCATGGCGCCCTGCCCCACCGATGCGTCGCGCTCTGCCTGGGCAGGCCGCACCACGATGGCCGTGGCCATCTGCTGCGGCACCACCCGGGCACGGGCGCGGAACACGTTGGGCGACACGGGTGTGGCGGCCTGCAGGGCTGTCTGCATGGCGCCGAGCACCTGGGCGAACCTGGTGGGGGCGGTCATGCAGCCTCCAGCAGCAGGCGGGTGATGCCGGTGCCGTCGGGCTGGGCATCAGCTACCAGGTAGGCAGTGGCAACGCCGTTCACCGACACCTCGACGCTTGTGTCCACCGGGTTGGCAGGCACTTGCGCACTGGGCAGGGTGATGGCGGGCAGCGTGTTGACCATGCCCAGCGGGCCCACAGACCCCGGCACCGCAGCCGCATCAAAGATGACAGGCACCGCCGCACCACCGCCAAAGCTCGCCGTGGTGGCGAAATCGGTGGTGCTGAAGAAGGCGCTGAGGTCTTCGGTGAACATGCCGGGTGCCTTGGGCTGGGTGCGAGGCGCTGGCGTCAGGTCAGCAGGTCAACCACGGTGGCAAAGGACACGGTGTTGCGCAGGGCAACGTCCACGTCTTGCAGGGCCACTACGCGCACGGTGCCTGCGGCACTGCCGGTGTAGGGGTCCACCATCAGGTCGAGGCCACCCCACATGCCAATGACCAGGTCGGCCCAGTTGCCGAAGATGGCAGCCGAGCACACGCCATTGCTGGTGCCCTTGGTGAGGTTGGAGGGCACTGCATTGGTGACTGCGGCGCGGTAGCCATTGATGGGGGTATCGCCGCCGTCCCAGATGAAGCCGTTTTGACCGGTGACCTTGCTGGTGGACTTGAGCTTGCCGCGCACCTTGGCGTTGGTCAGGTAGGCCAGCGTGCCCACATCGGCATTGGCCACAGCCACGGCAGATTCCAGATCAACCATGTGCTGCCAGGTGGGCGCGAGGCCGTTGGTGCCTGCCACCACAGTGGGCGATGCGATCTGCGTCAGGATGCCGCTGGGCTGATTAGATGCACCGGTGCCGTTGATGGCGGCTTGCTGAATGGCCAGGCCCAGGATGGTGGCCAGGTCGTTTTGCACCATGGCTTCCACGTCGAGGCTGGTTTGCAGCAGCAGGCGGCGGGCAATGTCGGTGAAGGCGCCGACCGTCTTGGGCGTGAGCGGCACCTGCCCAACCGTTTGCTGGCTTTCGGTGGGCGCCGAGTTTTCAGCCACCCAGTAGGCAGTGGCAGAGCCTGTGAGCTTGGGGATGGCCACGTTGCCCACCAGGCCGGTGAGCATGCGGGCGCCCAGGCCGTCGATGACCATGGCGTTGCGCAAAATGTCGATGAAGCTGCCGGTGAGCAGATCGGTGGCCACAAGGTTGCCGCCAGCCGTGGGGGCGCCCACCACCAGGTCGCGCCGCTGCACTTCGTTGGGCACCATGAAGCCACGGGCCTGCTTGCCCATCTTGTTGGCAGTGGCGTCGGAGCACTCGCGTTCAAACGATGCGGCGCGCTGGGCTGCTGTGTCGGTAGGGTTGGCCAGCGCGTTGAGAGCGCGCATCAGGCTGTAGCGCTGCACCTCTTTCTTTTCCATGCCAATGTCGGCAGTGGGCACGGGCTTGGTGGACATCTTGGCGATAGCCTCGCGCTGGAACTGCTCGACGCTCAGGCCGCGCTGGATGGCGTCCATCGCCAGCTCGGCACCGCCTGGGATGCTGGCTGCAATTTTGGAGATTTCGGCAGCGTGGTTGCGCTGCTCAACGACTTCGATGACGGGATCGGGCATGGTTTTCACCTCGGGTTCAGATGGGGTTGGAATGGGGGTGGTGGCTTGCGGCGCGGGCACTTCGGCCGGGGCGGCGGCATCGGCCGACTCCAGGCTGCGGCCTACGCCGACGGATGCGTCAGCGGGGACGCTGACAAGCGAGACTTCAAAGGGCTCCCAGTCGGTGACGCGGTAGGTTTCCAGGCCATCCACGGTTTCGACCAGCTGCGCTTTGTGGACCATGTAGCCGACAGACACGTTGCGGCGGATGCCGTCGCGCACGTCGTTCCACACTTCCTCTGCACGAGCGCTTTTTCCGAAGCGCACCACGGCGCGGGCAACCCTGTCCGCACCGATCTCGACAGATTCGATAACGCCAACGACATCGCGGGTGTCGTGGTCGCAAAGGAGGTTGGCGCCGCTGCGAAGGCGGCCCTGGCGCATGCTGGTGGCTGTGCAGTCGAGGATTTCGACGCCCCAGTAGCGCTCGTAAGGCAGCTCACTGGCGAAAGCCAGCACGGCGGTGCGGGCGGCTTCGTCAATGGCCTGGCGTTCGACCAGGAATGCACGCTCTGCGCGGCCCTTGGACAGGTGCCGTGCGACGACTTCGGGGAGTTGTTCTGTGCTGCTCATGCCCGCTATTGCAAGCGGGGTGAGGTGACATTTGTAAGGGGTGAAATGTCACCTACTCGCACGCCGGGCCACAAAGCAAAAGGCCCGCGCGGGGCGGGCCTTGTGGCGGGAAACCTTGCCTGCTATGGCGCAGGCACAGCAGGTGCTGCGGCTCCACCGGCCCCGGGCAGCGCGTCGTAGGCGGGGAGTTGCACTTTCTTTTCCTTGGCGAGTTTTTGGGCTGCAGCAATGGCGTCGAGCGTGTCCTCGAAGTCGTAGCCCATGGCGCTGCACAGGTCTTGCGGGCTCATGAGGCCGGCGCGCACCTTGAGGATGTTGGCCTCGGTGTCGGCCTGTGGGTCCACCCATTCCCAGCGGCGCGGCTGCCATTCGTGGCGGCTGAATTTTTCGAGCTTGGACGCGGGCAGCGCGCTGCCGTTGGGCATGGTGATGGCGCCCGACATGAGGGCCATCTGCAGCCAGGCGCGGTAGATGCGCTCCAGCGCCATGTCGATAAACCACTGCTGATCACCCATCCACCGGTCGCGCTCTTCCAGGGTGCCGCTGCGGATACTGGAGAAGCTGACGCCCTCCAGGTCGTTGGCGAGGGAGTGGTAGGCCACCCCCCAGCCGCTGGCGATGCGCTGCAGGGTGGTTTTGACGAAGGGGCCGAAGTTCTGTTCAGGGTATTTGCTGTCGTAGGCGGTGAACTGCACGCCGGTGGGCAGGGTGTCGTAGTAGCCGGGCTGGCTGACGGTGACGGCCTGGCCTCCCGCTGCATCGGGCGTACCGATGGGCGCCTGGCCGTCTGGCGTAGTGAAAAAGCCGTAGTGGTTGGCACCGTGCTCTGCCGCCAGCAGCGCGGCCAGTTTGAAGTTGCCCAGATGGTGCAAGCTGAGCATGCCTGCGGCCATCCACGGGATGCCGCGCAGTTGCTCAGGGCGCTCTACCTTGAAGCCGTGGATGACGTCGTCCAGCGGCAGGCGGATGCGCTGGCGGCTGCTGTACTGGCCGTCGTTGGGGTGGGCGGCAAATATGTGCACGGCCACCGGTCGGCGGTAGGTGTTGACCTCGACCCCCATGATCACGGCATTGACGCCGTGGCGGCCGTTGTAGGTGGTGTCGATGCGGTCCACGTCGATGAGCTGCAACGCGAAGTTGAACCGGTTGCCTGCGTCTGCCCCGCGCACCATGCGCAGCAAAAACTCGCCATCAGAAGGCAGGCCGCCCACCATGGTTTCGCACATGTCACGAAAGTGCTGGTGGCCAGCCACGTCGGCCACGTTTTGCCATTCTTGCCAGCCGCGCTCTACCGCTGCGCTGGCCATGCGGTCGGGCTTGCCCGGGCTGTCTTCAATGCGCACCTGCAGGCGCACGCCACCGGGGCCGATGATGTTGTCCTTGACCATGCCCACGAACTTTTTGGCGTAGTCGTTGTTGTTGCCCAGCTCGCGCCCGCGGGAGCGCAGGCGGTCCAGATCGCTGCGCAGTTCTTCGTTGATGCTCTGCGCGGTGGCCATCCACTCGGCCGTGAGGCGGTCCATGCGGGCGGCCTGGAAGCGGCGGGTTTGCAGGGCTGCAGGTGCCACAGTGCGGCTGAGCCACTGGCGGGCCCGGTGGATCATGCTGGTCATTGGCCGAACCTTACGTAGACACGGGTTTTGCTGGGCAGGCCTGTGGCGATGCCAGAGGCGGCTTCCTCTCTGCTGACTTCGAGCACCAGGCGGTCGCGGTGGGCCCACACCTCGGCCAGGCTGTAGCGGCGCAGCTGGCGGCCGGCAATCTCATACTCGGCAGCCTTGATGTTGTTAGCGTCTTCCAGGTACGCCTTGACGGCCTCCAGCGCCTTGCGGGCGCTGGTGCGGGTGTCTTGCCCGGTGGTAGCTGCGGCCCAGTCGGGTTTGATGGTGACTGCCCAGAAACCGATGGTGTGCCGGTCGGTGCTGCGCGTGACCTGGGCGACCATGGTGTATTCGCCCGGCGCATACAGCGCGCTGGTGGCAGCCGAAATGATCACCAGGTGGTCGGCCCCGTCTGCAGTGGCCACGATGTCGATGCGGGTCTGGGCGTTGATGAGCCGGTAGCCCAACTGCCAGCCGTCGTTTGCGGGGTAGTCTGGCAGCTGACGCCGCCAGGTGACGGAGTCGCCCGCCTGCAGGCTGGTGGGTTCGGTAGTGGGTGTAGTGGCCATGGCGTGCGTGGTGTTGCAGGCTGCAATCTAGGCCGGGCGGGGTGACATTTGTAAGGGGTGAAATGTCACCCCTATCCCTTGATGATGCGCAGCACGTGGCGCTGGGTGAGCTGGTACCGGCGGGCGAGCAGGGCCACGCGTTCGCCCGCCAGGTAGTCGCGCCGGATGGATGCGTTGCGGTTTTGCAGGTCTGGACGGCGACCCACCCACACCTCATCACCGCCAAACACTTCGCGCACCTGGGCCTCTGCCGCGCGCACCACGGCGGCGTTGAGCCGCGGCGCCAAGGCCATGATGCAGCGCAGGGTGTACTCGACCACGTCGTCGGTGTGCTCTACGCTGGCCAGGGCCTGCTGCTCTGCGGTGGCAGCGCTGTCGCCTTGGAGCACGAGCTCAAGGACTGGGGTCTGGGTGGCTTGGTTTTTTACCATGTGGTGCGTGAGGCTGCGGGCCTTCGGTTGGCGCGGGTGGCGAATGGATTGGGCTTGGCCGGAACGGGCTGATTTACAGGCGTAGCGCTTGCCTGCTCTGCCTTGACTGCTATTGGTTGGATAGCAAAAAGGTCGTGGTTATCAGGCTGCACTGCGGCCTCCAGCTTTTGCCAGCGGGCGTCGTCGTAGCGGTGCAGGCCGCTGGCCATGGCGGCGTGCAGGGCGTAGTTGCGGTTGTCGAGCTGTTCGTTGCGCGGGCGGCGCTTGATCCAGCGGTAGGCTTCGCGGCCGTTGATTTTGGCGAGCACGCGCTGCTCTGCGGTGAGCTGTTCGTAGAACTCGCGGGGCAGTTCGTCGGAAAAGTGCACGAAGCCGGGCCCGGGCTTGGTGATGGCCAGCTGGCCCAGCAGCAGGTCCTTGGCGGCATCCACGCCAACGCGCCAGAGCTTGATGCCGTTGGGCACCTTCTTGCCGCGCCAGTTGATGTCCTGCGCACTGCTGGGACCCAGGATGTTGGTGGCTTCGTTGCCGTCGCCTTTGATGGCGCGCAGCCCGGGCAGGATGTGCTGCGCCTTGGCCACCCAGTTGTAGACGGCCTGTGTCTGGTCGGAAGAGTCGATGCTGGTGGCGCTGATACCCAGGCTGCCGCCGTGCCAGTCTTGCGTGTATCGGCGCTGCAGGTGGTGGGTGACGGCGTCCCACTCTTCATCGACAGCGGGGTTGCCCTCGATGACAGTGACATCAACCACCCACGACTCCATGCCGCGCCCCCAGGCGTATACGGTGATTTCCCAGCGGTTGCGCTGCACGTCCACCCCGGCCGTCAGGTACAGCCCGCCACGGGGCACGGTGCACAGTTTGTACGGCTCGGCACGGGCCTGCAGGGCGTGTTCGTCGGTGCGCTCACCTGCCAACTCCCAGGTTTCGCCCAAGGTTTCGTTGACGAACAGTTGCATGGGGCCTACTTCGCCAGCCTCCATCGCCTTCAGGGCGTTCTCGAACTCGACGACTATGTCAGACCATGCGCGCTGCGGGCTGTAGGCAGTCCATACGTGCACGCCAAGTGTTCGCGGCGGGTTGCAGGGCATGCCCTTGCTGTCGCGCCAGATGCGGTCGGGCCCGTAGCGCTTGCCGGTGCGATCACACACCCAGGCGCCATTGAGTGGCACGCCACCGGGCAGGTAGTCGGCCTGGGTGATGGGTTCATGGCAGTGCGGGCAGATGTGGTGCACGGTGTCGGGCTGGCCGCGCGTCCACTTCATGCCATGGGCCAGGTTCTTTGCCCCCCACAGCAGCGGGTGCTCTACGCCGCAGCGAGGGCAGTCCACATGAAAGCGCACCATGCCCTCGGCGTTGTCGCAGGCGCGCTCGACGTGGCACAAGCCCTTGAGGCGCGGGGTGCTGCCGCCCACAAACTTGGGGTATGGCGCGCCCTCCAGCCGGCCCTTTGCCAAGCCGCCCGGGTCGCCCGACTTCTCGATCTGCTGGTCGAAGGCAGACCACTCATCGAGGATGGCCACAGCCACGGTGATGCGGCGGTAGGCCCGGGCCGCCTTGCCGCCCAGCAGGTGTAGCACGCTGTCGCGGAAGGGCTTGAACTTGATCGTTTCCTCAGTGGCGCGACCGAGTTTGCGCGCCTTGTTGATGGCTGGCACGCCGGTGAGCGGATCGAGCAGCGGGTCAATCTCGCTTTTGACGTAGCTGTCTCGGTCGTCGTCGGTGGGCTGCCACAGGGCTTGCTTGCGGCGGCGGTGCGCGATGTTGTAGGCCACAAAGGCGGTGACCATCTTGGTATAGCCCACACGCTTGGCTTTGCGCACGGCCAGGTCTTCAATGCGGTCGTCGCTCATGAAATCGAGAATGCCCACCTGGAAGGCCCACGCCTGCCATGCCCCTTTTTGGTGGCTGCTCTCGCCGGCCAGCTTGAAGTGGTCGCGCGCCCAATCGCCCAGGCGCTGCGGTGGCTCGGCCCGCAGGCTGTCGAGGCCCCGGCGCACGGCCGACTTGATGGCAGCGGCCGTTTCGGGGTGGAGAGTGGGCATGGTGGTCACGCAGGCATACCCTCGCTGTCGACCTCATCCTCGGACTCACCAGTCAGCATGGCGTCGATGCTGCTGTCCACGAGCTGCGCCGCGCTGCGGATCCACTCGTTGCGGGCCGAAGCGATCACCTGCAGCACCGCGGTCTTTGCTTCGTCGGGCAGGTCGGGGCAGGACTTGCGCAGCGTGCCCTCCAGCTGGTCGAAGCGGTCCACCACGGCGCTGGCGGCCTGGCCCAGGACATCGGCCAGCAGGCCAACAGGCGCGTACTCGCGCCGGGCCACGGCGTTCTTGATGGCCTGCCCCTCGCGCTGCTCACGGGCCAGGGCGGCGCGCTCTTGCACCAGGTCGAGGCCATAGGTCTCGCCCAACCGGCCCGCCGCCTGGTCGCGCAACCGCTCGCAGTAGGCCCCCAGCCAGCTCGCAGCCGTGTCGCCACGCGCAATTACCCCCTCGCTCACCATCTGCGACACCCGGGCCTCGCTCACGCCAATGATCTGCGCAAACTCCGCCTGCGAAATCACCTGGTCGAGCACAGGGAGCACTTTCACAGATTGCCCCCTTCTGCTATCGCAGTGATAGCAATAAAACCATACTGCATATTCAATTAACCCCCTTATCAACCCTGCGCAACAGTCCAAAAGGGCGGCTCGAATTACCCGCACTGGGGGTTGGGGGGGAGGACCCGAACCGGGGGGTGGGGGGTGGTGCGCTCGCAAGAGGACAGCCGACCCGGTTCATGCAGCCCTCCTGAGCTGGTGCCAAGGGCCAGGACCTGCGGCGTCGAAGACTTGCTGGCGGTACACGCGGTTGTGTGCTCGCAGTTCGTCGTCGGTCCACGCATTGCCCAGGCTGGAGGTCGCGTACACGATGCCCAGCCTTTCGCCCATGACCTTGATGCCATCGAGCGACTGCCACCAGTCGGCCGCCATGGCAGGCATCGGCAGCTGGTCGCACCAGCGTTCGCCGTACAGCCAGCTGCTGGCCTTGGGAACGTACCGGCCGCCCTCGTCCTGCCACCGCTCTGTGGCTGCCCATGCGATGGCCGCTGCCACGATCCGCGCCTGCAGCGCCGCGTCTGGCTGCAGCCGGCCCCACTGGCGACGGGCCGCCTTTTCTTCGGTCTTGCGCGGGAACACTGCCCAAAACGCATTGAACCCATTGTCCCCACCAGCGCATGGCTTTGCGGGCTTGGAGTGCTTTTGCACACGCTCGCTCGCGCCCCCCGCATCTGCGGGGGGTTGGGGGGGTATTACTGACGGTTCATGACGGTTCTTGGGTATTAGTGTCCGCGTGGCGGACTGGTTTAGTCCGCCTGGCGGACTGGTTGGGTCCGCGTGGCGGACGGGTCCGCGTGGCGTACCGGTCCGCGTGGCGGACTGGTTAGGCGGGTTGTCCACAGCTTCAGCCGGGGCTGCAACTTCATTGGCGTCTGCCACGAACTTTGCAGGCTCCACCCAGTACGTGGTTTTGCGACCGTTGGAGCGACTGGCACGCACGGCACCCCTCGCTTCCAACCACGCGATGGCATCAATGACGGCGGTGCGGCCGAAGCACGTGCGCTCGCACAGGCGCTCGATGGTGGGCCAGCAGTACCCCTCATCGTTGGCCATATCTGCCAGCGACACCAGCACCGCCTTTGCGGGCGGGCGCATCTGCAACGGCCAGCACAGGGACATGATGCGCGTGCTCATGCTTGCACCACCGCTTGCATTTCGCGCTGCAGGATCTGCTGCTCGGCATCGCTCAGCGGCACACCCGAGAACACAATCGGAGTCGGCACAAAGCCAGGCACGACATAGCTGCGCCTGGTACGGCCCTGCAGACGCAGCGGCACCACGTAGCCATTGCGCATGGCATGCCCTATAGCCCTGTCCGCTTGCTTGGCAGACCAGCCTGTGCGCACCACTATCTCGGCGCGCGACAACGGCATTTCCAGCAGCATGGTGCGCAGGCGCTCCTGCATCGTGCGGGCCTGGCAGGTAGGTGATGGACTCATACGCCTGCAGCCTCCCGGATGCGGAACCGCATGCGCCGCGCCAGGTAATCCATGGTGGCAGGGCTTTTGGCGATGGAATCCAGATTCAGCCGCGGCTTGTAGGCGCCCTTGCGGGTGAACATGACCACCGGTTTGACCACCGCACCGGTACTGCCCAGCACCGCCCAGATACCCGGCGCCAGATTGCTGGCTCGGGCGTCGGGCTCGCCCTTGCGGGTGATGCGGGCGCCGCCGCGCAGCTTGCCGTATGACACCAGGTAGCGGCGGCCCAGCGTGGGGCCCGCCACCTTGGCAAGGCGCGATGCAGATCCACCCCGGCCAAGGTTGCGGCGGGTGCCATCTTTCATATTGGCGCGGTAGCCCTGCTCTCCAAACGCCTGGAAGTAGCTCAGCAGCTGGGCCACAAACGGGCCGCGCAGGTTGCCGTTGCCGTCATCACTGCCCGGGAAAGGCGTGTCAGGTATGGCCAGCTGATAGCCTGCGGGCAGGATGCCGATGCGGCGCAAGGCCACCTCGCTGCGCTTGTCGCGCCGCGCACCGCCAAACTGCTGGGCCTGCAGCACCTGCTGAGGGTCCACCCCGATCTTGCCGCCCTTGGTACCCACATCGCTGCGGTAGGTGGGCGCCACGGTGACCTGCAGCTTTTCGGGCGTGGCAGGGAACACCTTTGGCGCCCGCACGATGAACGGCGTGGGCCGGTCGAACGTTTTTTGCATCTCGGCGCGCATGTCACGCTGCACCTGATAGCCCGTGTCGGTGAGCGCCTTGGCATATGCGGCGCGGGCCTGCGGGCCAGAAAGCGACTCAAGTTCTTTGCGCACCTTTTCGATGCCCTTGATGGTGATACCGATGTTGAGCATCACACCCCCCGCACCGGCACGCGACCGGCCACAAACGCATTGCCCGCGTTGATGTGGGCCATGAGCTCTTCCACCAGGTGCTGCACACGCTTGCGGCCATTGGGCGACACGGGGCGGTCGTGGCCCGCCTCTTCCTGCATGGCCTTGGCCAGGTCGCCAAACATCTGCGCGCCCGTGGCCAGAAACTCGGCCACGCTGCCCACGGCGGCCGGGCTGACCTGCACCAGCACATAGCCCTCGGCAGCGGCCAGGGCCTCGGTACCGGCCATGCAGCCGGTGGCGTGCTGGATCATCTGCAGCTCGCTCACCGACAGGTGGTGCGTGTCGGTGTGCAGGCTCACCTTTTTCTGCAGCGTGCTGGGCGACATGCCGATGCGCTTGGCAACGCGCTCCAGGCGCCCTTCCAGCATCGCAGCCACGGCCACCAGCACATCAGGCCGGGTGGACGGCAGGGCTTCATCGTCGCCATAGGCAAACGCAGCCGGAATTGAGACAGTAGCCCTCATGACAAATCACACCTCCCACAGCTGCGACGCCGCAGCCTCAACAGCAGCCACCGCAACCCACGCCCTGCCCGACCGCGTGGCCGCGCTGGAGCTGCTGGTGCAGCAACTGCTCTTTGTGATGGATGCGCAAGGCACCCTCACCATTGAAGACCTGGGCCAATGGCTGGACACCGCTGCCGGCCGCATGCGCGCCACTGCCAGCGTGGCACCCGGCCCGCTGCGCGCACTGGAGGCACTGACCGACATGGTGTGCGCATGAATGCCATGGCCCGCACAGAAAACACCCCGCCACGCCACCACACAAAGCCGTGCGCACCTTCCCGCGCGCACAGCGCCTTTTTGATGGGGTGGAGAAGCCCGGCGGCGTGGCTGCGGGCGTGGCGGGGTGGGAAAACGGGCGCCCGCCCCGCCCTGGAATACGATGGGAGCTCTCACACAACCATCACCAGAGGGGGCGGACATGAACGAAATTGCAGGCGCCATCGCGGGGTTAAACCTCGCTTTCAACGTACTCAAGGGCGCCATGGCAGCGCGCGACGATGCGCTAATCAAAGCTGCCCAAATAGACCTGCAGGAAAAATTATTGAACGCGTCAACCACGGCGCTCTCCCAAGTCCAGAGCACGCACGCGCTCGAACTGGAGGCGCAGCAGCTGCGTGCGGATCTCGTACAAGCGAATGCCCGTGTTCAGGCAGTAGAACGAGAACTCGAAAAGCGCGGTGCATACAAAATGGCCCAGCCAGCTCCCGGCCAATGGGCGCGCCTTCCTGTGGGCGCAGTGGCCGGCTCGCCCGAGGACACTGCATACTTTTGCGCCACCTGCTACTCCGAGGGCAAAGAGGTACCGCTTCAATACAGGAAGGCCGGCCCCGGTTACAACGCTGGGCTGTACTGCCAGGTGAGCCAAGGGCACTCGCTCAATTTGGGGGGCGCTCTGCCTGCGCCACCAAGACAACGGACGGCGATTGCTACGCCTCGCTGGTAACCGCATCAAGCAACCTCTTGCACCATCTGGCGCGCTTCGGAATTGATAGCTACCCGCGCTTGATTGGTGGGCGCTGTAGGTTGTTTTTGATCACCACCCACCCCCACCGCAGGCCGCACCAGCAACTCGCGCACCTTGACCTTCCCACCCACAGCAGCCGACATGGCCTTGGCGTAGCGCGTCTCGCCGGTCCACTCGGTGCGGGGCAACCGCCCCTGCCGCGCCCACTTGAGGACGGCCTGGTACGTCACCGGGCGTTCGATGCGTTTGTTGATCTCACGGGTCAGCGCTACAGGCCCACCGGCGAGGTCCATCACGGTCTGGATTGGGTTCATGGGCCGCGATCTTATAGCCAGAAGTTTTATTTTTCAATAGCTGATTGTTTCAAGCATTCGTCTTGAAATCAAACATATGGTTATGGATGAAGAACCCCTAGCAAAAGACGAAGAGGCGATCGCGTTTGCCGATCGGCTTAACGCACTGCTTGACGCAAGACGATTCGACGAAAAGGGGAAAGGCCGGCAGGTGGCTCTCGCCAAAAAGTACGGGATCACTCAGGCCTCTACCCGCAAGTGGCTTGAGGGTTTCGGCTTCCCAAAAACGGCGCAGATGATGCGAATCGCCAGAGATTTCGACTGCACGTTTGAGTGGCTTGCCTTGGGCACCGGACCGCGCGATACCGACCCGCTCTCCTACAGCCCACACATGGAGCTTTTGCAGCGCATGGAGACGGCGTCACCCGAAACCCGCAAACTCATCGAGCTCGCACTGATGAGCGACAGCGATCTGCAGGCCACCAACCTGTCGCCCAGCCTGAAAGGCCTGGTGGGCTTCGTCAAACAACAAATTCGGGAGGAAGGCCAGCGTGGAGGCAAACCGCAATAGCGCCTGGTGGGATATCGCACCACCCTTGTGCCAGGCGCTCGCGCCCATCGACCCCATCAGGGGCCAACAGAACTTGAATGACGTGTGGGAAGGCGAAGTGCTGGTGCTGGACGGCCCGCATGCCAACACCGTGCAGCGAAGTGTCTTCAAGCGGCACACCCACCCCGGCAAATTGCCGGTGGAGATGGCATGCACCCTGGTCGCGGGAGCACTCGGCAACGATGTGCCCATGCCCTGCCTCGTGCAGGCCCGCGCGCAAGACCTGCCCGGCCTGCCCCAGCAGCCAGCCGGCCAGGGCGATTTGCTGCTGTTTGGGTGCGCGTACATACAGCAAGACAGATTTTTCGAGCAGCTGTCCACACTGGCAGACAGCACGTTGGACGGTGCGGTGTGGAATCACTTTTGCGGTGACGCCCCCAAGGCAGCCAAGGCAGCGGCGCTGGACGAGCTGATCACTAACTGGGACCGCCACCCGCGCAACCTGCGCTTTGACGGCACCCGCTGGTGGCTAATTGACCACGACAACAGCCTGCGGGAGACCGAGGGCAAGGTGCTGAGCGAAATGGAAGCTGGCTTCAAAGCGCACACCAACTGGGTGGCAGGGCAGCTGCTGGAGCGAAGGCGCGGCGACCACGGCATGCCTGACGCCGCCAGGCTGGCCGCAGCACGGCAGCAGCAAATACTTGCGCTATCGGCCAAGATAAACACCCAGTGGCGCAACAACGACCCCCGGATTTCCAACATCTGGCAACACACTGCAGATCTTGTTGGCCTCATCAGCAGGCGGCTGCCCATGCTCCAAGCCCTGCTTGGTGAGAGAATCGGGGTGCAACCCGCACCCTCCCTGCAATGGCCATCCACACCCCAACAGCCCCCAGCGCCCAGCTAATACACGGCGAATTCGCGCCGGTGTACTGGGAGCCACTGGGCCGCCGCGGCGAGCGGCTGGTGGTGGGCGTCATCGTGGTCGATGACCTCGGCCTGGCTCAGGCGCACGTCACGCTGCAGCACAAGCGCCTGCTGGACTTCATATCGGCGCAAAAGTCGGACTCGGGTGCGGGCGTGATCGCCTTCACATTCGACCACTTCAACAAAACGCTGAGTGCCGGAGGCGTGATTGAAGACCTGCGCGCGCCATTTGCCAGCATGTCCATCGGTCGCACCGAGGCCGTCAGCGGCCGCTCGCCAGATGAGCTGGTCGAACGCGCTACCCGCCTCAGCACCCTCATCGGCCACATGCCAGCGCCACCGAGCCTGCCCGATGCGTCACGGGCCGCCGCGCGCACACTGAGCTTTGTGCGCAACGTGCGGCAGCACATTGCCCAGGTAGATCGAAAGCTGGCCCGCGAAGCCATGGGCACCAAGCAGTTCTATCCAGTCGGCAGCAGCCAGATGCGGCTGCATTTCCATCACGACATCCATTACGCCCAGTTTTGCAGCTTGCCCTTGCCCACAGCCAAGCCTGAGCTCGCCACCGAGTGCCAAGCCCGCATCGGTGACCTGGTGCTGATAAGGGCCGGTAACCCCAACGCAGACGTGGCGCTGTGCATCAACACGCACACGCTGCAGCAGGCTGACGCGCAAGGCACGCGCAAGAACGCCGCCCACATCGTTCACCAGCGCACGCTGGATTACGCAAATGCCATGAAGATCCCCACCCGGGAATACAGCGACCCCGCCGAGGCGGCGAAATTCCTGCGCGAACTGGCCCGCATCGACTGAAAGCGGGCCACGCCCGGCTTACTTGGCCTCGCCCGCCGCAGGCTTGACGTCAGGCTTCACACTGCCGTAATCCTTGATGCCCGGGGCCACCTGCTTGAGCTTTTGCAACAACTCAGCCTCA
Source organism: Acidovorax sp. (assembly GCF_046314175.1). Classification (GTDB taxonomy): domain Bacteria; phylum Pseudomonadota; class Gammaproteobacteria; order Burkholderiales; family Burkholderiaceae_C; genus Acidovorax. The sequence continues at coordinate 10,979 of NZ_JBKBXG010000051.1, read as the reverse complement.
TTGGCCCGCCACACCGTGCCGTCAGCCAAGCGAACAGCACGCACATAGGCGATGGCTGTCATCACCTCTTCAGCACCGAAGGCTCTGGTTCCATCGCCGGCGCTTTCACCAGGCGGCAGGTGTGACCAGTTGGCACTGTCGCGGCCTGTCACAGTCCAACGGGTGCCCATCATGCGCTGGTCAAACGCGTCGTACTTGAGGATGACGATCTCGAACGCTGCCAGCGCCTGCGATCCTGTGTTCTTCCAACGCATGTTTTGCTCAAACCGCGTACGGCGGTCGCCATCGTAGTTCCCAAAGTTGAAATTGCTCAGCTCTACGTGCGGACTGTTGTTGACGACAACTGCCCTCCTGTCCGGATAGTTGGACGATTGAGCCATTGCGGCGCCGGATGCCATAGCAATGAAAGTCAAGAGAAGTGATCGACGAAACATTGGTTCCTCCCTAGTGTTGACGAACTCCTTTTGTAACACGGAGGGCTGATGCAGGCATTCGCGCCAAGAAGAAGGTGCACTGCGCATGCGCCAACTTCTCATAGTCACAATACTTTTGGTATTGACTAAACAATACTTTTGGTTTTATTCTTCGGCCGTCGCAATTATCGTGAGGCCAACCATGAAACCGAAAGTTCTTTCAATCGCCGGTAGCGAACCGCTCAAGACCAACGCAGACGGCCTGGTCAGCCTGACTGACATGTTCAAGGCTGCGCAGGCGGCCGGATGGGCAGACGGGAAGCAAAGCCCCTACGAGTGGAGCCGCCGCGATGGCGAGAACTTCATCGCCTTTGTGGCAGACAACCTGAATACGGCGCAGTGCCGTATTTACAAAGCCACCAAGGGCAAGGGCGGCGGCACGTTCGCCCACTGGCAGATCGCGCTGGCGTACGCCAAGTACCTGAGCCCAGAGCTGCACATGCAGGTCAACGAGGTGTACGCGCGCTTCAAGACCGGTGACGTGACCCTGGCCGCCGAGATTGCCGACAAGGCCAAGCCCGCCGATGCCGCATGGCTGGCCAAGCGCGTGCAGAGCACCGTGGCGCGCAACCAGCTCACCAGCACGCTGGCCGCCCACGGCGTGAGCGGCAAGGGGTATGCCGACTGCACCAACGCCATTTACAAAAACATCCTGGGCGGCAAGAAAAGCGAGGTGTGCGCACAGCGCGGCCTGCGCAAGAGCACCAACCTGCGCGACGTGATGAGCGTGGAGCAGCTCACCATGACCGCCATGAGCGAGCTGGTGGCCCAGCGCCGCATCGAGGTGAAGAACCAGCGCGGCAACAAGGCCTGCGCCGACTCGTGCGACCACGCCGCCTGGAGCGTGGCAAAGCTGATGCAGGTGGCGGCATGAGTGCAACCAACGCCATCAACAACAGCCACACCCCCGGCCCGTGGATGTGGAGCGACAACCGCCTGGGCCCGGTCAATCCGGACCTCGCCGCCTCCAACGTGCACAGCATCCTGGACGCAGAAGGCGGCTACGGCTTCTTGGGCAGCGACGTGCAAAAGACCATTGCCGAGCTGGATGCCGACCGCGTGCTGATTGCCGCCGCGCCCTGCATGCTGGCCATGCTGCAAGAGCTGCGCGAGTGCGCCAGCTACTGGAGCGAGTACGACGTGCCCGTGGGCATCGTGGAGCGACTCGATGCCGTGATTGCCAAGGCCACAGGCCAGCAAGGCGGTGCGGCATGAAAACCACCATCGCCCGCACCCCCGGCGAACTCCACCCCTACCACGTCACCTGCGCCGGCCTGCAGTACATCGCCATGGCCACCAGCGCTGGCATGGCCATCATGGACGCGATGGAGCTGCACGGCGTGCACGCCGCCAGCGCGCGCAGGGTGCACCTGTGATGTGGGGCCGCACCTCTACCCCTGGCACCGCCACGGGCGCCACCGGGCCCACGGTGCCCAACATCGGCCGCGCCCGCATGGGCAAGCCCAGCCCCACCCCAGCCGTTGACCAGGCCGCCGCGCGCGAATGGTCGCTGGGCTGGTGGGCGGGCAACGCAGTGGGCATCGTCAACGGGCTGGCGCTGGCCGTGCTGCTGGGGTGGCTGCGATGAACCGGCGGGCACACCCCACCACCGACCAGCACCGCACCACACCCTGCGTGGGCTGCACCAACACGCACCCGGCCTACCACCACCTGCACCGCGTGCACCACAGCCCCGCCGCCACCCGCGCATGCACTGCCGACCAGTGCCAGCAGGGCCGCACCGCCTGCCCGTGCCCGCAGGCCTGCGAGCTGCCCACCGACGAAGCACCCGCCACCGCCGCAGAGCTGGTGAGCTACCTGGGCGTGGTGCTGGCCGCCGTGGCAGTGGTGGCTTTGCTGGTCGTTTTGGCCGCTGGCGCTTAGTGGATAAGCGCGAGCAGCTATCAGTTTTGATATTCCCCAACCACTCCCACAGGAGAAACCATGAGCAACCACAGCAGCACCAGCGCAGCCACCGACGTGGCCGAATTCATCACCGACCTGGACGGCGGGCAGTTTGACCGCATGTTGTCCATCGCCCTGAGCCAGGTGGCCGCAGGCACCTGCGACAACGACGGCAAGGGCGAGGTCACGGTGAAGTTCAGTTTCACCAAGGTGCCCGGCGCAGCCCAGGTGATCTGCGCGCATGCACTCAAGTTCACACGCCCCACGGCAGACGGCAAGGCCAGCGAGGAAGTCACCCGCAAGACCGCGCTGCATGTGGGCAAGTTTGGCCGCCTCACGCTGGCGCCCGAAAACCAGATGGCCATGTTTGACCGCACCGGCGCGCCCGCCGCGCCCGGCCCCACCGCAGGCGCAGCACCCGGCGCTGGCGCATAACGCCGCGCCCGGCTACCCACACCAAACCACCCAACCGCCACAAACACACACCCAGCCATGACCAACCAAAACACCGAAACCAGCAACCCCGCCACCGCAGAGCTGCAAGCCATTGACGGCCGCATCTGGAGCGTGCCCGACCAGTTCATTGACGCCATGCGCGAAGGCCTGCAGGCCTACGCAGTGCACCAGAACGTGCAAGAAGCCATCATCACCGGCACAGGCGCCGCCGCCCTGGCAGATGACGTGAAGGTGCACGACCTGGAGCCATACCTGCCCAACCGCCGCCGCGCACGGGGCACCATGGCCACCGCCTACGTGGCGCCCTTTGCCCAGTACGCCACGGCCTATGCAGAGCCCGGCGCCGCCGTGTTTGTGGATGCAGAGCACATGGCCGCCACCGCAGTGCTCGACCTGGGCACTAAAGAGACCCCCGGCCATACCGACCACCGCGCCAAGCTGCAGCCCAGCAAAACCGCGCCCTACACGGCACTGCTGGCCATCAATGGCCGCCTGCAAAGTCAGCAGGCGCTGGCCGAATTCATTGAAGACTGGGGCGCACTGGCGCGGCTGCAGTTCTTCAATGCCGATGGCGAAATCAGCAACGGCAAAGCACTGGCCGCCGTGCGACGTATCACCATCGAAAACCTGCGCAAGGTAGACAGCGAAGAGCAGCAGCTCAGCGCCAACCGCACCGCGTTTGAAAGCGTCAAGGCCTCCAGCCAGGAGCCCATCCCCACCACCATTTACTACACCTGCAAGCCCTACGCAGACCTGGAAGAGCGCACCTTTGTGCTGCGCATTTCCATCATCACCGGCGACAAGGCGCCATCGCTGGTGCTGCGCATCCAGAACCTGGAGGCGCACGTGGAAGAAATGGGCAAAGAGCTTGCCAAGCTGGTGCAAACCGCCATCAGCGGCGCCATGCCCGTGCTGCTGGGCAGCTACAGCAAGGCCCAGTAAGCGCCAGCAGCTATCAAAACAGCAGCACACAGGAGCCCACCACCATGGCCCTCACCACCGGCACCTTCTTTTTGAGCAAACAGCGCCCCACCGCCACCGACAGCGCGGGCGAGTTCCGCCTGGAGCTGGTGCTGGTGGACAACCTGGGCCGCAACCCCGCCACCGGCCGCGATGAAAAAGAGGCCTACCGCGTGCGCTGGGCGGGCCCCGAGGCGCAGGCCTTTTGGGCCGCCCACCAGGCCGACCTGACCGCAGGCGCCCCGCTGCATGCCGAGCTGGAACACCTGCGCGCCCACCCCGGCCCGGCCGTGTTCCCGCCCATCCCCGAGCTGCGCGGGCGCGTGCTGCGGCTGCGGCTGCTGCCACGGCGGGCACCCAGCCAGGCCCATGCCAAGGAACCCGCCACCAGCGCCTGAGCCATGCCCCAGCACATCCCCGCATCCACCAACCCAGCCCAACCCATGATTACCAGCAAAGCCACCATCGAACGCCAGGCCACAGAGGCCGCCCGCAAAGGCCAGAGCCTGGACGACGCCTGCCCCTACCCGTTTGCCAGCGAGGCGGGCATGCACTTCAAGGCGGTGTATTTGCTGGCGCTGCCCAAGGGCGCAGCAGCATGACCCCAGCCGAATTGATCGAGTGGGCAGAAGCCATGGAAGCCGCAGGCAAGCGCGACGCCATGGGCCACCCCTTCACCAGCTGGCTGGTCGCCCTTCACCATGACGACGGCAAAGCGGTACGCGATGCCAATGGGCGCCAGATCTTTGAAACCCAGGCCAGCTTCAAGGCACGGCAGCAACCCCGCACCGTGCCCACCGGCCAAACCTTGAGCCTGTTCTGACCATGACCCCCTCCCACTGGATCATCACCGCAGACGGCACCGACCACCCCATCAGCGGCACCGCCGTGCTCGTGCCTGGCGCTGTGCCGCGCATCGAGGTCATCGCCCACAGCCTGGCGCAGATCAACCGCTTTACCGGCCACGCCAGCCGCCCCTACAGCGTGGCAGAGCACAGCATGCTGGTGTGCGACATCGTCAAAGGCATGGGGCTGGACCACCACGCCCAGCGCGCCGCGCTGATGCACGACGCGCACGAAGCCATCACCGGCGACATGGCCAGCCCCATCAAATGGGTGCTGGGCACCGAGTGGCTGGGCTTTGAAAACCTGCATGCCCGCATGCTGCGCCACGCCTACCACCTGCAAACGGCGCACACCGCCTACGGCCACGCCATCAAGCAAGCCGACCTGATTGCCCTGGCCACCGAGCGGCGCGACCTGATGCGCTACGACCCGGACACCAACCTGCAATGGCCCATCTTGGACACCCCCGGCGCCCAGGTGCTGCCGCTGGAGGCGGTGGACCTGAACAGCCCCGTGCGCGTGGCCATGACATGGCGCCACCACCGCGATGCATTCATAGCCCGCTACCGCCTGCTGGCGGCGCAGTGCAGCACCAGCAGCACCACCCAGCCCACCACCCCCACCACCCCCACCACCACCACGGAGGCAAACCCATCATGAGCAGCACCAGCAGCACCAAACCCGGCGTCCAGCTCAAAAAAATGAACCCGCCCAACCGCTGGTCTGCCGAAGACGAAACCTACCTGCGCAACGCCCACGGCATCTTCACCAACGCCGCCATTGCCCAAAAACTGGGCCGCACCGTGACGGGCATCGAAGCCAAGGTCAAACGCCTGATGATTTCGACCAAAGACGCCCTGGGTAGCACCGCCACCAGCACCAGCACCGCTACCACCAAATCCACACACCTGCAGCGCGGCCGCCCCGCGCCCATCCGCAGCAACGGCCTGCACAGCATCGTGCCGGCCAACACCAGCGTGCACGGCAAGGTACTCATCAGCCCGGTAGCCAGCCAGGCCGAGCTGGCCGCCCGCCGCAAAAGCGAGCGCCTGGAGCTGGCCACCAGCACCATGCCTGTGCGCAACAGCACCGTGCGAGAGAGCGACCCCTACCGCTGCCCCGAGCTGGGTCGCAACCCCGGTATACCCGACGCCCGCTTTGCTGCCTACCACCTGCCCAGCCGCGTGGGCAACCGCCTGCACTTTCCTGACGGCCACATTGAAGAGGTACCCCAGCCATGAGAACCGCTCAACACCTGCAATCCATGGCGATACAAGCCGCCATGGCACAGCCCAAGGACCTGCCCAAGTTCTGGCGCGCAAGCACCACCCCTGACCAGAAGCTGGACGCCCAGCTCATCCACTGGGACCTGATCGACCGCTTTACCTCCGGCACCGCCGGCCGCGCAGACCTGTGGGACTGGATGGAAACCGGCTTCACCTACTCGCAGCTGATGCGCCTGCTGGCCGAAGACGGCACCGAGTTCACCCCCGAGGCCATGGCCGCTATCGCCGACCAGCTCAACACCTACGAGGCCATCGCCCAGCGCCACGCCCGCACCGGCCGCGTGGGCTTCAACGCCACCGAGCTGCTGACCGCCCGCGCCGCCGCATCAGTGTTTGACAGCCTCATCGAGATGGACCGCTACGGCGTGGCCGAAAAGGCCGCAATCTGGAGCACTGAGCAGATGGTGCACGTGCGCCGAAAGATGCTGGCGGAGGCATGTGCGATATGAATAAAAGGCCTTCCATCAATCGCCCTGCCAGACCGCGCCACCCAGACATTTCTCACGCAACACAGAAAATTTTCGAACAGCGCATTGCACTTGACCGACTCTCGACGCAGCCGACCTGTAGTGCGCGCCCTCACTACTCATCGTATGCATCAACACCGGGATGCCGATCTCGAATGAAGGCCTCCACCTTGAGCAGTTCCGCCTCGACATGCTTGACTACTTCAAGCATTTGGTCGTGTGCCGCCTCCTCCGCCAATCCAGGGTGGTTTGGTCGCGACTTTGAATGTTCGAACCTCTCTATCGCACTGACCAGTTGCACACCAAGTGACCGAATGGCCATCACATGCACGGTCCAGCTCAAGTGCAGTTGGTCAGCCTCAATTGAGCGCGCAATGCTTAGATGCTCTTCAGCGAGGCGCCTTTCGGGCACGGCATCTGCAAGCCAATACGACCCCTTTTCTCGAACCAATTCAGCAACCGCTGCAAGCCCTGCAAGCGAAGTACGAGCCTTCCTGACAGCAAGTTGCTTAGCAGAGCGTCGCGCATTCCTCTCCTGTCTACTGGCAATGAACGCAGCCCCTCCAATTGCTGCGATAGCACCTAAGGCCTGCACCCAGCTCGCCCACTCTGCTTTGGTCATGCACAAGGGCCACCAATCGATCCAGAACAGGCAGTACTCCTGCGGCGGCTTCGCGGCATTCGCTGCATCAGCGAGCGCCTTTATCAACTGGCTCGTTTCCATGTCGGTCCCTCAAGTCGCTTTGCGCTAGTACAACATGAAACGCGACGCCTTCACCCTCCCCCTCGCCTTCCCCGGCGAGCTCATCATCGACAACTTCGCCGGCGGCGGCGGTACCAGCACCGGCCTGGAGGCCGCCTTTGGCCGCCCCGTGGACATCGCCATCAACCACGACCCCGAGGCGCTGGCCATGCACGCCATCAACCACCCGCACACCCAGCACCTGTGCGAAAGCGTGTGGGACGTGGACCCCATCGCCGTCACCGGCAACCAGCCCGTGGGCTTGGTGTGGCTTTCGCCCGACTGCAAGCACTTCAGCAAGGCCAAAGGGGGCACGCCCGTGAAAAAGCACATCCGCGGCCTGGCCTGGGTGGGCATGCGCTGGGTAGCCAAGTGCAAGCCGCGCGTGCTGATGCTGGAGAACGTCGAAGAGTTCAAGACCTGGGGCCCGCTGCTGGTGGGCGCGGACGGCACGGCACGGCCCGATCCGACCCGCAAGGGCAAGACCTTCGACAGCTTCGTGCACCAGCTGCGCGCCCACGGCTACGTGGTGGACTGGCGCGAGCTGCGCGCCTGCGACCAGGGCGCGCCCACCATCCGCAAGCGGCTGTTCCTGATCGCCCGGCGCGATGGCCTGCCGATCGTGTGGCCAGACACCACCCACGGCGAGCCCACCAGCGCCAAGGTGCTGGCCGGCAAGCTGCTGCCCTACCGCACCGCGGCCGAGTGCATCGACTTCACGCTGCCCGCCGCCAGCATTTTTGACCGCAAGAAACCGTTGGCCACCAACACCCAGCGCCGCGTGGCGAAGGGGCTGTGGCGGCACGTGCTGACGAATGCCAGCCCTTTCATCGTGGGCGGTGGCAGTACGCTATTGCAAAATGCTGACTCCAAATACCAAGGACACGAGCATGCAAATCACAGCGCAAATCCTCGGCGGCCCCATGGATGGACAAACGGTCCACACGGAAGATTTGACAGTGCTCCGCGCGACGAATCCGGACGGGTCCGAAATGGAGTACCGTCGGTATCAAATGACAGAACCCATGGGTCCGACACAGGCTGTGTTCATCTTCGTTCCGGCGGATTGGTCTCCGAAACAGCTCAGCGCAGCGCTGCTGGACAAGTTCCCCAGCCGGAACCGCAGAAATCAGGACAGCTAACCGCGGCGGCGGCCGGCACACACCGTGCGCTGACCGGCGCCCACCTGGTCACCATCGGCTACGGCGAACGCCCCGGCCAGGATGCCCGCACGCAAGACACCCGCCGCCCGCTGGGCACAGCTGTCGCCGGCGGCGTGAAGCAAGGAGTGGTGGCTGCCACCCTGGTGGACATGGGCCACGGCGAAGGAGCCTGCGGCACCAAGCGATTCAGCCACGGCGTGCGCAACATCGAGTCGCCCTTGAACGCCATTACCGCCAGCGGAGGCACTAGCGCCCTGGTGGCGGCCTGCCTGGAGCAAGCCAACGGCGGCTTCTACGACGGCGACGGCCGCGCGGTGGATGCGCCCGCCAGCACCATCACCTCCACCGGCGCGCAGCAGCGGCTGATTTCAGCTTACTGCGTGAAGTACTACAGCAGCGGTGGTCAATGGCAGGGCCTGGCCGAGCCGATGCACACGCTGCCCACCAAGGGCCGCATGGGCCTGGTGCAGGCCACTCAGGTACAGGCTGACTGCATTGCGCCCGAGCACCGCGACCGTGCCCGCCAATGCGCCGAGCTGCTGCACACCCACCTGCCCGAGCACTTCCCCGAGCCCGCCGACATGGTCGCCGTGTGGCATGCGGGCGCCTGGTGGGTGCTGGTGGAGATCACGCTGCGCATGCTCAAGCCGAAGGAGTTGTTCAAGGCGCAAGGCTTCCCCGAGGGCTACGTGATCCATGAGATCCCCGACCCGGCGCTGCTGTTCAAAGACGGCAAGCAAGCCGCCCACCCGCTGCAGGTGCCGCGCGTTCCCCTGACGGCCACCGCCCAGGTCCGCATGTGCGGCAACAGCGTGAGCCCGCCCCAGGCCGAAGCGCTGGTGCGGTCGAACTTCGGGCATGAGGCTGCATGGATGGTTGCAGCATGACCTCAATCGCCATCACAAACCCAACACGTCATGAGCCATGAAACTACTGCGACTGTCGATTGAACGCCACACCTACGGCGAAAAGAAGGGCACGTTTTCCGGCGAAGCCACCTTTACCGGGGAGACCGGCAAGGTCACCCTGAACCTGAACGAGCACCACATCGAACAGATGCTGCTGGTGTGCGCGGACGGGATCATCGAATCTGCAAAGGCGGCAGCCCGCATGTTTGTGCAAGAGGCTTTGGCGGGCACAGAGGCCGCAAAGCAGCGCCAGCTTGCTTCTACCACCGTGCAAGACATTGCCGCCCGCCTGCAGGAGCCCATGCCGTGAGCAGGCGCGCCCCGCAGCCCGATTTTGACGACGACACAGCCACGGAGGCAAGGCCATGACCGACACCGCACTACTCCACCGCCTGGAGAAAATGACCAGCGCCATGCAGCTCATGGCCGCCATGCTGGGCACGCGGCTGGACCGCGCCCAGCTTGCCGACCGCCTTGGTATCCATCGCAACACCCTGCGCCAGCGCCTGGCCAGCGACACCAGCTTTCCGCGCCCCGGCAAGGATGGCAAGTGGCTGCTCAGCGAGGTTATCGAATGGGAGCAGCGCCAGTGACGCTACCGCAGCCGCGCAGCAATGTCGCTGGCAGACGGGTTGTAGTAGGTCAGCGCCTGCGTGGTGCTGCGCCATCCGAACATCTTGCACAACTCCAGCACATGCAGCTTGCCCGCCAGCCGGGTGGCTGCAGTGTGCCGCGAGTCGTGGAAGGTGAACCCGTCCAACCCAGCCCGCCTGCGGTACTTGCGAAACATCGCGTCCAGGCTCTGGCTGGTGAGCCCGAATACCAGGTCATCATCAAACCCGCGCATGCGCTCTATGGTGCGCTGCGCGGTGGGCATCAAGGGCACATGCCGCCCCTTGCCCGTCTTTGTGGCGCCCGCGTGCAACACCACATAATCGCCCCGCACATCACCCCAGCGCAGGCCGCACAACTCCCCCGCCCGCATCCCGGTCTGTAGCGCCAGCAAAAAGCACTGCGCAACAGATCCAGACACCGACCGCACCGGCCCGCGTGCCCATCCCAGCGCCCGCAGCATCCGGCGAATCTCCCACCCCGCAATCACGCGCTCGCGGTGGTCAGGCTCTGCGGGCCTGCGCACATCGCCCATGGGGTTGCCACTGAGCCACCCCCAATCCCGCCGCGCCACCTCCAGCACCGACGACAGCAGCGTCATATCCCGCAGCACCGACCCGCGTGCGTTCACCTTCAGCCGAGCATCGCGCCATGCCGCAATATCTGCCGCGGTCACGGCCTGCAGTTTTTTGTCCAGTGGCAGCGCCTGCCGCTCAAACGCAGCCAGCCGGATCATCTCTTTTCGCCAGCCGCGCTTGCTGGGCGTCACCTCGCGGGCATACTGCCGCAGGGCATCGCGCAGCGTCTTGAGTGTGCCCACCTCGCCGGTGGCAATCGCCCGCAGCTCCACCGTGCGGCGTGCCGCCCACTCGGCAGCCTCCCGCTTGGTGGGCGCCGTGTAGCTGTCACGCTGGCCTTTGACCTCGATCTGTATGCGCCAGGTGCCCTGCGCAGTTTTAACGGGCGTAGCCATCGGGGGATTGCCGGGGGAAATTCGGGGGGCGGCGGTGTGCAAATATGTGCATTCGCAGCACTGTACTACCGGAGCCGAAGCACGCGCCCCTATGAAAAGGACGCTAATGTGCAATTGCTGCACATCCTTGAATTGTCGCGTGGTGCCCCGAGCCGGGGTCGAACCGGCACGCCCCTTTTCAGGAAAGC
>NZ_JBKBXG010000050.1:0-39786 GCF_046314175.1 Acidovorax sp. | reverse complement strand
ACGTCCATGAGAAAACTCCTTGAAAAACAACAGGTTGGATGCTTGCATCGCTCTGCGGTTAATCACAGGCTGGATGCTTGAACAGTAGTTTATGCGAGTAGTGGAATCAAGATAAAGCGATTTTTAGTCAGTTTGACTGACAATGTAGGATGGCTGATTTTTCACCGGATGCCCCGTCTGCCGCACTCCCCTCGGCTCCCGATGACCGCTGGCGCCAAACCCACCTCGGGCGCCTCATGGGCCACGCGCTGCGGCGCTTCGACGCACGGGTGCTACAGCTCATGGCGCGCAATGTCGAGGTGCCTCTGGCGCTGTCCAACCTGGCAGCACGCGACCAGGTGACAGCCGCCCATGTGCACATCACGCGCCACCTGTCGCTGCAGGGCGACCGCCTCACCGACCTGGCCCAGCGCGCGGGCATGACCAAGCAGGCCATGGCCAACTTGGTGGATCAGTGCGAAGCCTGGGGTCTCGTCACACGCGAGGCCGACCCGCTCGATGCCCGCGCGCGCCGCGTCACCTTTACGCCCACGGGGCTGGCATGGCTGCAGGCTTTTCGCGACGCGGTGGCGCAGGCCGAGGCTGAGTTCCACGCTGAGGTCGGCAACGACGTGGCCACCGTGGTGGCCATTGGGCTGGAGGCTTATGCCGGCGGCGACAGCGTGGGCTGAGAGCCTCCCACAAGCGACTGCGCCCCCGTTGGCTCGGCGCACGCCAGCAGCCACTGCCTGAAGCACTGCAGCGCATGCAGCTGCGTGCGGCCTTCGGGGTAGCAAAACCAGTAGCCCACGTCGCTCTGGTAGCCGCCCCGCTGAGCGGCGTCTGCCAGCGGTTCGCGCACCAGGCCTGCCGTGATCTCGTCCTGCACCAGGCAGCGCGGCACCAGCGCCAGGCCCATGCCCGCCTGCACAGCGCGGATCATGGTCTGGAACTGGTCAAACTGCGGACCCGCCAATGGGTCGATGGCACCCTCGACCGCATGGGTTTCGCTCCAGCGCAGCCAGGCCTCGGGCACCGTCACATGGCGCAGCAGGGTTTGTTTGGCGACGTCGCGCGGGGAGTGGATGGCCCAGTCGGCCACCTTGGTGCGCGGTGCGATCAGGGCCACATCGTTGCCCGTGATGTGGTGGGCGTGTGCGCCGGGCCAGTGGCCGTCGCCGAACAAAATGGCGCAGTCCAGCTCGGGCCGGGTGAAGTCGTAGCTGTGCACATACGGCACAAAGTGCAGCGTGATCTGCGGGTGCTGTTGCTGAAACTGCGGCAGCCGCGGAATGAGCCACTTGGCGGCAAACGTGGGCAGGCTGGACAGGTGCAGCGCGCCGCCGCCGTCGTCGCTGGTGATCAGCTCCAGCGTGGCCGCCTCCAGCTGCGCCAGCACGCCGCGCACAGCCTTTTCGTAGCGCTCGCCTGCGGGGGTGAGCGCCAGGCGCTTGCGGCTGCGTTCGAACAGCGGCACGCCCACCCAGGTTTCCAGCTCCTTGATCTGTTTGCTGACCGCGCTCTGGGTCAGGTGCAGCGCCTCGGCCGCACGCGAGATGCCACCGAACCGGGTGACAGTGGAGAACGCACGAAGCAGGTGCAAGGGGGGTGAGAGGCGGCGCAGTGAGGACATTAGTAAGTTCTCAAATCATTCCATATCGGAATGTTATCAGGCATATCCATTGCTTGGTAGAGGGCGGTGATTCCATTAACCTCAATGCACTTCATAGGAGAAATGCCCATGCAACGCCGTCACGTCCTTTCCGCTCTGGCTGCCGTATCTTTCGTTCCTGGAATGTCTTTGGCGCAAGAGGGCAAGCCCCTGCGCATCATTGTTCCCTTCCCGCCCGGGGGTGCTACGGACATCACCGCGCGCAGCCTGCAAGAGTCGCTGGCCCGCATCCTCAAGCAGCCCGTGGTGCTGGAAAACCGGGGCGGCGCAGGCGGCTCCATCGGCATGGCCGAAGTGGCCCGCGCAGCGCCAGACGGTCTCACCATTGGCGTTGCCACCTTGTCCACCCACGGCGTGAACCCCGCCGTGTACACCAAGCTGCCCTACAACCCCACCAAGGACTTTGTGGGCGTGACCGAGATCGTGAAGGCGCCGGGCGTCATCGTGATCAACCCCGCCACGCTGCCCGTCAAGGACTTTGCCGAACTGGTGAAGTACCTCAAGGCCAACCCCGGCAAGGTGTCGTACGCGACCCCTGGCAACGGCACCATCGGCCACATGTGGGGCGAGCTGTTCAAGAGCAGCACCGGCACCTCGATGGTGCACATCCCCTACCGTGGTGCAGGCCCGGCCATCAACGACGTGCTGGCCGGCCAGGTGGCGGTGTACTTTGACCAGGTCGCCTCGTCGCTGCCACACGTCAAGTCCGGCAAGCTGAAGGCACTGGCTGTGTCCTGGCCCGCGCGCCTGGACGTGTTGCCTGATGTGCCCACCTATGGCGAGTTGGGCTACAAGCAGGCCAATGAGCCTTCGTGGTTTGGCCTGGTCGCCCCTGCCGCCACACCGACTGCTGCGGTCGACCGCATCCAGCAGGCTGTGGCGCAGGCCCTGAAGGAGCCCGCTGTGCGCGAGCGCCTGGCGGCCCAGGGCCTCTACCCGTCGGGCACCACACCCAAGGAATTCACCGCCCAGATCGCCAGCGAGATCGACAAGATGAAGCGCGTAGCCGCTTATGCCAAGGTGGTGCTGGACTGATCTCCGCACCCCCCGTACCCCCGTACCGGCCATAGCCGGGATGCCGTGAACCTGGTTCGCGACACCGTGGTTGCCCTGTTTTCAGGGATAACCATAGTCACATCCCGGTCTGGGCGGCTAGGCCAGCCGCCCTCCTTTGCGCACACTCTGCCTATGCATGCAGCCTTGAAACTGATCCACCACCGATTTATGCAAGCCCAGCCCGGTGTCACCGGCTCGCCGGGCCTGTCCAGCACTTCTTCTGCCGCGTCCATGGTGACCACCGTGCCAGGCACCACCGCGCTGGTGTTCGATTCTCCGCACAGTGGCACCCGCTACCCCGACGATTTCGGCTCCGCCTGCGACCTGCTCACGCTGCGCCGCGCCGAAGACACGCACGTCGAAAAGATATATGCCTTTGCGCCCGCGCTCGGCGTGGCCTGGGTCGAGGCGCACTTCCCGCGCATCTACCTCGACGCCAACCGCGACACCACCGAGCTAGACACCACCTTGCTCGACGGCGAATGGACCGACCCCATCTCTACCGACCCCCAGGTCCTCAGCAAGGTGCGCCTGGGCAAGGGTCTGATCTGGAAGTTCACTGACGAAGGCGAGCCCATTTACAAGCGCCAACTCACCGTGGCCGAAGTGCGCGCTCGCATCGACCACTGCTGGCGCCCCTACCACGCTGCCGTGCAGCAGGCCATTGACGCGGCGCACGCCCGCCACGGCTACAGCATCCACATCAACTGCCACTCCATGCCCGCCGTGGCCGCCAGCCACGCCACGGACTTTCCGGGTCTGGTGCACGCGGACTTTGTGGTGGGCGACCGGGACGGCACCACCGCCAGCCCGGCCCTGTCGGCACTGGTGTGCGAACACCTGCGCGGCTGCGGCTACAGCGTTGAGCACAACCACCCCTACAAGGGCGTGGAACTGGTGCGCCGCTACAGCAACCCCGCAGCGCACCGCCACAGCATCCAGCTGGAGATCAACCGCAGGCTGTACATGGACGAGCAGACGCTGGCGCAGCACCCCGAGGGCATGGCGCGGCTGCAGGCGGACCTGCAGGCGCTGGTGCACAAGCTGCTGGCCACCGATCCGCGTTAGCCCCAAAAGCCGACCTCAGCAGACCGCCTTGGCCTGCCAGGCTGCGGGGTGGCGGGGTTACTCCGCCGAGAACGTCACCACCACCTTGCCCAGCGGCCCTCGGGCCAGGTGCTCCAGCGCTTCGTGCAACTTGGCCGCCGGGTACCGCGCCGCAACCACGGGCTGCAACCCGCCCGCGTCCACGGCCCGCACCAGATCCTGCAGTGCACGCCGGTGCCCCACGCTCACCCCCTGCACGCGCGCCCGTTTGGTGATCAGGTCAAAGCCCGAGCCGGAAAAGCCCGCGCCCTCCATCACGCCGATGTAGGCCACATGGCCGCCCTGGGTCAGAGCTTGCAGTGACTGACCCAGCGTTGCGCCGCCAGCCGTCTCCAGCACGTGGTCCACTCCACGGCCGCCTGTCAGCGTGAGCAGCTCGGCGGGCCACAGGCCCGAACGCGGCAACACCTGGGCGGCGCCCAGCGCCAGCACTGCCGGTATTTTTTCAGGGCTGCCGCTGGTCACATACGCCTGGGCGCCGTGCAAACGCGCAATCTGCACGCCAAACAGCGCCACGCCGCCCGTGCCATGCATCAGCACCGTCTGGCCCGCGCGCAGCCCGCCGTTTTCGACCAGCGCCATCCAGGCGGTGAGCCCGGCGCACGGCAAGGTGCTGGCCGCTGCAGCGTCCAGTGTTGTCGGCGCGGCCACCAGCCAGTCCTCATGTACCAGCACATGGGTGGCCAGCATGCCCGGCCCGGGCACCCCCAGCGGCATGGCGTCTGCAGGAGCCTGTCCGTCCAGCCACCCGGCTGTGAAGGTGCTGATGACGCCCTCGCCGCGTTTCCAGCGGGTCACGCCGGGGCCCGTCGCCACCACCTGGCCCGCCATGTCCGAGCCGGGAGTGAACGGGGGCGCAGCGCCCATGCCGTACTGGTTGTCAATCACCAGTTGATCGCGGTAGTTCAGCGAGACCGCGTCCACCCGCACCAGCACCTCTCGACCTGTGGGGCTGGGCATGGGGGCTTCAACGTACGCAAGGTGCTGCGCACCGAAATCGGCCAGCTGCCAGCGCATCAAGGTCGAGGGAAGAGGGGCCATGGTCTGTGTACTCCGTAGAGAAAATGAAACAGAACCAATGCTATTGGTGACGTAAAAGCCTGTGTGGAGGATAATTTTCGTTTGATTGGTGCGCTTTTGTCGTCAATGACGGATGCACGCACCGGGCTATCTGCCCGGGCTACCCGAAAGAAACCTCCATGAGCGACCGCCTCCAGGGCCTCGATATCTTTGTCGCCGCCGTCGAATCCGGCAGCTTTGCCCGCGCTGCCACGCGGCTACACCTCACACGTTCTGCCGTGGGCAAAGGCGTGGCGCGGCTGGAGGCGCGGTTGGGCGCGCGGCTGTTTCACCGCACCACACGCTCCCAGGCGCTCACGGACGAGGGCCAGCGCTACTACGAGCGCTGCCGCCGCGCCCTGGACGAGCTGGACGCTGCCGAAGCCGCCGTCCAGGCCGGGCGCGAGGATGTGGTGGGCCGGCTGCGCATGACCTGCCCCGAACTCTTGGGCAGGCGCTGTGTGGCACCCGTGTTGCTGGCGCTGGCGCGCGAACACCCGCGCCTGGTGGTCGAGGCCCACTTCAGCGACCGGCCTTCGCACCTCATCGACGAAGGGCTGGACCTGGCCATCCGCAGCGGCCCGCTGCCCGACAGCACCCAGTTCGCCGCGCGGCTGCTGGGCCACCAGTGGATGGGGGTGTACGCCTCTGCCGAATACCTCGCCACCCATGCGCGCCCGGCCGATATAGCCGAGCTGGCTGCCACGCGCGACCAGCACGCGTTTGTGGTGTACGGCAGCGATGGGTGGGCCAAGCCGTGGCTCTTCAATGACCCCCAGGGCCGCCCGTTCGAGCTGGAAGTCACCCCGCGCTTCACGGCCAACAGCCTCGAAGTGCTGGCGCAGGCGGCCACCGAAGGCATGGGCGTGGCGCGCCTGCCCATCTGGCTGGCGGCGCCCGCCGTGGCCAGCGGCACGCTGGAGCCGGTGTTTGAAGAGGCCATGCCCTTTGGCTACCCTTTGCATGCGCTGTGGCCGCAGTCGCGGTCCATGCCCACGCGCCAGCGCATCGTGATCGACGCACTGGCGCGGCGGCTGCCGGAGTTGATCGACGCTGGGCGTGGCATCCCGCGCGACAGCGAAGCCGCGGCCTAAAATCGCGCGACAGGCACGGCGCCAGACCGTTGCCAACCACCAGGAGACCCCCCATGCGCATTCTCATTGCCGAAGACGACCAGGTGCTGGCCGATGGCCTGCTGCGCACGTTGCGCGCATCGGGGGCCGTGGTGGACCACGTCGCCAGCGGCAGTGAGGCCGATGCGGCTCTGATGACCAACAACGAGTTCGACCTGCTCATCCTGGACCTGGGCCTGCCCAAGATGCATGGGCTGGAGGTGCTCAAAAAACTGCGCAGCCGGGGCTCCGCGCTGCCGGTGCTCATCCTCACCGCGGCCGACAGCGTCGAGGAACGCGTCAAGGGCCTGGACTTTGGCGCCGACGACTACATGGCCAAGCCCTTCAGCCTGCAAGAACTGGAAGCCCGCGTGCGCGCCCTCACGCGCCGGGGCATGGGCGGCACCAGCAGTGCCATCAAGCACGGCCCGTTGGTGTACGACCAGGCCGGCCGCGTGGCCACCATCGACGGCAAGATGATCGAGCTGTCGGCGCGTGAGCTGGGTTTGCTGGAGGTGCTGCTGCAGCGCGCCGGGCGGCTGGTCAGCAAGGAGCAACTGGTGGAGCGCCTGTGCGAGTGGGGCGAAGAAGTCAGCAACAACGCGATCGAGGTCTACATCCACCGCCTGCGCAAGAAGATCGAAGGTGGCCCCATCCGCATCGCCACGGTGCGCGGCCTGGGGTATTGCCTGGAGAAAATTCCAGGGTAGATTGCAAAAATGATAGCTGCTAGCGCTTGATGGGCAAGCGCTAGAGGCCAAAAAGGCTTGAAAACTTGAAAATCTTCCAGCGAGAGCAGCGCTCCCTCTTCGGCGAGATCCTCGACTGGATGCTTACGCCGCTGCTGCTGCTGTGGCCCGTCAGCCTGGCGCTGACCTGGCTGGTGGCGCAGGGGCTGGCCAACAAGCCGTTTGACCGCGCGCTCGAATACAACGCCCATGCGCTGGCGCAGCTGGTGACCGTGGTGGACAACAAGGTGCAGTTCAACCTGCCCCAGCCCGCCAGCGAGATCTTGCGCGCGGACGACTCGGACATCGTGTACTACCAGGTGCTGGGCCCCGGTGGGACGTTCCTTTCTGGCGAACGCGAGCTGCCCGAACCGCCAGACGAAGAAGTCCCCATGTCCAACGAGGTGCGGCTGCGCGACGGCGAAATGCGCGGCATTGACATCCGCGTGGCCTACATCTGGGTGCGCCTGCCCCTGCCAGACACCCCCGTGGCCCTGGTGCAGGTGGCCGAAACCCGCGAAAAGCGCAGCGTGCTGGCCACCGAAATCATCAAGGGCGTGATGCTGCCGCAGTTCGTCATCCTGCCGCTGGCCGTGCTGCTGGTGTGGCTTGCGCTGGCGCGCGGCATCCAGCCGCTCAACCAGCTGGAGCAGCGCATCCGTGCGCGCAACCCTGACGACCTCTCGCCGCTGGACGACCGCACAGTGCCGCTGGAGGTGGCACCGCTGGTCTCGTCGGTGAACGACCTGTTGCAGCGGCTCAACGACTCGCTGGCCACCCAAAAGCGCTTTCTGGCCGACGCGGCCCACCAGCTCAAGACCCCGCTCGCAGGCCTGCGCATGCAGGCCGACCTGGCCCAGCGCGAGGGCACCAGCACTGAAGAACTCAAACGCTCGCTGCAGCAGATCGGCCGCTCCAGCATCCGCGCCACGCACACCGTCAACCAGCTGCTGGCACTGGCGCGCGCAGAGGGCAGCGGCGTGGGCATTGCGCGCCAGCCCTGCGACCTGGCGCGGCTGGTCATTGAGGTGGTGCGGGACTCGGTGCCTCGCGCGCTCGACAAGAGCATCGACCTGGGCTACGACGGCGCCGAACCCGGCTCCCCCGGCGTGCTGGTAGACGGCAACCCGACGCTGCTCAAGGAGCTGGTGCGCAACCTGCTCGACAACGCCATCAACTACACGCCGTCCACCTCGGAGAAGCCCGGGGTGGTCACAGCCCGCGTGCTGGCCGACATCTTTGGCCACGTGCTGCTGCTGCAGGTCGAAGACTCGGGCCCCGGCGTGCCGGAGGCCGAGCGCGAACTGGTCTTTCAGCCGTTCTACCGCGCCCTGGGCAGCGAGGCTGACGGCTCCGGTCTGGGCCTTCCCATCGTGCTGGAGATCGCGCGCAAGCACGACGCCGAGGTCACGCTGGAGGATGCACGTCCGGGCCATCACCCACCAGGCGCCTGCTTTACGGTGCGGTTTGAAGCGCGAGACGTGGTAGCGGGCAGCTGAAGTGGATGTTGCAGGTGTTGCCGGTGTTGCGGGGCAGAGCCCCTGGGCACCGCCGGGAGAGACGGGCTACGGCATCATGCAGGGCCCTGCACAACAGCGTTGCGCCCTGCTCATGTCTTCACTGCCCGGTTCACCTATGCCGCCATCCCAGCCGGAGTCCCTGGGCGCCCGTCGCCGCTATGCCAACACGCACCCCGAGGTGGTGATTGGCAATTTCCCCTGGTACGAAATGGTGTGGCGGTCGCTGCGGGGCGACTTCAAACCGCTGGCAGAACCCGAAGGCGGATACGCCGCCTTTGCGCAGCAGTGGAGCCAGCCCGCAGACCACCCCCGCCTGGCACAGCGCCAGCAGGCCCCCGTGGTGACCTGGTTGGGCCATGTGTCCATGCTGCTGCAGGTGGCCGGGCTCAACGTGCTCATCGACCCCACGCTGGCCGACTTTGCGGGTCCACTGGGCCGCTTTGGCGCGCCTCGCCGTGTGCCCGCGCCGCTGACGCCCGAGCAATTGCCGCCCATCGACGTGGTGCTGGTCTCGCACAACCACTACGACCACCTGTGCTATGCCACGCTGCGCCGCCTGCATGCGTGCGGACAGTCGCCGCGGTTTGTGGTGCCCCAGGGGCTGGGGCCCTGGTTTGTCAAACGCGGCATGGGCCCGGTGACCGAGATGGACTGGTGGGAACACACCGACATTGCCCCCGGTGTGCGCGTGCACTTCACGCCGTCACAGCACTGGAGCCGCCGCAGCCTGGGTGACACCAACGCATCGCTGTGGGGTGGCTTTTTGCTGGAGTGGGCGCGGCCTGAATCGGCTGCACCATGGCGCTTTCTGTTCCCCGGCGACACGGGCTACAGCGGCGACTTCAAGGCCATTCGCCACCGCATCGGCGCGGTAGATTTTTTAGCGCTGCCCATCGGCGCTTACCTGCCGCGCGACTTCATGAAACCCATGCACGTGAACCCGCAAGACGCCGTGCAGCTGATGCTGGACGTCGAGGCCAGGCAGTGCATGGGCGTGCACTGGGGCACGTTCATGCTGACGCAAGAAGCGTTTGACCACCCCCCTCGCGACCTGGCCGCCGTGCTGGCGCAGCGCAACATTCCGCAGGACCGCGTGTGGCTGCTGCGCCAGGGCGAAACCCGGGCGATCAGCCTGGATTGAGCCCGTCGAAGGCCAGTCATTGGGCCAGTGAAAAGCGCTGAAGGGTGTGTGGGCCGTGTCTGCGAAATGCGTGAATGGTTGAGGCGGCACCCATCCACTTGAAGCTGTCCACGCTGAGTCTGTCGAAGCGCCGCGCAAGGCGGGCCTGGATAAAAAACTTCAGCCTCTCAGCTGCAGGTGCGCAGCGTCTTTCCTGCCATGGCGGGGCGCAGGGCATCAAGCTGCGGGCGAAGCGCGTCGGTCACTGCAGGCAGGCGCAGCGTAAAGCCGGGGGACTCGGGGCGCTCCTGGATCACGCGGGCCGTGCGCACGCCCTTGCTGTTCAGGTTTGCCAGTTCGCGCTTGGCAGCGTCTTCCGATGAGAACCGGCCCAGCGACAGGCCATATTCCCAGGTGCCGCCCGCGCGGTCAAAAGGTACATTGCGGGCACGCAGCTCGGCCCGCTTTTTGTCCATCGTGTCCGTGTCGTCGAACCGGCCCATGTAGACCATCCAGCGACCCGGCACAGGCGTGGGCTCCATCACCCAGGCGCCTTGCGGCAGGCCCGCAGCGGCGGTGCGCAGCGCGGCGGCTTGGCGCTCATCAAACACGCCGGCCTGCAGGCACTCCGCAGCGTCTGCTGACGCCGGGGTGGATGCGTCGGCGGTGGTGGTTGTGGCCGTGGCCACCGGTGCCTGTGCCGGTGCGGCAGCGGGTGCTGCCGATGTTTTGCTGGGGTTCACCCGCAGGATCTGCAGCGTCTCGGGGCGAATCTGCTGGTTCATGCGCTGGGGCTCAGCCTGGTCCTGAGGACCATAGCCCCACTGTCGCAGATGGCCCTGCGACCACGCGTAGTAGCCCGCGTTGGCCAGCAGCAGCACGATCACAGCGAGTCGCAGCATGGAGCACGGCCTTTCAAGAGCATTGTTATCAACAAAGGGATCGTCATCAGACTGGAGGTACTGCGCTGGGGCGCACGCTGATTTCAGAGCTGGTGATGGCCTGCATGCCGCCCGCAGTGTGTACCAGCAGTGCGCCATCATCCCCCACGCCATGCGCGGTGCCGGTGTGCCCGTCGCTCAGCGTCACCGCCCGGCCCTGCAGCACGTCGCGCGCTGCAAACCGGGGCTGCATGGGGCCAAAGCCATAGCCCGCAAACGACTGCAGCATGGCCACCAGCGGCGGCACGATACGCAGCAGGGCGGTGGGGGCATCCAGGCCCGGCTCCACATCCTGAAGACTGCCGGGCGGCATGCTCATGCCGTCTGCGCTGCGCGGCAGCACATTGATGCCGATGCCCACCACAACATAGCGCGCGGTGCTGGCTGCGCCGGGCGCGGCCCTGGCCATCACGTCGGCTGCGATTGCCGCCTGGGGCTGCACAAAACTCGCGGTCTCCACCAGGATGCCGCCCAGCTTGCGGTCGCCCGCAGCGCCGCTACTGGCGCCCAGCCAGAGGTCGTTGGGCCACTTGAGGCCCACCCGCGCGGGCTGGCCTGCACCCAGCGGTGGCAGCATGGGCTGCAGGCTCTCTGCCACGCTCACACCGACGGCAAGCGACAGGCCTGACCAATTCACGGGCGCCAACGGCAGGCCCAGAGACATCATGAGGGAAGCCCCCACATCGCTCTGCCACACGCGCCCCAGGCGCCCGCGCCCGGCGGTCTGTTGCTCGGCCACCAGCAGCGTGGGCTCGCACTGGCCCACCCGCGCGCGGCGCATGAGTTCGGTGTTGGTCGAGTCGATGGTGGGCAGCACCTCCACCGTAAAACCGGGTAACACGGGTGATACTGCTTCCCAGATGGCCTCGGCGGGCCATCGGATGGGGGCGGCGGCGCTCACTGGCTACGACCTTGCGGCCTGGCTGTTTTGGGCGCTTTGGCTTTTTTGGCGGGCGACTGGGTGGGCAAGGGCTTGGATGGCAGCAGCGGCACCGGCGGCGCCCAGCCGCGCTTGGGTGCCAGCAGCGTGCCCCGGCAGTTCTTGCTGCCGCACCAGCAGGGGTATTCGGCCTTGAGCTTCGGGGTGTAGCGCTCTTCAATGATCAGGCCGTAGTCGTAGTTCAGCTCTTCGCCCGCCTTGATATTGCGCAGCGCGGTGATGAAGATGCGGTTGTCACGTTCGTCGGCGTAGCAGTTGGGGTTGCAGCTGTGGTTGATCCAGCGCGACGAGTTGCCGCCGAACTTTGCGTCGATCACGTGGTCTTCATCCACATGAAAGTAAAACGTATGGTTGGGTTGCAGGGGGTCGTGCGGGTGGCGGTCCTGCGCTTCCTGCCAGCCGATCACTTCACCCGTGTACTCCACAAGGACTTCGCCCTCCGCAATATCCTGCACGGCAAACACGCCCTTGCCATGGACGCCCGAGCGCCGGGTCTGGATGCGGCGGCCCGGTGCAAGGGCGGGGGCGGCGGGCGATGCGGAGCGGGGCATGGCAAAAACTCTGTTAACTTGATAGTGCACACGCATGTGTGCGTGCGCGTGTGTGCGTGTACGTGCGCGTAAGAGCCGAATTGTAGAAGCGCCCGGAACCCGGGCAACCAGAATGACTGGCGAGAGCCCCAAAATGACCAAGACCCTGGTAATTGCAGAAAAACCCTCCGTCGCACAAGACATCGTGCGCGCCCTGACACCTGTGGCCGGCAAGTTTGAGAAACATGACGACCACTTTGAAAACGACCGCTACGTAGTCACCAGCGCCGTGGGCCACCTGGTAGAGATCCAGGCGCCCGAAGAATTTGATGTGAAGCGTGGCAAGTGGAGCTTTGCGCACCTGCCCGTGATCCCGCCGTACTTTGATTTGAAGCCCGTGGACAAGACCAAGACGCGCCTGAACGCGGTGGTCAAGCAGGCCAAGCGCAAGGACGTGACGCAACTCATCAACGCCTGTGACGCGGGCCGCGAGGGCGAGTTGATCTTCCGTTTGATCGAGCAATACGCCGGTGGCAGCAAGCCGCTCGGCAAGCCCGTCAAGCGGCTGTGGCTGCAGTCCATGACGCCCCAGGCCATCCGCGACGGCTTTGACGCCCTGCGCACCGAGCAGCAAATGGCAGGCCTGGCGCACGCCGCGCGCAGCCGGTCTGAAGCCGACTGGCTGGTGGGCATCAACGGCACCCGCGCCATGACGGCGTTCAACTCGCGCGATGGCGGGTTCTTCCTGACCACCGTGGGCCGGGTGCAGACGCCCACGCTGTCGCTGGTGGTGGAGCGTGAGGAAAAAATCCGCAAGTTCATCAGCCGCGACTACTGGGAAATCCACGCCACGTTTGGCGCCCAGGCGGGCGAATACCCCGCCAAGTGGTTCGACCCCAAGTGGAAAAAATCGGAAGACGTAGAAGCCCGCGCCGACCGCGTCTGGTCTGCCGCCGAGGCCACGTCCATCGCCAACGCCGTGCGCGGCAAGCAGGCCACCGTCACCGAAGAGAGCAAGCCCACCACACAAGCGTCGCCCCTGCTGTTTGACCTGACCAGCCTGCAGCGCGAGGCCAACGGCAAGTTCGGCTTTAGCGCTAAGACCACGCTGGCCCTGGCGCAAAGCCTGTACGAGCGCCACAAGGCTTTGACCTACCCCCGTACGGACTCGCGCGCGCTGCCCGAGGACTATTTGCCCGTGGCCAAGCAGACGTTTGAGATGCTGGCCGACAGCGGCATGCGCCACCTGGCGCCGCACGCGCTTACGGCACTCAACAACAACTACATCCGGCCGTCCAAGCGCATCTTCGACAACAGCAAGGTGAGCGATCACTTTGCCATCATCCCTACACTGCAGGCGCCCAGCGGGCTGAGCGAGGCCGAGCAAAAGCTGTACGACCTGGTCGTGCGCCGCTTCATGGCGGTGTTCTTCCCCAGTGCCGAATACACCGTCACCACGCGCATCAGCACCGTGGCGCCCCACAGCTTCAAGACCGAAGGCAAGGTGCTGGTCAAGCCGGGCTGGCTGGCCATCTACGGCAAAGAAGCGGCCGAAGAAGTCGAAGGCGGTAAGGACGGCGACAAGGGCCAGAACCTGGTGCCTGTGAAGCCAGGCGAAAGCGTCAACACCGTGGCCGTGGACCCCAAGGGCCTCAAGACCAAGCCCCCCGCGCGATATTCGGAAGCCACGCTGCTCGGCGCCATGGAAAGCGCGGGCAAGCAGATCGACGACGAAGAGCTGCGCGAAGCCATGCAGGAAAAAGGCCTGGGCACACCTGCCACGCGCGCGGCCACCATCGAAGGCTTGCTGACTGAAAAGTACATGCTGCGCGAAGGCCGCGAGATCATCCCCACTGCCAAGGCGTTTCAGCTGATGACGCTGCTGCGCGGGCTGGAGGTCGAAGAGCTCTGCCGCGCCGACCTGACCGGCGAATGGGAGTTCAAGCTCTCGCAAATGGAAAAGGGCCTGCTCAGCCGCGAAGACTTCATGGCCGGCATTGCCACCATGACCGAGCGCATGGTGAAAAAGGCCAAGGAATACGACCGCGACACCATTCCGGGCGACTACGCCACGCTCGAATCGCCGTGCCCCAACTGCGGCGGCGTGGTCAAAGAGAACTACCGCCGCTTTGCCTGCGTGGGCAAGGCAGGTGTCGAGGGCTGCGGCTTCAGCTTTGGCAAGTCGCCCGCAGGCCGCACCTTTGAAACTGCCGAGGCCAATGCCCTGCTGCGCGACAAGAAGATTGGCCCGCTGGAGGGCTTCCGCTCCAAGGCAGGCTGGCCCTTCACGTCTGAGATCGTCATCAAGTACGACGACGAGGCGCACAACTACAAGCTCGAATTCGACTTTGGCGACGACAAGAAGGGCGAAGAGTCCGGCGAGATCGTGGAGTTTGAAGACGCATCGCTGGGTGCCTGCCCGATCTGCGGGTCCGAAGTGCACGAGCACGGTAGCAACTATGTGTGCAGCAAGGCCGTGCCCACCGCTGCGCAGCCCACACCGAGCTGCACCTTCAAGAGCGGCAAGATCATCTTGCAACAGCCGGTGGAGCGCGAGCAGATGACCAAGCTGCTGGACACCGGCAAGACCGACCTGCTCGACAAGTTCGTGAGCATGCGCACCCGCCGCGCCTTCAAGGCCCACCTGGCGTGGGACAAAGAGGCGGGCAAGGTTAACTTTGAGTTTGCGCCATCCAAGTTCCCGCCACGCCCAGGCGCTGCTGCTAAAACGATAGCTGCCAAGACAGGCAAGACAAGCGCTGCAGCCAAAAAAACCGCAAAACCTGCCGCCGCCAAGAAAGCCCCCGCCACCAAGACCGCTGCCGCCAAGGCACCGCGCAAGGCCGCCGCAGGCAAAGCCCCCAGCGCCGCCCTGGCCGCCGTGATCGGTGCCGAACCCGTAGCGCGGCCCGAGGCGGTCAAGAAGATGTGGGAATACATCAAGGCCCACAACCTGCAAGACCCCAAGGACAAGCGCACCATCGTTGCCGACGACAAGCTGCGCGCCGTGTTCGGCAAGGACTCGGCAGGCATGTTCGAGCTGGCAGGTATTTTGGGCAACCACCTCGGAGGTGAAGGTTGAAGCAACAAGGCTCTGAATCCACAGCATCGCCCGTTAGGGGCTCTGGGGGCTCTTTGCGCGCCGCGCTGGTGGCTTTCGCAGTTGTTGGCGCGCTGGGCGGTTGCAGCAGCACGCCAGGTTCTGCGCGCTCCAGCGACCCCGCCAGCCCACAGCAGGGCGCCAGCGGCGTCACCGTGTTCGGCGACGTCGATGTGGGCGTGACCCGGGAGCGCACGCGCTGATGCGCGGGGTGCGGTCACACAGCCGGTAACCGGTCGCACCATCATGCGCAGCCGTACCGAACGCACGGTCCTCACCGTCATCGCGGTGGCCTTGGTGGCTGCGGCTGCCGCTGCGTGGTGGACCTCGGACCAGTGGCTGCCCCACGCCGGGCCCTGGTCTGAGCAGGCCTGGAAGAAGATCACCCGACCCGGTGCCGACACCCTGCCGCCCGGCAAGCAGCAGCCCGCCGCACAGGCCCGCTCTGCAAAAGGCGCCGCATCCGAGCCCCTGGCCCCGCAGCCGCGCAAATGTGTGCGCGATGGCCGCACCACCTACACCGACCAGCCCTGCCCCAAGGGCAGCCAGGAGCTGCCGGTGGACGGCGCCGTGACCTCGCTGCCGCAGTAGCTGACTGCATACGCGCCGGGTCTCCGCTTGGGCGTCATGGCAGTGTTTACCTGCCTGTCCCGCCCGTGTCTGCGCTGCGCGCACATGTCACGCCACTGCCACGGTGCGCCGATAGAGTCCGCCTCTTTATCAAAATCTGGACCTGCTCGCCATGAAAGCCTTCTCCCTCGCCGCAGTCTGCCTGTCTGCCCTGTTCATCGCCGGTTGCGGCGGCAGCGACAACGACGCACCCGCCCAACCCCAGGTCATTGCCCACCGCGGCGCCAGCGGATACCTGCCTGAGCACACGCTAGGCGGCTACGAGCTGGCCATCCGCATGGGCGTCGACTTCATCGAGCCCGACCTGCAGCTCACCAAAGACGGCGCGCTGGTCGCCATCCACGACGACACCCTGACCCGCACCACCAACGTGGCTGCGCTGTTCGCGCAGCGCAATGGCGGCTACAAGGTGTCTGACTTCACCCTGGCCGAAATCAAGACCCTGACCGTAGTGCCCACCAGCACCGGCAAGACCAGCTACCCCGGCTTTACCCCCAGTGCCGCTACCCCGTTTGCTGTGCCCACCTTTCAGGAAGTGGTGGACTTTGCCAAAAAGCAAAGCACCGCCGTGGGCCGCGAAGTAGGCATCTACCCCGAGGCCAAACAGGCCGACCCTGTGATGGAAGACGGCATCTTGAAGACGCTGAACGCCAACGGCTACAACGCCAACAGCAAGCTCTACATCCAGTCGTTCAGCGACGCCACACTGCGCAGCCTGCGCGCCAAGCAGATCGCGCAGAACAACAAGATGCCCCAGGTGCTGCTGGGCGTGGCCACCGCCGCTGCCGACGGCACCCCGCGCATGGGCGTCACCGGCGCCAGCGGCGTGCAGATGCTTGCGCTGAAAGACGTGGCCGCCTTCAACGAAGGCGTGGGCGTGCTCATCAACAACACCACCTACCCCGTTACCAAGGCCTTCATCGACCAGGCGCACGCCGCAGGCCTGAAGGTGCACGGCTGGACCTTTGCCCAAGCCGACGCCACCCTGGCCGCTGCCGACTTCCGCAAGTTCCTGGACATGGGTATGGACGGCGTGTTTGCCAACTACCCTGACCTGGCAGTGACGGCGCGCAACGCGTACGTGCAAGGCAAGTAAATCGGCCCCAAGGGCGCGCCGCCGCTGGCTTTGCCACGGCGGCGCTGCCAGCAGGTGGATACGCTGTGCACACGCCGCGCGCTGGCTACGTACATGCGCGCGCCACGCTGCGCATGTCGGTTTTTTCCTATCCAGCAGGGGTGCTCCCCGCGTCCAATCGCCGCATTGATTCACTACTACCAGCCCATCCGTGGGGCTGATCGAACCGATGCAAAAAAAGCACCTGCGCGCCTTCTTCCTGCTGCTGGCCTTTGTGGGGCTGGCCGTGCCCTGGTACTTCAACGCGGTGTACTTTTTGGCGGGCGGCAGCGTGATGCCCGATGTCTTCTGGCGGGACGCATTTGCCAACCCTTTGACCACCGGCATCACCCTCGACGTGTACCTAGCCGCCGTGGCGTTTTCCGTCTGGGTTGTGGCCGACCGCAGCCTGGGCTCGTGGCGCTGGGCTTGGATCGCTGCCTGCTTTTGCATCAGCCTGGCGTTTGCGATGCCGCTTTATCTGGCTTATCGCCTGCGCGCCCCCGCTGAGGACTGAGATTCCTGACATGTTTTATGCAGCGGTTTCGGCTGCGTCTGTGCGCCTATCTGCAAAGGCCAGTGCGTGCTGAGTGGCGTGCGCGTGTCTTGCACAAGCGCCTGCAGCGGTTGGCCCGCCAGCCTGCGCACATCGCGCCCCATGTGCGACTGGTCGTAGTAGCCCTGGTCCACCGCCAGTTCGGCACCTTGGCCGCTTGGCGCGTTGGCAAGGGCGTGCCACAGCGTACTGTTGAGCCGCGCAATCACCTGAAACTGCTTGGGCGCCATGCCCCAGTGCGCCACAAAACGCCGTTCAAACTGGCGCTTGCTCAGGCCCATGTGCTGACCGGCGCCTTCATCGGCACGGCAGGCCGCGGTCAGCAGTGCCAACGCCTGCAGCCGCCGCACCTCGCAATCAGACGGCGGTGCAGCGGTGGCGCGGATGAACTGGCACAACACGTCCAGCCGGGCATCATCGTCTGCCGCCGCCAGCACGCCGCGCTCTACCGCAGCCCACCGGGTGCCCGCCAGTTCAGCCATGGGGCGAATCGCGTTCACCGCCCCGCATGCGCCAGCAAACAGCGCCGCCGCTGCCTCGGGCCGCAGCAACAGCCCGACGGCGTGCACGCGGCCCTGGTGTGCATACACCGTGGCGCAGGTGCTGGCGCTCATCCACGCCGCCGCTGGCACCTGCGCGCCGTGGCAGATCACTTGCCCTGCCCGCCGCACCACCAGCATGCTCGTCACCATCGCCGGAAACTGCGACTGCGCCAGCTCTGCAGGGCAGTCCACCACCACGGTCGCCTCCAGCCAGGGCTGCAGGTCGGGTGGGGCGGGAACAAAGCGCTGGTGGAGCATTCCGCAATTTTGCACACGCGCCATCCGTAGCGAGGCGCAGGCGCATTGCCGTTGCGGCCGTCCACGTCTCAACCGATCAGACCCCCCAGCCACCCGCGCGACAGGCGGTTGCCACACAGCCCGACTATCCTGTACCCCTCTCCTCACTGACCGCGCACCTCGCACCATGCCGCAGCAAGCCCCCACCCGATCCCTGCCCATGATGGGCGCCACCAACTTTCGCGACCTGGGCGGCTACATCGGCCACGGCGGGCAACAGGTGAAATGGCGGCGCATCTTTCGCTCAGACCACCTGGCGGCACTCACCGCACAGGACCAGGCCCTGCTGGCAGACCTCGGCGTGTCGCGCGCAGTGGACTTTAGGGGCAAGGCCGAAAGCGCCGCCTATGCCTACGCGCTGCCCGGCATCGCCTACCACCCCCTCCACATCGAACCCACCGTGGTCCAGCGCGCGCTAGAGCTGCAGCGCACCGGCCACCAGATCACCGCGCAAGACGCCGTGGGGCTGATGCAAGACACCTACCGAGGCTTTGTGCACGACAACGCTCCGCGTTTTGCCGAGCTGTTTCGCCTGCTGCTGGCCAGCGACACCCCCACCGTCTTCCACTGCACCGCAGGCAAAGACCGCACCGGTTTTGCCGCTGCCCTCATCCTGCTCACCCTGGGCGTGCCGCGCGACGTGGTCATGCACGACTACCTGCTCACCAACAGCCTCTACCAGCGCCCCGCTGGCATGGGCAGCCACGCGCCTGAAGAAGTGCTGGCCGTGCTGTGGCGCGTGCAAGAAGAGTTTCTGAACGCTGCGCTGGACATGGTCGACAACGACTTTGGCGGCGTGCAGCCGTATCTGGTGGATGTGCTGGGGGTGGATGCGGCTGCGCAGAAGGAGCTGGCGGGGCGGTATTTGCAGAGGTAGCGGGCGGGTCGGGGCAATCCGCAACTGGTTGCATCTTTCACGTTTTGGCGCGTATTTTGGCTTCTAGACTCGCCCAGCTTGAGCTATTGCCACCCCCCGTACCCAGTTCGGTGCGCGCCTAACCCTCCTCTGTGAAAGTCATGTATGCCCTATATTTTTGAGGACCCCGAGTCGCTCGCCGGAGGGCCGCTCGTGGGAACCCAACAGTGCGTTGAGCTTGTCAAAAAACATGCCCGTGCGCCAGCCACATCGTTGTGGCGAGAAGGGGCTGTGGTCAGGGGCAATATGCTGCTCACCAAGGGCACAGCCATCGCTACTTTCGTCAATGGCAAGTATCCGAACAAACCCACCGGCAATCACGCAGCGCTGTATGTTTCTCAGGATGCGTCTGGAATAACCGTGGTGGACCAATGGACCGGCAGCGGAAAAATCCGTAAGCGCGTCTTGATCTTCAAGGGCAAGGACAAGAACGGTAACTTCGTTGATCCCAGCGGCAATGGTGACGCCTTCTCAGTGGTGGAGTAATCGTCATGCCTTGTAAAAAAACCCTCGCAGTCATTCTCATCGCGCTTGGAGCGGCTTCTTCTGCCTGGGCGCAGCAGCCTGCCGGTGCGGCGCTTTCGCCTTCCGAAAGTGTATGTCCGCGCTCCCTGCAAGTGCAGCAAACGCCTTCGGACAAGGTGGCACCCGGCTGGCAGGTGCGCAGCAGCAATGACAGCCACCCCCTTTTCAATATCGCGTTTTACGAAGGCCCCCCGGAACTACTGGTGCAACAAGCACCGCACCGGCAGCAGCGTCGAGGAAAGACGCTGAGCTCTCAGTGGATCTTCTCGCCGTCTACTCAGCAGTATTGGGTCGCGTGTGAGTATTGGGGGACTTCTGCAATAGCCACAAGGCCTCTCGACAAGAACATCACCGGTTGTACGGCGGAACACGACATGGACACATCGCCGCCAACCGTCAAGCGATGGGCTTGCGCTAACCCGGCTGCGAAGCCCCCCGCACCGCCCCCTGCCCCCGCACCCGCCAATACAGCCACCCCATGATCGACAGGTTCAGCAGGTTCCACCCCATGCCGTTGATGAACGCCGCGTGGTAGCTGCCCGTCACGTCAAAAATCCAGCCCGACATCCAGCCCCCCAGCGCCATGCCGATCAGCGTGGCCATGATCACCGCGCCCACCCGGGCACCCGCCTCTTGCGGCGCGAAATACTCGCGGATGATGATCGCGTAGGCAGGCACGATGCCGCCCTGGAACAGGCCGAACATCGCCGAGATCACATACAGCGGCACCAGCCCGTCAAACGGCAAAAACAGCATCAGCCCCACCCCCTGCAACGCCGACCCGAGCAGCAGCGTGCGCACGCCGCCAATGCGGTCGCAGATCACGCCCGACACCAGGCGGCTGACAATGCCGCACGCCAGCATCAGCGACAGCATCTCGGCCCCGCGCGCCGCGCCAAAACCCAGGTCGGTGCAATACGCCACGATGTGCACCTGCGGCATCGCCATGGCCACGCAGCACGCCACACCCGCCACGCACAGTAGCAACTGCGCATGCACCGGACGCAGGCCAAACGGGCGGCTGCGGTCGATGGCTGGGGCAACCGAAGGAGCGCGTGCAGCAGTAGCGGTAGAAGAATGGGCAGCCGCACCCGCCGCAGCCTCCCCTGCCAAAGGTGACGACGCAGGCGCCGCAGACGAAGCCACATCCATCAACACCAACGGCGCCCGCTGCCGCATGCGCAGCGCCAACAGCAGCATGCCCACGCCACACACCAGCCCCATCAGCACATAGGTGTGGCGCCAGCCAATCGCCTCAATGCCGTGCTGCACGATGGGCGGCCACAGCGCGCCCGCAATGTAGTTGCCGCTGGCGCAAATCGCCACCGCAATGCCACGCCGCTTGTTCCACCACAGCGCCGTGTCGGCGAGCAGCGGTGCAAATGTGGCCGACGCACCAATCAATCCCATCAACCCATGCGCCAGCCCAAAGATCCAGATGCTGCCCGACAGCCCCGCCCACACAAACCCGCCACACACCGCCACTGCGCCCAACGACAGCACCGGCATCAGTCCATGCCGGTCGGCCATCCGCCCCGTCCATAGCCCGCCCAGCCCCAGGCACACCATCATCAGCGTGTAGGGCAGCGATGCATCTGCACGGCCCACCCCAAACTCGGCTTGTACCGCAGGCAGCACCACCGACACCACATACATGCTGCTGTTGCCCAGTACGACGAGGCCCAGCGTGGTCAGCAGGCGCCATGCGGCTTGGCGGGAGTCGATGAGGGATGCCGGGGAGGCGGTGGATGTGGGGGAAGCGGGTGCTTGGGGCATGCGGTGCAATTTACTCTACGGGGCTGCAGGGGAGGGCAGGCGTAGCGCCAGCGTCGGCGGCTTGTAGCGTTGCGGGCGCGGCTTGATATGGTTTTGATAGCTGCTAGCGCTTTATGGATAAGCGAAGGAGGCCAATTTGACCTTGAAAATTCGCCGAATCCGCCTCCGCCTCAGGCCATAGCTGCGGGAACGTAAAGCGCAGCGCGCGCTGCGGTAAGCCGAAGCGATGGCGGTTTTCATCTGGTTGAGCCACATTTATAAAAATACACCTCATTTTTTGAGTCGTATCGTTCAAAATACGCGTCATGCCCACCCTCACCACGCCCTCAACGCCCCGCTACATCTGGCAGCACCGCGCATGGCCGCAGCTCACGTTCGATGCCGCCGTTCTGGCCCCCTCGCTGGAGCAAGCCCGGCTGGAGCAGGGGCGGTTGCTGGGGCTGCTGAGCGCCATTGGGTTGGAGCAAGCCAACGCGGTGCAGCGCGAGTTGTGGGTGCAAGAGGCGCTGGCTACGGCCGCCATTGAGGGCGAGCAGCTCAATGTCGAATCACTGCGCTCGTCGGTGGCGCACCGGCTTCAGTTGGCCGATGCGCCGGGCACTGACCGGTCTGCGGAAGGCTTGGTGCAGGTGATGCAAGACGCACTGGCCAACCACGGTGCCGTATTGGACCTGGACCGGCTGTGCCGTTGGCAGTCGGCGCTGTTTCCTGGGGGCACGTCGGGCATCACGCGCATTGCGTTGGGGCGCGTGCGCGACCATGCCGATGCCATGCAGATCGTGAGCGGCGCGTTGGGGCGCGAAGTGGTGCACTACGAGGCGCCGCCGTCTGCGCAGGTCACTGCCGAGATGGACCGCTTTGTGGTTTGGTTTGAAGGCACGCGCCCCGCTGGCGCCGCCACTGCTGGTATTGCCACAACGGGCTCCGCAGTCAATGGCATTGCCCGCGCGGCGCTGGTGCATTTGTGGTTTGAGTCGATCCACCCGTTTGAGGATGGCAATGGCCGCGTGGGTCGCGCCTTGACCGACATGGCGTTGGCGCAAGACATGGTGGCGCAAGACCCCCAGACCAGCCCTGCACTGGTGCGGGTGTACGGCCTGGCGCACCAGATGCTGAAAACCCGCGCTGCCTACTACGACGCGCTGAACCATGTGCAGCGCCTGCGCAGTGTGGCACCGGATGCCGATGCGATAGACGCTACGCTCTGGGTGCAGTGGTTTGTGCAAGCGTTTACCCACGCCTGCGTCGCCAGCCAAGCCGTGGTGCGGGATGCGGCGGACAAAGCGCAGTTTCGCCTGCGTGCGGCGCGGTGCCAGACCAATGAGCGCCAGCGCAAGGTGCTGGAGCGCCTGCTGGAGGCAGGGCACGCAGGCACGGGTGGCGGATTCCTGGGTGGCATGACCAATGAGAAGTACGCCAAGATCACCGGCGCATCC
Organism: Acidovorax sp.; assembly: GCF_046314175.1. Classification (GTDB taxonomy): domain Bacteria; phylum Pseudomonadota; class Gammaproteobacteria; order Burkholderiales; family Burkholderiaceae_C; genus Acidovorax. The sequence goes on along the minus strand of NZ_JBKBXG010000050.1, from coordinate 17,130 downwards.
AAAGCCACCGCCACGCGCGACCTGAGCGATCTGCTGGCCTACGGCTTGCTGCGCGTAGAGGGGGTAGGCAAGGCCACGCGCTACGCGGTGAACGTGCCAGGCTGGGAGCAGCCTGCGCTGAAGCCCTGAGAAGCTGAGTGCCGGGGTATTCCTGGAATTGGTCGTTGTTCCGGAATTTCGGATTGCCGCAGGCCCCAGGCGCTTTGCGTTTCGCAAGGTATCTGGGGCCCTGAAAGTGCCCTTGCAGGCACCCCCTCAGATCTTGATGAACTGGCTGGCCGACAACGCGCCAAACGGCAGTTCAGACAAACGCCCGCCCACGGCTAGCGTGCCCAGGTCTACCGGGAAGTAGCCGATGGCGTCCAGCACCTTGCGCACTTCGGCCTTGGCGGCGGCGTCGTCGCCCGCATAGAACATGGCGCGCTGGCCACCTGACACTTGGGGCTGGGCCAGCACGTTCACATCCAGGTGGTTAAACGCCTTGACCACGCGGGCGCCGGGCACGAATTCGCTGAACACTTCGCTGGACGAGCGGCCGCCCAGGTCAATGGCCTTGATGCCGTAGGCCGCCAGCGGGTTACTGGGGTCTTGGGTGGCGGGCGAGTTGGGCTCCAAAAACTCCACGGGGTTGGTGCCGTCGATGACGATGCGGCCGTTCCAGGCGGGCAGGGGGCCCAGGGCCTGGCCCAGGTCTTCCCAGCGCACTGCTACGAGCACGATGTCTGCGGCGGCAGCTTCTGCCACGGTGCCCGCCTTGATGGTGGGGCCCAGTTCGGCCACCAGCGTGGCCAAAGACTCTGGGCCGCGCCGGGTAGAGAGGGTGGCCGACAGGCCCTTGTTGGCCAATGCGCGTGCCACGTTAGAGCCGAGTGCGCCAGAGCCGATGATGCCGATGTTCATGATGATTTCCTTGGTCAATGAGTGAAGTGGGTGGAGGGAAAGGAAACGGTGAAAAGTCGAATGTGGAGAGAGGTGTGAGAGGTGTGAAAGGGATTAACCCAGCCGCCCGGCTTGGCGCAGTTGCCCGGCAATGCGCCGGATTTCTGTGGTGCCCTGCCGCAGCGCCGCCTGGCTGGTGTGCACGGAGTAAGTCCCCATGACCAGCTTGTGCGGATGCGGCACGGCAGAGCCCAGCACAAAGGTGGTGGCGTCGGTGGCCACAAAGTCGATGCTTTGGCCGGAGGGCTCAAACGCCACCAGCTCGCCAGCGGCAATGGCTTCGCCCGCCGTCAGCGCGCCGCTGGCCACCGCCGCCCACGCCACGGTGTGGCCTGGGGGCGGGGTGTAGGTCCAGCGTTCGCCCTGGGCCAACTGCACGGCCAGATAGGTCATGCCCTCAGGCGCTGCCACGGGGCTGTGTGCTGCGCCGTACTCGCCCAGCAGCACCCGCACCGGGCCCACCTGGGGCACCAGCTCGGGGGCGAGGTACTGGCTTTGGGCAGGGGCGTTTTCTAGCGCGGCAGGCAGCGCCACCCACAGCTGAAAGCCCACGCCCGGTGCATCGCCCACGGGGGCACCGGTGTGCCACACGCCGTTGCCTGCCCGCATCCATTCCACGCCACCCGCAGGCAGCAGGCCCGCTTGGCCGGTGCTGTCTTCGTAGCGCACATCGCCTTCCGACAAGAACGTGACGGTGGCAATGCCCGAGTGGGGGTGCATGCCAAAGCCCTGCTGCGCTGCGCCGGGCGTGAAATGCACCAGGTCCAAAAAGATGAAGGGCTTGAGCGCCTGGCCCAGGTCCCCAGGGCTCATGAGCCGGGTGATGGGGCCGTGCGTGGTGCCCCGGGTGCGGTGGGCGATGGCGCGGGGGGCGGTAGCGGGTGCAGACATCAGGGGTACCTTGGAGGTGTTGAAGTAATGCCTGTAGCTTAAAAATTCATCGATTGATTGACTAGATAGCGCAATATGATTGCACTCGTCCATAAATAGAAGGAATGTGCCCATGCTGGACCTGAACGACGTGGCCATCTTTGTGCAGGTGGTGCGCTGCGGCAGCTTTGCCGAGGCCTCGCGCCGCCTGGGCGTGCCGCCCAACACCCTGAGCCGCCGGGTGCAGCAGCTTGAAGCGCAGCTGGGCACTCGGCTCATGCAGCGGTCAACCCGCAACCTCACGCTCACCAGCGCGGGGCAGGTGTTTCTGGAGCGCTGCAGCGGCGCGGTAGAGGGGCTGATGGACGCGGGCGAGGAGTTGCTGGCCGTGAACCAGGAGCCCAGCGGCTTGGTACGGGTGGCGGCACCGGCCGACTTTCTGGACTTTTTTGCGATGGAGTGGCTGACCGAGTTTCTGGTCGCGCACCCCAAGGTGCGGGTGGACTTTGTGCTGAGCGACGGCCGCGCCGACCTGATTGCAGATCGGATTGATGTGGCGTTTCGGGGCGGCATTTTGGAAGACTCGGGGCTGTTTGCCCGCAGGGTGCTGGACGCGGGAAACGATGGCTTGGTGGCCAGCCCGGCCTACATCGCCCGCCAGGGCGTTCCGGCCACGCTGCAAGACCTGGTAGACCACGACTGCCTGGTGTTCAGCCACCCCAGCGGCAAGGCCACCTGGCGCGTGACAGGGCCGGACGGAGCACCGGCCGAAGTGCAGGTGGCGGGCCGTTTCAGCGGCAACACGGCGCAGGCCTTGCGCAAGGCCGCGCTGGCGGGCTTGGGCATTGCGCTGCTGCCCTCTACCCTGACCCAGCGTGAATTGCGCGCTGGGCTGCTGGTGCCTGTGCTGCCGCAGTACCACCGGCTGGGGCACGGCGTGCACATGGTCTACCCCAGCCGCCGCTACCTGCCCTTGGCGGTGTCTGCCTTCATTGACCTGGTGATCAGCAAGATGGGCTCGATGCAGGAACTGCCGCCTCAGACGGCCGGCTGACAACGCATTCGCAGCCCGGCCATAAAGCGGACTTGGTCCAGGCAGGTGTCTACAAGCACATAGTCCGCCCACGCTCCTGCCCGCTATGCTCCCCACCCAACGAAACAAGACACACGGTGACCGCCATGCACGACATCATCTGCCCCCACTGCAACAAGGCGTTCAAGGTGGACGAAACCGGGTACGCCGACATCCTGAAGCAGGTGCGCGACGCGGATTTCAGCGCGCAGTTGCACGAGCGGCTGGAGCTGGCCGAGCAGGACAAGCGCAATGCGGTGGCGCTGGCGCAGGCCCAGGTGGCCAATGAGCTGCAGAAGTCGACGGCCGCCAAAGACTCCGAGATTCAAGCCCTGAAGGCCCAGCTGGGTGCGGGCGCGGTGGAGCGCGACTTGGCGGTGGCGCAGGCCCTGAGCGCGGTGGAAAAGCAGCGCGATGCCATCTCAAACGAGCTGGAGCGCGTGCGGCAAGCGCAGCAAACAGCGGATCAGTTGGCGCAAGCGCGGCTGGCGCAGGAGCTGCAAAGCGTGGCCGCCAAGAAGGACGCGGAGATTCAGCAGCTGAAATCGCAGCTGGAAGCAGGCGAGGTAGTGCGCAGGCTGGCGGTGACCGAGGCAGTCACGGTGGTGGCGCGGGAGCGCGATGAACTCAAGAACGACCTGAACCTGGTGGTGGTGAAAAAGCAGCTGGAGGAGGCCGCCATTAAGGAGCAGTTCGCCCTGCAGCTGCGCGACCGTGACGGCGAGATTGCGCGGCTGCGGGACATGAAGGCACGCCTGTCGACCAAGATGGTGGGCGAGACGCTGGAGCAGCACTGCGAGACGGAGTTCAACCGCATCCGCGCCACGGCATTTCCCCGTGCGTATTTCGAGAAGGACAACGACGCACGCAGCGGCAGCAAGGGCGACTACATCTTTCGCGATGCGGACGAGGCGGGCAACGAGATCGTTTCGATCATGTTTGAGATGAAGAACGAGAGCGACGAGACGGCCACGAAGAAGCGCAACGAAGATTTCTTGAAGGAGCTGGACAAGGACCGCACTGAAAAAAACTGCGAGTACGCGGTGCTGGTGTCGCTGCTGGAGCCCGAGAACGAGCTGTACAACACCGGCATCGTCGACATGTTCTACCGCTACCCCAAGATGTACGTGGTGCGGCCGCAGTTCTTCATCCCCATCATCACGCTGCTCCGCAATGCCTCGATGAAGTCGCTGCAGTACAAGTCAGAGCTGGCGCTGGTGAAGGCGCAGAACCTGGACATCACCAAGTTCGAATCGCAGCTGGAGGAGTTCAAGGGCGCCTTTGGGCGCAACTGGCGCCTGGCGTCCGACGGGTTCGAAGAAGCCATCAAGCGCATTGATGAGGCCATCAAGGACCTGGAGAAGACCAAGGAGGCGCTGCACAAGTCGGCCAACAATCTGCGCCTGGCCAACGACAAGGCCGAAGACCTGACGATCAAGAAGCTGACCCGTGGCAACCCGACGATGGCGGCCAAGTTTGCGGACATCAAGCAGGTAGGGCTTTTGGATGGGGAGTAAAGCAGGGAGGGCCAGGGCCATGCCCATCTTCCTGCTCCGCTCTCTCGGTGCCTTCACCCTGCTCGCGATGACCATGACAACCTCGGCGCTTGCCAACGGGCCCGCACAGGATGCGTTCCCTCGCCTGTCTGACAACACCGCGGGCTCGGCCACGCTGGAGGTGCGCAAGGTGCTGCATGGCCATGTGGACGGCATGTTTGTGGTGCCACGCACGCGGCGGGTGGTGGCGGCGGCCGGGGGCTACTTGTGGAAGTTCAGCGACCAGGGCGTGTTGCAGGACACGCTGCGCGTGCAGGGCTCGCTGTTCACATCCGGTGTGATGTTTACCCCCGACCATTTTGTGGACTGGGTGTTTACCGGCAGCCCGCAGCGCAAGGCCTATGGCGCGCTGGTGGATGGCAATGCCCTGTCGCACGCCGAGGTGGTGGCGGCGCTGGCCAAGGCCGAGGTGGTGGAGTTTGGCAAGAAGGAGGGCAACAAGCCCGACAACGCCGCCGCCTGGGCCTACGTATGGGCCAACGGCCAGGCCCACAAGATGGACCTCACGCGCCACATCGACAAGGTGGACACCTGGTGCCACCAGCGCACGCATTCAGCCGATGCGCTGCGCTGGCAAGCCACCTGTTTTGAAGGACTGCCGCCTGCGCGCCGCGCGTGGACGGAGGTGGACCCACAGAGCTTTGCAGGATCTGGCGACGCACGGCCCCGGGTGGACGTGGTGAAGTTTGACCGGCGCAAATACCACCTTGAAGAAGGCCTGGGCGGTCAGCTTTTTGGCGCTACGGCGGGTGTGGTGCTCAAGGCCATGGGCATGCCGGGCTCTCTGCCGGGGCGCTATTGGTTTGGCGATGCGCACACGAGGCTGCACGTGGGCGGTGAGGTGGTGCAGTTCAAGGCGTTTGTGCCGCATGAGGACGGCGAATACGGCTTCATGCACAACATGCGTTGGTGGGAGCCCGCCGACACGCTGGCGGGCGCAAGCCCCTGGTTCAGCGTACACCCGCGTGGCTACTTGAACCACAAGGGCGAGGCGGCGCTGTTCAAGCTCTACGAAAAAGACATCGGCCTGTATGTGGTGCGGCCCCGCGGTGTGGCGGACATGCCCGCCGCCCAGCGCACCGTGCCCGCATGGCGCCCGGTGTTTGAAGGGCCGGTGACCCGCTCTGCCCCGGTGACGGGCACGGTGGAGTTTGCGGCAGCGCAGCCGCCAGCGGTGGGCAGCAGCGGTGGCAACGCTACGGCGCAGCCCGTGGCTGCATTGCCCGCCGCGCATGTGTGGCTGCGCAGCCCGCCCCCCCGCCCGCACGCGGGCGACGGGCCACCCCCGGTGCCGGTGGACGCTCTGTGGCCAGCGCTGCACCAGTTGCCTGCTGCGCTGACCGTGACGTGGGGCTCGCCATCCCAAGAGCACGACCACACGGTGCTGCGCGTCGAGCTGGCCCACGCCGAAACGCATGAGGTGATGAACCGTCTGCTGGCTGCAGGCGCAGACCCGATGAAGAAGGCCGACGCCACGCGCGCCCGCGCAAACCGTGGCCGCAAAGAGGCATCTGCCGCAGATCCGCTGGAACTGGTGCTGAGCGTGCCCGACCTGAAAGCCCCTTTGGACCAGGGCCAGGTGCTGCTGCGCAGCGGCAGCCGCCAACTGCCGTTGCTGCAGGCCCGGCTGACCTACGTGGTGCAGCCCGTGGAGCGCGCCGCCCGCACTGTGCCGTCCACAACCACACCAACGTCTCCGCCCACCCCATCCACCCAGCCGCAGCGCCAGCAACTGCAAGCTGCGGTCGCCGCGGCCACCAAAAACGCGCGCACGGGGCTGCCCGCGTTCCTGCAGCAGGCGCAGGCCATGGCGCAAGACACGCCCGCCCTCGCCAGCGCCCTGGCGCCGCACGTCACGGCAGCCTATGCCGAGCTGGTAAACCACTACAACCGCGCGGGCGACTTTGCGTCGTCTGCCGCGCTGGTGCGGCACTATCTGGCGCAGGTACACCCGCACATCGGTAGCCACACCACAGGCGACAACAGCGTGGCCTACAACCAGGGCGTTATCGCCAGCCAGACGCTGGCCTTCGCCATCCACGCTCCCCAGCACCGCGACCTGGCAGACAAGGTGATGGCCACACTGATCGGCCCCACGTTCGACCCACTGCTGCAGACCAACGGCACGCTTATGTACAACCTGGCCTGCTACTACGCGGTGGGCGGCGACAAGCCCCGCCTGCTGCAAAGCGCCGCCGCCGCCCGCCGCCTGGGCAAGCCCCACGCGCAGTTCATGGCGGACAAGGACTTTGAACGGTATTGGCAGGATGCGGAGTTTCTGGAAGTCGTGCGGTGATGAGCGGTTTGCTATCTAGTTGATAGCTATTCACGCTTAATTGGTAAGCGCTGGCGCCCGATTTTCTTCAATACCCCAGCGGTTGGAGACGTTTGGCGCGAGGGCCGGCGGGATGGGTCAGCGCTAACAAGCGTCGCGTTTGCGCGCTGCGCCGTGACGTCGGAGGTAATCGCCACGCCGGGTTTGTTTTTCTACAGTCGTCGTGGTGGGCCCGAAGTCAGCGTGAAGCCGACATCTGCCCCAGTGCTGCGGCCCCGATGAGAAACACGACAAGGAGTTTCGCCATGCCCGCCTATGCCATTGGCCTGCTGACCGATCTGCAATTCGGCCCCGACATCGTTGCTTAACTGCAGCGTATCGACGCGACGCTTGAGCCGTTTGGCGGGGCCTTTCTGGCGCATGGCGCGCGGGCTGAGACCAAGGAGGGCACGTTCGACGGCGATTGCATCATCATCCGCTTCCCCTCCCTGCAGCAAACCCGTGCCTGGTATGACTCGCCCGCCTATGCCGCGCTGATTCCGCTGCGTGCGCAGCATGCGCACTCCACGGTGTTTCTGCTGGAGGGTGTCGACGGATCAAACTATCGCGCGGATTCGTTGTTGGGCAAGCTGGGGGTGGCAGTGTGAGCAGCCTTCACTGAAGGCGGCTCTCTCCGTAGCCAAGTCACTGCGCGCCTGCGCTGCGCCAGCTCACACGGTCACCGACGGCCCCGTCGCGTAGAACTGCCCGCCCGCCACGTAGTGCAGCGTTCGCAGTTCGTCGGGCGCTGTGTCGAACTCCCAGTGCCCGTTGCGGAACACGCGCTCGTCGGCCCACACAGCCACCACTTCACCGATGAACAGGTCGTAGGCCTGCTGGTTGTGTGGCTCGGGCAGCACGCGGCACACCAGCCAGGCCGCGCAGCCTTGCACTAGCGGTGCGGTGGGCTGGCTGGGGGCGTAAAACAGCTCCACGCCATGTTGCCGCAGCTTGTCCGGGTGGGTCTTGGCGCTGTCGGTGCCCAGCGCCATTGTCATGGCGGCCATGGGCAGGGTGGGCAGTTGCAGCACGAACACGCCGCTCGCCTCCACCAGCTCGCGCGTGCGGGTCGCTTTGTCCAGCACCACCGTCACCTTGGGCGGTGCAAAGTCCAGCGCGCAGGCCCACGAGGCAGCCATCACGTTCTGCACGCCCGCATGCTCTGCCGACACCAGCACCGTGGGGCCGTGGTTGAGCAGGCGGTACGCCTTGTTAAGCGGGACGGGGGTGAAGTCGGGGCTCAGGGGCTTGTGGTGTGGGCTGGTGTTGCTCATAATTTCATAGCTAGTAGCGCTTGTTGGATAAGCGGTAGATGGCATTCTGATCTGAAACCAGACTGCCGCGCATGGCTGTGTCGCCAGCGTGCGTGCGGGGCGGGGGCCGGGTCGGTAACATCCGCGTGCCTATCAACCCCCGCCCCTCCGGGGCACAACGGAGACAAGAAACTATGTTCAGTCATGTGATGGTCGGTGTGAACGACTTGGAGGTGTCCCGGAATTTCTACGATGCGCTGCTCGGTACGGTGGGTGTGCCGCCCGGCGTGGCCAACAAGAACCGGTATTTCTATCGCAGCCCCACGGGTACCTTCTGCATCACCACGCCCATCAACGGTGAGCCCGCCACCTTTGCCAACGGCGCCACCATCGGCTTTGTCGCCCAGTCGCCCGAGCAGGCTGACGCCTTCCACGCGGCAGGCGTGGCCCATGGTGGCACCACCTGCGAAGACCCACCGGGCTGGCGCGAAGGCCCGGGTGGCAAGCTGTACCTGGCCTACCTGCGCGACCCGGACGGCAACAAGCTCTGCGTGCTGCACCGCCCGCCCAAGCCCGCTGCGGCCTGACCGCCTGGGTAGGCGCCCAGCGCCCATCTCGCGCAACCTCGTTTTCGCGGCGGCTTCAGGCCGCCGTTGTGCCCCCTGGTCGCCACACCGCGCGCACCTTGCCGCTGCTGTGCTGTGCTGCTGCTGCCGCAGTAGAACTGCGCCGGCGCCGTCCGATTCGAGACCACTCACGCCTACGCCTTGCGGCCTGTCCAGTTGCGGCAGCACTGCGCCGCTGGCGGGGTCGACGTGGCGCAGGGTGCTTGCCTCGCCCTCCCCGGTGCCGCGCCACAGCGCGCCCGGCGCCAGGTGCGGGATACTCCTTCGCTTCCTTCTCTTTCCCCCCAAGGACCGCCCATTGAAATCCGCCAGCGCCACCACTTTTGACGAGGCCTACTACCAGCGCTTTTACTTTGACAAAAAGACCAGCGTGGTGGACCCCGCGCACATGGAGCGGCTGGGCACCTTTGTGTGCAGCTACCTCAAGTACCTGCGCGTGCCGGTGAACCGCGTGCTGGATGTGGGCTGCGGCATCGGGCTGTGGAAGGGCATCGTGGCGCAACATTTTCCAGGGGCTAGCTACCAGGGCGTGGAGTTCAGCCCGTACCTGTGCGAGCGTTTTGGGTGGCAGCAGGGCTCGGTGGTCGACTACGCGGCCGACAAGCCGTTTGACCTGGTCATCTGCCAGGGCGTGCTGCCCTACCTGAGCCCGCCAGACCTGAAGGCCGCGCTGCTCAACCTGGGCCGCCTGACGAAAGGCGCGCTGTATGTCGAGGCGGTGTCGCGCGAGGACTTTGAGCGCGACATCATTGATGAAGAGATCACCGACAGCCGCGTGTTCCGCCACCGCGCCGACCTGTACCGGCGCGGGCTGCAAGAAGGCGCCATCGAGCTGGGCGGCGGCGTGTGGCTCAGCCGCAAGGCCGAGCTGCCGCTGTTTGCGCTGGAGCAGGCGGGCGGGCAGTGACGGCGCTTGCCGCAATCGCCCCGCCGCATGCGGTGTCGCGCCTGCGCACCGAGCGCCTGGCCCGCAGCGCCAAGCCATTTCTGGCGCGGGGCGGCCCCAAGGGCGAGCGCTGCCCGGGCTGCCGCCTGGTGCCCAGCCACTGCCTCTGCGCGCTGCGCCCCGCGCTGCCCACCCGCGCTGGCATGTGCCTGCTGATGGCGGACATCGAGCCGCTCAAGCCCAGCAACACCGGCTGGCTGATTGCTGATGTGGTAGCCGACACCTATGCGTTTGGCTGGGCGCGCACCGAGGTGCACCCGGACCTGCTGGCGCTGCTGGCCGACCCGCAGTGGCAGCCGTATGTGGTGTTTCCTGGGGAGTTCGTGGCGCCGGAGCGGGTGGTGCACGAGGTGGTGGTGCCCCGAGCCGGGGTCGAACTGGAACCACGCAAGCGCCCGCTGTTTGTGCTGCTCGACGCCACCTGGCCCGAGGCACGCAAGATGTTCCGCAAGAGCCCGTACCTCAGTCACCTGCCCGTGCTCAGCCTGGCGCCCGAGCAGCTGTCGCGCTATCACCTGCGCCGATCCAACCGCACGGACCATTTCTGCACGTCCGAGGTGGGCGCGCTGTGCCTGGAACTGGCGGGCGAGCTGCATGCCGCGCAGACGCTGGAGGCGTACCTGGACGTGTTCACCAACCACTACCTGCAGGCCAAGCACCAGCTGCCGGTGGATGACGGCGATGCGGTGCACCAGCGGCTGCGCGATCTGCGCGGCCCGGGCTGATTGCGCCACACGGGCAAAATGCACCGATGAAAGCACCCCCCCGCCTGCAGTCCCTCATCGAGGAAGGCCTGATCGACACCGTGGTTCGCCAGCTCATGAGCGGCAAGGAAGCCATGGTTTTTGTGGTGCGCAACGGCGACCACACGCTGTGCGCCAAGATCTACAAAGAGGCCAACAACCGCAGCTTTCGGCAAGCGGTGGACTACACCGAGAATCGCAAGGTCAAAAACTCGCGCTCGGCCCGCGCCATGGCCAAGGGCAGCAAGTTTGGCCGTCAGGAGCAAGAGGCCGCGTGGCAAAGCGCCGAGGTCGATGCGCTGTACCGCCTGGCCGCAGCCGGCGTGCGCGTTCCGCAGCCCTACAACTTCCACGACGGCGTGCTGCTGATGGAGCTGGTGACCGACGCCCATGGCGATGCCGCCCCGCGCCTGAACGATGTGAGCTTTACACCCGAAGACGCGCGCACCCACCACGCTACGCTGGTGGCAGAGGTGGTACGCATGCTGTGCGTGGGCGTGGTGCACGGTGATTTGTCAGAGTTCAACATCCTGCTGGCGCGCCTGCCAGGTGTTGATGGTGCAGACGACCACGATGGCCCCGTCATCATCGACCTGCCCCAGGCCGTGGACGCCGCAGGCAACAACCACGCCCAGCGCATGTTGATGCGTGACGTGGCCAACCTGCGCGAGTTCTTCGGGCAGTACGCGCCCGAGCTGCGCACCACGCAATACGGACCTGAGATATGGAGCCTGTACCAGAGCGGGCTGCTGACCAACGAGACCCCGTTGACAGGCCGCTACGCGCCCGACCGCATCGACGTGGACATGCAGGCCGTGCTGCGCGAGATTGACGATGCGCGCGACGAAGACGCAGCGCGCAGATTGCGCATGGCAGCGGGCTGAGGGATAACTCCTGAATTGATAGCTTCTAGCGCTTATGAATAAAGCGCTGGAGGCCTATTTGGCTTGATTTTTGATGGCCATGCAGTGTCATTCTGCGCGCAGGTGCCTTACAGTAGCCGCCCGCAGCACGCAAACCCGCCCGCTCGCCTACACACCACAGCCCACCAGGGCTGCCCCCACATGCTGACCAAAGACATAGTCCGACAGAACGACCTCAAACCCATGGTGCTGTGCGAGCCCTGCCAGGGCATCCAGCGCAACTGGCGCAAGGCGCCGGGCCACGCCGAGCTGGTGCAGCGCGGCAACCGCAAGGAAGAGCGCGACGACGGCAACGTCACCATCACCCGCTACGTGTGCGACCGCTGCGGCACCGGGTGGGAGTATGAAAACGACAAGAACAACCAGAAGGCCGGTTGGTCGGTGGTGGGGCGCTAGAGCTTCAAAAAGTATAGCTGCCAGCGCTTTATGGATAAGCGCTAAGGCCTGTTTTTGCTTGAATTTTCAGAGGCCCCGGCCTTTCTTTTTGCGCAACGCCTTTCACCTGCCGGACAGCCTTGGGGGCTCCCTCTCCCCTTGTGGGAGAGGGCGGGGGGAGAGGGGGTGAAACGGGCGCGGCGCGGGTGCAGCCCCCCCTCTCCCCAGCCCTCTCCCGCGAGGGGAGAGGGAGTGACAGTGCGCAGTCCCGGAGATGCGAGCCGCTCTCTCAGTCGCCCACGTGGCGTACGTTTTCTGCTGCAATGGCCCGAAAGCCCGCCGACACCCTCTCGTCCGCCGCCGCGGCCTTCCAGAACACCAGCGCCAGGCCCCGCGCCTGCTCCCACTCACCCAGCGTTGCGGCGGTGGGTTGCAAGGGGCGGCTGGCAAAGTCGCGGGGCACCAGCTCGCCGCCCACCGGCGCATACAACATGGGCAGCATGTCGTAGGTGGGCGACAGCGCCCAGTCGTCGCCCCGCAGCACCAGCGAGATGTTGCCGTAGTGCCGGTCGGTGTTGGCGATGAGCTGGCCGTACGCCTCCAACAGCCGCAGCGTGCGCGCATCGGACTGCGTGAGCAGGTTGCGCGCCGCCATGCGGTTGGCGGTGGCGGCCCAGTTGTCGATCTCGCCCACATACTCGGCGTTGTAGACCTGCAGCGACACCATGCCGATGCGCCCGCCCAAGGCCTGCGGGTCATCCGTTGGCAGCGGTGTGCGGTCAAACCGCTCCGACTCTAAAAACACCCGCCCCGCGCCCATGAAGAGCTGCGTGGGTGCTGCGGGCAGCCCGGCCTGTGCCAGCGTGTGCAGCGCCAGGTGTTCGCACACCATCAGATCGCGCATGCGCTGGTCGGTGGCGGAACCTCCTGCGGGGGAGAACTTCACGATGACGTGGCGCCCCGCCGTGATGGTGCAGAACTTGGGCTGCTCGCCGCCAGCGGACGAACCCGGGTGCGTGCCCCGCATCGCCAGCTCGGCCAGCTGCGGGTAGTCTGCGGCCGAGGCCACCCGCGAGGCCCGCGCAGGCAGCGTGTGAAAGCGCTGGAACGCGGCCTCACCCATGATGAGGTTGCCCGGCAGGTCGTCGCCATACAGCGTCATGGCGCGCAGCACGTCGTCGTCGCTCCAGTGGCCCGGGTCGTGGCCCAGTTGCAGCTCGGGGTGGGCATGGGCAAAGGTGCGGCCCATGAAACCCTGGGGCCGCATGTCATCCAGAAACCAGGGCAGGCCATCGTGGCGGCGGTGTTCACCGTCCACCTCGTCCACCCAGAACGCGCCGCCCTCCAGGGGCACCAACCGCGCAAACGGCGAAGGGCGGCCTTGTGCGTCAATGTGCATCACCAGCACCTCGTTGCCCACGCCGGGCACCGTGCGGGGCAGCACATAACGCTGCGAGCGCGCCGCGCCCACCTTCTGCACCTGCCCCGCGTGGATCAGCGGCGCCAGCGCGCGCGACACCGTGGGCTGGCTCACGCCCAGCAACTCTTGCAACTCGGTGCTGGTCAGCACGCCGCCCTGGCGGCGCAGGGCCTGCAAGGCTTTGGGGGTGAGGTCATGGGAGCTGGCCATGAATCATTATATGAATAGATAATTTCTGATGAAATACTATTAAATTCAATGGGTTAATTTAGTTGATGAATAGATATTTTTGTAGTTGTTCGGGCGGTCAATCGTCAGAACCCACGACGGCGCGGCACCTTTTCAGCCCTGCGTTGTCCCATACCCCTTCAAGGAGTGAATCCCCATGCTGCATCGCAGACGATTTCTATCCACGTCCCCCCTCGGCCTGGCCCTGGGCGGCGCAGCGTGGATGCTGCTGACAGGGCGTGGGGCGCTGGCCCAGCCCAGCTACACCGTGCCGCTGGAGCAGTTGCAGGAGATGGCGTCCACCAAGTTTCCGCGCAGTGTGCCGGTGCAGGGCCTTTTCGACCTGACCTTGCAGGCGCCACGCCTGCGCCTGCTGCCCGAGGTCAACCGCCTGGGCGCGGCCATGGTGGTGGATGCGGCGGGCGCTGCCTTGCGGCGTGGCCACGCCGGTACGTTCGACGTGGAGTTTGCGCTGCGTTACGAGGCGAGCGACCGCAGCTTGCGCGCCCATCAGATCAAGCTGGGGCGGCTGGACTTCCCCACGCTCAAATCCGCAGTCAACGACCTTCTCAATGTCTATGGCCCCGTGCTGGCCGAGCAATCCCTGCGCGAAGTCACCTTGCACCAATTGCGCCCGCAGGACACAGCCCTGTTCGACGGCATGGGCCTGCAGCCCGGGCCCATCACAGTGACAGCCAAGGGGCTGACGGTGGCGTTTGTAAACAAGCAGCCTTGATTACGGATGGCTTCTGGATCTTCAAAAAGTATAGCTATTAGCGCTTGATGGATAAGCGATAGAGACCAAAAAGGCTTGAATTTTGGCAGTGGGCAGTCAGGCCAAGGCAGCAGCGCCTACTTGCCCTCACTCGCCACCCGGCGCTGGGCCGCTGCAAGGACGTGATTGCGGATCCACTGCAGCGCCTGACCGCGTTGGCCGCTTTCCGTCTACACGGTGGATGTAGTGGCCACCACCAAGTCGAGCGGCGGATACACCCAGATGAGCTGCCCGCCCCAACCGGCGGCGGTGAAGGTGGGTCGCGCCGCTTTGCCGGGCACCACCCACCACAGGTAGCCATAGGACACAGCCCCACCGGCGTGCCGCCGGCCCGGCCCGCCCAGTCGGCCCGGAGCGCTGGGAGACGGATGCCACAGGCAACTGAACCGCTGCGAGCCGTCTTTGAACAGGTTCTTAGGGTCTGCGATTCTGCGATTGCTTGACGGGTGCGTTGTGCTTGTCAGGCCGATTGAGGGCTGATTCAGGCAGAAACTGCAGGACTTGTGGCCGTCCGCGTTTGGGTCTCGATCTGCACCTTGGCCAACCGGAGCGCCTTGCGCATGTAGCCGCGCCACAGCACGTTGGCCAGCAGCCAGAGCACCGGCGCGGCCCATTTTGAGCGGGGATGAAACGCGTGGCGCCAGCGCACCGTGGTCTGCGTGCCACCCGCCTGCGGGTCAAACCACCAGGCCCCATTGGCCCCGGTGGCCAGCCAGCGCAGTGCCCCGGTGAAGCCGCTGACGGTGTAGCTGAAGTACTGCGCCGGGTGGTAGTGCTTGAGCCTTTCTTCGGCCACGCTGCCGTCGGACAGCGCCACGGTGCGCGTCTGCCCCGGCGTGTCCCAGGCGCCCGTCTGGTCGCGCGTGCCGATCACGGCGGGCAAGGGCCCGTAGCCGGTGAACAGGGCGCGGGGGTCGATGGGGGCAATGTGCTCAAACGCCTGCGCCGGGGATGCATTGATGTGCGTCAGGATCGTGGCGGAGTAGGGGTTCATGGGTGAGTCCGGTGCGTTGCTTCCGCCGTCTGGGGCAGTGAAGTCACTGTAGGGCGTACGACCACATCGATAAATACCCTTCTCCGCAACGGACTGTTCGCCGAACCGCCACCAATCGATGCTTTCGCAGGGGAAAAGGCCCGCTGTCTGGGGCGGCCGTTGTGCCGTGATGCCATCCGGGCGAAACAAGGCCTCACACCGGCCGCGCAAACTCCATCACCCAGTTGACCTCCCAGGTGTCCCCACCGTCATCCGAAAAAGCCTGCTGCCAGCGCGGCGCACCGGTGTGTATGTGCGACCACTCAAAGCGCACGTGCACGGGGCGGCCCTCGAACATTTCCTGCCCTTCAAAGAGGCCCATACCGTCGCGAAACCCGCCCACCACCGGCGGCTGCAGCAGGCCGGTGGCCGGGTCTACGCCGCCGGAGGTGTTGTCGAGCCAATAGATGCTCCAGCGCTGTGAGACGGGGCTGAACACGCGCAGCGCCATGCCCACAAAGCCGGGCTTCCAGGTGGCGGGGATGAAGTCGTCGTAGTTGCCAATACCGCCGGGCAGCGGCCGCGCGGTGCCGGTGGCGTCAAAGGTTTCCCAGTCAGTGCAGTTGGCCAGGCGGCGCAACAGGCGGGTGTTGCGGATGCGCCAGGGGCCCATCAGAAAGTCGAAGTCGCGTGTTGCACTGGGCTGCACGGCGGGCGAGGGAAGGGTGATGCGGTTGGGGGTGGTCATGGTGGTGGGTTCTTTCACGGGCGGTGGATGGCGGCGCGGCGCGGCGGTGCGGGCGGTGTCAGGCATGCAGCGCAGAGCGTGCGGTGGGTTGCAGGCGATGCGCCTCGGGCGCCGCGGCCAGCCAGGGTGCAAGCCCCGGTGCCACATCGCGCGCCCAGGCGCCGCTGTCGGCAAACGCCTGCAGGGCCGCCAGATCGCTAAACAGCGCCAGCCCCAGCAACACATGCTCGCCTGCGCGCACCGGCAGGCGCGTGAAGGTGTTGGGGCTGTCATCGGTGCTGTACCACGTCAGATGGCGCGCGCCGCCGCGTTGCAGCGTGGGCGCCATGCGGTGGCGGCAATAGTCCAGCAAGGCCGGAGTGGCGGGCTCGTGCAAATAGAACACGGTGGCGTCCAGCACCCCCGCAGCCGTGCCCGTTACACCCGGTTCTGGCCGAGCGTGGTGCGGCAGTTCGGATGCGGCACCGGGCCATGCGGGGCGCAGCAGCAGCACGTTGTCCGAGTCGACCATGGTGGCGTTGGCGGCAGCGCGGTGCGCAGACCACACGGGGCCGCCGTAGAACGCTTCAAGCGCGCGGCGGCGTGAGTCCATGTCGGCAAAGCCGCGCAGCCAGACAAACAGGTCGGGCTGATCGAGGTCACGGAACTGGCCCAGCACGCGCATGCCGTGGGCTTCCTGCGTTTCGACGAACTCGCGGTCGAACAGGTCGACGAGCACGTCGCGTTGCTGCGGGTGCAGGGTGTACTGGCGCAGTTCGACGAGGGAGTGGTGGGTTTCGGTGTCAGCGGTGGCGGGCATGCGGGCTCCTGTTTGTGGGTGGTAGGTCAAGGGTTGGGACGCAGTCTGCATCGCAATACCTGCCAATGCATGGCAGGTATTTGCGCTATCTTTCGGTTTCTTTTTCATCAACCCACACCACCTATCTGCCTGCCCATGCGCGCCAGCCGCCTGTTGTCCCTTCAGATGCTGCTCGAAACCCAGGGCCGCATGAGCGCAACCGCGTTGGCCGATGCGCTGGAGATTTCGGTGCGCACGCTGTACCGCGACGTGGACCAGCTCAGCACGGCCGGTGTGCCCATCTATGCCGAGCGGGGGCGCAACGGCGGGTTTGCGCTGCTGCCGGGCTGGAAGACCACACTCACCGGCCTCACGCCGTC
The DNA here is from genome assembly GCF_046314175.1 of Acidovorax sp. Taxonomy (GTDB): domain Bacteria; phylum Pseudomonadota; class Gammaproteobacteria; order Burkholderiales; family Burkholderiaceae_C; genus Acidovorax. The sequence continues at coordinate 211 of NZ_JBKBXG010000050.1, read as the reverse complement.
GGAGGCGCAGGCCGTGTTTTTAAGCGGCCTGCGCGGCCCCGCGCAGGACCTGGGGCTGGGCAGCGATGTGGAGGGCGCGCGGCTCAAGCTGCTGTCGTCGCTGCCTGCTTCGTGGCGCGAAGACGCCCAGCGCGTGAGCACCCGCCTGCACCTGGACCCGGTGGACTGGTACCGCGAGAGCGACCCCACGCCCCACCTGCCCACCGTGGCC
>NZ_JBKBXG010000049.1:35799-40901 GCF_046314175.1 Acidovorax sp. | reverse complement strand
TGTTCAAGCATCCAGCCTGTGATTAACCGCAGAGCGATGCAAGCATCCAACCTGTTGTTTTTCAAGGAGTTTTCTCATGGACGTCGCAGTCAAAGGCACCAACCCCGCATTGCCAGTGAACGCCGAAAAGGCCAAGGCCCTGGCCGCCGCGCTCGCACAGATCGAGAAACAATTCGGCAAGGGCACCATCATGCGCCTGGGCGAAGGCGAGGTGATCGAGGACATCCAGGTGGTTTCCACCGGCTCGCTGGGCCTGGACATTGCACTGGGCGTAGGTGGCCTGCCCCGTGGCCGTGTGGTCGAAATCTATGGCCCGGAATCGTCGGGCAAGACCACGCTGACCCTGCAGGTGATTGCCGAGATGCAAAAGCAAGGCGGCACCTGTGCCTTCGTTGATGCGGAACACGCCCTGGATGTGCAATACGCCCAGAAGCTGGGCGTGCAACTCTCCGACCTGCTGATCAGCCAGCCCGACACCGGCGAGCAAGCGCTGGAGATTGTGGACAGCCTGGTGCGCTCGGGCGCCGTGGACCTGATCGTCATCGACTCGGTGGCCGCCCTTACCCCCAAGGCCGAAATCGAGGGCGAAATGGGCGACAGCCTGCCCGGCCTGCAGGCCCGCCTGATGAGCCAGGCGCTGCGCAAGCTGACCTCGACCATCAAGAAGACCAACTGCATGGTCATCTTCATCAACCAGATCCGCATGAAGATCGGCGTGATGTTTGGCAGCCCTGAAACGACGACCGGCGGCAATGCGCTGAAGTTCTACGCCTCCGTGCGCCTGGACATCCGCCGCACTGGCACCATCAAGAAGGGCGACGAAGCCATCGGCAACGAAACCAAGGTGAAGGTGGTCAAGAACAAGGTAAGCCCACCGTTCAAGACCGCCGAATTTGACATCCTGTTTGGCGAAGGCATCAGCCGCGAAGGCGAAATCATCGACATGGGGGTGAACGCCAAGATCGTTGAAAAGGCAGGCGCCTGGTATGCCTACAACGGCGAAAAAATCGGCCAGGGCCGCGACAACGCCCGTGAGTTCCTGCGCGAGAACCCCGACCTGGCGCACGAGATCGAGAACAAGGTGCGCGAGAGCCTGAACATCGCCCTGCTGCCGCCACGGGCAGAAGCTGCACCCGCGGCCAAGCCCAGCAAGGCCGATAAAGCCGAAAAGGCAGACAAAGCCGACAAGGACGAAAAGTAAGCCAGCGGACGACGGGGCAACACCCAAAATATGAATTAAATTGGCTGCTATCGCTTATTCAATAAGCGCTAGCAGCTATATTTTTAATAGCATATTTATTTGTACCATGGGCTTTGGCACCCTCTCGCTGAAAGGCCGCGCGCTGCGGCTGCTGAGCCAGCGCGAACACTCCCGCGCCGAACTGCTCACCAAGCTGACACCGCATGTGCAGGAGGGCGAAGACCTGGCGGCGGTGCTGGACGACCTGCAAGCCAAGGATTTCATCAACGAAACCCGCGTGGTCGAGTCTGTGGTGCACCGGCGCGCCAGCCGCATGGGCGCCGCGCGCATCCGGCAGGAGCTGCAGGCCAAGGGGCTGCCTGCCGAGGCCGTGCAACACGCGGTGGATCAGCTCAAGGACAGTGAACTCAGCCGCGCCCGCGAGGTGTGGCGACGCAAGTTCGGCGCGGTGGCCGAAGACGCCGCGGCACGCGCCAAGCAGATGCGGTTCTTGATGACGCGCGGGTTCTCAGGCGATGTGGTCCACCGCGTGGTGCGGGGCGGCGGGGAGCCTGATGACCGCTGAAGGCGGTCGGACTTAAACGCCCAGCATCAGGCGCAGGTTCTGCACTGCTGCGCCGCTGGCGCCCTTGCCCAGGTTGTCCAGGCGCGCAATCAGCACGGCATGGCGATGCTCTTCATTGGCAAACACGCGCAGCTCCAGCTTGTTGGTGTCGTTGAGCGCCGTGGCATCGAGCTTGCCGTCGGCCGTGGCAGGCAGCACGCTGACCCACTGCTCGGGCGTGTTGCTCTTGGCATAGTGCGCAGCCAGTGCGTCGTGCAGGTCGGCAGCCTTGGGGGCGCCCGGCAGCAGATCCAGGTGCAGGGGCAACTGCACCAGCATGCCTTGGCGGAAGTTACCCACCGCGGGCACAAAAATGGGCCGGCGCGTGATACCTGTGTAGGCCATGATTTCAGGCAGGTGCTTGTGCTGCAAGGTCAGCGCATAGGCCTCGAACAGCGGCGCGGTGCCCGCTTCGTAGGCTTCGATCATGGTGCGACCGCCGCCGGAGTAGCCGCTGACCGAAGGCAGTGCCAGGGGGAAGTCCTTAGGCACCAGGCCTGCATCTACCAGCGGGCGCAGCAGTGCAATGGCGCCTGTGGCGTAGCAACCGGGGTTGGCCACGCGGTCGGCCTTGGCCACGGCTTCAGGCTGACCAGCAGCCAGCTCAGGGAAGCCAAACACCCAGCCAGGCGCGGTGCGGTGGGCAGTGCTTGCGTCGATCACCTTCACCTTGCGGCCGGTGGTCCGGGCAATCTCGTCGACCATGGCTACGGTGTCGCGCGCGGCGTCGTCGTGCAGGCACAAGATGACCAGATCCACACCCGCAATCAGGTCACGCTTGGCGGCGGGGTCCTTGCGCTTTTCGGGCGCAATGCTGACCAGCTCGATCTGCGGCATGGCCTGCAGCCGCTCGCGAATCTGCAGGCCTGTGGTACCGGCTTCGCCATCAATAAAGACTTTGGACATGGAGTTGCTCCTGCAAATGGTCGGCAGCATGGGCTGCAAAAGTGGTGAGAGGGCGGGCCGGGGGCCTGCCCTGCGGTGTCAGCTACGCACAAGGATGGTGCGTTGCAGCATGATACAGTCGCAGGTTGCCATGTCCCAAGCCCGCGGCCAGACAACTGTTCATGGTAAACGGGTACCAACCACCCTTCCCTGAGAGAGACCTCATGAAGATTCACGAATACCAAGGCAAGGAAATCTTGCGCAATTTTGGTGTGCCCGTTCCGCGTGGCATTCCCGCGTTCACGGTGCAAGAAGCCGTCGAAGCAGCCCAGAAACTTGGCGGCCCTGTGTGGGTTGTCAAGGCCCAGATCCACGCCGGTGGCCGTGGCAAGGGCGGCGGCGTCAAGGTTGCCAAGACCATTGATGACGTCAAGCGCATTTCGGGCGAAATCCTGGGCATGCAGCTCAAGACCCACCAGACCGGGCCCGAAGGCCAGAAGGTCCGCCGCCTGTACATCGAAGACGGCGCCGACATCAAGAATGAACTGTATGTGTCGCTGGTCACCGACCGCGCCACGCAAAAGGTGGCCCTGATCGCGTCGAGCGAAGGCGGCATGGACATCGAGGAAGTGGCCCACTCCACGCCCGAGAAGATCATTACCGAGATGATCGATCCTATTGCTGGGATCACTGTTGAGCAAAGCAAGAAGGTTGCCGCCGCCATTGGTCTGACTGGCGCTTCCATCGACCAAGCCGTAGACATCTTCGCCAAGATCTACAAGTGCTACATGGAAACCGACGCGTCGCTGGTGGAAATCAACCCGCTGAACTGCGACTCCAAGGGCAACCTGATGGCCCTGGACGCGAAGTTCAACTTCGACGCCAACGCACTGTTCCGCCACCCTGAAATCGTGGCCTTCCGCGATCTGGACGAAGAAGATCCGGCCGAAGTGGAAGCCTCCAAGTTCGATCTGGCCTACATCAGCCTCGATGGCAACATCGGCTGCCTGGTGAACGGCGCAGGTCTCGCCATGGCCACCATGGACACCATCAAGCTGTTCGGCGGCGAGCCCGCCAACTTCCTGGACGTGGGCGGCGGTGCTACCCCCGAGAAGGTCACCGAAGCCTTCAAGATCATGCTCAAGAACCCCAAGGTCAAGGGCATTCTGGTCAACATCTTCGGCGGCATCATGAAGTGCGACACCATCGCCACCGGCGTGATCACCGCTTGCAAGGCCGTGAACCTGAACGTGCCGCTGGTCGTGCGCATGAAGGGCACGAACGAAGAGCTGGGCAAGAAGATGCTGGCCGAGTCCGGCCTGCCCATCATCGCTGCAGACACCATGGCCGAAGCTGCGACCAAGATCGTTGCTGCCGTCAAGTAAGCCCGGAGAACACACATGTCGATCTACATCAACAAAGACACCAAGGTCATCACCCAGGGCATCACGGGCAAGACGGGCCAGTTCCACACCGAAAAGTGCCAGGAATACGCGAACGGCAAGAACTGCTTCGTGGCGGGCGTGAACCCCAAGAAGGCTGGCGAGTCGATCTTCAACATCCCGATCTACGCCTCCGTCAAGGAAGCCGCCCAACAAACCGGCGCCACCGTGTCGGTGATCTACGTGCCTCCAGCAGGCGCCGCTGATGCCATCTGGGAAGCGGTCGAGGCCGACCTGGACATGGCCATCTGCATCACGGAAGGCATTCCGGTCAAGGACATGCTGATGGTGCGCAACAAGATGAAGGCCAAGGAAGCTGCAGGCGGCAAGAAGACCCTGCTGCTGGGTCCCAACTGCCCCGGTCTGATCACGCCCGATGAAATCAAGATCGGCATCATGCCCGGTCACATCCACCGCAAGGGCCGTATCGGCGTGGTATCTCGTTCGGGCACGCTGACGTACGAAGCCGTGGCGATGCTGACCGAAGTCGGCCTGGGCCAGTCGAGCGCCGTGGGCATTGGTGGCGACCCCATCAATGGCCTCAAGCACATCGACGTGATGAAGGCGTTCAACGACGACCCGGACACCGACGCCGTGATCATGATCGGCGAAATCGGTGGACCGGACGAAGCCGAAGCCGCCCAGTGGTGCAAGGCCAACATGAAGAAGCCTATCGTGGGCTTTATCGCTGGCGTGACGGCCCCTCCCGGCAAGCGCATGGGCCATGCTGGCGCGCTGATCTCCGGCGGCGCCGACACGGCCGATGCCAAGCTCGCCATCATGGAAGAGTCGGGCTTCATCATCACCCGCAATCCTTCGGAACTGGGCAAGCTGCTCAAGGCCCAGCTGAAGTAATCAGCTTTTCCGGCGCCGTCCGTATGCACAATGCGGACACATCGGGCCGTAGCGCCCGATGTGCCGGCCCCCTTAAAAAGAGAAGCGGGGGGAACCATGGGTTGGAGGGCGGGTG
>NZ_JBKBXG010000049.1:0-35789 GCF_046314175.1 Acidovorax sp. | reverse complement strand
CGGGGCTTTCCTTCGCCAATTTGCTCACACTTCGGGCTTTTGCGCCCTTTGTCCCGCCCCCCTAAAAAATTCAAGCGCTCTAAACTTGGTTTTCGCCCGCTTCTTGCATTTATGGTAGCGGAGGCCTGAAGAAGATCGCCTGGAAACATATCGCGGGTGGGCGCCGTGCTGCGGTGGATCGGGCTGCCATTGCGCTGCGGCGACGGTGAGGAGAGTGAGGGCCCATGCCTGCGGCAGCCTGATGGTCACCGCCACCATGCAATAACGTCTCGCCCGGAGAGCAATACACAGCACATGTGACAAAAATGGCATGCAATGGTGCCTGAAGTTGTCGCTCGCGGCAACAACACCCACAAGGTGCTCCCACCCCCTCCAGCCAATGCATGGCGCTGTGACAGGTTCGGGCACTCTCAATTGGGCGCAAATATTGCTTCAACACGCACTCAATACCTGACGGGAACAACAGCAAGTGGGACAAAAAACCTCGGCGCGGCGGCTTGCTCTGGGTCGTACCGACGGCTTTCGGGGCGCACTGGCTGCGGCGGTGGTGGTCATGCTTCTGTGCGCGGTCACCGGCTTGGCCGAACGGATTGAGCTTCAGCTGTACGATGCCGCCGCTCGTATTTCCTCTCCCGCCCCCCTCGCAGAAATCGCCATCGTCGGCATCGACGACGCCAGCCTGGGCGCGCTGGGCCCCCAGCCGTGGTCACGAGACCTGCATGCCCGGCTGATCGACACTCTGTCGGCCGCAGGGGCCAAAACCATCGTCTACACGCCGTCCCTGTCGGATTCTCAGTCTGACCCCGGGCTCGGCCAGGTTCGCAAAATCAGGGCTGTATTGACCAGTGCAGGCGACGGTTCGCCACTGGCTGCCGAGCTCAACCGCGTGACCGCCGAGGCCGAGAATGCCCTGGACACAGACGCCCGGCTCGCGTCCAGTATCCAGAAAGCGGGCAACGTACTGCTGGCCTCCCGCTATGCGGCGTCGGGCAAACCCACTGCACTACCCGCATACGTACGCCGAGGCACCTTGCCCGACCCCGGCGCCTATGCCACGTCTGCGCTTTCGGCGCAGCACCCGCTGGCGGCGCTCGGGTCTGCGGCAGTGGGAGTCGGCCACCTCTATACGGTGGCCGATGAAGACGGCAAAGTACGCCAGGCGCCCTTGCTGCTGCGTTATGACGAAGTGGGTGTCCCATCGCTTGCACTGCTCGCTGCGCGCCACAGCCTGCACCTCACGGCAGACGAAGTACGGATTCAGGACGCTCCCAAGTCATTGCGCCTGGGCGGGCTGGACATCGCCACAGACCCCTCGGCTGTGATGCGTCCGCGCGTGTACTCCGTGCAAGAGGGTGCGCCACCTTTTCCCATCGCCTCGTTTGCCACGGTGCTGAATGGAAAAACCCCCGCCACCCTGTTCAAAGACAAGGTTGTGATCGTTGGGGAAACCAGCGACAGCCTGGTGGCGCCATGGGCTGGCCCTGGCGGGCAGTCCATCTACCCCGTGGAATGGCTGGCCCACACGGTGTCCAGCATTCGCCAGGGGCTCTCCGTGACTGCGCCAAGCTGGGCCCGAGCAGCATCCTGGGCGGCGGTGCTAGGCGTATTGCTCTCCGCGGCCTTGGTGGCGCCGCGACCGCCGACGGCGGTAGGTGTCAGCGCAAGCCTTGCCGTGGTCCTGGCGATGGTATGTACGGAGTGGGGTCTGCTGCGTTACGCCGGGCTGTGGGTGCCGCTGACGCTGGCCGCTGCAGGCGCACTGGCTGGCGCCGCCGCAATCGCAATGCGAAGCACCCCGGGCCGATCAACCACATCCAGACAGTCGGCGCAAGCGTTGGAAGCGGCCGAAGCCGACCGCATGATGGGCCTGGCGCTGCACGGGCAAGGCCAGCTGGACATGGCGTTTGACCGTCTGCGCAAGGTGCCGCCCAGCGATGCGCTGATGGACAACCTGTACCACCTGGCGCAGGACTTTGAGCGCAAGCGCAATTTCGCCAAGGCAAAGGCGGTTTACGCGCAGATTCTGCGCCACAACAAGCAGTACAAAGACGCCCGCAACCGCTACCAACGTGCACGGGCCCAGCTTCAGCACAGCGCGGATGGTCCTTCCAGCGCCCCAGCGTCCATACCGCCCGCGCACAATACGCCGAGCTTGCAGGGTGATGCGGCCACCGGGATTCCTATGCTGGGGCGGTACCAGATCGACAAGGAGCTGGGCAAAGGTGCCATGGGTGTTGTGTACCGGGGGCGCGACCCCAAAATTGGCCGGGTGGTCGCCATCAAAACACTGGCGCTGGGGGCGGAGTTCGAGGGTACGGCTCTCGTCGACGCCAGGGCCCGGTTCTTTCGCGAAGCAGAAACGGCGGGACGCCTACAGCATCCACACATCGTGACCATTTTTGACGCAGGCGAAGAACACGACCTGGCGTACATCGCCATGGAGTTCCTCAAAGGTGCCGACCTGACGCACGCATGTCGCAAGGAGCACCTGCTGCCGATACCCACCGTGCTGTCCATCACGGCGCGCGTGGCCGACGCTCTGGACTACGCCCACGCACACAACGTGGTGCACCGGGACATCAAGCCGGCCAACATCATGTTTGATGGTGCTGCAGATGCGGTCAAGGTCACCGATTTTGGTATTGCGCGCATCACCGATTCGAGCAGGACCCGTACGGGCCTGGTGCTGGGAACCCCCAGCTTCATGTCGCCGGAGCAGCTGGCGGGGAAAAAGGTGGATGGCCGGTCGGACCTGTATTCCCTTGGCGTCACGCTGTTTCAGCTGCTGACGGGGACACTGCCGCTGCGCGGCGAATCCATGACGGAGCTGATGCACAAAATTGCCAGTATGGACGCGCCCGACGTGCGTCAGCTGCGGCCGGAGGTGTCCCCGGCCGTTGCAAAGGTGGTGTCCCTTGCGTTGCAAAAGCGCCCTGATGCACGCTACCAGACCGGCCGCCAGTTTGCAGCAGGCCTGCGGGAAGCGGCGGCGGACGGTCATGCGGCGCTGGCTGCCCCCGAAGCAGTCGTCTATGATGCAGACCGCGATGCAACAGGGCATGAGATGGCGGATTTCCAGGAAACCGTGATGGAGCTACCCGCTGTGCGGGGTGCGGCATCCCCGCCGATTTCAGGCGCCCGATGACGCTCGCCGCAACATCCATGACCTATGAATTTTTCGCGCGGACAGACAAAGGCCGCGTGCGCACCAATAACGAAGACGCGGTGGCTGTCGACCGCGAGGCCCAGGTCGCCATCCTGGCCGACGGCATGGGCGGCTACAACGCGGGCGAGGTCGCCAGTGGCATGGCCACAACCTTCATTCGCACTGAGATGGGGCGCTGGCTTGCGCATGCAGGAAACACTCCGCAGTCCACCGATGTGCGCCGGGCTCTGGAAATTTGCGTCGAGAACGCCAACCACGCCATCCTGGGCGCATCGTTGTCCAACCCCCAATATGCAGGCATGGGCACAACGCTGGTAGTCGGCGTGTTCCATGGCAGCCGACTCATCCTCGGACATATTGGCGACTCCCGCTGCTACCGCTTGCGCGACGGTACCATGCAGCAGATCACGCGCGATCACTCGTGGCTGCAGGAGCAGGTCGACGCGGGCCTGCTCACGCCCCAGCAGGCTGCCCAGTCCTCCAACCGCAACCTCGTCACGCGGGCCTTGGGCGTAGAGCCCAACGTCATGATGGAAGTCAACGAGTTTCAGGTTGCGCCCAGCGACCTGTTCCTCATGTGCTCCGATGGCCTCACGGACATGGTTGCCGATGCAGAACTGGCGGAGATGGTGCGCGCACCGCTCCCGTTGGAGGAAAAAGCCACACTGCTCATCGACACAGCCAACGCGAACGGCGGTCGTGATAACGTCAGCGTGCTGCTGGTGCAGGCTGCCGCTGGAGGCAAGAAGCGCGGCCTCATGTCCCGATTGCTAGGTGCCGCTTGAGCGGCCCGAACTACAACAATTCATCACATCAGGAGTGGATCATGCCCAGAATGATCGTTTCAATCGACGGGGTCGTTATCAAGGAAGTACAGTTGACCAAGGAGCGGACCACCCTGGGTCGGCGGCCCTACAACGACATCGTGATTGATAACCTCGCCGTGAGCGGCGAGCACGCCGTGATCCACATGGCGGGCCATGATGTGGAAATTGAAGACTTGGGCAGCACCAACGGCACCTACGTCAACGCCAAGGCCGTCAAGCGCCAGGAACTGCGTAACGGCGACACGGTTGAAGTGGGCAAGTACAAGATCCGTTTCCTGAGCGAGGCCGAAGGCCAGAACTTCGAGAAGACCATGATCTTCAAGCCCGGCATGGTGCCGCCGATAGGATCGGTGTCTCGGCCGGCTGCGCTGGCACCAACGCCCGCACCGGCCCCCATCTCTGCGGTGATCCGGGTGATGTCGGGCGCTGCAGCGGGGCGAGAAGTGTCTCTGCAAAAAGTGGTCACCACGATCGGCAAACCAGGCGTGGCCGTGGCATCGATTACCAAGCGCCACCAGGGGTTTGTGCTGGCGCACGTGGAAGGACCTGATATGCCCATGCTGAACGGCGCGGCCATTGGCGCCTCGCCCGTGCCACTCAAGCACGGCGACCGCCTGGAGTTGGCCGGTACGGAAATGCAGTTCGAGCAGAGTTGATTTACTCCAGCTAGTCGTTCAGTTCGTCTGGCCTATCAGATTGGCCCAAGGGCAGGAGGCTGAACATGCGGCAGCAGCTTTCATCCCTGTTTCGCCACCGGTGGCGGCGTATCAGCATCACGCTGCTCCCTCTTCTCTTTGCGCTTTTGCACGTTTCCAACGTGTTGCACCTTCAGGTGCTGGAACGCCTCGACAACATCATCTATGACACACGTTTGCGCGCCACGATGCCTCAGACGCTGGACGAACGCATCGTCATCATCGACATAGATGAGAAAAGCCTGGGGCGCATTGGTCAGTGGCCCTGGGGCCGCGACAAGATGGCGGCGTTCTCCCTCGAACTGTTTGAGCGCCAGCAGGTGGCGGTTGTTGGTTTTGACGTCATTTTTGCAGAGGCCGACGGAAGCTCCGGCTTGGGCAATCTGCAGCGGCTTGCGCGAGGCGCTTTGAAATCCCAGCCCGGCTTCGCCGACTTGCTGGCACAACTTGAGCCCTCTCTGGACTACGACGCGCTCTTCGCTCAGTCACTGACAGGGCGTGCGGCAGTTCTGGGTTTCTATCTGACCAGCGACCGGGAAGGTCGCACCCGCGGCACCTTGCCAAGCCCTGCCCTTCAGACCGATCAACTGCGCGGCCTCCCCTTGCGCGCCACATCGTGGAACGGATACGGCGGCAATATCGAGGTGTTGGCGAAGGCCGTTCCCGTTGCTGGATTCTTCAATTCAATTACAGACGAAGACGGTGTCGTCCGGTCGTTGCCACTTTTGGCCGAGCACCAGGGAAGCTATTACGAATCGCTGGCACTTGCGGTGTTTCGCCAGGTAGTTGGCATGCCGGAGGTGCTGCCAGGTTACGCCAACGCCAATCCGCAGGGCGACTATGACCCACTGCAGAGCATTGTTCTGCGCCAGGACGGGCGGTCGATCGCTCTCCCGGTCGATGACCGCCTCGCCACCCTCATACCTTTTCGTGGCCTCGGCGATGTCTCAGGCGGCTCTTTCCGCTACATATCCGCCTCTGACATTCTTGAAGGTGCCTTACCAGCGGCGAGCTTGCGCGACCAAATCGTATTGGTCGGGTCCACTGCACCCGGTCTGCTCGATCTGCGCGTGACCCCCGTGGGCCGAACCTACCCAGGCGTTGAAACGCACGCCAATGTGCTGTCCGCTCTGCTGGATGGCAAGAACATCGTGCGCCCAGACTACGCACTGGGTTTTGACGCACTGCAGCTGCTGTGCGCGGGCCTTTTGCTGGCTGTCGCGCTGCCACTCTTGGCTGCGGGGCCCGCCGTTGCCCTGAGCGTGGGAGTCATTACAGTGCTGACTGGCGTCAACCTGTGGCTCTACCTATCGCACGGCCTTGCACTGCCACTGGCAACTGCCGTGCTGATGTCGGTGCTGGCCTTTGCGCTCAACATGGTCTACGGCTACTTCGTCGAGAGCAAGTCGAAACGCGAGTTGGCAGCACTTTTTGGCACTTATGTTCCTCCCGAGTTGGTGGATGAAATGGTCAAAGAGCCGGAGAACTACAGCATGCAGGCCACCAGCCGCGAGTTGACGGTGATGTTCTGCGACATGCGCGGATTCACTGCCATGTCAGAGCGCATGGAGCCGCTGCAATTGCAGGCCCTGTTGAACGACGTGTTCAGCAGACTCACGCACATCATCCGGAGCCACCGCGGCACCATCGATAAATACATGGGTGACTGTGTCATGGCGTTTTGGGGCGCCCCGGTCGCCACACCCGATCATGCGCAGCTGGCTGTGGCTGCTGCCATTGACATGGCGAAAGCTATCGCAGAGATCAACGAGAGCCACCGCCAAAGTGGTCTGCCGGAAATTGGCGTGGGCATCGGTCTCAATACTGGAACCATGTGCGTCGGCGACATGGGTTCGGACATACGTCGCAGTTACACGGTCATTGGCGATGCGGTCAACCTCGGCTCTCGCCTGGAAGGCTTGTCCAAACACTACGGCACGTCGATTGTCGTGAGTGAGAGCACTAAGCTACTGGCGCCGCAGTTTGCTTGGCAGCAACTCGATCTCGTCCGTGTGAAGGGCAAGGCCCAAGCGGTGGCCATTTTCTGGCCCCTGTCGAAGTTGGCGGCGGTGAGCAATTCGGAATCGAGTGAACTAGAGGAATGGGGGCAATTCCTCACTGCCTACCGGGCGCAAGAGTGGGCACAATGCGACAGTTGCCTCTTCCGCCTCAACACCGTTCGTCAAAGCAGTACGCTCTATGCCCTGTATGCCTCGCGTGTGGCGCTGTTTCGACAACAGGCATTCACCCCGGACTGGGACGGCGCCACCAATTTCGACAGCAAGTAATTTGGCAATCTCTATACAAGGTAATACATGAAGGTTCGCGTGCTCGGATGCTCCGGCGCCATCGCCAAGGACTGCCGCACGACGTCGTTTTTAATAGGCGACAACACCCTGATTGACGCGGGTACCGGCGTGGGCGACTTGACGCTAGAGGAGATGGGCAAGATCGACCATGTGTTCCTGACGCATTCGCACTTAGATCACATTGCGGCGTTACCGCTGATGCTTGACGCAGTGACTTCATCGCGCAGCGCTCCCGTTCAGGTTCACGCTCTACCCGGCACCATCGCCGCGTTGCAGGCCCACGTATTCAACGACGTCATTTGGCCCGACTTTAGTGCCATCCCGTCGACAGCCAAGCCCTTCATGCTGTACCACGCCATCGAGACGGGCCAGCAGATTGACATAGGCGGCATTCTGGTCGAGGCTCTGCCAGCCTTGCACACCGTTCCCGCAGTGGGATACGCGGCACGAGGCACCAATGGCTGGTTGGTGTTTAGCGGTGACACCGGACGCAACCCTGCGTTCTGGGATCGCGTTAACACACTGCCCGTTGCGCTTCTTATTATCGAGACCGCCTTCAGTAATCGCAAAGTCGACCTCGCCAACCGTAGCCTACACCTGTCGCCTTCCACTTTGGCTGAAGAGCTAGTCCACATACTCCCTGGCCAGCGGTACCCAATCTACATTACGCACACTAAACCCTCGGAGACTGAACTCATCATGAAAGAGATTCGACAGTTTGAAGCGCACATGCCCGAAGGGCTTACGGCACCGCTCGATATTCGTTGGCTGAAAGCGGGCCAAGAGTTTGTGATGTAGCCGCGGACTGACAAACGAGCGCTACTGCGACTGGTTTATGCTGCCGTTGCATCCCAATGGTCCACGATGCAATCTGATTTGGTCCCACACGCGGTCCGGCTCCTGCGGTATCGCAGGCATACAAGGCAAACATGACAATCTTGATCGATCAAAAATGTCACTCGCTACAACAATGGATACATGTCGTTACGTCATTTCCCGTTTTCAGCCGTATTGAGTGCAAAAGGGCAGGTCATCCTGTGTGGCACGAAAGCTGCGTAAGACAAACAACCTGATTTGTTCTTCAGGTTTCAATTGCAATTGACCCCCCAAGGAGTTTTTATGAAGCGTTTCATGCAAAAGGGTTTCACCCTTATCGAACTGATGATTGTGGTGGCCATCATTGGTATTCTGGCGGCCATCGCGCTGCCGGCTTACCAGGACTACACCGTGCGCACCCGTGTGACCGAAGGCCTGAACTTGGCCCAAGGCGCGAAGAACATGATTGCCACAGACGGCACCAGTACCAACGAGCTGGCGAATGTCGTCGCGACTTGGAATGCCCAGAATTCAAAAACTGGAGCCAATTCCAAGTTTGTTGACAGTGTGCTGATTGGTGCTGGTGGCCCGATCACGGTGACATACAACGCTGCCTCTACCGGGGTTGCTGCGGCAAAGAATACGCTGGTCATCTCCCCCTATGTGCGTACTGCAGCCAAGGGCACATCCGTCACCCTGGCCGCAGCTTTGACGGCTGGCGAAAGCGGTGCGCTTGACTGGGCCTGCTCCTCTGTAACCGGGGTCTCCGCAACCAAGGCTGGCATGGCTGGCGCTGCGGCCGGTAAGCTGGAGGCGAAGTACGCGCCTGCTACTTGCCGTTAAAATCGGCTGGCCTTTTGGGCCTATAAAAGAAAAGAGTGCCGAGGCACTCTTTTTTTTGGAGAAAAAATGACTCGAGTATGGAATTCGACGCGATGGAAATTTGCGGCTCGCATTGCTGCATGGCACGCGCTTCTCAGTTTGATGATCGCGGTATTGGCAGCATTCTGGGTTTTCAAGGTTTGGTATGCAGCACCGTTCGGCGAGATGCTTGGCGTCAGCACGCTTGTGGCCGTATTGATTGCTGTAGATGTTGTATGCGGGCCATTGTTGAATTTTTACCTCAGTAACCCGACAAAAACACGGCGCGCGTTGCTGGTGGATTGGACCGCCGTAGGCGTCATCCAACTTGGCGCATTGGTTTATGGCATGCACGCGCTTTGGGAAGCGCGGCCCGTCATGGTGGTTTTTGAGGACGACCGTCTCGTGGTCGTCACAGCTGTTGAGATTGATGAAGCCGAATTGTCCAGAGCACTTCCTGAATTCCAGAAGCTACCCCCCACGGGCATTCAGCTTGCCGCAGTACGGCAACCAAAAGATGCCGACGAACGGCTGCAAAGTCTTGAATTTTCATTGCAGGGCGTAGAGCCCAGCGCGAGGCCCTCTTGGTGGATACCCTATTCCCAGGCGGAGAATACCATTCGATATCGCGCCAAACCTCTACTCGACCTTGCAGCGCGCGGTACCTTGACGACAGAAGTGTTGGCACGAAAAACAGACGACATCGGCATTCACAAGAGAGATTTAATTTATCTGCCAATAACTAGCAAAATAACCAAGGAATGGGTTGCAGTTCTTGATTCTAAAACGCTTTATCCCATCAGATATATCGCGGTCGATGGGTTTTGAGCGGCCCGGCGGGCTTTGAAAAATATCGCAAAACTTGAGGAGTCAATCAACTGCCATGGCTTTTAGTAACAGGCGCTGCTGAAGGTATGGTCCCTTAGAGGCCACATTTCGCCCCAATGCCTCCTCTGCTGTAATTACATCTTCCCACTTTTCATCACGCGCCAGTGAGGCAAGAATATTGGACAAGGCCAATGGTGCGAAATGCTTATGCAGCGCTGAATTTTCAGGCGTTTTTTCGAGCCATTCCCTGCTTACACGTTCCACAGCCGGGTAGTCACGACGAGCCATGACATCCAACATTTTGAAGGTGAGTGTAAACTCATCTGGCATGGTCTCGCATTGATGCCATTTCGGCTCAATCCAAACGCCCTTCATTAATTCCGATGGCAGATAGCTGATCGTCATGTCTGCGACATCGAGAAGGCGTTCTGCCAAAACTTCGCTTTGTACAGAGGACCAATTTTTCCCACAGGCAGGTACCGCTGCCCGCAACAATATGGTGGGCTCGTACACCCTAGGCAGCAGTCCCTTCACCGGCTCACCTGTCAATTCACCACGCAGATCGGCCGCGAGCGCCCGGGCGCGCCGTGTAAATATTTCGGGCAAGAAATGATTGATTTCCGTCGGCTGAACTGCTGCCGGCAACGGATCTCTAATCTTGAGGGCCTCTAAAAACAACTGGGGTTGGATCGGCAATTGCACCAACTCCACCGCTTCAATGGCCTTATATCTTGTTTTTGGCGCATTCAACCCGAGTATCGGAAAATAATCGGAGTTTGCTGGCCGCGAGGAGTGTATGCGTGCAAACGCCCGCAGCAATCTAGCGTCACCTACTTTCCTAAAATTGAGCTGCTCAGCGGTACCAATGCCCAATCGAGCCAGCTCGGCCTTCAGGGGGCCGGCCATCAAGCGGTCCACTTCCAATTTAGGAAGCGGGCCTTTGGGACTGGCAACGATCAATAGATCGGAGTAATTGCTAAGCCAGGCCGAGTAATCATCAAATGCCGGAGACATGGCATTCAATATAGACCCCACGAGCGACTCATCAATTTCATACAGCTGAATCCATTGGACGAAGAGTCCATTCTCATTCAACTGCGTAGGGACAAATTTGTAAAACTCTTTAGAAAAAAGGGCACCAATGCCGCTGATCCAGGGATTGGAGGGCTCGGATACGATAATGTCGTATTTGGTTTTTTGACCTGCAAAATAGGATTTTGCATCGTCGATCACAATGCGCGACCGCGGATCTGTATAAGCTCGCTTCACGCGATCCCCAAACGCTTGAGCGCCTACAACCATTGCCTCTTCAATTTCAATGGTATCGACACGCTCTACCCTTGAATCTCCCAGCAGCGTGTGGGTCGTCAGGCCCGATCCGAAGCCAATGACTCCTACGCGTTTTGGATCGGCGTGCATGGCGAGAGGTAGCGCGGCCGCCATTGTCATTGTGGGTTCATCAACAATAGGCTCAACGCCATCCTTCATGGCGATGGAGGCATCAATTTTTCCGTTGGTGGCAATTTGAACGCTACCCTGTGGTGTTACGACCACCGATACGCTGGAAGTTTTCCCGTCCCGGTAATAGAGGATTCGATCATCAGCCATAAGGCTGGTGCGACCATGACGAAACACGCCGGAGGCCATGGTCATGGGGTCAAAAGGCACGCGCACGGCGAGAACGAGCGCAACGGCGGCCAAGCCGCCAGCCACCGCAAAGCGAAGCATTGAGCGTTTGTCCTCGGCCTGGGCCCGCAGCAGGAACAGGCCAATGCCAATGTCGACGATGGCTGCTACGCACAGGGCCAGCTTGAGGCCTAGGAAAGGAATCAGCAGGTGGATGGCGGCAAACACGCCCAGGATAGCGCCCAGGGTGTTCCATGCATACACCCGGCCAATGGCACGCTCGCCTTGCCCAGCGCGCAGCAGCGCCACGGTGAAAAGAGGCAGGGTGGTGCCCGCAAAGAATGCAGCGGGCAGCATGATAGCGATGGCGATGGTGGCGGTTCCCAGATTGAACAACGCGTAGCCACCGTCGGATTTCGCCAGGGCCTGCATCAGCCAGCCCACCCAGGCAAAAGCATTGGCATAGACGAACAGAGACGCCAGCGCCGCGATGCCCATCAAAACTTGCATCCAGCCCACCAGTCGCAGGGGTGAGTCGGTCTTGTCGGCGTGTTTGCGGACCCACAAGCCGCCCAGTGCAATGCCGGCAATGAAAGAGGCCAGCATCAACTCGAACGCGTGCATGGTGCTGCCGACGGCCATGCTGAGCATGCGAATCCAGATGATTTCATACGCGAAGGACGCCGCGCCAGACAAGGCGGTGCCGAACAATACGACGCGCAGCAGAGGGTTTGTGCGCAGGGATTGCCCAGGACTGTCGGCCTCTGTAACGGCTTTGGCGGGGGCGGGTTCAGGCTCGCGGGCCAGCCACCAGGCCAGTGCAGCAACGACAAAGTTCAAAATCCCGGCAGTGACCATGGCACCGGGCAGGCCCACCCAGGGCAGCAGCACGAATACTGCTGCCAGCGCCCCAATCGCCGCGCCGATGCTGTTGGTGAAATACAGCCCGCCCAGAAGGTTGCCTGCGCTACCGGGGTAGCGCCGGATTAAACCGCCGCTCATGAGCGGGAAGGTCATACCGAGAAGAATGGTTTGCGGAAGGATAAGCAGCGCTGCAATGCTCCAGCGGGCAATGTCCACGGCCAAAGGTGAACCCAATGCTGGAATCAGGGTGTCGTAGCTGAAACCGGCCACGCCCGTGAAGACCCAGTGGAAAAGCAAACCAAGCACCCCAATGATGACCTCAATGAAGGCATAACTGCGGATCAAATTGCGCCAGCGCTGCCCAGCCTGGGCAATCCATGCGGCGCCCGCAGCCATCCCGCCCATGAAAATCGCCAACACCAGGGCCTGTGCATATGCGGCATGGCCCAGAAAGAGCCCCAGGTAGTGTGACCAAATTGACTGATATATCAGCCCAGCAAAACCGGAGATGACAAAAATTGCGAGCAAGCCAGCCCGCGAGCTTTTGAAAAGGGAATTCATTGATTAAAAGTTCCGGAATTGCGCAGGGGGCGGGACGGATTGAAGACCAATGCAAAAATGATGCTCATGCGGCTGATGCGATAGTTGCGACTCACGGCTACCTGAAATTTTATGGCAGTCTAGATGGCTGCTCGGGGGATTATTATTACGTGATCCCCTCGGACTTCCCTCCCCACTTTTCCACTACGCGCACCCCATGGATCACCATCCCCCGGTCCACCGCTTTGCACATGTCGTAAATGGTAAGCAAGGCCACCTGCACGGCAGTTAGCGCCTCCATCTCCACTCCCGTCTGCCCCACGGTTTGTACAGTTGCAGAACAAAATATGCCCGTAACACCCGGTTGGCGTTCGCTGGCAGCTTCAAACTCAACAGCAACCCGCGTCAACGCCAACGGATGACACAACGGAATCAACTCACTCGTCTTCTTCGCAGCCATGATCCCTGCGATGCGCGCAATGCCCAGCACGTCGCCCTTCTTGGCAGTTCCGGATTCAATGAGCGCCAAGGTGGCAGGTAGCATTTCGATCCGGCCGCTGGCGACCGCGACGCGGTGCGTGGCGGGCTTGGCACCAACGTCCACCATGTGGGCTTGGCCCTGTGCGTCGAAGTGAGTGAGGGGGGAGGTGGGCGTGGTCATGGGCGGTCAATGGGGCGAAACATTTCGAAAGCGAGGGCATCATACGGCGTTAGCACGCGCCGCCGCAGTGGCGCGGCCCTTGGGGTGGACAAAGGATCTTCGTGCCGAATTTCAAGCCAAATTGGGCTCTAGCGCTTACTGGTAAAGCGCTGGTAGCTATAGTTATTGCATCAAGCATCGCTTTATGTATCCCAGAGGCCGTTGCCCAGGCCGGTTTGCCCACGCTGGGCGATAGCAGTGACCTGACCCCCAGCGCCGAACGCCGCCTGGGTGACCGCATCATCCGCGAGCTGTACCGGGACCCCGACTACATCGACGACCCCGTCCTTTCTGAATACGTGCAAAGCTTGTGGCAGCCGTTGATGGCAGCGGCGCGGACCCGGGGGGAGTTATCGCCTGAGCTGGATGAACGGTTTGCATGGGAGATCCTGCTGGGCCGTGACAGAACCGTCAATGCGTTTGCACTCCCCGGAGGCTATCTGGGAGTCCACTTGGGTCTGATCGGTGTTGTCACAACCCGCGATGAGCTGGCCTCGGTGCTCGCCCACGAACTCAGCCACGTCACGCAACGCCACATCTCGCGCCTCATCACCCAGCAGAGCAAACAAACACCCCTCTTGCTCGGCGCGATGATTCTGGGCGCGCTGGCTGCCAGCAAGAACCCGGGCGCAACGCAGGCACTGGTGGTGGGTGGCCAAGCGCTGGCGATGCAAAACCAGCTCAATTTCTCGCGCGACATGGAGCGTGAGGCGGACCGCATTGGCTATGGGCTGATGGCGCCTGCGGGGTTTGCGCCGCAGGGTTTTGTGTCGATGTTTGACAAGCTGCAGCAGGCCAACCGGCTGAACGACAACGGTTCGTGGCCGTATCTGCGCAGCCACCCGTTGACGACGGAGCGCATGGCGGACATGCAGTCGCGCATTGCGCCCAGCACGTCTCCCGCTGCAGCCTCAACAACGGGTGCCCTAGAGCACGCCGTGGTCGCGGCGCGAGCGCGGGTGTTGTCCAACCCGGGGGTGGATGCGCTGCGCCAGTGGATTGCCGAGCCCCAAAGCACCGGCTTTGCCAGCCAGCCTGTCGCGCGGCGCGCGGCGGTGCTGTATGCGGCCGCATTAGCCAGCAACCAGCTGCGTGATGTACCGGGCGCACGGACTGCCGCCACACAATTGGATGAGCTGGTGCGCCAGGACGCTGCAGCGCACCGGCTGGCGCGCCTGCTGCACGCAGAGCTTGAACTGGCGGCAGGGGACGTGGACACGGCATTGCGCGCCCTGCCCAGCGCAGGCGCTACGACGCGCAGGCCCGAGCTCGCACTGCGCGCACAGGCCTTGCTTCGCTCCGGGCGTGCGAGTGAAGGCACAGGTGCGCTACAGACCTGGGTGGCAACGCACCCGCGCGATGCGGCTGCCTGGCAGTGGTTGGCGTCGTCGTGGCAGGCGCAGAACCAGCCGCTGCGCGCAATCCGCGCCGAGGCCGAGGTGCACGCAGCGCGGTATGACTACGCTGCGGCGGTGGACCGGTTCAAGGCGGGGCAGGACCTGGCCCGGCGCGGTGGCGCGGGGGTGGACCACATTGAAGCGTCCATCATCGACACGCGCCTGCGGGCGGTGGAGTTACTTCTTAGAGAACAAGCCGCCGAGCGCTGACTCGATCAGCACGCCCAACACCGAGTAGATCAGCGAACCCACCAGCGCGGCGACAAAGCCGGTGACCTGAAAACCGCTGAGCACCGAGGCGGCCGCCCAGAACATCAGGGCATTGATCACGAACAGGAAGAGGCCCAGGGTGACGATGGTGACGGGGAGTGTCAGCAAGACAAGCACCGGCCGCAGCACGGCGTTGAAGAGGCCGATGACAAAAGCCGCGATCAGGGCCGAAGTGAAGCTCTGCACCTCGACGCCGCTGTAGACATAAGCGACAAACAGCAGCGATGCGGCGCTGAGCAACCATTTGATGAGAATTTTCATGGCAGGAGAATAGCACCGGGCACGCGGCCAGTGCATGACGGGCACCTCCGCAGGGGCCTCCGCACCCCTGGCATAGCGCGGACTGTTTGTCTGGCTATTCGGCAGCCAGCATCCACAAGGCACTGCAACCGGTCAACAGACTGCCCAGCTTGCCAGGCAATGATGACCAGCCTGCCTTCGGCACTGCGGGCTGCGAGGGTGCATCCACCTTGGGCCTGCGTGCGTCCAGCACCTGTGCGGCAGAGGCTTCTGCGGCCTGCAGCTGGTCGGTCAGCTCTACCAGGGGGCCTTTGGCCACCAAGGTGATCACCCTGGCGCCTGAATGGGGCAGGGTCGGGACGATCTGGGCAAACAGCTTGTCTGCCCACTTGGCGCGCCAGTTCTCACGGGCGCTGTGGCTCACCCATTTGCTGATGCGGTGGGTCATGCGCGGGGCGCACGCCACCAGAACCCAGCAGGTATTGGCTGCCGACTCGCGCGCCAGCAAGGGGGCGAGTATCTGCAGCGCATAGGCTGCATCGTCCACGTACACAATGACTCTGTCCATACCACCTCCAGATGAGGGGCCAGCAACAAAGGGGGCACAATGCCCCCTTTGTGTCAGCCAGTTCGCCAATTGCTGGCGATTTCAGGCTCCAGGTCAGCCGTGGGCTGGGGCTGCGCCGGCACGGCGCGCCAAGACGGCCTTACCAATCGCAAACACTAGCACCGCACCTGCCACGCTGGCACCGTAACGGATCACGTCGGTCTGCGCAATCTTGAACATCCACTGCCACTTGTCGGGGTTGGCGAACACAGGGTCCGTCACGATCATGCCACCAGCGATCCAGCCCAGCAGCATGCCGCCCAGGACGATGATGAACGGGAACCGGTCCATGAGCTTGATGACCAGCTGACTACCCCAGACGAT
Organism: Acidovorax sp.; assembly: GCF_046314175.1. Classification (GTDB taxonomy): domain Bacteria; phylum Pseudomonadota; class Gammaproteobacteria; order Burkholderiales; family Burkholderiaceae_C; genus Acidovorax. Next base: position 19,719 of record NZ_JBKBXG010000049.1, on the reverse strand, counting down.
GATCGGGATCGAGATCAACAGGCCCAGCACCACCAGCAGCATTTGGTGCTCACCGGCGTTCTGCGCGGCGCCTGCAATGGCGATCACGTTGTCCACGCTCATCACCAGGTCAGCAACGATGATGGTCTTGATGGCAGCAAACAGTTTGTCGCTGGTTTCCATTTCGCCGTGGCCCTCTTCGTCGGGCGCCAGCAGTTTCACACCGATCCACACCAGCAAGATAGCGCCGACAAACTTGAGGAACGGCAGCGCCAGCAAGGTCATCGCAAAAGCGATGAGGATGACGCGCAGGACGATAGCCCCGGCAGTGCCCCAGATGATGCCCTTGGTGCGCTGGGCGGGAGGCAGTTTGCGGCAGGCCAGGGCGATGACCACCGCGTTGTCGCCACCCAGCAGGATGTCGATGATGATGATCTGGCCGAGTGCAAGCCAGAACGCGGGCGAAGACAAAAAGTCCATAAATTCCTCAATATCAGTGGAACAAAGGACGGGCTGGTCGCCGCAGTGGCGCCGAGTCCGTCCCAGGGGTAGGTTTTGCAATAGGCAGATCGAGAACGTGCCACACAAGGTCTGAGGATGCGCAGGGACGGCCTTGATCAACCCACAACGGCCCATCAAAGGTCTCGCTCAGTTCAGCACCGCAGTGCGCGCTGAACCCGGTCCGCCGGAAGCAGTTTGCTTCGTATTGACGACGGTGCCGATGCCGTGCAGCCCCACGAACCATGGTTGCATGGCGGCGGAGGAGCCCGTCGGGAGCTACTCCCCTTCGAAGCAGCGATTGGAACATTGGCAGCGTGGGCGCGCAAGTACGGGGCGATTGTGGAAAGTGCGTACACCGTGCGGCAACTGGGCCTGTTGTGGAGGCAAGCCGTCGGGTCTCTCCATGAGATAAGCCCACGGCCGATACCGCAAACATAACCACGAACAACAACGCGAAACGCATCCCAGGCAGGACCGATAACACCACCGCCGGCATGCCCCCGTCAGGCGGCTATGATCCAGCCCCTTTGCGCAATCGCACCCATGGCCGCCATCCACATCACCGACATCGAAGCCGCCATCAACCACTGGCGCAGCCGCGCGCCGTCGCCCGATGGCATCACGCTGGCGCCCGAGCTGCGCGCGCTGGGCGAGGTGTATGCGCTGATGGTGTACTGGCATGAGGACGAGGCGGACGAAGACAGCTTCCCCGCAAAGGCTCTACAGGCGTGGCGGACCTGGTACGACTCCACCCCCGACACGCCCTGCATTGCCATTTGCTCTACCAGCCAGGGCGACGATCTGTGTAAGGGCTGCGGGCGCACTTTTAATGAAGTGCAGTTCTGGCCCGCGATGTCCCCCGCAGAAAAGCGCACAGTGTGGCGCCGCATCACGCTGGAACACACCGCCTGGCGCTTCAATCGCTATGCTGAACGTGCGGCAGAAGGCCGATCTTCGGCGCCAGCGCCAGAGACAACTGCATCTTCTTGAACGGTTGACACGTCAGTACGCGCAACCCCGCCGACGCCTGTTTGCCGCTTCGCTCTTTCGATAAGCCTGTACGCGCCGGGCTCAACCCGTTATGGTGACCCCATGCTGCGCCTGACCCAAGCCCCGAACATTGCCATCGCCACGCTGTGGGCCGACCTGTTGTGCGAGGCCGGGATGGCCGCATCGGTGCAGCGCCAATACCTGGGCGCAGCTGCCGGACACCTGCCACCGGACCAGTGCCTGCCCGAGATCTGGCTGGACCATGATGAACATGCCACCCGTGCCCGGGCCTTGCTGCAAGACCTGCAGGACCTGCCGCAGCGCCACTGGGTATGCCAGTGTGGCGAGACGGTGGAGGGCGGGTTTGAGCAGTGCTGGCAGTGCGGCACGCTCATGCCCCGAGACTGAATATCAAATACCAAATTGATAGCTGCCAGCGCTTGCCAATCAAGCGCCAGAGGCCATTTTGATTGTTATTTTTTTCTGATTCACTTCCAGCGTACAGGCTCCACATGCACGCTGCCCTGCGTGCTGCTCAGGGTGATCGCGCCCTCTTGCACCGTGGCTTGCAACTGCATGCTGCGCTCGGCCAACTGCGCCAGCGCCTGCGATGCCTCGGTCGGGATGCGCCACACCTGAAGCTTCTCCAGCCGGGACAGTTTGGTCTCGATGCCCTTCCACCAGATCTCGGCCGCGTGGTTGAAGCAGTAAACCAGCACCGAGTCGGCCTTGCTGCAGGCCTTGGTCAGCGGTTTGTCCTCGGGCTGGCCCACTTCGATCCAGACGCGCCGACGGCCGGTGAAGTCGGTAAGTGACGCATCCGGATCGTCCGGGTCCGACAGGCCTGCGCCAAACGCGAGCGTCGCGTCGCCATTGCACAGATCGTTGAGCTGGTGCGCGGCAATGGCCAGCGCGGTCAGCCGGATCATCATGCGTTCGTCGGTCTCGCTCGGGTGGCGGGCCAGCGTGAGCGCGTGGTCGGCGTAGTAGCCGTGGTCAATGTCGGCGATCTGAAGATTCGCCTTGAAGATGGTGGATTTGATGGCCATTTATTTCGCTCTGTCCAGGTCGCGTGATGACAACTGTGCCGGTGGCCAGTACAGGTCAGAGTGCAGTGGCTGATACCGGTTCATGTCGATGTGGGAACCTTACCGGGTGGCGAGGATTGTTGCGGGGTCGGCGGGCGTCGGGGCTTCCAGCGCAGCGCCTGTTTTTCTACGGCGTGCCAAGACACCACCGCAAACAACAAAGCGCTGGCTACGCTCAGCGTCAACGCGATTCCAAACGAAAGCTGGTTTGCAAAATACCAGATGATGATTTGCTGGGCGGGAAAGCCATAGATATACAACCCGTAAGAAAAATCGCCGAAATGCCCGACTCGGGCAACGCCCGGAGTGCAGCAGGTTCCCCACACGACTCCCAGCGCGGCCAAAGCGAACAACGGACTTTGTCCGTTGAGTGGCGCAGGCCCATACAGGTACAGCAAGCCACATGCCACCAACACCATTGCGGCCGTGATCCACGGATGGGGACGCCACACAGCGTCCCAGCGCGATAGCGCAGACCCAAGCGCGAAAATGATGGCGTATTGCAGCGCGAACGACCATTCAGGAAACGGTGAAGCGCTGTAGCGCCACTGCAGCACTGCAGCCAGCGCAACAAATACAAGCAACGGATACCAACGCCAGCGCATCAACCCCAGCGAACCCATCAGGGCCAATGCCACATAACAGCCGACCTCAAGCGGGATGGTCCACAACGGCCCATTCAGTGAGCCCGGGTGGGGGCTCGACGCAAAAATTCCGGGCAGGCTGATGTGGGTGTCCAGGACCAGATTCAAAAGATGCTGGCGCGTGGCCGGGTGCCCGAAGTACTCTGCCAAAGGCAGTTCCGTCAACACGGGCCCCAGCACGAATACAGACAACAACACCAGCACCGTGAGCCCCGGCCAGATCCGCAGAGCACGGCGCAGTGCGAAGCGACGCACGTTGGGGTCCGCCACCCACGACTGTGTCACCAGGTAGCCACTGATCCCGAAAAACAGCACCACGCCCAGGGCGCCGGGTTCGTTGCTGAATATGAGTGGCGGTGCATCCCCCATCAGCGCGAACTGATGGCTCCAGATGACCAGCAGCGCTGCAAAGAGGCGCAACGCATCAAAGTTGTTGGCCCGATGCGGAGGCACTGGACTCGCCTGGTTACCTGGCCCTCCGGCACGCAATGACTGCACCTTGCTGTCAGACGCGCCGCGCCAGCTCTGCCGCCTTGCCGATGTAGCTTCCGGGTGTCATCGCCAGCAGCCGATCTTTCTCGGCCTGGGGGATGTCCAGCGACTGGATAAGCCCATGCAGCGCCTCGGCAGTCACGGTCTTGCCGCGGGTGACTTCCTTGAGCTTTTCGTAGGCGCCTTGCACGCCAAAGCGGCGCATCACCGTCTGGATGGGCTCGGCCAACACTTCCCACGATGCGTCGAGGTCTTCTGCCAGAGCCTCTTCGTTCAGCTCCAGCTTGTTCAGTCCGGTCAGCAGCGATGCATACGACAGCGCGGCGTAGCCCATCGCAACGCCCATGTTGCGCAGCACGGTGCTGTCGGTCAGGTCACGCTGCCAGCGGCTGATGGGCAGCTTCTCGGACAGGTGCTTGAGCAGCGCGTTGGCCAGGCCCAGGTTGCCTTCGGCATTTTCAAAGTCGATGGGGTTGACCTTGTGCGGCATGGTGCTGGAGCCAATCTCGCCAGCCTTCAGGCGCTGCTTGAAGTAGCCCAGGCTCACGTAGCCCCAGATGTCACGGGAAAGGTCGATCAGGATGGTATTGGCGCGCGCCACGGCGTCAAACAGTTCGGCCATGTAGTCGTGCGGCTCAATCTGGATGCTGTAGGGCTGGAAGGTCAGGCCCAGGCCCAGAGGCTCGGGTGTCTCGATGACCTTCTTGCTGAAGGCTTCCCAGTCGAAGTCGGGCCAGGCGGAAAGGTGCGCGTTGTAGTTGCCCACGGCGCCGTTCATCTTGCCCATGATCTTGACGCTGGCGATCTTCTCGCAGACGGTCTGAAGGCGCATGACGACGTTGGCCATTTCCTTGCCCACGGTGGTGGGGCTGGCCGTCTGGCCGTGGGTGCGGCTGAGCATGGGCACGTCGGCATAGGCGTGCGCCATTTCGCGCAGTTTAAGGACGATGCGGTCCAGGCCCGGCAGGATGACCTGGTCGCGGCCGGAGCGCAGTTGCAGCGCGTGGCTGGTGTTGTTGATGTCTTCGCTGGTGCAGGCAAAGTGCACAAACTCCGAGGCCTTTTCCAGCTCGGGGCGCGCTTCAAACTTGCTCTTGATCCAGTACTCCACGGCCTTTACGTCGTGGTTTGTTGTTTTTTCGATCTCTTTGATGGCCGCCGAATCGGCTTCCGAAAAGTTCTTGATCAGGCCCAGCAGGTAAGCGCGGGCGCCGGTGGTCAGCGGCTTGAACTCGGCAAACCCCGCATCAGACAGGGCAATGAACCACGCCACTTCGACCTGCACACGGCGGTGCATGTAGCCGTGCTCGCTCATGATCGGGCGCAGGGCGGCAAGTTTGCTGGCGTAACGGCCGTCAAGCGGCGACAGGGCGGTAATGGTGGACAGGCTCATGGCGCGCAATTGTAGGCGCCGCATGCAGCCCACCTCCCGCCTGCGTCAGAGTGGGGTGGGCCGGTCCCGATAGAATCAAAGTCAATTTGTTCAGCTTACCCGCGCACTGGAAGACCCACCATGAAATTGATCGGAGCCATCACCAGCCCTTACGTCCGCAAGGTGCGGATCGTGATGGCCGAAAAAAAGCTCGACTACCAGTTCGTACAGGAAAACGTCTGGGCAGATGACACCCACATTGCCACCTCGAACCCTCTGGGCAAGGTGCCCTGTCTGGTGATGGAAGGCGGCGAAGCGGTTTTTGACTCCCGCGTGATCGTTGAGTACCTGGACACCCTGTCGCCGGTGGGCAAGCTGATCCCGTCGCAAGGACGCGAGCGCGCCGAGGTCAAGACCTGGGAGGCCCTGGCCGATGGCGTGATGGACGCCGCCATCCTGGCGCGCCTGGAAGCCACCTGGGCCCACCGCAAGGACAGCGAACGCAGCCAGGCCTGGATTGACCGACAACTCGTCAAGGTCAACGACGGCCTCAAGTCGATGAGCCAAGGCCTGGGCGACAAGCCGTTTTGCAGCGGCATCCACCTGAGCCTGTCCGACATTGCCGTGGGATGCGCCCTGGCCTGGCTGGAGTTCCGCTTTCCTGAAATCTCTTGGCGCAACGAATATCCCAACCTGGGCAAGCTGCTCGACAAGCTGATGCTGCGTCCGAGCTTCGCGGACACAACGCCTTCTTGAAACGCCCTGGGGGCAGGTGATGCGGCCGCAGGCCCGCTCTTCTCTCGGCCTGCCCGTGGCGCGAAGCCGTGCCTGCCCTTCGCCGCGCTGTCTGGTGTGCCGTATGCTTGAGCGCTTATGAACGAAACGGTTCAAAACCTCTCCAAGACCGCTGGCGTGCGTGCCACGCGGCAGCGTGCGGCGCGCGAAGCGGCCGCAACCCCCGGCGCCGACCGGGTGCGTGTCAACGACCCCGATCGCACCATGGCCAACATCCTGCAAGTGGCCACGGCCGAATTTGCGGACAAGGGCCTGGCGGGCGCGCGCATTGACGAGATCGCAGCGCTCACCAGCACCAGCAAGCGCATGATCTACTACTACTTCGGTAGCAAGGAAGGTCTGTACGTCGCGGTGCTGGAGGATGCCTATCGGCGAATCCGGCGCATCGAATCCGAACTGCATCTGCAGGACCTGGCACCCGAGCAAGCGCTGCGCACGCTGGTCGGCTTTACGGTGGACTACCAGCTGGCCAACCCCGACTTCATCCGCCTGGTGATGAACGAGAACATGCACCGGGGCGAGTTCATCAGCCAGTCCACCACCATCCAGGAGCTGAACATTCCGGTCATCCACGCCGTGCGCGATGTGTACGAACGCGGAGTGGCATCCGGTGTCTTCCGGCCCGATGTGGACCCGGTGGACCTGCACATGTCGATCTCTGCGCTGTGCTTCTTCAATGTGTCCAACCGCCACACCTTCGGCGCAATCTTCAAGCGCTCTCTGGACTCCGCCGCGGCCACCGCGCAGCGCAGAGAGTCGATCATCGAGATGATCGTCCGGTTCCTGCGCCCGTGATTTCCTGAATTCCTGAATCCCTGAGCGTCGCGGGGCCTGGGTTCGCCGACCATAGACAGGGTTTGCACCTAGTTTAAATACTAACCAGTTCGTACAAAATATTCTCCAGGCACTCACAACGACTGGAGACACCATGTTTGCACTGGCCGATCGCATGCTGCGCGGTTACACCCGCGTGCTCGATGCACTGGGGGGCCTGTGCCTGGCCACCATGGTGGTGCTGGTGTTTGGCAATGTGGTGCTGCGCTACGCGTTCAACGCGGGCATCACCATCTCTGAAGAGTTGTCGCGCTGGCTGTTTGTGTGGATGACCTTCATGGGCGCCATCGTGGCGCTGCGCGACCACGGCCATCTGGGCACCGACATTTTGGTGGCCCGCCTGCCTGCCAGGGGCAGAAAGGTCTGCCTGGTGATAGCGCAGCTGGCCATGTTGTATGTGTCGTGGCTGCTGCTGAGGGGCAGCTGGGCGCAGATGATCATCAACTGGGAGACCGAGGCCCCGGTGACCGGCGCGTCCGTAGGCATCTTCTACGCCAGCGGTGTGCTGATGGGGGCATCGGCCCTGGTCATCTTGCTGCGCGATCTGGCGCACACCCTGCTGCATGCTGCCAACGCACAGGGCCTGGTGATGGCGGCTGGCAGCGAAGAGGCTGTAGCGCACCCTGTGTCAGCCGACAAGCGCCCCTGAACCGACGCAACCCACTGGCGCCACCATGACAATCACGATCTTCCTCGGCTCCCTGCTGCTGGCCATGGCCATCGGCATTCCCATTGCCTTTGCGCTGCTAATCAGCGGCGTGGCGCTGATGTGGCACCTGGACCTGTTTGACGCGCAGATCCTCGCGCAGAACGTGATCAATGGTGCAGACAGCTTCCCACTGCTGGCCGTGCCGTTCTTCATGCTGGCGGGCGAGATCATGAACGTGGGCGGGCTGTCGCGCCGCATTGTCAAGCTGGCACTCGCAGTGGTGGGACATGTGCCGGGCGGCCTGGGCTATGTGGCCATCATGGCGGCGGTCATCCTCGCTGCGGTCTCGGGCTCTGCCGTGGCCGATGCGGCCGCGCTGGCCTCGCTGCTCTTGCCCATGATGGTGGCGGCCGGGCACGACAGGGCACGGTCTGCCGGTTTGATTGCATCTGCCGGCATCATCGCGCCCGTGATTCCGCCGTCCATCGGCTTCGTGATCTTCGGCGTGGCGGGCAATGTGTCGATCAGCAAGCTGTTTCTGGCGGGCATCGTGCCCGGGCTGCTGCTGGGTGTGGCACTTGCAGCCACGTGGTGGTGGCTGGTGCGCAAAGAGCAGGTGGCGCCACCTGCCAAGGCGTCGCGCGCCGAAGTGCTCACAGCCCTGAAGGAAGCGGTCTGGGCGCTGGGCCTGCCCGTCATCATTCTGGTTGGCCTGCGCATGGGCGTGTTCACCCCCACCGAGGCTGCCGTAGTGGCTGCCGTGTACGCACTGGCTGTGGCCATGCTGGTGTACCGCGAACTCAGCCTGCGCCAGCTCGCCGAGATCTTCCAGTCCGCGGCGCGCACCAGTGCCATCGTGATGTTTCTGGTCGCAGCCGCCATGGTGTCTGCGTGGCTGATCACCGTGGCCGACATGCCCAGCAAAGTCATCGGCATGCTGCAGCCCTTCATGGGCAACCAGACCGTGCTGCTGCTGGCCATCATGGTGCTGGTGATGGTGGTGGGCACCGCGATGGACATGACCCCCACGATCCTCATCATGACGCCCGTGCTGATGCCGGTGGTCAAAGCCGCGGGCATCGACCCCGTCTACTTCGGCGTGCTGTTCATCATGGTCAACGCCATTGGGCTCATCACGCCGCCCGTCGGCACCGTGCTGAACGTGGTCGCGGGCGTGGGGCGGGTGTCGATGGCACAGGTGGCCCGCGGCGTGCTGCCCTTCATGACGGCGCAGTTTGCCGTGGTGCTGCTGCTGGTGCTTTTCCCATCGATCGTCATGGTGCCCTTGCGCTGGCTCGCAGGTTGAGGCACGCCAATCCCACGCCGCCCGCCTGACTCTATAGCCCCCTTCCTGTTGTTGCCCCGTTCGTGCCCCGCTTAAAACCCAAGGAGACAAACCCATGAAACTGCTCAAGACCCTGCTCGCCACGGCCCTCGTTGCCGCCGCGCTGCTGCCCGCTGCGCATGCCCAGGAGCGCACCATCAAGTTCGCCTTCCAGAACCAGAAGGACCACCCGCAAGCCCAAGGCGCGCAAAAGTTCGCCGAACTGGTGGCGGCCAAGACCAACGGCCGCATCGCCGTCAAGCTGTTCCCGGGCGGCACGCTGGGCGGCGACCTGCAGACCGTGTCTGCACTGCAAGGTGGCACGGTGGAGATGACCGTACTCAACGCGGGCATCCTGTCCGCACAGGCCAAGGAATTCGGCATCTACGACTTTCCGTTCCTTTTCGCTTCGCCCCAGGAGGCCGATGCGGTGACCGACGGCCCCTTCGGCAAGAAGCTGCTCGACAAGCTGCAGGCCAAAAACCTGGTGGGCCTGGGTTACTGGGAGCTGGGCTTTCGCAACCTCACCAACAGCAAGAAGCCCATCACCAAAGCCGAGGACATTGCGGGCCTCAAGATCCGCGTGATCCAGTCGCCAATCTACATCGACATGTTCAACGCGCTCGGTGCCAACGCCGTGCCCATGCCCTTCCCCGAGCTGTACACCGCCATGGAGCAAAAAGCCGTGGACGGCCAGGAGAACCCGTTCTCCACCATCCTGTCATCCAAGTTTGCCGAGGTGCAAAAGCACCTGACCATCACGCGCCACATGTACAACCCGCAGGCCGTCATCGTGAGCAAGAAGTTTTGGGACAGCCTGAACCCAGCCGACCAGAAGGCGGTGACCGAAGCCATGGCGGAGGCCACCACGTTCCAGCGCAGCGTGTCGCGCGCACAGGCCGACGTGGCGCTGGAAGAGCTCAAAAAGGCCGGCATGCAGGTCACCGAGTTCTCGCCCGCCGAGGTCGACAAGCTGCGCGCCAAGGTCAAGCCCGTGGTTGAAAAGCACAGCGACAAGGTGGGCGCCGAGACGGTGCAAGAGGTCTACGCCACGCTGGCCAAGCTGCGCGGCGGCAAGTAAGCCGAACGCATTCCCCGCGCTACCGCGCAGTGACCACTCCGCGGCAGCGCGCCCTCCACGCACTCCCTCCCATGAGCACCCCGCTCCCTGATTCCCCCGTGTCATCCACCCAGCCCGCCATGCCTTCCACAAGCCCTCGCAAGGTGCTCCTCGGGCTGATCGGTTCCGGCATACAGAAGTCGCTGTCGCCCGCCCTGCACGAGGAAGAGGCGCGCCACCACTGCATGCGCCTGCACTACCAGTTGATTGACCTGGACCGCTCAGCGTCGTCCGCGCTGCAACTGCCCACACTGCTGTCGGCTGCGCGCATCATGGGCTTTGCGGGCTGCAATGTGACCTACCCCTGCAAGCAGGCCGTGATTCCGTATCTCGACAGCCTGTCGGAGGAAGCGCGCGCCATGGGCGCCGTGAACACGGTCCTCATCCGCGATGGTCAACTGGTGGGGCACAACACGGACGGATCGGGCTGGGCCTGGGGCTTTAACCGCGCGCTGCCGAGCGCCGACCTCAGCCGTGTGGTGCTGCTGGGCGCGGGCGGCGCAGGTGCCGCCATTGCGCATGCCGTGCTGCGCCTGGGTGCCGAGCATCTGACCATCGTGGATGCACAGCCCGAACGGGCTGCGCAACTGGCAGCCGATGTGAATGCGCTCTACGGCGCACGCGCAGAGGCCGGCGAGATCCGCTCGGCCATGGCAAACGCTACCGGGCTCATCCACGCCACCCCCACGGGCATGGACAAGCTGCCGGGGCTCCCCATCGATGCCGCGCTGCTGCGGCCTGCGATGTGGGTGTCGGAGGTGGTGTATTTCCCACTCGACACCACCTTGGTGCAGACCGCACGGGCGCTGGGCTGCAGGGTGTCGGATGGCGGTGGCATGGCCGTGGGCCAGGCCGTGGGTGCGTTCGAGCTTTTCACCGGCGAAGCCCCGGACGCCGCCCGCATGGACGCACATTTCCGCCGCCTGGTCAGCGCCCGCTGACCTCACTTGCGGCACCCACAAGGAGTTGACCCCATGAGCACCCCGATGATGGCCACCCGCGAAGCGCTGGGCGACATGCCCAACCCCCTGGGTCTGCAGGGCATCGAGTTCATTGAATACGCCACCAGCCGCCCGCAGGCACTGGGCCAGGCGCTGGAGCGCATGGGTTTTCAGCCCGTGGCACGGCACCGCTCACGCGAGGTGCTGCTGTACCGCCAGGGCGACGTGAACATCATTGTCAACGCCCACCAGGACAACGAGCGCACCGGCGTGCTTGCACCGCCCGCGCTCACGGAGACGCCGGTACTGGCCGCCGTAGCCTTCCGCGTGGGCAACGCTGCTGCCGCCTACCGCCGCGTGCTCGAACTAGGCGCTTGGGCCGTGCACACCGAAGTCGAGGTGATGGAACTCAACATCCCCGCCATCCACGGCGTGGGCGCCAGCCGCATCTATTTTGTGGACCGGTACCAGGAGTTCTCGATCTATGACGTGGACTTTGTGCCCATCCCTAACATCAACCCACGCCCACCCGCATTACAGGGCTTGCACCTGTTTGGCGTGGTGCAGTACATCGGGCTGGGCCGCGCGCAGGACTGGGCTCACTTCTACGGAGAACTGTTTGGTTTTGCCGAGCTGTCGCCCGAGCAGTCGTTTGGCGTGCTCACGCATGGACGCATCCTGGCCAGCCCTTGTGGCACGCTGCACTGGCAGCTCATTGAGCCGCTGGTCGACGCGCTCGACGCTGACCCCGAGGAGCTGCTGCAGCGCGTGGCCTTTGGCACGCCCGATGTGCTGGCCGCCGTGACCGCGCTGCGCGCGCGTGGGGTGGAGTTTGTGGAGTCGCCCACGGGCGTGCACACGGGCACGCGCGGCGCCCTCACGCGTGCCGATGCAGGCTCACCCAGCTTCGAGCTGGTGCTGGACGCACGCTGAGCCTGGAGACTGCCCCATGCGCACATCCACCATGCAACGCAACGTCGCCGACTTCGGCATGGACACCATCAGCCTGGCCGGTCCGCTGGAGGCCAAGCTGGCGGCCGTCAAGGCCGCAGGTTTTGGCCAGATCATGCTGGCTGCACGCGACATCGTGGGCCACCCGGACGGGATCGAGGCCGCCGTGCAAGCGGTGCGCAACAGCGGCCTGCGCGTGACGGGCTTTCAGGTGTTGCGCGACTTTGAAGGCCTGTCGGGCCACCTGCACAGCTACAAGGTGGACATTGCCAAACAAATGATCCTGATGGCGCGTGACCTGGGAGCGCCCGTGCTGCTGGCCTGCAGCTCCACGTCGTTGCACGCCACCGCGGAAGCCCATGCGATCGCGCGCGACCTGCGCAAGCTGGCTCTGCTGGCGCTGCCGCACGGCATTCGCGTCGCGTTTGAAGGCCTGTCGTGGGGCCGGCATATCAACGAGGTGCACCAGGCCTGGGCCGCCGTGGAGCAAGCCAATTGCCCCAACCTCGGCCTCGCCATCGACTCTTACCACCAGTTCGCCACCAGCACACCGCTCTCGGCACTCTCGGATGTGGACCCCGACAAGATCTACCTCGTGCAGCTGTCCGACTTCATGTGGCAGGAGACGCGCACCGTGCAGGAGCGCATCGACACCGCACGTCACTTTCGCGTGTTCCCTGGCGAGGGCGTGCACAGCCAGGCCCTGGCCGAGCTGGTGCGCACGCTGGACGGCATGGGCTACCAGGGCGACTACAGCTTCGAGGTTTTCAACGACGACTACCAGCAGTTGCCGCTGCCCTATGTGGCGCAGCGAGCGTGGAACAGCGCGCTGTGGCTGGCAGAAGGTGTGCTGCAACGCGCGGTGCCCTTGCCCGGGCATTCGCGCATCCGGGCTATCGGCTGAAGCAGCGGATCGTCAACTATTGGCGCGCCTCTTCAACCAGCGCATCAGTGCACCCACCACGGGCAGTTTTTCATACAGCTCCTCCGCCGCGTCCCAGTAGTCGCGGTGCATCGTGACCATGCCCTGCGCATCCAGTACAAGGTGCGAGGCGCCGCGAACGGTCTGCGTCACGCCCTTCTCAAAGTTCTTGAAGGCAAACAGGAAATCCCAGGTCAGAAAGCACTGCTGGCCCTGCACCACGCGGCCGGTCACCACAAAGCGCGGCTGGTCCAGCGCCTCGAACATGTGGGAGAAGATGCCCTGGATGGCGGGCACACCCTGCACTTCGTTGAACGGGTCTTTGAAGCGGGCCTGTGGTGCATACAGCTGACCAATGGTCGCCACATCGGCCGGTGAGAGGTTTTCAAAGAACGCAATGACACGCGTAACGGCGTCTTCGGTAAGGGGTGCAGTGTACGGGGGCTGCATGGCAGAAGTCAAAGTCCGGTAAAGCGGCGAACGGTCGGAAAGTACCACCGATACGGCAGCAGCCGCAGCAGCTTCATCACGCGCGTGAAGCGCTTGGGGAAGTGGATATCGAAATGCCCGCGTTCCCAGCCCTGCAAAATGGCCGTGGCCGCTGCTTCGGGCGAGATGAGGGCCGGCATCGTGAAGTCATTGCCCGCCGTCAGTGGCGTGGCCACGAAGCCGGGGTTGATCACACTCACGCCCATGCCCAGATCGTGCAAATCCAGGTACAGCGCCTCGGCCAGGTTGATGAGCGCGGCCTTGGTCGGCCCGTAGGCCAGGCTCTTGGGCAGGCCCCGAAAACCCGCCACGCTGCTGATCACGCTCACATGCCCCGGGCGCCCGGCCTGCGCCGCTGCCAGCATGGCGGGCAACACGGCGGCCAGCACATGCAGCACGCCGTTGTAGTTGACCTGCTCGTGGCGCAACACCACCGCAAGATCAAAGTCGGTGGCGCGCATGTCGCGGTAATAGCCTGCGCAGTAGCACACCATGTCGGGCGCGCCGCCCGCCAGCACCTGCGCAGCGGCGGCCTGCACCTGCTCGGGCTCTGCCGTGTCAAAGGCCAGGGCCATGCTGCCGGGGTGCTGGGCCACAAACGTATCCAGCGCATCGCCGCTGCGCGCCGACACGATGACCTGCGCGCCGCGCGCATGCAGCGCTGCCGCCGTGGCCCGGCCAATACCGCTGCTGGCCCCGATGAGCCAGGCCCGGCGGCCACGCCAGTCGCGCAAAGGAGGGTTGAGGCTCATGGTGCGCGTTTGGTAAAGGACAAAGTGATCTCGCCCAGGTGGAACCCAAACTTGCTCATGGTCGCGCGATTGAGCATCACGCGGTCGTCGATGAGGTACATCCAGTCGTCCAGATCGACGTTGTAGACCTTGCCATCCACCGGCAGCGCCAGCGTGTAGCCCCAGCGGAAGGCGTTGCCGCGCGTTTGTCCGTTGGCTATGCCCACCACGTCGTCGGCGGTGCCGGTATAGCGGCCATCGGCGTGTTTGGTCAGGCGCCAGATGCGGCGCTGGGTGGTGCCGTCGGAGTAGGTGAAGGCTTCATCGAGCACGCCCTCGTTGCCCTTCCACTCGCAGTCCATCACGACGGTGAAACGTTTGACGATCTGGCCGCTGCGGTCCTGAAAAATACCGTAGGCGTCGATCTTGCCCGTGAAGTACTGGGCCAGGTCGAGCACCGGCTTTTCGCTGGCGTAGCTGTCGATGTTCTGGCTGGCGCAGCCGGACAGGACCACGGGCGCAGCCACTGCGGCTGAAAGGAGAAGGCGTCGTTGCATCATGAAGTGTGGGCCTTGGGTTCGTTCGCTATCAAAGGGGGGCAACGGTCCGGGACGGCCGCAGGATGAGGAGATAAAGCGCTGCGGCTGCCATCAGCTTGAGCACGCAGGGCAGCACCGCGTAGGCCAGGCCCAGGGTCTGCAGGCCGTCTTCGCCACGCGTTCCGGGGGTGTAGCCCAGCCAACCCAGCAGGGGCAGCGCCAGGCCTGCCGCCAGTGCCAGGTTGAGCTTGGTCGCAAAGTTCCACCAGCCAAAGTACGCGCCTTCGTGCTGGCCGCTGTCGCCCTCTGCCGCGATCACGCCGGCCAGCAAGGCGCTGGGCAGGGCCAGGTCGGTGCCTAGCGCCACGCCAGACAGCGCACAGACCACCAGGAACGGCATCACATCGCCCGCGCCCAGAAAGGCCGTCCACACAAACACGGCAATCGCCAGCAGCATGCCCACCAGCCAGGTGCGCGCCAAGCCCCAGCGCGCCACGGCACGCAGCCACAACGGGATCGACAGTGCGGCACAGACGAAATAGGCCGCCAGGAACATCGGCTCTTGCGCCGGCGGTGCCTGCAGGCGGTCTTGAATGAAGAACAGCACCAGCGTGGCCGGTATGGCACTGGCAATGCCATTAAGCATGAACACTGCCAGCAGCCGACGGAAGGCAGGGCGCCCCCAGGGCCGCCACAGGCTGGCGCGCTGCGGGGGGCGGTACACACCGGCCACTGCAACACCCGCATGCGCTGCGGGGCGCGGGGCCCGCGTCCACGCCCACCAGCCGATCAGCAAGGTGATGGCAAACACGCTGAGCATGACCGGCAAACCCAGCAGCGCGGGCAGCACGGAGGCCAGCACCACGCCGACCAGTGCAGCGCCTTCGCGCCAGGCCACGATGCGGCCGCGCTGCAGCTCGTCGCCGCCCAGCCGGGCGCCCCACGATTGGTGAGCAATGCTCAGCTGGCTATACGCGGTGTAGGTGACAAGCAGCGCAATCAGTGCCCAGACGATGAGCGCATCGGGGCTGCGAACTGCCGGAAAGAACAGGCTCGTCAGCCCCAGCGCCAGCACAACCGCCGAGCCTGCGCCCACCGCCAGCACCGCGCGCACCGAGCGACCAAACAGGTAGTCAGACAAACGGCCCAGCAGCGGATCGGACACGGCATCAAACAAACGTGCCGCCAGCAGCACCGACCCCAGCGTGGCCAGCGGCATGCCGAACTCGCGCGCATAGTGGTTGGGCAGCAGCACGTACAGCGGCAGGGCCACAAACGCCAGCGGCAGGCCCAGCAGCCCATAGGCCAGGCCTGCGCTGGCGCGGATGGGCTGCGGGGAGGTCATGGCTGGCCTGCCGTGCGGGTGGCGGCCAGCAGCTCCTGGCGCAGCCCGGGTTCGGAGGTCTGCGGCGAGAGCCAGATGCCAAAGAACAGGCGCGAGAACTCGGCATCGGGCACTTCGCCAACGACGCGCCCGGCCATCTTGAACACCGCGCCCACGCCGGGCTGGTGAATACCCAGCAGGCGGTCGCCCGCTTTCACGTCGGGCAACGCGGCCTGCAGGGCCTGCTGCCAGCGCGCAGCCTGGGCGGGGGCAAAGCTGCCCACACGGCGCATCTCCTCAATGGAGCGCTTGGCGATGGCCTCTGCGGTGAAGTTACGCTGGTAGGTCAGCTCCAGCGCCAGCGGCTGGGCGCCGTAGTTGTCGGCATCAAAGCCGGGCTGCACCCACAGTCGGGCGCGGTAGATTTCGAAACCCAGAAATCGCAGCACGCCCTGCCCCGCGAGGCGCACGCCCGACAGGGGTGCAGCCGCGGCCGGTTGGACGGTTTCGGTCGCCTGTGCCGCCGACACAACCTGCGCTACAGCAGAATTTAAGTAAAAACAGGCTCCAACGCTTGCCAGTAAAGCGGTAGTAGCTATATTTTTCATAGCAGCCATCAATCCTTGACCAGCGTGTACTGCACCAGGTCGATGTTGCTCATCGCAAACGCTGCTTCGCAGTACGCCAGGTAGAACTCCCAGATGTGCATGAACCGCTGGTCAAACCCCAGCTGCAGAATCTGCGTGCGCTGCGCCAGAAAGCGCTCGCGCCAGCGTTTGAGGGTTTCGGCATAGTCCTGGCCAAACGCGAACTCATCCACCACGCGCAGGCCCGCCGCCTCGGCCTCGCGGCGGAACTCGCGCGGGCAGGGCAGGCAGCCGCCCGGAAAGATGTACTGCTGGATGAAATCGGTGGAGCTGATGTAACGGTCGAACAGGCTGTCGTCGATGACGATGCTCTGGATGCAGGCCTTGCCGCCGGGTTTGAGCAGGCGGTTCACCGACTGGAAATAGGTGGGCCAGTATTCGCGGCCCACGGCTTCGACCATCTCGATGGAGCAGACGGCGTCGTAAGGGCCGTCGTGGATGTCGCGGTAGTCCTGCAGGCGCAAATCCGCCTTGCCTTGCACGCCGTGCGCCGCCATGCGCTTTTGGGCAAAAGCCAGCTGCTCGGTCGATAGCGTCACGCCGGTGAGCGAGGCACCGAACTCGGTGGTCGCCATCTCGGCCAGAGCGCCCCAGCCGCAGCCGATCTCCAGCACGCGATCACCGGCCTGTACGCCCGCCATGCGCAGTGCCCGGCGCACCTTGGCGTGCTGCGCGGCGCGCATGTCACCCCCCGCATCGCCTTCGAACCAGGCCGATGAGTAGTTCATCGTGTCGTCCAGCCAGAGTTCATAGAACGCGTTGCCCAGGTCGTAGTGGGCGTGGATGTTCTTCTGGCTGTTGCTGCGCGTGTTGCGGTTGAGCAAATGCTTGATGCGGTACAGCAGACGCCCGGCCCAGGTGCCGTAGATCACGCCTTCCACCTGCTGGCGGTTGGCAACAAAAAGCTTGAGCAGGTCGGTGAGGTGCGGCGTGGTCCAGTCGCCTGCTATGTAGCTTTCGGCAAAGCCGATGTCGCCAGACCGCAGCGCAGCACTGCACACGTTCCAGTTCTTGAGCGTGATGGCCGCCGACGGGCCGCCGCCCTGGCCGAAGTGCTGCAAGGTGCCGTCGGGCAGCTGCACCGTCAGGTTGCCGTGCTGCAGCCGCTGCAGGAGCTTCAGGGCCGTGCGGGCTGCAGCGGGCGTGCCCTGCGGCAGCTCGCGCGCTGTGCGTTGTGCGGTGGTCGTGGAGGAGTTCATGGCGGTCTTCTCGTGCATGGGGTCAGCAGGTCACTTCAACGGGTCACGATGGAGGCGGGCGCCTCGGGCTTGCGATGGAAACGCACACGCTTGAGCCACAGGCGCAGCGCATGCCAATGAATGCGGCCCATGATGGCCAGCGTCATGGCGGGGTAGCCCCACAGGGCGCGGCGTAGCGTTTGTGCGGTGACGGCATGCAGCACGCCACTCACGCTGGTCTGTATGAGCGGGCCGCTCGCGTCGTCGTAGTCGATGCGCGCCACGGTGCGTCCTGCTTCACTGTGTTCATCGGCGTCCAACGCCGCCGTGCGCATGAAGCGAAAGCGGTAGCCACCGCTCACCTCGCAGAACGGCGACACATGGAACACCTTGCGCGCCTGCTGCTCCACGCCGTATTGCGGGGCATCCAGCAGGTAACAGTGGCGCTCGCCAAAGGTGTTGTTCACCTCCACCACGATGGCGCGCAGGCTGCCGTCCACCCTGTGGCAATACCAGAAGCTCACGGGCTTGAAGGTATAGCCCAGCACGCGCGGGTAGCAGTGCAGCCAGACCTCACCTGTTGCGTCAGCGATGCCTTCGGCGCGAAGCAATTCATCGACCCAGGCCAGCGCCCCGCCTTGCGCGGCGCTGCGGCCGTCGCCGTGGTCCACGTCATGAAAACTGATGGCGCCGCGGCGGTTGATGGCCAGGTCACTCTGAATGCCGGGCAGGCTGCGCATCGGCAGCATGAGAAAGAACGTGGGGTAGGCAAACGCATGCCGCCGGGGCCGCAGCCGCGTGTGGCGCACCTGGCCAAAGCCGATCAGCGGCGAAGCGGGTGCGGCAGGGTGGCTCACGCAGCCTCCGCCAAGGGGGCCGGTAGGGCCGCCAGCAGTTGTTCGGCCACAGCCAGACCCGACTTGAGGCCGTCCTCGTGGAATCCATAGCCCGTCCAGGCGCCACAAAACCAGGTGTGCTGCTGCCCCTGCAGCTTGCCCACTTGCTGCTGCGCGCGAATGGCGGCCATGTCGAACACGGGGTGGGCGTATTCGTAACTGCCGATCACGTGTTCGGGTGCAATGTCGCGCACGGGGTTGAGCGACACCACCACGGGCTGGGCAAACGGCACGGGCTGCAGCTGGTTGATGAGGTAGTGCAGGCACACGCGGGCCGACTCACGGCTGCGCTGCGGGGCACGCTCGTAGTTCCACGCGGCCCAGGCAGCGCGGCGCTCGGGCAGCACCGAGGTGTCGGTGTGCAGCACGGCACGATTGGCCTGGTAGCGGATGGAGCCGAGCACGGCGCGCTCCTGCGTCGAGGGCTGGGCCAGCAGCGCGAGCGCCTGGTCGGAGTGTGTAGCCAGCACCACCTTGTCAAAGTGTTCTGTGTGGCCCGCAGTCACCACGCGCGCACCGGCAGCGTCGCGCTCAATGCGGCGCACGGGGGTGTTCAGGCGCTTGTCGGCAATGCCCGCCACGATCTTGTCCACATAGTGGCGCGCACCACCGGCCACCGTCCACCACTGCGGACGGTTGCTCACCTGGATCAGGCCATGGTTGTGGCAAAACCGGATCATGGTGGCCACGGGGAACTTCAGCATCTGGTCGGTGGGGCAGCTCCAGATGCAGCCCAGCATGGGCAAGAAGTACCAGTCGCGAAAGGCGTCGCCAAAGCGGTGCTGCTTGAGGAAATCGCCGAGCGGCTGCATCAGTGCGGCCTCAGCCTGGTTTTGCGCAATACGGGTGCACAGCTTGTTAAAGCGCAGCAGGTCCCGCAGCATGCCCAGAAAACGCGGATTGACCAGGTTGGAGCGCTGGGCAAACACGGTGCTGAGGTTGGTGCCGCTCCACTCCAGAGCGCGGCCACCGCCCAGAGCTCCCGGCACCTGCACCGAGAAAGACATGTCGGATTTGGCAGTCTCCACGCCCAGCTCGGCCAGCAGGCGGATCAGTTGAGGGTAGGTGCGCTCGTTGAACACCAGAAAGCCGGTGTCAACGCCGTGGGTGACGGGGGAGCCCGAGGCATCGGGCAGCGTCACATCGACCGTGTGGGTGTGCCCGCCGAAGTAGTCGCCCGCCTCAAACAGCGTGATGTCCGCCTGGCCGCGCAGCTGGTGCGCGACCGAGAGCCCGGAGATGCCGGAGCCGATGATGGCGATTTTCATGACCGGCTCCCTCTGGCCGGTGCACGGAATAAAAAGGTTGCGAAG
>NZ_JBKBXG010000048.1:0-42022 GCF_046314175.1 Acidovorax sp. | reverse complement strand
TCAAAAGGCTCCAGGTGCACCAGAAACGGCACTGCAACAGTGCTGGTCGAAAATACGGTGCAATGACGCGGCACGGGGCGGGTTCACATGCTCGTTGCGCGTTTCCACACAGCCTCGGCCCAGAGCTGCCGTTCAGAAGTGCCGCCTGAAAGCCGCCATTGACTTGCTGCAGCGGCTGCTGGAAATCACGGTGTCTGCCTACGGCAAACTATAGTTTGCTGACTTAATGTGTGCCGGGTTTCATGGAATTTTTATACCTGGACGTTTGAACAGCTAATCGCTTGCAAAGCTATGCTGCAAGCGGCCTCCAGGAGGAATCAGTGTCCAGATTATCCCGCACGGTCCAGTTTATCCCGCAGGTTTTGCGGTCTAAATTACGTTAAATTGCCTCAATGTTGTCCTCCTCAATAAGTTCGGACGTTTTGCTTGCACACAAGCATTCATCGAGCCATCGCGAGCAGATATTCGCTAGCGACGCGTGTGGGTGTTTCTATTGCCTCCGCATGTTTTCGCCTGGGAAAATCACTGACTGGGTGGATTTTCCGGAGGGCGCAGCAGGGGATGACGAACTCGATCTTGGAACCACTGCGTTGTGTCCGTATTGCGGAATTGACTCGGTTATCGGTGATACGTCGGGCTTCCCGATCACGCAGGAGTTCCTGAAGAAAATGAATCAACATTGGTTCGCCGCCTCCAAATGATTCAACCATGCGCAATTGCTGGCTTTGAAGTGACGGCCCCCCGCCAATTTAACCCGTTGCTCGAAGCGGACGGCCAACAAAAAGAGGCCGCTACGCGGCGGGTGTTGCCCGCCGTTCAGCGCCAACGTTAAAACGCTGAACCCATCATGCATCCGACAAAACAATGGATTGATCGAAAGTTACAGCGCAAACAGGCCACGTTGTATGTTGAGCGCACGGTTACAAGTGAGTTCAAACGTCAAACCGGAGGAAGAACCCTGTACGCCTCCGTTACTTTGGCACTCGCTCCCGCCAAAGAGCTTTCCATCGAGTTCAATGTCGAACCAAGCGAACTCGACTACCGGAGCGCAATTGAGGATGCCATATTTTCTGAGCTGTTAACCCATTACACGGTGCCAATCCTCGGCGTGTCGGTGCGCGTGATAGCAGTCATCGCCGACGAAATAGGTTCAAGTTATTCGACATTCAGGCAGGCCACGTCAGACGCAATGCGCCAAGCTTTTCAGCAGCTCGGCGGACAGCAGAACATTGCTTGGCCATGAAGCGTTTTAACTGGTCGGCCCACACGGACACACAGCAGCAGGTTGCCGCTGCGCGGCGCTTGCTGCGTGCCGGTGGCCTCCAACGTTAGACATTTCTACTTACCAGATGCACATGCGCTCAATCGTCCTGCCATTGGCCTTCGCGGCGCTTCTCGCCGGGTGCTCGCGTGCCCAGGAAGGACAGCCAACAGACTGGTCGACGTTGGGGCTCCAAGGCCAGACGCTGGATCTAATTGACGATTCGAAGATTGAGACTTACAGGTTTATCGAGCAAGGTCTTGTCGCCGCAACCTTCGGAACAAAGGGTGGAGCTGTTACCGCGCCGCTCTTCTACTGGCGAGTCGATGGCCAGTCTCTCGTCATCTCGGAGTCACCCGGGCAGCAAGGGGTGGAGGAACTTGTGACACCAAAGATTCAAGGGGACGTTGTCAGTGCCAAGCGCAAATCGGGAGCCAGCGTTCAGTACCGCTTGGCAAAGTCCAATGTCTAATCTTTTGCTGCAGCGGACGGCTTCGCCGCCCGCTGAGCTTGCACGTTAGACGCCATGACAAACCATCAGCGCATTGGTGCGGTCTCGAACGCGCACGCCGGCCGAGAGTTCGAAGCGCTGGCCGCTACACACTATCTCGGCACCGAGACATGGAAACTGCTTCCAAACTTTAGGGTCGAGGTAGGAGTCGGCTCTTCCAAGAAGGCGCACCGATTCGATCTTGGTTGCGAAGATCCTCCAATACTCATCGAGTGCAAGTCTCACAACTTCACGGTTACAGGCAACATACCTAGCGCGAAGATCACTGTGTGGAACGAAGCTATGTACTTTTTTCACCTTGCACCCGCTCGGTATCGCAAGATACTTTTCGTCCTAGAGGCGAAGCATGCGCGCCAACGGGAAACGTTGGCCACCTGCTACGCAAGGAACTACGGTCATCTCATTCCCGAGGGCGTCGAAATCGTGGAGTGCAACGTCGAAGCAAAGACAGTGCGTGTAGTCCCACATGGCGTCTAACCCTTCAATCGAGAGGACATGCCCCGGCAAGCCGGGTCATTCCTCTCATCTCAAACGTTAACCCGCAACCATGCACGCTGGAAAAATTGTTCTGGTATCAAAGTCGGCGTACACGCCAGAAATCGGTGAAACATTGCTACGCCAGCTTGTGGAAGACAAAATCGAACTCTTCTGTGCTGTTGGCGTAGATACTGCGAATTGGGAGGACGCGCTGGACTGGCTCTGCATCGGCCCGGAAGGCGAGAGCATCCATTTCATCATTACCACTTCACATCCGGATGAGTCGATTGAGGAAGTTATTTCCTTTGCGGAAACTTGGCGCAGTGATCGCGCCTGTGAAGTTGAGGTCGTGTATGCGTGAGGTCGACTTTTGCTTCATAGCGCGGCGGGTTAACAGTTCGTCGAATGGACCCACAACGGCGGCCAGCATTGTCGCCATTCTTCAACGCTGAGTGCGCCGCTGCGGCCCATTCACGGCCGACGTTGAGCGTCCGCTTTCATTTGCAGCGACCGGCTGCTCCTGGCCGACAAGAGCGAGCCAAAACACCAATCCTGCGACCAACAGGAAACTACTAATTTGATAGCTACCAGCGCTTTATAGATAAGCGCTAGAGCCCAATTTTATTCAAAATTGGCACTACTGCCCCAACAGAGTCGAAGGGCAGCTCCCTGCCCTCCTCTCCGCTCACTTCACCGCAAAACGCACATTCGCCGCCTTCTTGCCGGGTAGTGTCACCAGCGCCACCACCTTGGTGCCTGCGGCCACCTTGAACGTGCCCTTGGCCTCCAGCTTGCCCTCCCCTGCAGGCGCCAGGATGGCTTCGGATTTTTCGGTGCCGTTCAGCAGGGTGAGCTTGGCGCTTACGCCTTCGGTCTTGGCGGGTTTGCCGTGGTCGCGCAGGTGCAGGGTGAGGGTGTCGGGCTTGGCTACCAGTTCGTAGTCCATGTCGTTAGCTTCGACCACGATACCGCCGTGTAGCGGCTTGTGGTCGTGGCCATGGGTGTGGTCGCCTGCGGCGAAGGCGGTGCCGGAGACACTGACGGAGAGGGCCAGGGCGGCAAAGAGATGTGTTGTGGTTTTCATGATGGTCCTTTCAAAGGGTGGATGGAAACAAAAACATAGAGAACCGGAAAAAGCTCAGAACGCCTCGGCGTTCTTGTCGTCCAGCAGGCGCTCGGCATCGCGGCGGCCAAACAGCCAGAACAGGGCCGGGGTCAGGAAGGTATCGAGCAGGGTCGAGCTGATCAGGCCCGAGAAGATCACCACCGCCACCGGGTGCAATATCTCGGTGCCGGGGCGCTCTGCCTCCAGCAGCAGCGGCGCCAGCGCAAAGGCGGTGACCAGGGCGGTCATGAGCACGGGGGAGAGGCGTTCGAGCGAGCCGCGCACGATCATGGCGTGGTCGAAGTTCTCGCCCTCCACGCGCATCAGGTTCAGGTAGTGGCTCACCTTCAAAATGCCGTTGCGCACCGAGATGCCCGCCAGCGTGATGAAGCCGATCAGCGCCGCCACCGACAGCGGCTGCCCTGAGATCCACAGCCCCAGCACGGCCCCCACCAGCGCCAGCGGGATGTTGGCCATGATCAGCGCCGACAGCGTGGCCGAGCGGTAGCGCGTGTACAGCACCACGAACATCAGCACCAGCGAGACGATGGCGAGCATGCCCACCAGGCGGCTGGCCTCTTCCTGCGCCTGGAACTGGCCGCCCAGGGTGATGAAGTAGCCGTCCGGCAAGCGCGTGTCAGCCACCACCTTGCGGATGTCGGCCACCACGTCGGACAGCGCCCTGCCCTGCGCGTTGGCCGAGAGCACGATGCGGCGCTTGCCGTCGTCGCGGCTGATCTGGTTGGGACCGTCGCCGTCCTCGATGCTGGCCAGGCGCGACAGCGGCACGCGCCCGCGCGGGGTCTCGATCATGATCTGCGCCAGGCCTTCTAGTGAGCGCGCGCTCTCGGGCAGGCGCACCACCAGCGCAAAGCGGCGACTGCCCTCCACGATCTGCGTGACCTTCTCGCCCTCCACCAGGCCCTGCAGCGTGGCCAGCACCTGTGCGGCCGGCACGCCGTACTGGGCGGCTGCGGCATGGTCCACGCGCACGGTGATCTGCGGCGCCAGCACCTGCTTTTCCACCTCCAGGTCGGCCAGGCCGTCGATGCTGGCCAGGCGCGCGCGCAACGCATCGGCCTGGCCGCGCAGGGTGTCGAGGTCTTCGCCAAAGAGCTTGATCGCGATCTGCGAGCGCACGCCCGAGAGCATGTGGTCGATGCGGTGTGAGATCGGCTGACCGATGGCGATGGCCGCCGGCATCTGCGCCAGGCGGCTGCGGATGTCGGCCTGCACCTCAGCCATGCTGCGTTTGAGCTCGGCGGCGGGCAGCAGGCCCACGTCGAGCTCGCTCACGTGCACGCCCTCCGCGTGCTCGTCCAGCTCGGCCCGGCCGCTGCGCCGGCCCACGTGCGTCACCTCGGGCACCTGGCGCACCAGCACCTCGGCTTGGCTGGCCAGCGCGGCCGACTCGGCCAGCGTCACGCCCGGGTTAAGGCGCATGCCGATGAGCAGGGTGCCCTCGTTGAACGGCGGCAAAAAGGTGGTCGGAAAGAAAGGCACGGCCACCACCGACAGCACCACCGCCACCGCACTCACCGCGATGGCCGTACGCGGCCGCGCCAGCACGCCCATGAGCCCGCTGCGGTAGCGCGCCTTGAGCCAGGCCACCACACGCGTGTCGCCATGGTCGAGGTTCTTCATGCGCGGCAGCAGGTAAAAAGCCAGCACCGGCGTGACGGTGACCGACACCAAGAGCGAGGCCAGCGTGGACACGATGAACGCAATGCCCAGCGGCAAAAACAGCCGCCCCTCGATGCCCGGCAGCGCAAACAGCGGCAAGAACACCAGCACGATGATGGCCGTGGCATACAGGATGCCCGAGCGCACTTCCATGGACGCGAGCTTGACTACCTCGATGGGGTGCAGGCGGTGGTGGGGGTGCTTGGCGCGGTCCATCTTCAGGCGCCGCAGCACGTTCTCCACGTCCACCACGGCATCGTCCACCAGGCCGCCAATGGCAATGGCCAGGCCACCGAGCGTCATGGTGTTGATCGACAGGCCGAAGTACTTGAACACCAGCGCCGTGATGAAGATCGACACCGGGATGGCCGTGAGCGCGATGACCGTGGGCCGCAGCGTGCCGAGGAACACGAACAAAATCACCGCCACAAACACCGAGGCGCCCATGAGCTTGCCCTGCAAGGTGGTGACCGAGGCCTCGATGAAGCTTGCCTGGCGGAAGGTGACGCGCGGAGCGTCCATGCCATCGGGCAGCGACTTTGTCAGGTCGCCCAACGCAGACTCGATGCTGCGCGTGAGCGCAATCGTGTCGGCCGTGGGCTGCTTCTGGATACCGAGGATCACGGCTGGCTTGCCCTCGAAGCCCGCGTCGCCGCGCTTGAGGGCCGCGGCGAACGTCACCTCGGCCACCTGGCGCAGCAGCACCGGCTGGCCATTTTTCGCGGTAAGCGCCAGGTCCTGCAGGTCTTCCAGGCGCGAGGTGCGGCCCAGGTGGCGGATCAGGTACTCGCGCCCGTTGAGCTCCAGAAAGCCCCCAGAGGTATTGGCCGAGAAGCCCTTGAGCGCCCCCGTGAGCTGGTCATGCGTGATGCCCAACTCCGCCATGCGCGCCGTGTTGGGCTGCACCTGGAACTGGCGCACCTCGCCGCCGATGGCTATCACCTGCGCCACGCCGGCAATCGCCAAGAGGCGCGGGCGCAGCACCCAGTCGGCGTACTCGCGCACGGCCATGGGGGTGGTGCGCGCCACGTCGATGGGGATCGCCACCTGCATGATCTCGCCCATGATGGAGCTGATGGGACCCATGCGCGGCGTGACGCCTGCGGGCAACCCTTCCTCCATGGACGACAGGCGCTCGGACACCATCTGCCGTGCGCGGAAGATGTCGGTGCTCCAGTCGAAGGTGACGTAGATGAACGACAGCCCCGCGCTGGAGGTGGAGCGCACGCTCTCCACGCCGGGCAGGCCGTTCATGGTCGTCTCCAGCGGGAAGGTGATGAGCTGCTCCACTTCCTCGGCGGCCATGCCGCCGGCCTCGGTCATGAGCGTGACTGTGGGCTTGTTGAGGTCAGGGAACACGTCCACCGGGGTGCGCGAAAGCGTGAAGGCGCCATAGGCCATGAGCACGCCAGCGGCGATGAGCACCAGCAACCGGTTGGCCAGGCTGTTTTCGAGTAGCCACTTGAACATGGTGGTGGCTCCTAGCGGACTTGGTTGATCAGCGTGGCGCCCTGCGTGGCCACGCGGTCACCGGCCTTAAGGCCCGAGGTCACGGCCACCGAGGCACCGTCTAGCGGAACGAAGGTGACCACCCGGGGCGCGAAGCGCTCGGGCGACTCCTTGACCCAGACGATGGTCTGGTTAGCCGGGTTGCGCAGCAGCGAGGCCACTGGCACCTGCACGCCAGCAGCCTGGTCGGTGGACTGCACGAACACGCGCACCGGCTGACCCAGGGCCAGGGTGCCCAGCGCGGCCGAGTCACCGGCAAACTGCAGCGGCAGCGCCTGGTCGCGCAGGCTGCGCGCCGCGCCTAAAAAGCGCAGCGGCACACGCTGCCCGCCCACGGCCAGCGCGGCACCGGCCACGCTGTGGGCCTGCGCCGTGTCGTAGGCCAGGGCTTCGATGCGCAAGCGCGCGGGGTCCACCACCTCGAACAGCAGCTCGCGCGCATCCACCACCTGCCCCGCCA
Organism: Acidovorax sp.; assembly: GCF_046314175.1. GTDB lineage: Bacteria > Pseudomonadota > Gammaproteobacteria > Burkholderiales > Burkholderiaceae_C > Acidovorax. The sequence continues at coordinate 35,016 of NZ_JBKBXG010000048.1, read as the reverse complement.
CGGCGTTGGCTGAGGCGATCACGCCCGAGACCGGCGCCACCAGTGCATCACGCGTCGACAGGCCCGCACCCACGGCGCCGAGGCGCTGGGTGAAGCTTTGCAGCTCGCTTTCAGCGGCTTCGATGTCCTTGCGCGGCACGGTGTCAGCCAGGTCCGCCAGGCGCGCCACACGCCGTGCGGCCAGGTCCCGCGCCGCGCGCAGCTCGGCCTGCTGGGCCAATTGGTTGGAGCGCTCAATGGCGCCCTCTGTGGGCACCACATAGGCCAGCACCTGGCCCTTGCGCACCGCCTGGCCCACGCCGGGCAGTCCCTTGGGGCCCGCATCCAGCCGACCCGCCAGCGTGGCCTGCACCTTGCCGCCCGCATTGGGGTCCATCACCACCGTACCGGCCAACTCAAAGGCCTTGGGGTGCCGCCCCTCGGCCACCACCAGGGTGCGCACACCGAGCTGGCGCTGTGCAGGCTTGGGCAAAAACACGCTGCCATCGGGCTGGCGCTTGGGGCCACTACCATCGGCGGCTGGCGGGGCATCGCCATGGTCATGGCCTTCGCCAGCGCGCGCCATCAGCGGGGCGCACAGCGCAGCGGCCATCGCCAGGGCCACGACGGAATGGAGAGCGTTCAGCCGCATCATGCTGCACCTCCCAGGCGCTGGGCGCGCGCGGCGCGGCCACGCCGCAGGCCCCACACCAGGGCCAGGGCTGCCAGCACGGCGGCCACGGCACCGGCCACCAGCTCGTCGCGCCCGCCTGTGGGCTCGGCATGGGCATGCGCTGCAGCGTGCACGTCGATCTCACCGGCCAGCAGGTCGGTGTCAGCGCCGGCCACCACGGTGGCGGTGACGGGGCTCACGCCCTCGGCCAGCGGTGCGGCCAGGGCAGCCTGAAATTCGCCGTCAGCCACACGGGTGACGGGGACGGGCGTACCGCCAATGTCCAGCTCCAGTTGTACCTCCTTCACGGGGCTGTTGTCGCCGGCATGGTCGAGGTAGAGCGCAAGCTTCTGGCCGTCGAGCACGCCGACCAGTTCGAACAGATCGGAGGTGGCTGCAAAACGCGGCAAGGCGGGTCCGCCCGCAGCGGCGGGTGCCTCGCCATGGTCATGGCCGTCGCCAGCCAGAGTCCACGAAGGCGCGAGGCCCAGCAGCACGGCAAGGCCCAGTGCGGGAAAAAGAGAAGGGAGTTGCATGGTGATCACAAAAATGGTGTCGGGATAAACAAGGCGCTCACTGCGGCAGCAGGCCCATGGCCTGGCGCAGGGTGGAGACGGCGGCTGCGGCATCGATGCGGGCGCGGGCGAGTTGCCGCTCGGCCTGCACCGACTCCAGCTCCACACGCAGGCGCGTGGGCCAGTCGGCTTCGCCCAAGCGGAAGGCCTTGTCGATGAAGCCGCGCGTGTCACGCGCCAGTGCTGCATGGCGGGCCATGGCGTCGCGCTGGGCCTGGGCGGCTTTCACGCGCGCCGTGGCAGCAGCCACCTCGGCGGCCAGGCGGTCACGCTCTACGTTGGCACGCACCTCGGCATCGAGCGCATCGGCGCGCGCAGCAAGCTCCTTGGCACGCGACCGATCACCGCCACCCAGCGGCACGCGGACGCCCACTGTGAAGCTTTGTAGATAACGCTCACCCGACTGTTCGCGTGTCCGCGTGGCGGCCACAGTCAGTTCAGGGTTGCCTCTCGTCTGCGCGGCGGCCAGGTCGGCCGCGCGGCGCGCCACCTCGGCCTGGTCCTGCCAATCGGCCACGGCCGGGTGGTCGGCTGGCAGGCCGACCGCAGGCAGGGCTTCGGACTCGGGCTCCGCACCATCAGCCAGCGCCAGGTTGCCGCCCCATGCGGCCATGGCCGCCTGCGCGGCATCCCGTGCACCCGCGGCCTCGGCCAGGGCGGCCTCAGCCTGGGCCACAGCGCCATCGGCCTGCGTCTGGTCGGCACGCGACATGTCGCCCGCCTTGAAACGGCGCGCCACGTCGGCCGCCAGGCGCTGGGCGTTGTGCAGCCGGTCTTGGGCCAGGCCCATTTCCGCCTGCGTACGCTGCAGTGCCCACCAGGCTTCGCGCACGGTGGCGGCCAGTTGCAGCTGCGCGGCCAGGCGGCGGCTTTCCACGGCCTTGATCTCGGCATCGCCCAGCGCGGCCTTGCGCGCACGCTCTCCGGGCAGCCACAGCGGCAGGGCCACGCCCAGTTCAAACTCGCGGCTGCCCTGGTTGCTGCCGGGGCGGTCGCTCTTGGTGGACAGCTCCAGTGCGGCGGCGTCTGCCGTCCATGATGAAGCACCGCTGCGCCCGGCATGCGCCGATTCGCGCCGCAGCGCGGCCGACTGTGCCTCGGGCTGGCGCTGCCAGGCACTGTCGAACAAGGCCTTGAGCGTGAGGGGTGGGGCAGCAGGCGCTGCTGTGGGTTGGGAAAGTGCGGCACTGCTGACCAGCGCCCACCCCATCGCCACGGCCATCATGGACAACCGTGGTGTGTGTTTTATTCTCGTTCGTTGCATCCGATTCCTCTGCAGTGGGGTGACCCACGGGGTTGAAATCGGCAAGGCACGACGCCCGGCGCGCAGGTGCGCACCGCTGCTGCCCGCCAAGGCAGCGTGGAATCGTCAGGAAGGGGCTACCCGGTGCCCGCCTCGCCGTTCAGGCGAGGGATCGCCAGTTGGGGCGTTCTGGACGGGAGAGAGGGGGGTGCACCAGGACGGGTGCTGTCTGGCCCGCAGGTCGCGCGACCGAGACCACAAGGGCTTGGTTGCCAGAGCTCCACACGATGCCGCTGCCGGCCCCATGGCACGCATGACAGTCCATGTCGACCGTGCCTGAACTGGTCAAGGCCTTGTGGCCGGGGGTTTCACCGGCCTGGGAAGACTCGGCAGAAGCCGCCTTTGCATCGGCCCCGTAAAGATCAGCTTGGAATGCATCGCCCTGGTGGTCATGCACATGGTGCCCAAAGTGCGATGCCTGCGGCGCCGACTCGTGCCCGCAATACGGCGAAGCGGCCGCCCAGATCGACTGGAGCGGCATAAACACCAACAAAAAAACGAGCAGCATGCGACGCATAGGCAGCGGGATTCTAAGCAGGCGGCGGCCCTAGCCGACCGCCATAGCCCTCAGCAACAAAGGGCATAGACCGCGCAGCACATGACGGGCATCCCGATGCATATAGTGATCGCGCAAGATTGCTTTCATTTCTGTAGCAACTTTTGTTACCCATCAAGCGCGAAAAGGCATTTATGCCACCAAGTTCTCCGCCACCAGGCACTGTGGCACTCCGTCGGCGGCGCTCACCCGCACGCTGCGCACACCCCAGACGTGTGCGATGGTTTCGGGGGTCAGCAGGTCGGCCGTTGCCCGCACCATCTGCACCCCGCTGAGGCCGGGGGCCAACAGCAGGCTGTCGTGGGCGTAGCGCAGCGCCAGGTTCAGGTCATGCAACACCGCGACCACACCAATGCCCTGCTCCACCGCCCATCGGCGTACCAGGGCCATGGCTTGGTGCTGGTGCGCCAGGTCGAGCGCGGCGGTGGGTTCGTCCAGCAGCAGCCAGCGTGCCGCCCCCTCTGGAAGGGGCTCCCAGATCTGCGCCAGCGCCCTAGCCAGGTGAGAGCGGGCACGCTCGCCACCCGACAGCGTGTTGACACTGCGCCCAGCAAGCTGAGCTACACCCGTGGCCGCCATGGCGTCGTGCACGATGCGCGCCTCGTGGCGGCTGGGGCGCTGCCGGTGAGGAAATCGCCCCATCTCCACCACCTCTTGCACCGTAAAGTCAAACGCCACTGCCGTCTCTTGCGGCAACACCGCGCGGTGGCGTGCGAGGTCTAGCGCAGTAAACGCAGACAGCACCTTGCCAGCCAGACGCACGCTGCCCGCGCGCGGCGCGCGCTGGCCCGACAGCATGGACAACAAGGTCGACTTGCCCGCGCCATTGGGCCCCAGGATGGCGGTGACACGCCCCGGCGCAAACTGCGTGTTCACGGTGGCCAGCAACGGCCGCCCTGGCACGCCCACACCCACTTGGTCGCACACAAGAGGATGGTCAGCGGCAGACGGGTTCACACCTTGCTCCTGAACTGGCGCAGCATGGCCAAAAACAGCGGTACGCCAATGAAGGCGGTCAACACCCCCAGCGGCAGTTCGGCCGGTTGCACCACGGTGCGCGCCACACCATCGGCAACCAGCACCAGCGATGCGCCCAGCAATGCCGAACCCGGCACCACCACGCGGTGATCCGGCCCCGCCACCAGGCGCACCCAGTGCGGTGCCACCAGGCCAATGAAACCGATGATGCCGGTGGCTGCGGTCACTGCGCCCACCGCCAGCGCCGTGACCATGACCGCCAGGCGCTTGGTGCGCTCCACCGGCACGCCCAGCAGCGCGGCCTGCGCCTCTCCCAGCGCAATGGCATTGAGCGGGCGCGCCAGCGCCAGGCCCAGCACACCTGCCAGTGCCACCACGCCGCTGACCAGCGCCACGGCGCTCCAGCGGGCGCCGCCCAGACTGCCCAGCAGCCACATTTGCAGGTTGCGCAGCTGTTCGTCGGTCGAGATGAAGTTGAGATAGCCCAGCCCCGACAGCGCCAGCGCGTTGACCGCCACGCCTGCCAGCAGCATGAGCCCCATGCGCGTGCCGCCATCTGCCTGCGCCAGCGCGTAGATCAGCCCAGTCACCAGCAAACCGCCGCCAAACGCCATGAGCACCAGCGGCCAACTGCCCAGCGTGCGGGGCAGATCGGGAAACCACTGGCTGCCCAGCACGATGGCGCAAGCAGCGGCCAGCGCGGCCCCGCTGCTGACCCCAATCAGACCCGGGTCGGCCAGCGGGTTGCGAAACAGCCCCTGCATCAGCGCGCCCGCCAGCCCCAGGCCTGCGCCCGCGGCAACGCCCATCAGCAAGCGCGGCAGGCGGATGTTCATGAACACCAGGTATTCGGGTGCCGCCGTTGCTGCGGCAACGTCAGCAGGGGCACCGCCCACGGCCTGCACCAGCACCTGCCACAGCTGCGCAGGTGAAATGGCGTAGGCGCCCCGGGTGCTGGCCCACAGCAACGTCGTCAGCACCAGCGCCCCACCCAGCAGCAATGCCGTGCGCGGCGGCAGACGGCCCATCCGCCGGGTGTCGCCACCGCTTGATGTCAGCGCCAAATCGCTCACGCCGTGGTCGCCTGCATGCGCGCATGCAGCTCTTGCACCGCCCCCGGAAGGCGTGGCCCAAAGCCCAGCAGGTGGCTTGCCTCCATCACCACCAGGGCCTTGCGGCCAAAGGCGGGGGTCAGTGCCAGCTCGGGGCGTTGCCAAAAGGCCGCCTCGCCGCCCAGCGCTTCAATGCCTTGCGTGCTGTTGAGCAGCACCTGCGGCGCCGCACTGGCCATGGCCTCGGCCGTGAGCGGCCGGTAGCCCGCGAACTGGGTGATGGCGTTGATGCCACCTGCAAACCGGATCAACGCATCAGCCGCCGTGCCCGTGCCTGCCACCATGGGGCTGCCACCATGCGACAGGATGAACAGCGCGCGCGGGCGCCGCGTCGCATTGGACACAGACTGCTGCACGCGGGACCAATGGGTGTCCAGATCGGCCTGCAGTGCCCGGGCTTCGCGCTCGCGCCCGGTCACGCGGCCCACCGTGGCCACCTTGCGACGCACCTCGTCCCACGAATGGTCGGCCGTCACCAGCTCCACGCGCACCCCGGCACTGCGCACCTGGGCCAGCACCACGGGCGGCCCCGCCTCGGTGGTGCCCACCACAGCGTCAGGTTTGAGCGACAGCAGCCCTTCGGCTGACAGTTGGCGCATGTAGCCGACCTTGGCAGTCTTGAGTGCGGCCTCTGGGAACAGGCTGGTGGTGTCGGTGCCTACCAGTTGGCCTTGGGCGCCCAACAGGTAGACCACCTCGGTCAGCGCGCCGCCCAGCGACACGATGCGCGCTGCGGACGGGGCTGCGCCAGCGTTCAGGACAGCCCCTAGCGGTAGCGCACCCAAGCCTCGCAGCACCCGGCGCCGCAAGGCGCTCCGCGGCTGCAGGGGTCGCTTCGAATCACGCGGCAACATCGGCCGCCTCCTGCACACCGGGCAGGCGCGCCACCAGGTCGCGCCAGGCTTGCAGCTCGGGCTGGCCTGGCTTGCGCGCGCCAAAGAACATGGCTATCAGTTCGCCCGTGGCGTCAAACGTCTCCACCGAAGTCACCACACCGTCGGCTGTGGGCTTTTCAACCACCCAGACGCTGTGGACCATGTCGGTGCGCAGGTGCAAGTTAAAGCCCTCGTCCAGCACGTTGATCCACTGGGCGGAGGGTGTTTCCAAAGGCTTGATGTTGCGCACCGGGCCGGTGTGGATCTGGATGCAGCCAACGCTGCTCACAAACACCATGATGGGCAAGCCGTCCATCGCGGCCTCGTCCAGCAAGCGTGTGATGGCCTGTGGGGCAGCGCGCCATGCAAACTGCCCTTCCACCAAACGAAAGCTCTGCTGGCGCTCTACGCCAAAACGGCGGGTCAGGCCAAAAAATTCGTGCGTGTCCTGCATGGCGGCCCAGGCTTCACGAAGGCCTGCGGCGTCGATGTCAACATCGGGCCGGGGCGCATCCGGCGCAGGCGGCGGGGTAAACACATAACCTGCGCTGGGCTGCGCAAAGCGCTGCACCACAGCATCAAACGCAGCGCGGTCGGTGGCCTCGCGCACAAACACTTTGTGCACAGCGCGGCCGTGGGCGTTGAAAAACTGCAGGCTTTGTGCCGGTGGCCGCGCAGGGTCGTTGGCCAACTCAGTCACGGCAAAACCTGCGTGCCACTGCGCAAAGAACAGCCGCAGGTCAATGTCTTCACTCAGCGCCAACCCCACCGGGCCGGTGGCAGACACGTTGGCATATACACCGGTCTTCTCGTGCACCACGGCTTCGTTGCGGGTCAGCGCCATCAACGGCCCACACTCGCCCAATGCCTGAAGCAGCTCCAGCCACGAGCCTTGCAACGGCAGCGCTTTCAGGGGCTGGGCGTGGTCACCCGCGTGTGCGGCCACCACTGCGCCTTCCGACAAGCCCAGGCTTTCAGCCGCGTCCTTGGCCCGCAGGCCGGTCGCACGCGCTGCGGCAAACTGGGCGCGTATGCCCGGTGCGGTCTGCAGGCTGGCGGTGGCGGCGGGGTCTAGCAGCACGGCGCTCATTGCACCACCTCGGGTGCGGCCACCCACAGCGCACGGCGCTGCTCTGCGGCAGACAGGGCTGCGGTCACAGGCTCGGCACGGCCTGGGCCACATTGCTGCACCCAGCGGCTTTGCAGGTTGCACAACATGGTGCGAAAGTGCGGCGTGAACACGTCTGCCTGACCTAGCAATTGCAGGTTGGTCACGATTTTGTGACCCATGGCTGCGCGGTGGCTGTCGCAGCATGCCTGTACGTAGCCGGTCATCAGAGCCAGCGTGCCCGCCAGCAGGGCTTCGGCACAGGGCAGGCTGTATTCCTCATCACTGGCGTTGGGCAGATCCGCGCTTTGGGCGGAGCGAGCGGGATGGGTCATGGAGTCTCTCCTTGGGGTGAATGGATGAACGTGGACAGTGACGCACGCTCAGAAATCTGCCACCAGCGACACGCGCACCGCGCGGCCTGGCTGGGTGTATGCGTCGATGAAGCTGGCGTTGGCGGCCAGGCCGCGCACGTCAGCCCAGCGCCAATGCTTTTTGTCGGTGAGGTTGTAGATGCCGGCGTTCAGGCGCAGGTCTTTGCGGATGCGCCATTGGCCCGCCAGGTCGAGCACCGTGAACGACGGGGTGAGGTACTGCGTGCCGTTGGCGGCCACATACACGTCGCTGGCTTTTTTGGCGGCGCTGTGGGTGGCGTCCAGGCGCACGTGCCAGCCCGCGGTTTCATAGCGCACACCCGCCGTCAGGCGCGCAGGGTCCACCGTGTTGACGGGGCGGCCCGTGGCAGTGTCGCGCCCACGCGTCTGGCCGTAGGCAAAAGGCGTGCTGACCTGGCCGCCCGCCACCGTGCCCCACTCCATGCGGCCCTTCACCTCAAACCCACTGAGCTTCACGCGGCCGATGTTGACCGACTGGAACACCAGCGGGTTGCCCGGCGCGCCGGTGCCGCCCACCTGCTGCAGGTCTTCGATGAAGTCTTTGTAGCGCCCGGTGAAAGCCGCCGCCTCCACCGACAGCGCCTGCATGCGGCCCCGCACGCCCAGCTCCAGGTTCTGGCTTTTTTCGGGCTTGAGGTTGGCGTTGGGTATGGTTTTGTAATTGGAGACCGCGTTCTCGAAGAACGCATTCACCTGCCCTGCATTGGGTGCCCTAAAGCCTGCCGCGTAGTTGCCAAAAACGCTCCACTGCTCGGTGGCGCGGTACAGCACCCCCAGCTTGGGCGAAGTGGCATTGCCCGACAGCGAAACGGCCTGCGCGCCAAACCCGGTCTGGTCGGCCTTGATGCGAAAGCTATCAAAGCGCACGCCCGGCGTGATGCTCCAGGCGCCGTTCACCAATTCGTCCTGCACATACAGCGCGGTGCTCGTCTCGTTGGTGTCCGGAAATCGCTTGAGCGGAAACGTCTCGCCCACGGGCGGCGTCACCCCCGTCTGCAGGTTGCTGACCTTGGCAGACGTGTGGTCCAGCCCGTAGGTAATCTTCTGCACCCAGGCACTGGCGCCCGATCCCATGCGCAGCAGCTTGTTGCCCTGCAGGTTGGCCTGCCAGGTGCGCTCGTCGTAGGTCACGTCGCGCACGCGGTCGGCAGCGGTGTTGCGGTCTTCGGTGATGTATTCGCGTGAATGTGCGTCCTGGTAGCTCAGCGTGGCTTTCACGTCATCGGCAAATGCCGTGTTCAGGCGCCACGAGCCCTCCCACGTGGCGCGGCTGCGCTGCATGTCGGTGAACGACGTGGACGACAGCACCGAGGTGCTGGCCAGCGGCGGCTTGGCACGCGCAGTGAGCAGCTCATAGTCGGCACTTTTGTCCACATGCTCCAGCGTGAACACATGGCGCTGGCCGCCACCAGGTGTGAGCACCACCTTGCCCAGCAAAGCGCCGCTCTGGTCCTTTTGCGGATTGGGCAGCGTGCGGTCAACATTGGCCGCAGCGTTGGTGCCCATGTTGTCCAGCTCGCGGGTGCGGGTCACATTGCCGCCAATCAGCCACTGCACCGCGTCGCCTGCACGCCCGGCCACCGTGGCGCCCAGGCGCTTGCCATGGTCGTCACCGTCGTAGCCCAGGCTCACACGGCCACCAATGTGCTTGTCGCCTTCGAGGAAGGCCGAGGGCTCTGCCGTGATGAAATTGACCAGGCCCGCCATTCCGTCGGAGCCATACAGCGCCGACGTGGCGCCACGCACGACCTCGATGCGCTGCAGCAGCCCGATGTCCAGGTAGTCGCGCCCAAACGCGTTGGCGCTGAACACATAGCTGCGTGGCAGGCGAATGCCGTCCACCATCATCAACACACGGTTGCCATCCAGCCCCCGAATGTTGAAGCCCGCATTCTGGTCCCGCCCCGTGGAGCCGCTGGCCAGCGTAAAACGCGACGGCGAGCGCGCCACAGACACATTGGGCAGTTCGCGCGCCACATCACGAATGTCACGCACCTGGCCCTCTTCAATGGCCTGGGCGTTGATCACGTCGATGCTCATCGGCAGCTCGTCCGGGTCTTGCTCCGTGCGCGACCCGCTGATGACAACTTCTTTCAGCGCCGGGCCTGCCGCAATCAGCTGGACTGCCGCATCTTGCGCATGTGCCGGGCCCATGGCCACACAGGCACAAGCAACCAGCCAGGCCAGCGGCCCCGGCCGCTGCGGGCGTTGGTGCGAGGGATTGCCCGGCTGCGACAGGGCAGACCGGGAAGAAAACAACGGGGAAAGGGATGCCTGCACCACGGATGGATGTCCTTCTCTGAAACGATGACGAGTACAGAGCTGGCTCCATGAAGACGTCCTGGCTTCTGCGGGATCGCAGAAGGAGGGGCGTTGTGGCTGGCTGATGGGTGGATTATATGAGAATAGTTCTCAATACGTAGCGATTTTTGTGATGAGAAACGCCAAGGGTGAACGTTGGGGTCTGAGTGCCGTGACCACTCGATCACCTCCCCCGTGATCACACCAAAAACAAAGCGACCGGATGCCGAAACATCCGGTCGCTCATTTATTGATAGCTACTAGCGCTTACCCATCAAGCGCTAGAGGCTAATTTCAATCAAAAATCACGCCAGCTCGGCCACCGGCTCAGCAGCGGGCGCTGTAGTCGCCGCCACCACCGGCATGCGGATCAGGTGATCAAACGCGCTCAACGCCGCCTTCGACCCCTCGCCCGCCGCGATCACGATCTGCTTGAACGGCACCGTGGTGCAGTCGCCCGCAGCGAACACGCCGGGGAGGTTGGTGCGGCCGTGCGAGTCGACGATGATTTCGCCGAACTTGGACAACTCCGCCGTGCCCTTGAGCCATTCGGTGTTGGGCACCAGGCCGATCTGCACGAACACGCCTTCCAGCGGCACCAGGTGCTCCACGTTGGTGGCGCGGTCCTTGTATTTGAGGCCGTTGACCTTGCCGTTGGCGCCGGTGATTTCGGTGGTCTGGGCGTTGGTGTGGATGGTCACATTGGGCAGGCTTTTGAGCTTATTGACCAGCACAGCGTCAGCCTTGAGCTGGTCGGCAAACTCGATGAGCGTGACGTGGGCCACGATACCGGCGAGGTCAATGGCGGCCTCGACACCCGAGTTGCCACCGCCGATGACGGCCGTGTGCTTGCCCTTGAAAAGCGGGCCGTCGCAGTGAGGGCAGTAGGCCACGCCCTTGTTCTTGTACTCGGCTTCGCCGGGCACGTTGACATTGCGCCAGCGCGCGCCGGTGGACAGGATCACGGTCTTGGCCTGCAGGGAGCCACCATTGGCCAGCTGCACTTCGATCAGCCCACCGGGTTGTGCGGCGGGGATCAGCTTGTCGGCGCGCTGCAGATTCATGATCTCGACACCGTATGCGCGGGTCTGGGCTTCAAGGGCCGCTGCGAACTTGGGGCCATCGGTCTCGAGCACTGAAATGTAGTTTTCAATCGCCAGCGTGTCGTTGACCTGCCCGCCAAAACGCTCGGCTGCGACGCCGGTTCGGATGCCTTTGCGGGCAGCGTACACGGCCGCTGCGGCGCCTGCGGGGCCGCCACCCACGATGAGCACGTCGTACGGCGCCTTGGCGCTGAGCTTGGCAGCATCACGAGCGGCTGCGCCCGTGTCGAGCTTGGCCACAATTTCTTCGAGTGTCATGTGACCCGAGGCAAACATCTTGCCGTTGAGAAACACCATGGGCACGGCCATGATTTCGCGCTCGGTCACTTCCTGCTGGAACGCGCCGCCTTCAATGACCGTGGTCTTGATCTTCGGGTTGACGATGGCCATGAGCGACAGCGCCTGCACCACGTCCGGGCAGTTGTGGCAGGTCAGGCTCATGTAGACCTCGAAGTTGAAATCACCGTCCAGGGCCTTGATCGAATCGATCACGTCCTGCTCTACCTTGGGCGGGTGGCCGCCGGTCCACAGCAGGGCCAGCACGAGGGAGGTGAATTCATGGCCGAGCGGCAGGCCGGCAAAGCGCAGCGAATTGGTAGCGCCCACGCGCTGCAGGCTGAAAGATGGCTTGCGGGCGTCGTTGCCATCGGTGCGCAGCGTGATCTTGTCGTTGCGCAGCGATTGGATGGTCGTCAGCAGCTCGCGCATGTCGCGCGCAGTCTCGCTGTCGTCCAGGGATGCCACCAGCTCAAACGGCTGCTGCACGCGCTCCAGGTAGGCGGCGAGTTGGGTCTTGAGTTGTTCGTCGAGCATGGTGGTGTCCTTTGAATTTGGAGTTGTATGCGAGGAGCGTGATGGCAAGCGGGATTTAGATCAAGCCTGCACATCAAACTCCGGGCGTAAAAAAGCCGGACGGCACGGCGCACAGGCGCCATGACGCTGTCCGGCTTTGGGGGCCGAATCGAAAAGCGGGTTAGATCTTGCCAACCAGGTCCAGAGAAGGCGTCAGCGTCTTGGCGCCTTCCTTCCACTTGGCGGGGCAGACCTGGCCAGGGTTGGCGGCGGTGAACTGGGCAGCCTTGAGCTTGCGCAGGGTTTCCGACACGTCGCGGGCGATTTCGTTGGAGTGGACTTCCATCGTCTTGATCACGCCATCGGGGTTGATCACGAACGTGCCGCGCAGTGCCAGGCCTTCTTCAGCGATGTGCACGCCGAAAGCGTTGGTCAGTTGGTGCGTTGGGTCACCGACCAGGGGGAATTTGGCCTTGCCCACGGCGTCCGACGTTTCGTGCCAGACCTTGTGCGAGAAGTGGGTGTCGGTGGTGACGATGTAGACCTCGGCGCCAGCTGCCTGGAAAGCAGCGTAGTTATCGGCAGCGTCTTCGATTTCGGTGGGGCAGTTGAAGGTGAAAGCTGCGGGCATGAAGATCAGCACAGACCACTTGCCCTTGAGGTTGGCTTCGGTCACTTCGATGAAGTCACCCTTGCCGTCACGGTTGACGAAAGCGGTGGTCTTGAAGGGCTGAACTTGCGTATTGATCAGGGACATTGCTGTTTCCTTGGTGGTTGGTTGACTGAACAGGACTGAAGTCTAGGCCTTTCGAGGCCATCAATCCAATTAATTGATTTCATTGAATCAATTGTCTGTGACTATACAGTGACACCCCACTCGCAGGCGGGGCACCAAATTTTGCCCCTGCCTGCCCATGGAAATGGTTCTGCGCGCAGCGCCTGGGCTGCAAGGCCGCGGGTCCAACCCTTGCGGCATATCAAACATTCAAATACAAATAATTCGCATTTAGTCATATTATCTGCCGCACTGCAGCAAAGCCGCCCTCGCAGCTGCGACGCAGAGGATGCGGACATTTTCGCGTCTGAATATTGGTCAAAATGGCCTGTAGCGCTTAACTAGCAAGCGCAATCAGCTCATAAATTTATAGCAAAGACCTGAATCACCATGTTCCAAACACTTCTGATATGTTTCCGCGAAGGGCTGGAAGCCCTGCTGGTGGTGGCCATTGCCACCTTGTATCTGCGCAAGACCGGGCGCGTGCACCTGCTGCTGCCGCTGCGCGCGGGTGTGGGCGTAGCCGCCCTGCTCTCGCTGGTGCTGGGCTGGGTGCTGTCACAAGTGGGCGCGGTGTCCCCTGCGGCCGAAGGTGTGATGGCGCTGATCGCCGCCGCCACGGTGATGTGGTGCGTGGTGCACATGCGCAGCGCGGGTAAGGACATGGGCCAGGACATTGCGCAGCGCATGGACCGCGCCAGCGTGCTGGAGGGCCCGCGCGCAGGCATGGCCGTCTTCCTGTTCGCCTTGTTCATGGTGGGCCGCGAAGGCGTGGAAACCGCCACCATGCTCGCCGCCCTGGCCCGCAGCGCCGAACTGGGCTACATGGCCTGGGGCGGCGCAGCGGGCCTAGCGCTGGCCATTGCCATTGCCTGGGCCTGGACGCGCTACGGCCGGGCCGTAAACCTCGGGCGGTTCTTCCGCGTCACCTCCTGGTTCATGGCGGTGTTTGCGGTGCAGTTGGTGGTCTATGCGTTTCATGAGTTCACAGAGGGCGGCGTATTCCCTGGCATTGACAACGCTTCTTGGCACGCCGCCACCGAAGACCTGGCGGAGGGCACCATCGCCCAGGCCATCTCGCTGGCCCTGGTGCTGGTGCCGACGGTGTGGCTGGGGGTGGCGCACTGGATGGAGCGACGGGGCAACGCGGCAGCCATCGCCGGCGGCGCATCAGGCGTGAACGCTGCCCGATAGAGGAGTCAAGCTTGGTGCCGAACTAGTTGGTTGGGCCTGCCGCCGGGCGCGTCACGTTCGAGCTCTTGTTGCCATCCACGCTCAGAACGCGCGGGTCACGCTGGGCATAGAGCCTGTAGATCTGTGATTTTGAGAGCCTCACAAACACCAGTCCCATGTGCGCCTCTGTGGCGGATATCGCAGGGAAGGGCTGGACACCCGCAGCTGCGAGGATTTCCCGCAGTGCTTTTGTGTTCGCGTCCACCTGATGCTGCGATGCTTTGGGACCTGTGTGGGACAGGGTGTAAGTGGAACCACCACGCAAAAGGACCGTGATGTCGACTTCTCCTATTCGGTCGGCGAATTGCAAAAATTCATCCGGCCAGTTCGCCGCTCTGGCATCCACAGATCCTCGCAACCGCACCGCGCGAACGTGAACGCTGTTGATCAACCCGTAGAACGCCACACGATTGATTTTGGCTTGCACAACGGGCGTGAGTGTGGGGTTACGGCGGCGGTCAATCCCACGGATGTGCTGTGCAAACGGCTCCGTCAGCAACCGGTCAAGCACTTCGTTGACTTCAGACGGACCCTCAAAACGGGTGCTACCGTCACCTTGTATCGAGTACGCGGGCTCTTCGGTGTTCAACACCAGATCAACGTCTACGATGGGCGACTCGACGAGCGCGTCATCAATGGCATCCAGGCTGCCATCGTTTTGGTATGCAAGCGCCCTTCTGCCGCTAACGGCCGGCGAAAAGGACTCGACGGCAGACGTAGCGGCAAGTTTGTCGATGCCAGCGCGATCTGTGTAAAACCCGATAAATCCCAAATCGCTGCGCCAACGACCAGTGGGGAAAGCAGAGCTTCCCAGTTCGGCATAGAGCTTTTGGGCTTTGGCATCCAGTTGCTGGAGCACCAGGGTTCGGTCGGCCTCCACGACTGAGCCCAACGAAATACGCTCCAACGTCACCACAACGTGAACCCACCCTGTCTTTTGAACTCGCTGATGCAGGGTCGCTAAGTCAGACGCCGAGATCTGCGCACAGGTTGCACTTAGCGGCAGGACGGCGAGTAGAAAAGCAATCAACGCTCCAAATGCCCAAGTCCACGGTTGCAGGGAGGAGAGTGCAGGGCAAAAATCTTTTTGCTTCGTCATGCTCACATCCTTATGCAGGTTTTGGGGTAACTGGGCCATGTTTTTGCTGACGCGACAACCATTTATTGCGCGCTCCCGCGGCGCGCGTGTGATGCTGAACGCGAACACCTATCAACCTCACACGCAGCCAGCGCGCGAAAGCAGGGGTTTGCCTTGCGCGGGTTGATGCAGGTCACGACAATCGGGGCCGAATCAACACAACACTACAAGGAGTCCCCATGAAAGGCGACGCACAAGTCATTGGCCATCTGCAGGCCCAGCTCAAGAACGAACTCACTGCCATCAACCAGTACTTCTTGCACTACCGCATGCTCAAGCACTGGGGTTTTGACAAGCTGGCCAAGAAAGAATACGCCGAATCGATCGGCGAAATGAAGCATGCCGACTGGCTGATGGACCGCATCTTCACGCTGGACGGCCTGCCCAACCTGCAGGACCTGGCCAAGCTGCAAGTCGGCGAAGACGTGCCGGAGATTCTGGCGTGCGACCTGCGCTCTGAACTAGGCGCCCAGGCCACCATCAAGGACGGCATTGCCCACTGCGAAACCGTGCGTGACTATGTCTCGCGCGACCTGCTGCAAAAGATTCTGGACGACACCGAAGAGCACATCGACTTTCTGGAAACCCAGATCGACCTGATCGGCAAGGTCGGCCTGCAGAACTATCTGCAGTCGCAGATGGGCGAGTTGGAGTAAGGCCTTTCACTGCGGCGTTCAGCCGCCATCACATCAACGGGCTTCGGCCCGTTTTTTTATGCTCGCATGACGGGTGCCGGCCTGTTGTAGCGCAGCGGCCCTCGGCATTACTGTCACCCCTTGCAGATAGGCGGCAGCGCGAGGCATGTGCGGGGCCTGCTTCACCTCGCTGACCCACCTCATGACCTTGCTCGCGTACACCACCGCCGACGAAGCACAACCACCCGCCAAAACCCAGGCACCCTGAGCGCGGATAAGCGCAAAAATATTGATCAAATTGGCCTCTAGCGCTTATCCATAAATCGCTAGCAGCTATTCAATAGATAGCAAATCTCACACAACGATGAAGCACCTGTATGCACTGCTGGAAGAAACCCCCGGCTCCGCGCGGGCTGCCGGTGTGCGCGGCTACGCGCTCGTCGGATGGCGTTCAGCCCATGCTCCACGTTCCCCCGAAAAGTTCTGCCCTCAGCCCCAGGTCGATGATCTGCGCGATCAAGGCGCGGACTGATTCTCTGGCCCGGTCCCGCTCGGGGTCGGGCTGTTGCGATGACTGCGGTGAGCGTGGGACGTGACCATCACGCCCCCAGACTCCGCGCCAGCGCGCCATGTTCGTGGTCTCCAGCGATACCGCGCTCAGCGACTGCCTGTAGGCATAGCACATCGCCATGATTTCCTGGATGCTTTCGCGCTCGATCACGCTCTGAGTGGCAATCTTTTCGCTTTGCAACGCCACCATCGCCATTCCGATCAGCCGGGTCAATGACGCCGAGGTCTGCACCGCCAGGTCCACCAGCCTTTGCACTTGGTCGCAGAGACCGGTGTCGCTCCACTCCCCTTCTGCGCCGTCCCCGTCGACAGAAACGATGGCCAGGGTGCCGGACATGGCCGTCAGCATGTGGGATGCCAACGCAAACAGGTTCACGATGCCCAGGGCGCCCGTGCGCTGTTCAGGGCTTTCTACTTTGGGCAGGTATTCCCATCGCCGTGCGATCAGTTGCTGGATGAGCTTGGTGGACTCTTCAGTCATTGCCAACAGCCTGGGACTGGGGTGCGCGGCGGGCCTGCAGCGAAATGTTTTTTGGATCAGGTTGTGCGATGACGCCTCTGATCACGCTGCGTAGCCAAGCGTTGGCCGCTGCGTGACGCCAAGACGCGCAGCGCCCGCAAGTCCGTCCAGTTTGAAGATCTGCACCGCCTGTGTCAGCTGCTTGGCCTGCGTGTCCAGGCTCTGGGCTGCGGCCGCGCTTTCTTCGACCAAAGCGGCGTTCTGTTGCGTGGCCTGGTCCATCTGGTTCACTGCCTGGCCGATCTGCGATACGCCCGAGCTTTGCTCCGAGCTAGCAGAACTGATCTCGCCCACGACATCGGACACGCGCTTGATCGCATCCACCACTTCGACCATGGTCTGGCCCGCCTGGTCGACCAGACTGGTGCCCATGGCCACCTTTTGCACGCTTTCGCTGATCAGCACCTTGATCTCCTTGGCGGCGCTGGCACTGCGCTGAGCCAGATTGCGCACCTCGGAGGCCACCAGTGCCTTGATGTGGGCCGGCAAATGGGCTGCGTCTGCAAGGTCCTTGAGGCGGGCCAACCGGCCTTGCACATCGGCATGCGCGGCGGTCACGGCGAGTTTCTCGGCGGCCCGGTCTGATTCCTTGGTGGCAATCACCAAATTGCGGGCAGCAATCGCACGACGATTGACCGCCGATTCCACGTCCTTCGCCAAATGAGCGCTGGCGTTGATGCCGCTGATGTAGTCATGGAACTGCTCATGCGACTTCTTCATGCCGTAGATGGCGATCCCTGCGACCAACAGGATCAGAGTCACCATCAAGCCAAAGGCGAGGCCCAGTTTGGTGCGGACAGTCATGCGTTGGCGGTTCATGGAATATCACCTTGGTCGTTTGAAGATGGCGAATTTTTGCTGAATGTATCAATTTAGTCAAATTCATTTTTATCATTAATGAAACTCAAGGCGCGAGTGCGGTTGCGCAATGGATACAGCCCAACAGCCAAAACAGGAATCATTCCCATTTGCGTTGTAAAATTCCGTTTCCGCAAGCCACAGCCACTTCACTCGGCTGCAGCCAGCACCCACCGTCCTCAGATGTTTTCGGGTTGCCTGGCTTGAACCACTCCTTCGTCCCTGCCCAACTGGCTGTTGCCGCTGTTTTGCGGCTCCCTGTTCTGTGCGGGCATGGGCTGCGCAAGGCCGGCAACGGCATCTGCTGGCGTAGCCCACCCAAAAAGGACGTCACCCCATGCTGAGCCCCACCGCCCTGCGCCGATGGTCATGGACCCACAAGTGGTCCAGCCTGGTGTGCACCGTCTTCATGCTGCTGCTGTGCATCACGGGCCTACCGCTGATCTTTCACCACGAAATCGGCCACCTGCTGGGCACTGAGGTCGAGGCGCCAGCCATGCCCGCCAACACGCCGCGCGCCAGCCTCGACCAGGTGCTGGCCACCGCGCAGGCGCTGCACCCCGAGCGTGTGGTGCAGTTCGCATCGCACGCCGAGGACGATGACAACGTCTGGTTTGTGACGCTCACGCCTACACCGGCGCCCACGGATGATTTCCGCTCTGTGGCCGTGGACGCGCGCACCGCACAGGTGCTGGCGCAGCCTCGGTTTGACGAAGGCTTCATGTACGTGATGTTCAAACTGCACGTGGACCTGTTCGCAGGCCTGCCCGGCAAGCTGTTTCTGGGTTTCATGGGGCTGCTGCTGCTGGTGGCCATCGTCACCGGCGTGGTGCTGTATGCGCCTTTCATGCGCAAGCTGGCCTTTGGCGAGGTGCGGCGTGACCGGTCCACCCGCGTGAAGTGGCTGGACTTGCACAACCTGCTGGGCATCGTCACGCTGGTGTGGGCGTTTGTGGTGGGCGGCACGGGCATGATCAACACGTGGGCTGATCTGCTCATCAAGTATTGGCAGTACGACCAGCTGTCGGTGCTGCTCAAGCCCTACGAAGGCCAGCCCACTGTGCCCGCTACAGAGCGCGGCCCGCTGCAGCAGGCGCTGGAGGCCGCACAGGCCCAGGCGCCGGGCACCAAGCTGTCGTTCATTGCGTTCCCGGGCACGGCGTTCTCCAGCCCGCACCACAACACGTTCTTTTTGCGGGGCAATGAGCCCCTCACGTCGCGGCTGCTCAAGCCCGTACTGGTGGATGCACGCACAGCCCAGGTGACCGCATCGCCCCAGCTGCCGTGGTACCTGACGGCGCTGCTGGTGTCGCAGCCACTGCACTTTGGCGACTACGGCGGCATGCCGATGAAGATCCTGTGGGCGCTGCTCGACATTGCCACCATCGTGGTGCTGGGCAGCGGGTTGTATCTGTGGCTGCGCAAGGGCGTACAGGCGGGCAGCACCAGCAACGCCGGCACCAGGGGCACCACAAGCACCACGGCGGCCGCCATCGTGCAAGGCCACACCAGCCTGCCCACACCGGCTGCCGCGCGCACTGGCGGCCCGCAGCCCCACACGGAGGGCCGCGCATGAAGCAAAGCCCCTTCTGGTCGCTGTGGGGATGGCCCATCGTGATGGGCGTGCTCACCACCACAGGTCTCATTACCGCCCTGGTGTCCGACACCTGGGGCGACTGGTGGTCGTGGGTGGGCCTGGGCATTCCGGTGGCGGTGATGAGCTGGACCTGCTGGCCCCACAAACAGCCTGCTGCCACCGCCCAGGGAGCCCACGGCCAGCCCCCCACCAAAACCGCCGAAGCGGCCGGCAGCCCCACGCCACTCTGAACACCGCCAGCACCTTCACCACGCCATGCGCTCACCCCCTTGCCCACGCCACCCCATCAGCGTACCCCGCTGGAACCGCCTGGACGTGGGCGTGCGCTACTTGACCGCAGTGCAAGGCCGCCTGGTCACGCTGCGCGCCCGCATCGACAACCTCACCCACCGCAACACGGCATCGTCGGGCGGCCACCCCGACTCGGCTACCTGGTGGTGGTTGCGCCGCGCACCTTGTCGCGGAGCGTGAGCGTGGACTTCTAAGGCGGCACCCCTGCACTGCACAGGCGCCGCACAGGCACTGCGCAGCCCCATTTCAGGGTCAAAAAGCCACCTAGCGCTTATCCGTAAAGCGCTGGCAGCTATCAATAAATGAGTCTTCCGCTCCTGCAAATGCAGGGGTGCGGCGCTGCACGCCCTTTGCTTTTTTGATTTTTGTTGAAACCACCGAAAGGAAACGTCCATGTCCTCTACCCAACGCTGCAATGCACCGCTGCTGGCCGCCATGCTCGCCTGCGCCTGTGTCACCGCAGTCAACACCGCCCACGCCCACCAGGTGTGGCTGGAAAACGCGGGTGGCCAAGCCCGCCTGCACTTTGGCGAGTTCAACGAGAACCTGCGCGAGACATCGCCCGGTGCGCTGGACAAGTTCAAGGGCGTGCCCACGCTGGAACAGCAGCGCACCGGTGCCGCCGCGCAGCCCGTGCAAGGCCAGCTGGGCAAGGACGCTTTCAACTACACCGTGGCGGGCACACCCCAGACCCTGTTCGTGGCGCCCGCCTACCCGCTGATCGACCGCAGCAAGCGCAACCTGCCTGCCATGGTCTGGCAGCCCTCGGCCCGCTGGGTGGCCAGCCTGGCGCAGCCCGTGGCGCCCACCGCCCCGCTGGACCTGGTGCCCACCGGCAAGCCCGGCGAGCTGAAGGTGGTCTACAAGGGCGCGCCGCTGCCCAAGGCCAAGGTGCAGCTGGCCGCCCCGTCGGGCTGGACGCGCGAGGCCGAGGCGGGTGAAGACGGCACCGTGACCTTTGTCACGCCGTGGAAGGGCCAGTACGTGGCCGAAGTGAAGCACAGCGACAAGACCCCCGGCGAAGCGCAGGGCGAGAAGTACGGCGAAGCCAGCTACGTGACCACGCTCACGTTTGTGCTGGCCGACGGCATGGCGTCGCCCGCCCTGCCCGAGCCGCCCAAGGCCCACTGATCCGCAGGCCACCAAGGCCAACGCTTCTACCGATCCGCACCCCGTATCAGCCACTGGACTGTTGCAGCCGGTTGCGGACGGTCGAAGCGGGCAGCGCTGCCACGCGCTCTCTGACCCGCTCCGTGCCAGGTGCTGGCTGGGTGCGCCCGCTTGCGCAGTCCATTTCATACACCCAATTGGCCTCTAGCGCTTACTGAACAAACGCTCATAGCTACCAAAAACATAGCACCATGATTCATCCAAATCTTCTGCGCACCGCTGTAGCCCAAGCAGCACTGCTCACAGTGTGCGGCGCTGCCTTGGCCCAGACCAACGCAGCGCCCGCGCCCGCCCCCGCCGACACGCCCGCAACCGCCCCCTCCTTGCGCCAGGTCGATGTCATCGACTCCACGGCAGGCGAAGCCGCCACGCCCGCGCGGCGCGCGCAGAGCAGCTCCCGCCTGGGGCTGTCAGTGCTGGAGACGCCCCGCTCGGTCAGCATGATCGACAACGAACTGCTGGGCCAGCAGATGGCCACCACCGAACGCGACGTGCTGCGCAATGCGTCGGGCGTGTCCACGCGCAGCGAGTACTACGGCTCGTACTCGCAGTTCACCATCCGCGGGCTGTGGGCCAACAACACCTTCAACTTCTTGCGTGACGGCGCCAAGTTCGTCCACCTGCTGGACCCACCGCTGTTCAACATCGAACGCGTCGAAGTCATCAAGGGCCCTGCCGCGCTGGAGTTTGGCCAGGTGGCGCCTGGGGGCCTCGTCAACTACGAGAGCAAGCGGCCCCAGGCCGATCCGCTGCGCACCGTGAAGATTGGCGCCGGCAGCCACGGCTGGCGCAGTGCCGAGTTTGACCTGACCGGCCCGCTCAACACCGATGGCACGCTGCGCTACCGCCTGGACGGCGGCGCCAGCCGGGGCGGCAGTTTTGTGGATGGCAACACCCCTCGCAAGCAAGGCATTGCAGGCAGCCTGGAGTGGCAGATCACGCCCGACACCGTCTGGCGCGCGCAGGCCGAGACCCAAAGCATCGACGGCACCTCTACGTCAGGTCTGGCAGTGCCCGACCCCAAGAATCCACGCAGCGCCGACGTGTTGCCGGTGGGCGCGTTTTACGGCGAGCCCTGGCTGAACACCGACGGACACCTGCGCTTTTATTCCACCGAGCTGCAGCACCGTCTTTCGGACCAGCTGGAAGCCCGCGTGCACCTGTCGCGCAACGAGACCTTTCGCAACGTCAACATCGTGTCGCCCATGGGCCCGGTAACCAATGGCCGCGTGGCGCGCACCTACTGGATGGCGCCGGGGCAAAAATACACGTCGGACACGGCCTTGGCCGAACTCCGTGCGCAGCTGCAAACCGGCCCGGTCAAGCACACGGTGCTGGCGGGCCTGGACTGGCGCGCCATTGCGGGCTTTTATGGCGCGCGCACCACGGGCAACCTGGGCGCCGTTGACCTCTACAACCCCGTCACAGGCCTGGTGCCACCCGTGGCCTCCACCGGCGTGGGCCGGCTCTCGTCCGATGCCCGCAACGCCGGCGTGTTTGTGCAAGACCGCATGGTGCTGGGCGACTTCGGCCTGCTGCTGGGCCTGCGCCACGACCGTCTCAAGGACGCGTACACCACGCCCGTCACCGACCTGAGCCAGACCCAGCCCAGCGCCGCGCTGAGCTGGGAGCTGCGCCCGGGCAGCATGGTGTACGCCAGCTACGCGCGGTCGTTCCAGGCCAACACCGGCACGCTGCTGTGGGGCGACCGCGCTGCACCGCCGTCTGAAGGCAAACAACTGGAAGTGGGCTGGAAGCAGGAATGGCTGAACCAGCGCCTGATGACCACCGTGTCGGCGTTTGACCTGCAGCTGACCAACGCGCCCGCCACCGACCCGCAGCACCCCGGCTATTCGGTGCTGACCGCGCGCCAGCGCATCAAGGGCATCGAGCTGGAGCTGCAGGGCCGCATCACGCCGGGCTGGACGGTGACGGCCCAGGCCAGCTTCATGGACCCCAAGGTGCTGTCTGACACCACGGCGGGCGCCAACGTGGGCAACCGTGTTGCGCTGGCTACGCGCCGCACCGCATCGCTGTGGACGCAATACCGCATAGCCCAGCTGCCGGGCCTGTGGGTGGGCGGCGGCCTGGTGCACCAGGGCGACAAGTTCACAGCCAACGACAACCAATGGCGCCTGCCCGGCTACACGGTATTCGACCTGGCCGTGGGCTACCAGTTTGCAGGTGGCGTGCGGCTGCAGGCCAACCTGAAGAACGTGAGCAACCGCCGCTACTACCTGGACGGCACGGCCACCGCTGCCGGCTTTGGCGCGGTAACACCCGGCCAGCCGCGTGCGTTGCAGGTGGCGCTGGACTATGCGTTCTGACGCCACCGCTGCACCCGCTGACCAGCGCGTCCCTGAACACCTTTTTCTTTCTCAAAACCTGGAACCACCACCATGACATCTGGCACCACCCTTTGCCGCACCGCCATCGCGCATGCGGCGTTGCTGGCCCTGTGCGGCGCGGCAACCGCACAGCAATCCGTCACCACGCCCGGCTCGGAGGAACCCACGGCTGAACGGGCCCTGGCGCCCGTCACCGTCACGTCAGGTGCCGAGCAGCAAAACCCCACCGCGCCGGTCACCGGCTTTGTGGCCAAGCGTGCGCTCAGCGCCACCAAAACCGACACGCCCCTCATCGAAACACCCCAGGCCATTAGCGTGATCACGCGCGACCAGATGGAAGCGCAGGGCGTGCAGACGCTGCGCCAGGTCACGGCGTACACGGCGGGTGCGGTGTCCAACTACTTCGACAGCCGCGTGGACAGCTTCAACGCCCGCGGCGGCACCGTCAGCCAGTACCAGGACGGGCTGCTGCGCACCTACGGCACCTACAACACCAGCCGCCCCGACCCGTACACACTGGAGAGGGTGGAGTTTCTGCGCGGCCCCACGTCGGTGCTGTATGGCCAGGGCAGCGTGGGTGGCGTGCTCAACCTCACCAGCAAACGCCCGCAGGCCGAAACGCTGCGCGAAGTGCAGGTGCAACTGGGTAACAACAGCCGCAAGCAGATTGCCGCCGACCTGACCGGCGCGCTCGACCAGGACGGCCACTGGCTCTACCGCCTGGTGGCCGTGGGACGCGACAGCGGCTCGCAGGTGGACCATGTGAGCGACGACCGCATGGTGCTGATGCCATCGCTGACATGGAAGCCCAATGCCAACACCTCGCTGACGCTGCAGGCCCTGCACCAAAAGGACAAGAGCGGCTCACTCATTGGCTTCTTCCCCTGGCAAGGCACGCAGCTGCCCAGCCAGTACGGCCAGATCCCGCGCAACACCTTCATCAGCGAGCCCGGCTGGGACGCGTTTGACACCACCAACAACTCGTGGGGCTACCTCTTCAGCCACAGCCTGAACGCGGACTGGACCGTGCGCCAGAACCTGCGCCGCACGGTGAGCGAGGTGGACTACCGCACCATCTACACCAGCTTTAGGGCCAACGCGGCTACGGGCCGCCCTGCCCGCCCCGTTTTCAACAGCGACGGCCGCACGGTGGTGCGCGATGCGGTGTGGCAATTCAACACTGGCCGCATGCTGCTGATCGACACACAGCTTGAAGGCAAGCTCAAGGCGGGCGACACCAGCCACACCCTGCTTGCGGGCGTCGACATCCAGCGCAACCACACGGGGCAACTGTCCTGGAGCTCTGTCACTTCATCCATCGACGTCTACAACCCCGTCTACGGCAACTTCACTCCGCCCACGGCATCGCAACTGGTGCGCCAACCCAGCGTAGAGCAAAAGCAACTGGGCTTTTACGTGCAGGACCAGATCAAGTGGGACCGCTGGACCGCCACGCTGGGCCTGCGCCACGACAGTGCCAAAACCGACACCGAGGGCCGCCCCGCCGCAGCCGTGGACGACAAGGCCTGGACCAAACGCGCTGGCGTCACCTACCAGATGGACGGCGGCTGGGCACCGTATGCGGGCTACTCTGAATCGTTCCAGCCATTGGGCGGTGTGGATGCCTACGGCGCAGCCTACAAACCCCAGCGCGGCGAGCAGTGGGAGGCCGGTGTGAAGTGGCAACCGCCCGGCCAGGGCATCAACGCCTTTGCCGCTGTCTACCAGCTGCGCGAAAAGAACCGCAAGACCACCGACCCCGGTAACCCGATCAACAGCCTGCAGATCGGCGAGGTCAAAGTCAAAGGCTTCGAGGCCGAGGTGCAAGCCAGCCTGGCGCGCAACTGGGACTTCACGGTGGGTTACGCCTTTACCGACGCCAAGATCGCCCGTAGCAACACCGGCGACCAAGGCCAACCCGTGGCCAGCGTGCCCAAGCACACCGCATCAGCCTGGCTGAGCCACCGCTTCGCCAGCGAAGGCCGCGGCGGGTGGACGGTGGGCGCGGGCGTGCGCTACACAGGATCGCAATGGAGCGGCACCACCGCCATCAGCACCCCGGCCGCCACGCTGGCTGACGCCATGGTGGCGTATGACGCAGGCGACTGGCGCGTGGCCTTCAACGTGGTCAACCTGACGGACAAGGTGCACATCACCCAGTGCCTGGCACGGGGCGATTGCTTCTATGGGCAGGCGCGGACGTATACGCTGACTTCGACATACCGGTTTTGACCGGACCGCCGCAACCGGCCGGGATTCTCCGGGTGCGTTGCGGCATCAAAATTTCATATAAAACAGTCTCTACCGCTTTTATAGCAAGCGCTTCCAGCTATCAAAAAAATATCAAATCCCGAATCAAAACAAGCCTCGGCGCGCCATGACCCGGGGCTTTTATTGCGAGCGCAGCGCTTTACTTCCCAGCCGCGATGCGCGCCATACGCCGTCGGTCCGCCCCCGCTTCCCACCACACCCCAGCTCCGGCTGAGGCGATCACCATGGCAAGTCCAAACGCTCCCGTGAACCACGGGATCCAGGCTGCAAGGAAAATAGCTACAGCCAGCGTACCGAGGACGGACAGGCCCAACCGCCAGTGAAAAATCAGCAGCATCAAAAGGTCTATCAGCGCATCCATGGAATCTCGCAGTTAGACAGCAGGCTTATGGCTCCGATGCACGACATATGAGCCAGTACCCATCAAGAAAAGACCCAATAGACCGTGGAAAACGGTCGATGTCCAGAAGTAAAAATGACCGTCAGAAACATTCAGCCCTGGTCAAGCGGAAAACCCGACAGAATCGCCAGCGGTGGCAACATCGCTAAGCCTCATCACCACCCCTGTCCCGCCTCACCTTTTCGCGGATGAATTCACGAGGAACGGAATACTCGTTGACCGTTCTCTTGCCTTTGGCCTGGAGGTCAGGGTGCATCGGCTCAGGAAAGCTGACCACCCACCACGCGACCAGTGGCCCCACTACCGGAGTCAATGCCACCAGCGTGGTGGCACATTTCAGAAAAGGCGGGTCGCGCTTGCGCCAGATGGTTGCAATCACTGCGGCCGACGCTACAGCAGACAGGCCAAGCACGATCACGGCTGGCGTTGAGATATCGAACAAACGCATTCTCACGGTCTGAATCTTGCAAATGGAGCCCGGCAACCCGTGGGTAAGCCGTTGAAATAAGTGCCTGGAGGGGCAGGCGCGTTGACTATATAGCCTCAGCAGGTACGAAGGCAGTGCTTCACAAGCCGCATTGCCTCCGGCCACACCATCGCAAGAAGCCATGACGCTGCCAAAACCGCTGCGTCCCATACACCGTAGACCTCGTCACCTGGTGCTTCGACTGTGGACCAGAGGGCTGGCGCAAGCGTGACGATGCTGAGCAGGAATACGGGGAGCGAAAGACAACGCAGCCCACGCAGAAGAACGGCTTGCCACGTTTGCAGCGTGACGTCTCTTACAGGGACTGGCGCGAGGCCGATCAATGCAATTCCGGGAAGAAAGAATGTATCTCCCCAGGTTCCCCCAAGGGCTACGACGTTGGCCAACGCGCCAAGGTAAACACAAGCGCTTCCGCACAGGGCCAGAAACGCGCCAAGGTAAAACCGAAAGGTCACGGACATGCGCAGCCCGGGTTGTCAAAAAGCAAGCCGCATGACGTCGGCGAAGCGAGGCCCGGCGGTCGAGAGCAAAACGTGGCCCCAGTGACGATCAAAAGCACGGGCAGTCCCTTCAAGGTGAAATCTGTTGGCGAAGTATCCCCCGCTGCAGCGTGCCCAGCCGTCGCCACGAGGTCCGAGCCGCGTGCACCCCTACCTTGCGCAAAGTAAGAATTGCCCACCGCCGCAAAAAGACATTGGAGACCTCCGATACTGCGGCCCTCAGTCCTGCCTTCAGGTGGCAGACTTCAACCCACAGGAGCCGAGGATATGCAAATTCAACGATGGGCTGCCGCTTTCGGCATGACCTTCTGGGCGTTGTGTGCGACGGCACAAACGGACACGCACGTGGTGCTGGATGACCTGGGCGGCCTTCGCATCGACAAGACCGAAGTCACCATCGCCCAGTTCGCCCGTTACACGCAGGCCAACCGCGCCACCACCCGCGCCGAGCGCGAAGGCGGCGGGTTTGAATATGCGGGCGGCTGGCAGCGGCGGCCGGGCTGGACCTGGCAGCGCCCTGACGGAACGCCGCCCGATAGCGACCAACTGCCCGCCGTGCACATCACACACGCCGAAGCCCAGGCCTATTGCCAATGGGCCAACGGCCGCCTGCCCACCGCTGCTGAGTGGCGCGCCGCCGGGTTCACCGAGCTGCGCCGCCAACCGCCAGCCCCCTGGATGCGCGGCACCACCTACCCCTGGACCACCGGCCACAGCCCCCAGGGCGCAAACACCAGCGACACTGACCCCTGGCCGCGCGCCGCGCCGGTCACCGCCACGGCTGCCGGGGTGAACGGTCTGCACGACATGGGCGCCAACGTGTGGGAATGGGCGGCCGATGCGCGCGGCGACGAGCGCCGCACGATGGGTGGGTCCTGGTGGTACCCCGCATCGCAGATGCGCGCGGATGTCGAGGCCTGGAAGGCTGCGGACTTTTATGCGGTGTACATCGGATTTCGCTGTGTGTACGACCCGCCCAAGCAGCGCTGACGGGCAGGCCATGCCCGTTTATCTGTCGCTCATGGCGAATCAAGCGTACGAGGAAGCTCAGTGCCCGCCAAACGTGCCCACCTGCCGCAACCCGCCCGTCAGGCCCCACAAGCTGATGCACCAGCCGTCGCACCCTTCACCCACCACCAGCCCGGGCAGGTCGTTGCCATCAATGTCGACATAGCTGGCGGGCGCGCCGGGCACCTCGCCCATGTAGGCGTAAGCACCCTGATTGCGCACAAACACATGGTGCCGTTGCGCGTCATAGAACGCATCCGCATCGCGCACCCGCTTGCCGGGCACTACCAGCGTCTCACGTCCGCCTTGAGCACGCGGTGCAAGTGGAGCACCGGCAGCACCTGCAACACCTTGCGGCTGGCGAATCGCCGTGGCGTCGTCCAGCTTCAACTGGCGCAGCAGCCCGCCAAAGCGGCGCTTATCTGATTGCAGAAAGGTGTGCAGCGCGTTGCGCCCTTCGGTATCCAACTTGCGCACCTCCCACCGCGGCGTGGCGGGCGGCGAGATTGAGAACAGCGCGTATTCCCGGCGGTCACTCTCTCGGACAGGGCCCTGCACCGTGACGCCTGCGCCCTCCCAGTCGTCAGCGCCTGAAGGGGTCTTAGACACTTCTGCCTTGCACTGGTACTTGCCCCCCGCCTGCAGCGCAAACACCGCCTTGCCCGTGTTGCAGTGCTGCGCCAGCTGCTGCAGCTGGGCCTTGTCGTCGAACCGCACCATCACCCGCTCCACGTCTGGCGTCAGCATGGCAAAGAACAGCCCACCACGGGTGCTGTGGCTTTCTTTTTCCATGCCTGCGGCGGCAGGCAACACACAGGCCAGGGCCAGCAAGGGGGCAGACAATCGCAAAAGCAGCATGGGCGGGCACCTCCGGAATGAAGGGAATGCTAGCGCCCTGTGTGCAAGGCCTCTGGCGGGGGATAGATCTCCCTGTTGAAGCGCTGTCACAGCGTGTGAAGAGTGCGTGCAGCGCTGCAAGTCAGATAGACGCGTACGGTTTGTGGAACCAATTCGCGATGGTTGGCGGCTTTGCACAAAGGCAGCTTTGGGCCCGAAGCCGCCGTTGGAAAAAACTACCCCAAAGCTGCCGTTGATTCACTACCCACTGGCTTACAGTCCAAACCGCGCTGTCTAAGTGCCCGGTCCCTGCCCAATGGCAAGCTATAGTTTGCAGAGGAGATGCTTGCCGGGTTTGCCTGAATTTTTTGAACAGTCTGGCGCTTGCAAACTCAGGCTGCAAGCCTCCTTCCAGGAGGATTCAATGTCCAGACCAACCCGCACGGTACAGAATATCCCGCAGGTTATGCCGTTTAAATTACTTTAAGCGAAGAGAGGCTATGTTCATTCCGCGGATGTGGTCCGACGAGGTGGAACGCATCGGGAAGCAGCGATGCACGCCAATTGGGTACGCGCTTCAAGGGATCGGCGACCTCACGGGGTTCGTTGGGCTTCTCGCCCTGTTCGGGATGCCGGTATACCTAGCTTACGCGGGCTTTTCTGGCTCGTTCCGCTGGCCGCTGTTGTGGCTGCTAGCTGTCCCGGTTTTGCTGGGCGTCGTTGGCTGGGCCACAGTCTCCTTTTCTTGGTCACTGGCCTACCGGAAGCGGTTCAACTACGACCAAGAGCGGCGTGTGTCGAGCTGGGTCGAGAACACTCAGGAGCGGACATACACGTTCGATGACTGGCAGGCGGAACAAACGCATCGGGCGCAGTAGCAATGCAAGTCACGCCTAACCGGGCCATGCGATTTGAGTCGCACTGCACTCAGTGACGTGGTTGGACAGGTGAGTTTCATCGTTCAACGTCCGCTTTCGTGTGCGGTGACCGGCTGCTCCTGGCCGCAAGCAGCCGACCAACACTACGAAACCGCCAACGAGCCGACCTACACGGTGCTAGCTAGTCAGCGAAAAGGCAAACGCCAAAAGCAAGCGCCACGGGCAGCGCGCGTTGCACGCTCCGCCCAGTGGCGCCTGCCGTCACACCATCACACGTTCATGATTGACACTAGGCGCGTATTCAGATGCGCCTCGATGGCCTCTGGGCCACCTTCCGAGCCGTAGCCCGAGTCCTTCAGGCCGCCAAATGGCAGCTCGGCTGCCGGTGCAGCGGCCTGGTTGATCCAGAGCATGCCCACTTCCAGGCGCTGGGCCAGCAGGTGTGCATTCTTCAGCGACGAGGTAAACGCATAGCCGGCCAGGCCGAACGGCAGGCGGTTGGCTTCTGCAATGGCGTCTTCGATCTTTTCGAAGCCACGAATCGCGGCCACGGGGCCGAAGGGTTCTTCGTTGACGATGCGGGCCGACAGGGGCACGTTGTCGAGCACGGTGGGCTGGAAGAAGTTGCCCTCAGTGCCGATGCGCTCGCCACCTGTCACCAGCTTGGCGCCCTGCTGCACAGCGTCGGCCATCAGGTCGGCCATGGCGGTGATGCGGCGGGGGTTGGCCAGCGGGCCCATCTGCGTGCCGGCGGTCAGGCCGTCGCCCACCTTCAGGCCCGCCGCATATTTGCCGAACGCGGCCACAAACTCCGCTCGGATGCTTTCGTGCACCAGGTAGCGCGTAGGCGAAATGCAGACCTGGCCCGCGTTGCGAAACTTGGCACCGCTGCCGATCTTGATGGCCAGTTCCAGGTCGGCGTCTTCCGCAATGATGACCGGGGCATGGCCGCCCAGCTCCATCGTCACGCGCTTCATGTGCTTGCCAGCCAGCGCGGCCAGCTGCTTGCCCACAGGTGTGGAGCCAGTGAAGGTGACCTTGCGGATGATGGGGTGCGGGATCAGGTAGTTGGAGATTTCCGCCGGGTCGCCGTACACCAGGCCCAAGGTGCCTGCGGGCACACCCGCATCCGCAAACGCGCGGATCAGCTCGGCGGGGCTGGCGGGGGTTTCCTCGGGTGCCTTCACCAGGATGGAGCAACCTGCACCCAGCGCGGCGGCCAGCTTGCGCACCACCTGGTTGATGGGGAAGTTCCACGGCGTGAACGCAGCCACGGGGCCCACGGGGTCCTTGAGCACCATCTGCGTGGCCTTGAGGTTGCGCGAGGGCACGATGCGGCCATACACGCGCAGCGACTCGTCAGCAAACCATTCGATGATGTCGGCCGAGGCCATGGTTTCGACCTTGGCTTCGGCCAGGGGCTTGCCCTGCTCTTGCACCATGATGGCGGCGATGGCCTCGGCGCGTTCGCGCATCAGCGCAGCGGCGCGGCGCATGGTCTTGGCGCGCTCGGCGGCGGGCATGTCGCGCCAGGCTTCAAAGCCCTTCTGTGCGGCATCCAGCGCGCGGTCCAGATCGACCTTGGTGGCGTGGGCCACGCGGCCGATTTCTTTGCCGGTGGAGGGGTTGAATACGGCGAGGGTCTTGCCTTCGGCGGCGTCTTGCCACTGGCCTGCGATGAAGAGCTGGGTATTGGGATAGGTCATGTGCGTCGGGGGTCAGCCAAAAAAATCAAAAAAACGACTATACGCCTGCAGCGACCCAATCCCCCTGAGTCGCCCTCGGCGCCCTTCCCCCGCCGGTGGACAACGCCCGTGGCCAGGCAAAGCCTGCTCCACGGTGTCTGCTCGCCGGGCCTGCTACGCAGCCTTCTATCAGTCGTAGCGGCGTCAGCAGATTGGAGAATCGCTGCGATGATGGGAAGGTTGTTGACGCAAGGAGATTGCATGCGAGAAGTAGTCCAAAGCCTCGAAGAGTCGCGCATCCGCGAGGTGGCCAACGAAGGCCTGGGGCGCAGCGATGTGCTGAAGTTCTGGTTTGGCGAGAGCGACGAGGTGACGCCCGATTTCATCCGCGAGGCGGCCATTGCTTCGCTACAAAAAGGCGAAACCTTTTACGCCCACAACCTGGGCCTGCCCGAGCTGCGCCACGCCATCGCCGGCTACATGCACGGCCTGCACCCGCAGCAGCACACCGATGCGTGGTTTGACCGCATTGCGGTCACGTCCGGCGGCGTGAACGGCCTGATGGTGGCCGTGCAGGCGCTGGTGGACGCGGGCGACGAGGTGGTGCTGGTCACCCCCGTGTGGCCCAACCTGGTGGCGCAGCCGCGCATTCTAGGCGCGCAGGTGCGCACCGTGCCGCTGGTGGCCGACGCACACGGCGCGTGGCGGCTGGACATGGATGCGTTGCTGGCCGCCATCACACCCGGCACGCGACTGCTGGTCGTCAACGCGCCCAACAACCCCACCGGCTGGACGCTGACGCGCGAGGAGCAAGCCATCATCCTGGCGCACTGCCGCCGTACGGGCACCTGGATCTTGGCGGACGAGGTGTACGAGCGGCTGTACTACGCAGGCGACACGGCCAACGGTGCAGCGCCCAGCTTTCTGGATGTTGCCGAGCCGGAAGACCGGCTGATCGTGACGCACAGCTTTTCCAAGAGCTTTTTGATGACCGGCTGGCGACTGGGCTGGCTGGTGCTGCCGCCTTCGCTGACGCACGCAGTGGGCAAGTTGATCGAGTTCAACACCTCGTGCGCACCCGTGTTTGTGCAGCGCGGCGCCACGGTGGCGCTGCAGCGCACAGATGAGGTGACGCCTGCGCTGGTGGCGCACCTCAAGACCTGCCGCGACACGCTGGTGCCGTTGCTGGCGGATGTGCCGGGAGTGTCGGTGGCAACGCCGCTGGGGGGCATGTATGCGTTTTTCCGCATTGAGGGGCATGACGAGTGC
The DNA here is from genome assembly GCF_046314175.1 of Acidovorax sp. Lineage (GTDB taxonomy): Bacteria > Pseudomonadota > Gammaproteobacteria > Burkholderiales > Burkholderiaceae_C > Acidovorax. The sequence goes on along the minus strand of NZ_JBKBXG010000048.1, from coordinate 2,796 downwards.
CTGCCGCTGGCCAAGCGGCTGGTGCGCGAGGCGGGGCTGGGGCTGGCGCCGGGCAGTGCGTTTGGGGGTGAGGCACAGGGGTGGTTGCGGTGGTGTTTTGCGAGCCGGGATGTGGGGAGGCTGGAGGAAGGGGTGGGGAGGTTGAGGGGGTGGTTGAAGGGGTGATGGAGAGGGATTTCTAAACATTTTGGCGGCTGGCGCTTGTGGGATAAGCGGTAGCAGCTATTTTTTTTATAGTGAGTAGTTCTTGATCCACCCGTTCGGGCTGAGCCTGTCGCAGCCTGGGCGTGCTGGTTTGAAAAGTATGCTTGTGTTGAGGGCGGAGGCCGGGAGTCGCCCGGCATGCGCCTTTTGCAAAGGCACGCGGCCAGATCAGCACACAAGCCCAGGCTTCGGCAGGCTCAGCCCGAACGGAGAGATGGATATCTGAACCTACAAAAACAATAGCTGCAAACGCTTTATAGATAAGCGCTAGCAGCCAAAATCACCCAAAAACTACTGGGCCACCTGCGCCACCTTCACCGCAGGCTGATCCCCCCACCCTCCTCCGAGCGCCCGAATCAACCCCACCGTCGCCACATACTGCGCCGTCCGCACCTGCAGCTCCTGCCGCCGGTTGCGCAGCTCGCTGCGGCGCGCGTCCAGCAACTCCAGCTGGCTCACCAAGCCATTGCGATACCGCACATCCGACAACTGCGTAGCGCGCCGCGCAGCCGTCACCGCCCGCCCCTGTGCCTCGGCCTGGCCAGATAGCAAACGCAGCGAGGTCAGCTGATCCTCCACGTCACGAAAAGCGTTGAGCACCTGCCCCCGGTGGTCGGCCAGCGCGGCCTCCAGGCGGGCCTTGGCACCCTCGATCTGCGCATCGCGCTGGCCGCCATCAAAGATCGGCAACGATAGCAGCGCACTCACACCCCAGGCACGGGCCGACCACTTGAACAGATCGCCCAACTCGGGCGACGCATGCCCCGCGTTGCCGGTGAGCGTGACGGCCGGAAACCACGCCTTCTGCGCCACGCCCACGCGGGCCTGCGCGGCCAGCACGGCGGTTTGTGCGGCAGACACATCTGGGCGGCGGGCCAGCACGGTGCCGGGCACGCCGGGCGGGATGACCGGCAGCGCGGCGTCGCCCGTGGCGGGGGGCAACACAAAGCCACTGGCCACCTCGCCCGCCAGCACGGCCAAGGCGTTGGTCAGCAGGGCTTGCTGGCGCTGCAAGGCCAGGGCGTCGGATTCGGTGGCCGCCACTTCGGTCTGCACGCGGGCCACATCCAGCTCGGCCACGTCGCCTGCCTGCAGGCGGCGCTGTGTGAGGCGCAGCGTTCCTTCATACGCGGCCAGGCTCTCTTGCACCAGCACCTGTTCGGCCTGCACGGCGCGCAGTTGCAGATAGGTTTGCGCCACGTCGGCCTGCACCATGAGGCGCGTGCTTTGCAGCAGGGCTTCGCGCGTGTCGGCGTCCAGGCGCGCGGCGTCGCTGGTTTGCGAAAGGCGGCCAAACAGGTCCAGCTCGTACGACGCGTTGAGCCCTGCCGTGCCCAGCGTAGCGGGCGCGCTGCTGCCAGTGGTGTTGGAACCGCCCTGGCGCGTCACGCCCGCTGAGGCGCCCACCTGCACGGAGCGGGCGGCGTCTGCAGAGCGCAGCAAGGTCCGCGCTTCAGCCAAGCGGGCTACGGCCTGCTGGATGCTGGTGTTGGCGTTGCCAGCGCGCGTGATCAGATCGGCGAGCACCGGGTCCCGAAAGCCCAGCCACCACTCACCGCGCGGCTGTGCCTCAGCGGGGGCTGCGACCGTCCAGGGTGCCATGGGCAGTTCGTCCCCACCGGCGGTAAAGCTGGTGGGTACAGGCACACCTGCATGCGGCGCGGGGACCACGGGCTGGGTCATGCAGCCGGCCAGAACCAGGGCGGCGGCCAGGGGCGCCAGCAGGCTGCGCTTGCGCGTTGCCGGGGCAGCGTCAGCGGAGTTTTTCAAAAGCAAATCGGTCATGGCTGATCTCCTGCCCGGATCGCTCCGCCCGCTGCGTTCGGCAGCGTGGTGCGAGCACCCAGAGCTACAAAGGGGGTTGTGGTCGTACGCATCATTCGTGCTCCTTGCGCGGCGCGGCCAGCACGGGGTGGGCGGTGCCACCGGTGCCCGGTGCATGCGAGATGGGCGCCACATGCGTGCCATGCTCTACCAGCGGGCGGTTGCCTGCCAACTTGCGCAGCAGCACATAGAACACGGGCGTGAGGAACAGGCCGAAGGCCGTCACCCCGATCATCCCGGCGAACACCGCCACGCCCATGGCGCTGCGCATTTCTGCGCCGGCACCGGTGGACAGCACCAGGGGCAGCACGCCCATCACAAAGGCCAGCGACGTCATCAGGATGGGGCGCAGCCGCAGGCGGCTGGCCTCGATGGCGGCCTGCACGGGGGTGCGCCCGGCAAACTCCAGCTCGCGCGCAAACTCCACGATCAGGATCGCGTTCTTGGCCGATAGCCCCACCAGCACGATGAGCCCGATCTGCGTGAACACGTTGTTGTCGCCGTTGCTCAGCCACACCCCCGTCATCGCCGCCAGCAGGCCCATGGGCACGATCAGGATGATGGCGATGGGCAGCGTGAGGCTTTCGTACTGCGCGGCCAGCACCAGGAACACCAGCAGGATGGCCAGCGGGAACACCAGCACGGCAGAGTTGCCCGCCAGGATTTCCTGGTAGGTCAGCTCGGTCCACTCGAACGTGATGCCCTGGGGCAGGGTCTCTGCGGCAATGCGCTCGATGGCGGCCTGCGCCTGGCCCGATGAATAACCGA
>NZ_JBKBXG010000047.1:0-42490 GCF_046314175.1 Acidovorax sp. | reverse complement strand
GCTGTATGGCGACACCAATGGCGGCCTGGGCCTGATTGGCGACCTCTACAAGACGGAGGTGTTTGCCCTGTCGCGCCACGTCAACGAACACGCCGGGCGCGCGCTGATTCCGCAGGCCATCCTCGACAAGGAACCCTCGGCCGAACTGGCACCCGGCCAGCGCGATGTGGACAGCCTGCCACCCTACCCCGTGCTCGACGAAGTGCTCAAGCTGCTCATCGAAGGCGACCGCCTTTCTGCCGCGGAGCACGCGGCGGCCCAGAATTTTGTCGCCCAGCTGCAAACCGACGACGCGGGCCGCGCCCTGGTGCAACGCGTGCGCATGATGGTGGCGCGCAACGAATACAAGCGCCGCCAGGCCCCGCCCATCGTGCGCGTGCGGGCCCGGGCCTTTGGCAGCGGGCGGCAGATGCCGATTGCAGCGCGGTATGTGTGAAACGGCTCCACGGTAAAATTACTACCAAAAAGATAGCTGCTAGCGCTTTATATATAAGCGCTAGCGGCCAAAAACACTTAAAAATCACCCGACAACGACTGGAGACACATGGTCGATACCGCCATCTACATCGGGCGTTTTGAACCCGTGCACAACGGCCACATGGCACTGCTGCAGCGCGCACTCGACAGCGCGCAGCAGGTCATCGTGGTGGTGGGCTCGGCCTGGCAAGCACGCTCGCCCAAGAACCCCTTCACCTGGCAAGAGCGCGAGGCCATGCTGCGCGGCGCACTGCCCGCCGCCGACAGCGCGCGTGTGCAGGTGCTGCCCATACGCGATTACTACAACGAGGCCGTATGGGTCCAGGCCGTGCGCCACGGCGTGGCAAGCCTGACAAAACCCGGTGGACGCGTAGGCCTGGTGGGCCACTTCAAGGACGCCACCAGCGGATACCTCAGCGCGTTCCCGGGGTGGGAGCTGATCCATGTTGAACGCCAGGGCCCGATTGACGCCACTGCAATCCGCAACGCCTACTTCGGGGCCAGCCCAGGCACGGTAGCGTCTGCGTTGAGCCCCCTGGCCAACCAGATGCCCTCCAGCACACTGGCGCTATTGACCGAGTTTGCTCAGACCCCTTCGTACCTCGCGCTGCAACAGGAATGGCGCATGCTGCGCGGCTACCGCGAGGCCTGGGGCGCTGCGCCCTACCCGCCCGTGTTTGTGACGGTAGACGCCGTGCTGCGCTGCCAGGACCACGTGCTGCTGATCCGCCGTGCCCACGCCCCTGGCAAAGGTCAACTGGCCGTGCCAGGCGGTTTCATCGAACAACGCGAAACCGTGTGGCAGTCGTGCCTGCGGGAGCTGGTGGAAGAAACCCACTGCAATCTGCCCGAAGCCACCATGCGCGCCGCGCTCCAATCTGTGGCCGTTTTCGACCACCCTGATCGCAGCCAACGCGGGCGCACGCTGACCCACGCACATTACTTTGATCTGGGAAACGCGGCCTTCCCCACCGTGCTGGCCGATGACGACGCGATGCAGGTGCAGTGGACGCCCATCGACGAACTGGCAAGCCTGGAAGAGGAATTCTTCGAAGACCACTTCCATATGCTGGACCACTTTCTGACGATCACCGCTTCCACCGGGCCGGTAAGGCCATAACGATGGCGCGGGGTGGGGGCCTGCCTGGCGGGCTCATCGCCATATGCTTACAAAACAAAATGAGGCCGTTCGGGTTGAGCCCGTCGGGGCACTGCGCAGCATACGCTCTTCAACCCTCAACCCTTCGCCCATTCACCGCTTCGGCAAGCTCACGAAATGGAAATCCCGTGCGAACGGCTTCACGAGGCTCGAACGCAATTGAGCCTCATACATGGTCCAGATGGGCGCGGGTAGCGGTAGGCTGGCTGCCAGCGTCGCGCTCCATGCGTGACGGTGACCCAAACATGGCCTGCAGTGTCGTGCGTGCGTTCGCAAGTCGGGGGTCGCTGAGGTCGGCATCGTCGGTGGTGTCGTTGATGCAGAAAAAGTCGAGCGAGCCATGCGCAGCCCGCAATGCCTGCAGCTGCGCGGCCTGGTCGGGGTCACCCGTGGTCACATACAGGTGCGAATAATCACGAATCCGGGCCATACCATGGGCCAACGCCCATCGCAGTACAAAGTCGGACACGATGGTGGGCGTGGCCCAATTGCGAAACACGGTGGACCGCACCCGTTCAAACAAACCAGCTGCATCGCGCTCCAGCTGGTACAGCAGGGATTTCAACAGCGGGCGCGGCGAATGCGCGAAAGTGCGTGGCGTGTGCACGTAGGCATCCACCCAATGCGACGCCATTTCATCCTGATCCAGCCATTGTTTTGACAGCCGGCTGCCATTTTCGAGCGAGGTGGCATCGGGCTGCATGGCGGTGCCGGTCACAGCCGGGTCATCCGACCACGCCACATAAACCCCGTGCTCCCAGAACCAGTCGCTGAGCTGCACGGGTGCGCCAAAGAAGACGTCGTCATTGAAGTAGAAGAATCGCTCCGAAAGGCCAGGAATGCGGTGGATATAAGACTCGATGTTGCCCGAGTCAAAAATCGGCAGCCGTTGGGTGGGGATCAAATCGCGGTGGTCCACCACCGTGAGCAGGCTCGACGCACGCAGCCACGCCGGCGTCTGCCCGTCGGTCACCACATACACGTGGCCGTGCCCGGGGAAGTACCGCTCCAGCGCGCGTAAGCTATAGCGCAGCTCGTCGTTGTCACGGAAGCGCCCCTCGACGTTGCCATACAACGCCATCGCTCGGTGATCGGCCATGCTGGCCTGTAGCGCGGCACGCTGGCGTTTCGTGCGCCAGCCAAGGTCATTGCCATTGACCCACAGGTAAACAATATCGACAGGAGAGGAAGAAGGGGATGGCATACAAGGCAGCGGGCGCAGCGATCGGCGATCGCGCAGCGCGGCATGTTAAATCATTGATGGCAGTGCCGCAGATGCGGCATACCTTAGCCACCAGCCACCGCTGACCACTGCCGCGCAACGCTTGGAGGCCCCTTGAGCGCCTGCCGATTGAGGGCCTGAAACACGGCGCTGGCCCGATGCCTTAGCCCGAACCGATGACCAGCCCATGGACTTGGCACACCTGCCTACAAGGCAAGCACGCGAATCCATAAATCGTTACTCCCACACACCGCGTTCAGGCCAACGCCGCCTTCCACCTCACGAAACGCGGAACTTCCCCACTGTCTGCGACAGCATCACCGCCTGTTGGCTCAGCGACTGCGCAGCGGCCAGGGCTTCTTCCACCAAGGCCGCGTTCTGCTGCGTGCTCTGGTCCATCTGCGAGATGGCCTGGTTGACCTGCGCAATGCCGGCGCTTTGTTCGCCGCTGGCAGCACTGATCTCGGCCACCATGGTGGTGACGCTTTTCACGCCCGCGACCACCTCGTTCATGGTGGCACCGGCCTGCTCGACCAGTTGCGTGCCCACGCCGACCTTTGCCACGGAATCATCGATCAGGCCCTTGATCTCCTTGGCTGCTGCTGCGCTGCGCTGCGCCAGGCTGCGCACTTCGCTGGCCACTACGGCAAAACCACGGCCCTGCTCACCCGCACGTGCGGCTTCCACCGCCGCGTTCAACGCCAGGATGTTGGTCTGAAACGCAATGCCGTCGATGACGCTGATGATGTCCACGATCTTGCGCGAGGACTGGTCGATGGAGCCCATGGTGCCCACCACCTGTTGCACCACGTCGCCACCGCGCACGGCCATATCGGATGCGGCACGTGCTAGTTCGTCGGCACGCTTGGCGTTGGCGGCGTTTTGCTGCACGGTGGATGTGAGCTGCTCCATCGATGCCGCCGTTTCCTGCAGGGCGCTGGCCTGCGACTCGGTGCGGGCTGACAGGTCGCCATTGCCCGCAGCGATCTCGGACGAGGCCGTGGTAATGGAGTCGGTGCTGTCGCGCACCTGGGTCACCAGGTGCGACAGGTTGTCGCGCATGGCGCGTATGGCGTGCAGGATGCTGGTGGTGTCGCCAGGCTGGGTTTGTACGTCCACGGCCAGGTTGCCATCCGCAATCTGCGTGACCACATCGGCTGCGTACTGCGGCTCGCCACCCAATTGGTGCACCAGGGTGCGCAGCATTTGCCAGGCCATCAGGGCAATCACCAGCATCAGCACCGCGCCGATGGACAGGAGGATGGCCGTGTTGCGCCAGAAGGCGTTTTCGATGTCATCCACATAGTCGCCAAAGCCGATGATCCAGTCCCAGGGCTCGAATTTGATGACGGCATAGAGCTTGTCCACCGGCTCCTTGGCGCCGGGGCGCGTGCCGGGCGCAGTCACGTTGCCCACTGTCACGCCTTGCAGCGCAGCGCGGTAGCGCACGCCGGCCTCCTTGCCGCCTTTTTCATCGACGATGCCGATGCGCTTGGGGTTGGGGTGGACGTAGTTCACGTCGTTCGTGAACCCGCGGACAAAGAAATACTTGTCCTTGTCCACAAAGCTGCCGATGGTGCGGGTCGCTTCCTTGATGGCGTCCTCGCGCGACATGGCGCCGCTCTTTTCTTTCTCGTGCGACTTCTGAGCGGCGGCGTGGGCCAGCACCACCAGATTGGACAACTGCGCAGTGCGCTCCTTCATCATCGACTGGTACAGCGTGGTCAGGGCCACAGCGGACAGCACGACCAGCCCCAGAAGGGTGGCAGCGCACAGCCAGAGGATTCGGGTTTTCAATTTCATGCTTGTGTGCTCTCGGAAGGAAATAAGTAACCAGACGATACACCCGGATGTCACGCCGATGTCATATCCCGGTGCCCCATGCCCGGTGCCCCGCCCCCTGTGGCCAAAATGCAGCGCCCTGCCCCCGGCGGGTGGACACCTAGACAGGCACGGACGGACAGCTCGGCAGCATGGCCGTGAACTGCGCCACCGGCAGGGGCCGCGCATACAGGTAGCCCTGGTATTGCGGGATGCCCTGCGCCACCACCCAATCGAGCTGTTCCTGCGTTTCCACACCTTCGGCCACGGCCGTGAGCTTCATCAGCTTGCACAGCGACACGATCAGCTCGGCCAGCGAGCGGTTGGCGTCCGACCCCTGGATGAAAGTCTTGTCGATCTTGAGGGTGTGGATGGGAAAGCGCTGGAGGTAGGCCAGGTTCGAGTAACCGGTGCCAAAGTCATCCAGCGCGATGGACAAGCCCAGCGCGGCGATGGAATGCAGCACCTCAAGCTGGCGCGCGTCGTTGCCCAGGAGCATGGACTCCGTGATCTCCACCTCCAGGCGCGTCGGGTCGGCGCCGGCCTGACGGAAGGCCTGGGTCAGGTCTGCCAGCAAGTCGGGGTGCATGAACTGGCGGGCCGACAGGTTGACCGACACCACCATGTCAAAGCCCAGCGCGGCCCAGGCCACTTGCTGCTGCGCGGCTTGCGCAAACACCCACAACCCCAGCGGCCGAATCAGCCCCGTGGTTTCGCACAGGGGTATGAAGTAGTCGGGCGACACCAACCCCAGGCGCGGGTGGTTCCAGCGCACCAGGGCCTCCACCGCCATGATGGTGTTGGTGGCAGCGTCCACGCGGGGCTGGTAGTACACCTCGAACTGCTGGCGGTCCAGCGCCTGGCGCAACTCGGCCTCCAGTTCGGTGCGGCTGCGCACGGTCTGTGCCATGTGTTCGTCAAAAAACGCCATGGTGTCGCGCCCCTGTGCCTTGGCCGCATACATGGCCAGGTCGGCGTTGCGCAGCAGGATATCGATGGTCTCTCCATCGCGCGGATACAGGGCCACGCCCACGCTGGGCGTCACGCGTACATCCACATCGGCAATGCGCACGGGCGTTGCCACTGCCGCCGCAATGCGTTCGTGCAGGGCGCTGAGGTCGTTGCGGATGTCCGCCGACATCACCAGCACCAAAAACTCATCACCGCCCCAGCGCGCCACCATGTCGGCGCTGCGCTTGGCGTGGCGCAGGCGCTGGGCCATGGTGACCAGCAAATGGTCCCCCGCCGCATGCCCCAGGGTGTCGTTGACATCCTTGAAATGGTCGAGGTCGATGAACAGCAGTGCCACCTCGTGCCCCATCGCGCGAGCCTCGGACACCGCCCAGGCGAACCGCTGCATGAAGTGGGTCCGGTTGGGCAGGCCCGTCAAAGAGTCGTGCAGCGCCTGGAAGTTGGCACGCTCTTCCGTGTGCTTGATGGCACTGATGTCGGCCTCGCTGACGAGCAGCGCGTCCTGCCCGGTCACCGCGTCGCGGCATCGCCGGGCCGCCAACTCGTGCCAGCGGTTGCCCGTGGGCGTTTGCACCGACAAGGTCAGCGTTCCCACCCCGTGGTTGGCCAGGCTGGCCGATAAGGCTGCATACGCAGTTGGATCACCCACCCGGTCCTCCAGGCGCTCGTCGGGCTGAAACACCGCAGAGCGCGCGGCAGGGTTGCGGTACAGCGGGCGGCCATCTTGCCCGTAGAGCGTGATCATCACGGCCGTATGAAGCAACGCCTCGACGGACCGCAAAGACTCGGGTGCCACGCCCCCGACTGGCTCCGCCTCGCACAGCATGCACATGCGCCCATCGGGCAGCCGGTGGCCGCTCAGGCGAACGTTGAGCGACACCGGAACACCCTCGGGGTACAGCGTCCACTGCTCGTTGAACCGTGCATCGGAGGCCACAAAGTCGCTCTGGTACTGCGCGAGCCGCTGGGCCACCGATTCCGACATGTCGGCACCCATGTCGCGCAGGCATAGCGCCTGCAGCGAGGGTGCGTTCCACACGGACAAAGCGGCGGTGTTGGCCCAGTGCACCCGCTTGTGGTCGATGTCAAACACCCAAACGGGCTGCGACAACCACTCCAGCGCGGCGTAGCGCGCCACCCGCTCCGCGAGTTGCACCGCATCAGGCTCGTGGCGGCTGGGGGCGGGCGCGTAAAGCTGCATCCCGGTCACCTTCATGCAGGCCCACACGGCGGGCGGCCACCACGACAAGCACCTCGCGAGGTGATCAGGACAACGGGAAAAAACATGTGGAAAACGCGCAGAGCAAGAGACCAAGGACCGTTACAGGCTCTTACATGGTCGCACAGGTCTTCATTTTTTCCACGCATTTTTTGGACACGTCGGCGACAGCCCGTGCAGTGGTGCCCCGATCAAGCCGGGCCGGTGACGCCACCTCGCGCAGGGCCGACTCCCGCCAGTCACCCAGGTCACCCCCCCCCCAAAGCTGCAGGCCTTCTGACCCCTTCATGCCGAGCCAAGCCCGGGATGGCCCACCTCAAACCCTAGCGGGACCTGCGAGTGCCGCAAGCCGAAAAAACATCAAAAATGGCTCTATCGCTTATCCATCAAGCGCAAATAGCTATCATTTTTATAGTCATCTGAGATTCAGCCTCCAGCCCGCTCCAGCATGGCATGCAGCAGCACGTTGCACCCCGCCTCGATGTGCTCGGGCTTGGCGTCCTCGATCTCGTTGTGGCTGATGCCGTCCTTGCAGGGGATGAAGATCATGCCGCTGGGCGCGAGCTTGGCCATATACACGGCATCGTGTCCCGCGCCGGAGACGGCAGGCATGTGACTGTAGCCCAGCTTGGCGGCTGCGCGGCCCACGGCCTCCACACATTCGGGCTGGAACAGTTGCGCGGGGTAGCTGGACACCATCTCGATGTGCACCTGCACGCCGTGTTCTTGGGCCACCTGGTCGGCAAAGGCCTTGACCTCGGCGGCCATGGCGTCCACCAGTTCGTCCGTGCTGTTGCGCAGGTCGATGCTGAACTTGACCCGGCCCGGAATCACGTTGCGGCTGTTGGGGAACACCTGCACCATGCCCACGGTGCCGCGCCCGTGCGGCGGGTGGCGGTGGGCAGCGGCCACCACGTCTTGCATGATGCGCGTGGCGGCCAGCAGGGCGTCCTTGCGCAGGGCCATGGGCGTGGGGCCTGCGTGGGCTTCCATGCCAGTGACGGTGCAGTCGAACCAGCGGATGCCCAGCACACCGCTGACCACGCCGATGGTCTTGTCGTTGTCTTCCAGCACCGGGCCTTGTTCGATGTGGGTTTCGAAGTAGGCGCCAATGGGGTGGTCGCCAGGCTCCTGGTCTCCGATGTAGCCGATACGCTCCAGCTCGCCCTTCACCGTTTTGCCCTCGGTGTCGGTGGCGGCGTAGGCGTGTTCCAAAGTGAAGGCTTTGGCGAACACGCCGGAGCCCATCATCACGGGCACAAAACGGCTGCCTTCTTCGTTGGTCCAGAAGGCGACTTCGATGGGGGCCTCGGTTTCGATGCCGTGGTCGTTGAGGGTGCGCACCACCTCGATGCCCGCCAGCACGCCGTAGTTGCCGTCGAACTTGCCGCCGGTGGGCTGGGTGTCGATGTGGCTGCCGGTCATGATGGGCGGCAAACTGTTGTTGCGGCCTGCGCGGCGCATGAAGCCGTTGCCGATCTTGTCGATGGTCACCGTCATGCCGGCTTCGCGCGCCCAGCGGGTGACGAGGTCACGGCCTTGTTTGTCCAGGTCGGTGAGGGTGAGGCGGCATACGCCGCCTTTGGGGGTGGCGCCGATCTGGGCCAGCTCCATGAGCGATGCCCACAGGCGGTCACCGTTGATGCGCAGGTTCTCGATGTCGGTCTTCACTTGGGTGTCCATGGTGTTCTCCGTGATGGCGTTCGTTCTTCAGCGAGCGACCGCAGTGGGGGCCAGATCGTGGGCGCGCTTTTGCACGGCCTGGAAGTTGGCGCCAAACGCGGGGCGCTTGATGTAGCGGCCCGTGCCCTGCTCGGCCCGCAGGTCGCCGTTGGCAAACACCACGCGGCCCTGGCTGATGGTGTGGCTGGGGATGCCGCGCACCGTGCGGCCTTCAAAGATGTTGAAGTCGCCTTTGCTGAACTGGGTTTTGACCGAAAAGGTCTTGGTGCCCTGGGGGTCCCACAGCACCAGGTCGGCGTCGGCACCTTCGCCAATGAATCCCTTTCGCGGGTAGATGTTGAACAGCTTGGCCGCGTTGGCCGAGGTGATCGCCACGAACTCGGAGGGCGTGAGGCGCCCGGTGTTCACACCGCCGTCCCAGATGGCGGCCATGCGTTCTTCCACACCGCCGGTGCCGTTGGGGATCTTGGCGAAGTTGTCTTTGCCTGCGGCCTTCTGCGCAGCGCAGAAGGTGCAGTGATCGGTGGCCGTGGTGTGCAGCTGGCCGGATTGCAGGCCGCGCCACAGGGCCTCTTGGTGGCCCTTGGGCCGGAAGGGCGGGCTCATCACGTGCGCAGCCGCTTTCGCAAAGTCCGGGTCGCGGTACACGCTGTCGTCAATCAACAAGTGCCCGGCGAGCACCTCGCCATACACACGCTGGCCGCGTGCACGGGCGCGGGCAATGGCGTCTGCCGATTCCATGCAGCTCACATGCACCACGTAGATGGGCACACCCAGCACGTCGGCTATGGCGATGGCGCGGTTCGCGGCCTCGGCCTCGACCATGGGGGGGCGCGAGAGCGGGTGGCCTTCAGGGCCAGTGATGCCCATCTTGGCGACCTCTTGCTGCAGCAGGTACACCAGCTCGCCGTTCTCGGCGTGCACCGTGGGCATGGCGCCCAGCTCCAGCGCGCGCTTGAAGCTGTTCACCAGGGTTTCGTCGTCGCACATGATGGCGTTCTTATAGGCCATGAAGTGCTTGAAGCTGTTCACGCCTTCGTCCTGCACCAGGGTGCCCATGTCGGCGCGCACCTGCTCGCTCCACCAGGTGATGGCGACGTGAAACGAATAGTCGGCGGCCGACTTCTCCGCCCAGCCGCGCCACTTGCGATAAGCATCAAGGATGGGTTCTTGCGGATCGGGGATCACGAAGTCGATGATGCTCGTGGTGCCACCGGCCAGCGCAGCTGCCGTGCCGGTGTAGAAGTCATCCATGGTCGTGGTGCCCATGAACGGCAGCTGCATGTGGGTGTGCGGGTCAATACCACCGGGCAGCACGTACTGGCCGCTGGCATCCAGCACCTCGGCCCCCGCAGGCGCCAGTGTCGCTGCGCCCCAACCCACCGCCACGATGCGGCCGTCCACACACAGCACATCGGCTGCTTGTTCGCGGTCGGCGTTGACCACGGTTCCACCGCGGATCACAAGGGCTTGGGTCATGGGGGTCTCCTTCAGAGGGTACAAATCAAAAAAGGCTCTGCCCCGGCCTGTGGCCACGGGCAGAGCCACCGGGTCACTTCTTCTTGGCGGTCAGGTAGTAGTAGGTGCCGGCGACTGCCAGACTGAAGAACCAGCCAAAGTCAAACAGCGCCAGCAGCAGTCCGGGCACCGAGGCCTTGTCCACCACGCCTGACACGGCCAGATAGCCTGGCAAGCAAGGCAGCACGCCCAGCGCAAACGCGATGAGGGCCTGCACGTTCCAGCCGTTGCTGTATTCGTAGTCACCACCGCGGCGGTACAGGTCGTCTACCTTCAGTTCTGTCTTGCGCACCAGGTAGTAGTCCACCAGCAAAATGCCCGCAATGGCGCCCAGCAGCGTGCCGTAGCCGCCCAGCCAGGTGAACAGGTAACCGCCCGACGTGGCTAGCAGCTTCCAGGGCATGAACAGCAGGCCGATGAAGGCTGCAATCAAACCGCCAGTGCGAAAGCTGATCTTGGATGGCGCCACCTGGCTGAAGTCATACGAAGGCGACACCAGGTTGGCGGCGACGTTGGTGGTCAGGTTGGCCAGCAGGATGACCAGCAGGCCCACGCCCGCTGCAACGCTGCCCATTTGGGTGAGCAAGCCGTCAGGGAACAGTTGCGCCTTGCCGTACAGGATGGCGGATGCCGAGAACCCGATCACGCCCACCATGGAGAACAGCGCCATCGGAATCGGCAGGCCAATGGCCTGACCGATGACCTGGTCCTTTTGCGACCGGGCAAAGCGCGTGAAGTCGGGGATGTTGAGGGCCAGCGTAGCCCAGAACCCCACCAGACCGGTGAGCGCCGCCCAGGTCTTGGGGCCCCCTTCGACCACCTTGGCGGGCAGGTTGAACAACTGGCTGGCGGGCACCTTGCTAAGCAACACCACGACCAGAACGATGGACGCAATGATCATCAGCGGCGCTGCAATCACCTCGAGCTTGCGGATGGATTCAGGCCCCTTCCAGATGAAGTAGATGTGCACCGCCCAGAAGGCGAGGAAACACATGAACTGCGAGCTGCTGATGGTCTCGCCCTCAGCCGGTCCTGCCAGGCCCATGCCCAGGATGTTCAGGAACCCATGCAGCGCCAGCGCGCCAAAGTAGCAGTTGATGGAGAACCAGCCGCAGGCCACCAGGCCGCGCAGCACGGCAGGCAGGTTGGCGCCCTTGACGCCGAACGACGCACGCGCCAGCACCGGAAACGGGATGCCGTACTTGGGGCCCACACGGCCAATGAGCAGCATGGGCACCAACACGATGCAGTTGGCCAAAAACACCAGCCACACGGCCATCTGCCAGGTGAACCCCTGATCGAGCATGGAGCTGGCCATGGTGTACGTGGGCACGCACACCACCATACCCACCCACAGCGCCGCATAGTCCTTCCAGGCCCAGTGGCGCTGCGCTTGCGTGGTGGGGAGCAAATCTTCATTCGCGAGCGGGCTCATTCCACCGCCGGGCATTTGCCCCGCCACGTGGGCGGCACTGCCGGTACTTTTTGTCATACCTGTACTCCTGTTAAAGACTTCGTTGGGGTTGCACACAACCCGCCGTCTGGTTCAGCGCCCTCACGCTGGCAGATAGCGGGCAAAAGGGAAGCGAGCGATGCTATAGATCACGCAAGAACTGCACCAGATGCAGTGCAGCACGCGTTGCGAATGTGCACCAGATCAGCGGGGCTGAAGTCCGTTTTCATGGCTCTATTTGGTGCGCTGAAGCTCGCTTCACGCTGCGGCAGACACGCGTTGCGGGTTGTTGGGGTGGGTGGTCCAGTTGGCGTATTCGCCAGTGACCGTTTTGCCCGTGCGTGCATCCACTTCGCCGGGTCGGAGGGCGCGCATGGTGATGCATTCGGGCACGGGGCAGATGGACACGCACAGGTTGCAGCCCACACATTCCTCCTCCTTCACTTCAAAGCGCCGCGCGCCGTTCACCATGTTGGTGATGGCCTGGTGCGAGGTGTCTTCGCACACCACATGGCAGCGGCCGCACTGGATGCAGGCATCCTGGTTGATGACGGCTTTTTCGATGTGATTGAGATTGAGGTTCTTCCAGTCCTTGACCGTGGGCACAGCCTGGCCCTTGAAGTCGTCGATGGTGGCGTAGCCATGCTCGTCCATGAAGTTGGACAGCCCGTCGCACATGTCCTGAACGATCTTGAAGCCATACACCATGGCCGCAGTGCACACCTGCACGGTGCCACAGCCCAGCGCAATGTATTCGGCCGCGTCGCGCCAGGTGGTGATGCCGCCGATGCCGCTGATGGGCAGGCCAGCGGTCTGCGTGTCGCGAGCGATCTCCGCCACCATGTTCAGCGCAATGGGCTTGACGGCCGGGCCGCAATAGCCTCCGTGCGAGCCCCATCCATCGGTGCTCGGGCTCATCACCATGCGGTCCAGGTCCACGCCCATCACCGAGTTGATGGTGTTGATCAGCGACACCGCATCGGCACCACCCGCCTTGGCGGCGCGCGCAGGCTGGCGCACATCAGTGATGTTGGGTGTGAGCTTCACGATCACGGGCAGCTTGCTGTAGTGCTTGCACCAGGCTGTGACCATCTGGATGTATTCGGGCACCTGGCCCACGGCGGCGCCCATGCCACGTTCACTCATGCCATGCGGACAGCCGAAGTTCAGCTCAATGCCATCGGCGCCAGTGTCTTCAACCAGCGGCAAGATGTTCTTCCAGCTTTGCTCCTCGCAGGGAACCATCAGCGACACGATCATCGCCCGGTCGGGCCAGGCGCGTTTGACGCGTTTGATCTCTTCGAGGTTGGTGTGCAGGGGCCGGTCGGTGATCAGCTCGATGTTGTTCAGGCCAATCACGCGGCGGTCTTGCGACATGAGCGTGGAGTAGCGCGGGCCGTTGACGTTGACCACGGCCGGGTCTTCGCCCAGCGTCTTCCACACCACGCCGCCCCAGCCCGCCTCGAAGGCGCGGGTGACGTTGATCTCTTTGTCGGTGGGTGGCGCAGAGGCCAACCAGAAGGGATTGGGGCTTTGGATGCCCAGAAAATTGCTGCGAATGTCTGCCATGGGATGCTCCCGTGTGTTGTGCGGTGTGACTGGTGGGCGTGTCAGGCAGCCTGGGCGGCAGGTGCCATGAGCGCGGCGTGGATGGAGACAGCAGCGACCTTGCCGTGCTCCACCGCTTCCACCGTGAGGTCGCGGCCGCCCACGCGGCAGTCGCCCCCGGCCCAGACGCGGGCCAGGCTGGTGCAGCCTTCGGCGTCGGTGACGATGCGCCCACCTTCCAGCGCGATGGCCTTGCCAACAGGTTCGGCAACAAAGGTCTGGCCAATGGCCTTGAGCACCATGTCAGCGTCAAGCGTGAAGGTTTCGCCGGTTTCCACCAGCTTGCCAGCGCTCAGCACGGTGGCGGCAAAACGCACGCCGATCACCGCACCACCTTCGCTCAGCACCTCTTTGGGTGCGGCCCAGTGGCGGATCTTCACGCCGTTGGTCTGTGCCCATTGCTGCTCCACCGCCGATGCAGACATCGCATCCGCGCCGCGGCGGTAGACGATGGTCACGTCTTCGGCGCCCAGCTTGCGCGACTGCACCGCAGCGTCCACCGCTGTCATGCCGCCGCCAATCACCACCACGCGGCGGCCCACAGGCAGGGTGGAAAGGTCGGCAGCCTGGCGCAGCTCGGCGATGAAATCCACTGCATTGCGCAGGCCAGTGGCGGTGGGCTCGGCCACGCCCAGTGCATTCACCCCTTGCAGACCGAGCCCCAGGAAAACGGCGTCATACCCTTGCAGCAACCCATCGAGCGTGATGTCGCGGCCCAGTTGCTGCGCCGTGCGCACCTCAATACCGCCAATGGAAAGCAGCCACTCCACCTCCTTCTGCGCAAAGTTGTCGGTGGTCTTGTAGCTGGCCAGGCCGTATTCGTTGAGGCCACCCAGTTTGGGCCTGGCCTCGAACAGCACCACGTCGTGACCACGCACTGCCAACCCATGCGCGCAGGCCAGACCCGCGGGACCCGCGCCCACCACGGCCACGCGCTTGCCGGTGGCGGCAGCGCGCTGGAACAAGGGCGCGCCCGGTTTGGCAAAGAAGGCATCGGTGGCATAGCGCTGCAGCGATCCGATCTCCACCGGCTTGTCTTCATTGGTGTTACGCACACAGGCCTCCTCGCACAGCACCTCGGTGGGGCACACGCGGGCGCACATGCCGCCCAGCGGGTTGGCCTCCAGGATGGCGCGCGCCGCCCCGCGGTTGTTGTCTTGCGCAATGCGGTGGATGAACGATGGGATGTCGATCCCGGTCGGACATGCCGTGGCGCAGGGTGCGTCATAGCAGTAGTAGCAGCGCTCGGCCTCGATGAGGGCCTGGGGACGGGTGAGTGGCGGATGGGCGTCGCTGAAGTTGGCGGCGTAGTCGGCCAGGTTCAGGCGTGCGGCATGAATGCCGCAGGCACGGCTTGCGGGTGTGTCCATCAGGTTTCCTCCGAGGGGGTCAGGGTGGGTGTCTGGGCGTGCACAGGACATACGAGCGCATGCCGTGGAGCGCTGGCGCGACAGAAAATGGCGCCAGTCAATGCGACGCCAGCGGGAGTGCTGGTGCCAGCAAACTTCGGAGGTTTCATCGTGGGCCTCGCTGGTGGGTGCAGGTGCCCGCGGCTATGGTTGCTGCGGTGCCCTGCGATGTGGGTCAATTTACCAACCCGTAAAAATTTACCAATTGGTAAAATCCCTAGAGCAAACCCCGTGCCAGCAAAAATGCACCGAAAACCGCCACAGACGGCCTTTGACCACCCCTGCGCAAGCGAATTGCCAGCATTTGGCGCGCCGCTTGTTCCACAATGGTGCAATGACCGACGCCCGCCAATCCAAGGCTGACACCCCCACCCCCCGCCGCCCCAGAACGCAGCGCACCCAGACCACACCCCCCGTGGCGGGTGCAGCTACTGCGGTTGATGTACTTGAAGACACCACGCCCCGCGCGCCAACCGCGTCACGCCTGCTGAAAGAGCAAGGCATCCTGGCCGAGGCCGAGAACCACTTTGCGCAGTTTGGCTTTGAAGGGGCGTCGCTGGAGAACATTGCAGCAGCCATCGGCATCAGCCGCCACAACCTGCTGTACTACTTTCCCAGCAAGGAAGCGCTGTACCAGCGTGTGCTGGACGATGTGCTCACACAGTGGCTGGCCGGCATGGAAGACCTGTCGCACAGTGACGACCCGCAGCAGGCGCTACGCCGTTACATCCGGGCCAAGCTGCAGTATTCACGCGTGCGCCCCCAGGGGGCCAAGGTGTTCACCAAAGAGGTGATTGCGGGTGCACCACGCTACGGCAAAGCCATTACCGAGCGCGTGGGCCCGCTGCTCAGGACGGAAGTGCGCACCTTTGAGCGCTGGGCACGCGAGGGCCGCATTGCCAAGGTCAACTTCACGCACCTGATGTTCATCATCTGGTCGGTGACGCAGGCCTATGCCGAGCAGGAGGCCCAGTTTGCGTTGCTGCTGGGCAAGCCCGCGCTGACCGAAAATGACTATAAAAAGGCCGAAGAACTCATCTGTCATCTGGTTCTACGCGGCCTGGAGCCCGCGCGGGGCAACCCTTCAAGGGATTGATACGACCCCAAACAGAAGCAAATTTCTGGGATGCCGGAGCTCGCATTGAGCAAGCCGAGTGAAAATTCTTTCGCTTAGACTCCTGCTCTAGCCTGCGCAGACTACTTGCCATCGCTCTTGTCCACTCGCCTGTATCGACCATGGCCAAACTGCTTACCCTACCCGTTCTCTTTGGCGCATTCGTTGTGGCGGCAGTCCTCGCCATCTATCTTCCCGGATGGAACCATGAGCTACTTTTCGATGATCTGCGCCTGACAGACGGTGCAATTTTTGATAACTACGGCAGCCTGCTCACGCTCAAGCAGCGCATGCTGTCTTATGGCAGTTTCATCTGGGTGGACTCACTTGTCGGCCCAGGGTGGTGGAAGCAGCGGTTGTTAAACGTAGGGCTGCACCTAGCCACAGTGGCTGCGCTCTATGCACTGGTGCGCGACCTTCTGGAACGCACCCGTTTCCCGGAAGATTTCCAATCGCAATCGCATTTCAGCTTGTCGCGCAAAGCGGCCGTACAAGTGGGCGTAGCACTTTTCGCGGTCAATCCAATGGCTGTGTATGCAGTGGGCTACCTGGTGCAGCGCTCCATCGTAATGGCGACGCTTTTTTCCGTACTGGCTTGCTGGTGTTTTGTACGCGGATTGTCGGGGCGCGGAGTGACTTGGTACGGCTTGGCCTTGTTGGGCTATGTTGCGGCCGTGTTGTCCAAAGAGCATGCCGTCATGTTGGCGGCAATGGCGGTGCCGCTCTACATCCACGTGCGCCGCCCGAGCTGGAAAACTATTGCCACCATTGCGGGCGCATCCGCTGCTGTCATCGCAGTTGCAGCGGCGGTCCTTTTTGGCATTTATGGCGAGTTCATCGGCAAGCTTTTCGATCAGCGCTCGCTCGACTTCGCACAGCAACTAGAACGCCTGAGCCCGGGAATCACCCAGCGCATGCATCCGCTCAGCATCCTGAACGAGGCAGCACTTTTCTTCGCCTACGGTTTTCTTTGGTTTGTACCGAACGTGATGTGGATGTCGGTGGACCTGCGCCCCGAATTCCCTTTGTCCTTCGGTGCGTTCCCCCAGGTCCTGGGGATCTTTGGCTACGTCGGGCTGTGGGTAGCAGCCCTGTGGGCGGTGTTGCGACGGCGCGGTGCGCTCAGCCTGGCAGGGGTGGCGCTGATGTTTCCGCTGCTGCTGTATGCAACAGAATTTGCCACAGTGTGGGTGCAAGACCCGTTCGTGCTGTATCGCAGTTACCTGTGGGCAGTGGCGGTGCCCGTGCTGGTGTCTGTTGTGCTGACAGGCTTCCAGCCGAAAACTCTTTACATTATCGGTTGCACGTTGTCCCTGGCTTTCAGTGTGCTGGCTTTTGAGCGCGTGCAATCGTTGCGGGATGAGCATACCGCCTGGAACGACGCATCTGAAAAAATTGATCTCAAGGCATCTGCAAATGCGGTAGGCCGCTGGCAGCCCTTTTTGAATCTGGGCGCCTACCACCTTGATCGGGGCTCCCTGACTGAGGCGCAGCGGAATTTTGCCACTGCAGAGGCACTGGGCGCACTACACGGCTCAGCCCGCTTCAACCTGGGGGTAGCACTTCAACAGCAAAAGAAGCATGCAGAAGCACTGGCAGCGTTTGCGGAAGCTGAAAAGCAGGGGTTCAAAGATCAAGCTCTCTACTACCATCGCGGGGAATCCGCTTTTGCGCTGGGACAGTTTGCTATGGCTTTTGACAGCTTCACACAAGGCCTGTCCAATACGGTACACGAAGATTTGAGCACAGACGGTGCTCGCATGCGTGAAACCGTGCGCCTACGAAGAGCTGAGGCGGCCATAGGTGCTAGCCAGTACGACACCGCCATAGGTGACTTCGAGACATTGCTCACGGCAAGCCCGCAAAACAGGCGCCTACTGCTGGGGCTGGGGATGGCGCTTGTAGGCAAAGGCGACACCCAAGCGGCGATTGCACAGTTTGACCAGATCATTGCAAGTACACCGAATGCCGCAGCAGCGTATTACGGCCGCGCAATGGCGCACAACGCGGCTAAACGGCTTGAAGATAGCCTGAAGGACTTAGACCGCGCAATTGCACTTGACCCCCGCAATCCGCAATATCCGCAGGTGCGAGCGCAGCTGGCTGCGACGAATAAAAAATAGGGCAACAGCCAGACAACCGACTCCATGGCACTGCGCGTTCTGCACATTGGAAAATTCTTCCCGCCTTACCTGGGGGGCATGGAAGTATTTTTGGCCGATTTAATCACCGAGCAAAGACGCCAAGGCATCGACGCACACGCGCTGGTACATGGCGACCCGCTTCCTGGTGACCCCGATTGGGTGCAGCGTGTGCCAGTGCAGTTCAACCTGGTCTATGCGCCCATAGCGCTGGGTTTCAGAAAATCCCTGGGGCGCGCCATAGACCACATCAAACCGGACGTACTGCATTTGCACATGCCGAACAATTCGGTGCTGTGGGCATTGACGCTGCCAAGCGCTCGCAAGGTTCCCTGGGTAGTGCACTGGCATTCGGATGTCGTGGTGTCCAACATTAAGTGGTCTGTAGCGCTGGCTTACATGCTCTACCGCCCTTTTGAACAAGCACTTCTCGAGCGCGCGCAGCAAGTTTTTGTCACGTCCCCCCCGTATCTGCAGGCCAGTGCTGCGCTGCGCCGCTGGCACAGTAAATGCGAAGTGGTGCCGCTCGGGATCAACCTGCGCCACTCTCCGCCAATCACCCCGCAAGCAGACGCCGTGCAATGGCGAACAGACACGCAGCTTCGGCTGCTGTCGATCGGCAGGCTTACTTACTACAAGGGCTTTGAGACACTGATCCAGGCCGTCTCTACCATGCCCGAGGTTGAACTCCTCATTGCAGGAGAAGGTGAGCTGCGCGACACGTTGGAAGCGCTGATACAGAGCACCACACCACTCGGAAAGCCCCCTGCTGTGCGCCTACTCGGCGCCGTGAATGACGCCCAAAAACATGCCCTGCTAGCCCAATGTGACCTGTTCTGTCTGGCATCACGTGAGCGCACCGAAGCCTTTGGCATTGTGCTGCTGGAGGCCATGCAACACGCTCGCCCCTGCCTGGTGACGGACTTGCCCGGGTCAGGGATGCCCTGGGTGGTTTCGCAAGCCCATTGCGGCCTGCATGTACCCTTTGAAGACATCGATGCTTGGCGCACCACCATTGCCCGCCTTCAGCACACCCCTGCACTGCGCCACCGCTTGGGACAGGCGGGCCATAAGGCTCTGCACAAGCATTTCAGCATAGGACCATGCGAACGCGCCACTGCCCGCCATTACCGCGGCTTGGCCCCGGGCAGCGCAAACATCGCAGCTGACCAAGGGGTAATGGTGGTGATCTCTACCCACAACAACGCGGCTGACATTACCCACCTGCTGCAGCGCGTGCGTGCCCTCGTCAATGCCCCCGTTTTGGTAGTGGACAATCGCAGCACTGACGCTACCTGCCACCTAGCTGAACAACAGGGTGTTCGCGTACTGCGTCCCCTGCTGGCCATGACACCTTGGGGGAGCCTGCAGACTGGGATACGCCACGCGTTAGCCCAGGGCTATGCATCGGTGGTCACCATCGATGCGGAGGGCCGGTATGAAGTGGAGGAGCTCCCTACGTTACTGGCTGCAGGCAGCGGGAGCGACATGGTCGTGGCTTTTTTTGCAGACCAAAATAGTCTCCCCCGCCGCGCGGCGTGGCAGTGGTTACGTTGGATAACAGGTCTGACTTTTCGCGATTTTGTATCAGGATTTCGCCTCTACAACCGAGCAGCCATGCAAGTGGCAGCTTCGGCGGAAGCCACACTGCTGGACTACCAGGACATCGGCACGCTGGTACTGATGAGACGCGAAGGCAAGAGCATCTCGGAAGTGGCACTAACGATGCACACCCCAAAGAAAGACCAGTCGAAGATTTTCAGGTCTTGGGCCAATGCCTTACGGTACATGGCAGCCTCTTCACTTCTCAGCATTGCGCATGGACGGCGCGCGAGCGCTGCACCGGAGGTCGCTAAGAGCTCCTAGCGTTCAAGCCAAACCCAACAGGGCAGGACCACACAACTCCCCCGCCACGGGCAAACTAGCCAGTCAAAACCTTCTATCCAGCACTGCCACGGCTGCTGGCGCCGCGGCCGATTGCAGTTCAGCAAGGAACTGTGTTGCGGCAAGGAGGTCAGCTGAAGTATCCACCTCCGCCAAACGCAGCATACAGCCATGGAGTGGGAGATGCTGAGCCAAGCGTTCGAATACGTAGCCCGGTGCATCGCGCATGATATCCCTGTCACCGCAGAAGACATTTGCCCACTCGAACCGCGAGCGCACTTCGCGGGAAAACCTTGCCACGACCGGGGATTCAACGGAATCACCGACCTCAGCGAACACGGCATTCTCGCTCTTCGCCTCTGTGACGCCGACCAACAGCGGCACATCGGCAGCTGCGGCGAGAAACTGTTCCAGGCTCAATGGCTCCAGTATGAGATCACCATCCAAGTAGATGATCTTGCCCCGTAAATGCCGGGCGCCCAAGTACAAGCTATGCGCTGTGTTCGTGGTGCGAAAATCAGGGTTCCTGACAAGAACCACGTCCGGGAAATACTTGTGGCAATAGTCCACGATCATCTCTTCGCGGTAGCCGACGACGACGTGGATCACTTTCACGTGTCGGCGCAGACTGTCCACCAGCCGGGCGAGAATCGTCTTGCCGCCCACCTCGATCATGGCCTTGGGCATGCCCAGGCCCAGCCGGGTTCCCATGCCGGCCGCAGCGATCACAGCGCTTTCAACAACCTGCATAGAGCCTCTCCTTCATGAATGATGTACTGAGCTGCCGCCCTAGCGGACGCCGCAGGCGGGTGCACGCCGCCATAGGCGATGGCAATGTCGGCCGAGGAGAGCATGGGCACGTCGTTCGCTCCGTCGCCGATGGCGACGATCTCGTCGAACCCGCGCTGGCGCAGCGCGGCCACCGCGTCGGCCTTAAACAGCACCTTCTGCAGGCGCAACTGGGACCCTTCGTAGGTAGCATGGGAAGAGAATGCTTCGCACCCGCAGCGCTCTGCGATGGTGCGTATCCAGATGTCCAGATTGCCTGTCACGATGAACGCATTCTCCCGGTGGGCCTGGATGAACGACAGGATCGCCTCGTTCAGCGGAACATGCGCAACGATGGCGTCCACCCTTTCCGGCGGCACCTGCCCAAGCACCACGCAACGTAGGCGGAAGGACGACTCGAAGTCTATGAGGCCATCCATCGTGGCGCGGGTCAACGTGGCGATCTCGTCGGAAACGCCCAGCTCGGAAGCCACGCATGGGAGGATCTCGGTGGTAGTGATGGTGCCGTCGAGATCGAAGCAGAAAGCCCGTGTCATCAGCGAACTCGGCTCCAGACAAACCAACGTTGCCGGGTTTCGGCGCGGTTATTGAGTCCCGCCTCGAACACGTCGCCGCGCCCGTGCAGCCGGAAACCGGCCGCCCCAAGGGTACGCTCGAACATTTCCATCAGCTCCGACTCGGGGCGATAAACAGCGCTGTAGGCTTGGTCCATGTCTTCAGAATAGAAATCGGTCAGCGTCAGGCGGTCGCCAGTCGCCACGGGCTCGCGCAGCACCACCTTCGCTTCGGGGGCGGCCACTGAGCACAGCTGCTGCAGCGCGGATTCGACGTCTGCGTCATTCAGGTAGATGTAGACGCCGAAGGAAATGAGGCGCGTGAAACGCTCTGCCGCCAGGACAATGCTGTCCGACAGCCTATCGACGGAGGCAACGTCGAACCGGGCGTTGTGGCACTGACCGAACCGCTGCCGCGCGATATCGACCAACCCGCGGCTGGCGTCAACACCGAAATACCGCCCACAGGCCGGTATCAGCACCTCTGCCCACCGTCCAGAACCGCAGCCCGCATCGAGCACGACGTCATGGCGCCGGACGCCGATGAGCGGAAGCAGCAGCGCCTTCTCCGCCAAGTCGCGCTGCTGCGCCAGCGTGGGGTTCTTGTCTTGGTAGATGACGGCGCGCACGGGCCCGAGCGCTCCCGCCTTACGAGCGCGCTCTTCGAAAAAATCCTGCACTGACGCCGGGTCGATGAGCGGCTTAGGATCGTGGGCTGTTGAAAATTGCCTAGACATCATTACGACCGATTATCCGAGGTTGCGTGGCCTGTCCGGAGAGTCGCCTGGAAAAGCCACAGCATGTTGATGAGCGTGCCGTCTTCCGAAACCACGAGTTCAGTCGAATTCAACAGGCGCAGCCCCCTGCGCTCGAAGACCTTCTGATAGTCTGCTATCGTGCGGTAGTGGGCCACGTAACCTGTGACGTCGGAAGCAACACGCCCGCCGCCCCTCGCCAGCGTGTCCACCAGCAAGACGTGGCCGCCAGGCTTGACCAGCTGCATCAGCTTGTCTGCGGCAGCGAGAAACGCAAGGTCGTCTATCACACAGCTGGTCACACCCAGGCATGCCACGAGATCGAAAGTTTCCACGGGGCGCAGGTCCTCGATCGCAACGCAGTCGAAGCGAACGTTGCCCGTCCCCTCGGCTACCGCCGCTTCCCGCGCCTGGGCCACGAGGCCCGCCGATACGTCGTACCCCTGCACGTCGTCGGCAAATCGCGCCAGCACGCGCGTGTAGCGGCCAGTGCCGCAGCCCACATCGATGGCCGTGCCGACGGGGCCCAGCGCTTCCAGCGTCCGGACAAGAGATCGCTCTTTAGTTTCATAGTAATGGTCCGGAGCAAGAAAGGTCGTCTGCGCGGCCCGCCAGTAGCGCAGAGACTGCTGGTCCAACTCGGGCGGCCACCGTTTCGCGAGGTTTGCGGCCGGGTCGGCGCGATACACCCCCTCGACGATGTCTTGGCATATGCGTTCCCCAGCCTTCTTGTCCAGCCGGTAGAGGAACTGACGCGTCGCCAGCTGCCGCTGGGCGGCACGGAGATCGTTTCCCAAAGCCACCATGTCGAGGAACGCAGCTATGTCCTGCCCGGAGCGGGCGACGTGCAGCGCTTCTACCAGCTCTCCGTCCTCGTTCATCCCGATGCCACCTTGCAGTTCAAGATACAGCATCGGCTTGTCCTGTGGCAAGTATTCCAGCAGGAAGGACCCCACGTCGGCCATGAGCGCGTGCGATACGCCAAAAGCGTCGGTATGGGAGGGCAGTTCGTCCAATGCCCCGTTGGGCATCGCCGCCATGCGCTCCCGGAACGCGCTTTCACGGGACGGGCCATCGGGGGACGCCTGCCGGATGGCGGAAAACAGCATGGGATGAGGACGCACCAGCAGAAATAGATCCGGCTGACGCTCGAACGCATCGAGAATGAAGTTCCCATACGCGTTGTAGGTCGACCAGGCGGGCGCGCCTGCCACGGAAAAATGGGGCGTCCACAGCACTATCTTCCGGCCCGCGGCCTCCTCCAGCCAGCCGCGTGCCGCAGACGAGGGCTCCGGCGCGTCCTCTCCGTCGAATTTGGGGTGCCCCGTGACGACGACGTGGCCGTTGCCCGACGCACAGTGCTTGCCGAACATCTGGCGGTGGCGCTCGGAACGGGAATAGACCCGCCACGCACCCCGCTGCACGTCGGTGTCGAACTGTGCCTTGCAGTTCCATGCACCGCCGCCCATTTCCAACCCGTATGGAACATATACGACCCGCGCCCCCATCGCGGCGAGCGCCGGCATGCGCACGCCTTCCGGCCGGGTTTCGTCGTAAGGGTTCTGAACCAGTACCACATGAGGCGCGAACGCCGCGAGGTCGAAGTATGCGAGGGGGTGGAATGGAATGCCCTCCTCAAGCATTGCTTGCCTGAGCGCATCGTAGGTCGCCGCCTCGGAAGTAAGGTGGTGGACGAAAGGCGCCAAGACCACCTTGGCCACCACCTGCGGATGGCGCTGGGCAGACTGCCATATGGACCGCCAGCCCGCCCATGACGACGCATGCTGCGCTAGGAAGACGACGCGGATGGCCTCATGCTGCGCATGGGGAGCGAAGGGCGTGCGGTCCGCGCGGCCTGAGGCCAGGGCTGTCGCCTTGGCATCTACACCCGGCCGGATTTCTCCCGGCAGCGCGCCACCGGCCTCTTGCGAAGCCGTACCGCGCTGCCGGAATGCGGCGTAGCCGACGCGCCACACTGACCGAAGCGTTTCCAAAATCATGGGTTGCGCTCCGGACTCAAGCGCCGAACGCAACAATGGCATCCGCCACGATGGCGACGTCCTCGCGGCCCATGGTGGGACACATGGGTAGACTGAGAACATCATGGGCCAAGCGTTCGGCACGCGGTAGCGACGTGCCGACCATGCCCGCATAGCAGGCCTGACGATGCGGCGGGATTGGATAATGGATCACCGTGGAGATGCCCCGCTCAGACAGGAATCGCTGTAGATCGTCGCGCCGCTCGGCGCGCACGACATAGAGATGCCACGCGGATTCGCAGCCCGCCTCAATCCGGGGTTGCTGCAAGGCGCTGTTTGCGAGGTAGTCCGCGTACCAGTCGGCGATCTCCTGCCGCCGGGCGTTCCAGCGGTCGAGCGCGGAGAGCTTCACGCGCAGGAAGGCAGCCTGCAACTCGTCCAGCCGGGAGTTGCCTCCCTGGATGTCATGCACATACTTGCGCTTCGACCCATAGTTGCGAAGCTGGGAAACCTTTTCGGCGATGGACGAGTCGCTTGTCAGTACAGCGCCCCCGTCCCCCATCGCGCCCAGGTTTTTGCCAGGATAGAAGCTCGTGGCGGCCGCGTGTCCCAGCCCGCCTGCACGACGACCCTTGTAGCGAGCACCTTGCGCCTGCGCGGCATCCTCGATCACCACGAGACTGTGCGCGGCGGCGATTGCCATGATCGAGTCCATTTCCGCCGGCTGGCCATACAGATGCACTGGAATGATTGCTTTAGTACGGGATGTAATGGCCGCCTCAATGACAGCAACGTCAATGTTGTGCGTCGCCATGTCGGGCTCGACGGGAACCACTGTCGCGCCGCACTGCGTAACCGCCAGCCAGGTAGCGATGAAGGTGTTGGAGGGAACGATCACTTCGTCGCCCGACCCGATGCAATATGCCTGTAGCAAGAGCTTCAGCGCATCCAACCCGTTACCAACGCCGATGCAATGCTCCACACCGCAATAGCGTGCGAACTCGCCCTCGAACGCTTGCAGTTCAGGCCCCATGACGAAACAGCCGGAGTCGATAACACGGCGGTAAGCGTCGTCCAGCTCCTCGCGGACCTCGGAATGCAGCCTCTTGAGGTCGAGAAAGGGGATCGCTCGGGTCATGGGTTCGCAACCTTGCAGAATTCCGGGTAGTCCCGGTAGTAATCGGATTCGTCGTAGTACGCGGAAGCCAGCACCATGCACACTGCACCCGACGAAAAGTTGTCGATCTCGCGCCAGATCATTGGGCACACATACAACCCCTGGAAGCTGCGGTTCAGATGGACCGTCTTCTTCTGCCGACCGTCCTCTAGATGGACATCGAAGGATCCGGTCACCGCGATCAGCAGCTGATGCAGCGCGCGATGGGCGTGTCCGCCCCGCTCGGAACCCTGAGGAACGTCGTAGAGGTAGTAGACGCGTTCGATACCGAACGGGATATGCCGCTGGCTTTCAATGAAGGTGAGGTTGCCGCGGGGATCGGAGATCTTCGGCAGCTCCACAACCTGGCAGATATCGATACTGAAATTCATCTTTGCCTCAAGGCTCTATGCGGACAGCAGGATCCGCGGAGACAGTGGGCCTAGGCTTGGCAGGGATCCCCATGACCGTCGCGCCCTGAGCGACATCGCGGGTGACCACGGCGCCGGCGCCGACCATGGCATGCGCTCCGATGACCACGCCCGGCAGCACGCTGACGCCAACAGCCAGCGTGGCACCGTCTTCAATCACAGGGCCAGCGATATGGTCCGCATAGCTTCCACTGATGACATTGTCGTTGGTCGTCCCGACATGGATGCTGATGAAGACATCGTTGCCGATCCGGCAGTTGCCGGTGATGTGCGTGTTGTCCATGATCTTGGTGCGGTCACCGACATGGGCGTTGTAATTCAGGGTGACATAGCGGCTGACGATGCAAAAACTGCCGATGCGGCACTGCTCGCGGATGGACGCCCCGTCCCCGATTAAAGTGTTGTGCCCGATGCGCACGTCGTAGTACAGCACCGCGTGCGGGCCGATGCTGGAACTGCTACCGATCTCGACGAAGCGCTCGAATTCCGGCGTCCTGGCCAGCGCCCCAGCGCCCTTGGGCTCCTTGCCGATGAAAGCGCCGGGGAAGATCTCGACGGCGTCCCCAATGCGCACGCCGTCCGCGATCACGACGTGGGCGTGGATGCGGGTGTCGCGCCCGATCACCGCCTTGCCGATGACTGCATAAGGGTCAACAACGACACCCTCTTCTAGAATGGCTTCCGGGTGGATGATCGCGGAGGGATGGATGTTGGGATGGCTCATGGGCGTGTGAGGCTCCAGATCGTTGATGAATGCACTGACGGCCTCAGGGGGCACCTGAAAATCTGCATGCACATGGCTGGCGGCACCCTCGACATGGTTGCCGAACACATAGCTGACGGCCTTTCCAGAGGCTTTCGCCATGTTCTGCCAGTACCAGTAGATGACATCTTCCTGGCGGCTGATCAGTATCGCGATGTGCACTTGGCTGTTGGAAAAGATGATATTGGCCAGCGCTGCGCCTGTCGGGCCAATGATGACTTCAGCCTGTCGGAACAGTTGCACCTGCACCGCGAAGCTGAGTTTCTCGGGCTCCACCACCGTGAATCCCCGGTTGACCAGCAGAGATTCGATCGCGTCGGTATTCACCAGGCGCCGTACCCCCGAATTCCTGCGCAGGAAGATCTTGCGCGGCGTGGGGCCTGGCTGCAGCGACGCAAAACAGGCCTGGCGTATGGCCTCGAAGGCCAGACGGCTGAACTTGCCATGGCTCATTACGGCCGCATGCCCTCCCCGCGGCTCGAAGGGAACATAGCCGGCGCTGGAGACGATATAGAGCCGTGTGACCTTCATCGACCGGCCCAGCGGCAATGCGACGATAGGGTGCCTGTCCGTTACCAGCGTCCGCAGCGACTCCATGATGTTGGGGTGCAGCCCGTCGTTAACGATGAGCGGAATGCCATCGAACTCGGGCCTCGCGCACAGGAGGGCGATACGCGGCGCCACCTCGGTCAGCCAATGTGCGTAGTTCAGCGCGCAGGCGTCCACGAAATTCGCGGCGACATCCATGACTTCAGGCGTCGGGTCAGGTGCGTACCAGCTGACGGTGCCAGCCCCGACATCGAGGTACATGCGGTCGTGTAGTTCTTCGCTCGTGAAGTCTTCAGCCCGTGCGAACAGGTCATGGTGGACCGCACAACCCATGGCGCCCACGATGTGGGTTCCACCCTGCACCAAAGCATCGGACAGTTCCGCGACGAAGGTCTCTGGAAACGTATAGCGGGCGTGGGGCGACTTCAGGCGGTGCTGGTCTCGCAGGGGGTAGGCACGGGGCGCAGGCGTTTCCACCTCATGGGGCGCGGCCAGGACAGTCGTCTTCAGGCCATGCGTGCGCACGAAAACGGATTGTGCGGCCAAGGGCATGGTAGGGAGGATGCCCAAGAGCAGTTCCAGGCGCCGACGGAGTCTGCGATAGCGCGGAAAGAACATCAGCCAGCAGCGATTGACCATGGTCCGCACGACCGGATAGCGCTTGGCATGGCGGACATACAACTGTCCCAGCCAAAGGCTCTTGGCGCGGTCCACGGGACTGGCTGGCAGGGGGGGTGGTGCGACGAGCATGATGGCTTCCATGGCCGCGGCGTTCGCGGAAGGCGGAGCACTTGACGGGTCGGCAACGGCCACGGTCGGGGCGATGGGTGTCGGATTGTCTGCCATGCTCAAATCTGCATCAGCTCAGCATCTCCATCCTCACGGTGCCAGCGGAGGCACTCATCGATGGGCGCGATCAATTCGATCCGTCCGCGCTTCATCACGATTCCGGTTGTGCAGAACGATTGGAGAATACTCTCGTTATGTGAGGCAAGCACCAAGATCGACACGCCGTCGATCAGCCCGTTGATCCGGGCCTGTGCTTTCTTGACGAAAGACGCGTCGCCGGCGCCGATCATCTCGTCCATCAGCAGAATATCGGGGGTTATCGAAGTGGATACGGCGAATGCAAGGCGCAAAAGCATGCCCTGCGAATAAGTCCTCACGGGCAATTGCAGGTATTCGCCCAGTTCGGTAAAACGCTCAATCTCAGGAATTAGCGCAATGGCGGCGCGTCGATTGAGTCCCATCACGATGCCACGCATCACGATATTGTCATAACCGCTGGCATCCAAGTCCATGCCCAGCATGATGTCCGTCAGCGAAGATATCCGACCTTCCTGGGCCATAAGTCCGCGTGTCGGCTCATAAACACCCGACAGCACCCGCAGCAGCGTGGTCTTGCCGGCGCCGTTGCGGCCTATCAGGCCGATGCGGTCGCCGGGCTTCAGCGCAAGGCTGATGTCGTGGAGCGCATGGACACATACGTTCCCCATACCTGCAGATTCCACTCGATTTTGCTCGCGCCGCGAATGCCCAAAAATGGTATTGATCAACCCCCGCGACCGCGAGTTGTATACGGGAAAATCGATGGAGACGTTTTGAAGTGTAATTCCGACCATGACGCTCTGCTACAGCCAATAAATAATGCGCCTGCGAGCGAGCAGGTAGAGAACG
Source organism: Acidovorax sp. (assembly GCF_046314175.1). Taxonomy (GTDB): domain Bacteria; phylum Pseudomonadota; class Gammaproteobacteria; order Burkholderiales; family Burkholderiaceae_C; genus Acidovorax. The sequence continues at coordinate 14,157 of NZ_JBKBXG010000047.1, read as the reverse complement.
CAAAAAAGCGCCAGTGCCAGGACGGTGGCCCCCCAGGCATGCGTCCAAGCCTGAGGCGCTGCCGCCGCGCCGAGAAGTGGTGCTCTCAATATCTCCAGAAACGCAGCCAGCGGATTCAAATGCACCAATATCCTGGCCCTCTCGGTCAGTTGGTCCGGGCGCCACATGACCGGCGTAATAAAAAAACTTATCTGCATGACGCTGGCCACAGCCATGGGAATGTCGCGAAAACGAGCAGCCAGTGCCCCGAGGATGGCAACGACCGCCCAGGCACACACAAGGGTAAGCAGCACCGCCGCGAGAAAGGGTAACCACTGCACGTGGGCGAAGTGTCCAGACCATAGCAGCACAGCCACCAGCACGGCGAGATTATGAGCAAGCATGATCACATTTCTCCATACCAGTCTGAACACAAACGTCAGCTTGGGATAGGGCATCTGCTTGAGAAACGCATCCGACTGGATGTACGTCATACATCCTTCATTGATTAACGCGGAGATGAAACCAAAGAAGATGTGTCCGGCGCAGAAATAGGGCAAATAGTCGGCGATGGGAAGCTTGAAAAGCTGCGCACCGATAAGGCCGAAGGCCACAATGAAGAACGCGCTGTTGAAGACGATCCATAGCGGTCCCACAAATGATCGGCGGTACTGCTTGGCAATGTCGTTCCACCCCAGAAAAACCCAGAATCTCCAGTTTCGCAGCGACTCCCCGATGTCCTTGCATAACAAAGACGCCTGACTCACTGGCCTGATCTGAGGCGCGGATTCAATGCACCTGTCCACCTGCCTTTCCATTAAGTATTCCTCACTATTTTTTTCCGTGCATACCGACGTAACTTGTCCACGAAATCCACCAACGGATTTCGATCCGAGAAAATCGCGTTGTCAGATATGAGTTGCCGGTACGTAGTCATGGATGCCCCACTGTGGTCGGCCACACCGCCAGAAATACGGTGATACAGCACACGGGCCCTGAAGTTCAAAACCTCACGGCTATGCAAGTTTTCCAGTGCCTCCAACATCAGCGCACGGCGCACGGCCACTTGCTGCGCGCTCTCCCCTTCATAAACTGGGGCGGCCAGTTTTTCATAGACAACACTAAGCTCAAAATGGTGGCGGTTTCGCGATGCTTCATTTTCGGAACTCAGATTGGACCCGTTGAGCATCATCCGGTACTGGACAAGCGGCTGATCCATCACAAACAAGTCATTGTCGACTGCAACGCGCAGCCAATAATCATAGTCCTGTAACTGAATCAGGCCAGGATCAAAAAATCCAACTCGTTCGATCACCGATCGGCGAATTAAAGCACTCGGCGCTAGCAGAAAGTTTCCCCGCCGCAGCAATTCTTGGAAAATAACAACCTTGTCTGCATTGAACGCTGGAAACACAGGCAGGTCCGAATACTGTCGACGTGTTAGTGACTCTCCTTGGGGGCCAATGAATACTGGGGTTGAGAAGACAGCACCCACTTTTGGGTTCGCGAACAAGTGCTCAACCTGAAGCGCTGTTTTATCACGCAAGTGAATGTCATCAGATCCGCTGACCGCAAGGAACTCACCTTTAGCCATCCGTATGCATCGGTTGACGGTTTCTCCAGGTCCGACGTTGATGGAATTACGATACACACGGATACGCGAATCGCTCTGCGAGCGGACAATTTCATAGGTTGAATCGGTAGAGCAGTCATCGAATACCACCACCTCAATGTTGGGGTACGACTGTGCCAGTATGCTTTTGAGACATGCCCCTACATACTTCGCATGGTTATATGCAGGGATGCAGTAGCTGACCAGCGGCATGCTGGAACCCGTGGTGCAATTCATTGGACGATTTTCATATCGAGCAGCTACCGCATTTTTTCAGGTTAAGCGCCCACCCGACGCAGGCACCTGGAAAGTCAACAATAGTGTCGGCGCTAGTGAAGCCGTCGCTGCCAGTCACGTTGGTCATTTTTTGGAACTGAAAAAGAAACTTCTAAAAAAAGAATACTCTTGCGCAACCATACGCGCGTAGCCCGCACGGTAAAAGCGCGGTGTTATGAAGCTTGGCAGGGCGCTGTAATGCAATTGGAGGTGGGGACGAAGGCTTTTGCGCTCAGCCATGAATTCTGGCATCTGGCGCAGGGCGTCTCTATAAACCCTCCAAATCAGCGAGAACCGCCCCGCAAGGATATGTCGCGCCGTCATCAACATATGGGCAAGCAGCAAAAATAGGCCGTACCGCAAAAACATGCCTTGCGGCATGAGCTTGATGTGCATCCACAAGGCATTGCGCAGCCCGTGGTAAGCGATAAAAGCGTTGTAGCCACCACCACTGCTCGCCTGGCCTTCATGCAGTGCCATCAACTGGTCTATAAAAATAGGGCGATAACCCAGTAACAGTGCACGCAGGACCATGTCGGTGTCTTCGCAGTAGCAGAAAAAACGGGGGTCAAAGCAGTAGCCGGACACGGCTTTGAGGCGCTCTGCCAGTGCCCGGGTGAACATGCAGCAGCCGCCCGTGGGCCCTATGTAGTTGTCGTCCAGCGCTTTGCGGTCTGCCGGCATCAGGCTGGCATACATGGATATGCCCAGCGTATCCACCTCTGCAGGGTTTGCCAGTTTGTGCATGCGCCCTCCGGCCAAGCCTGCCCCGCTGCCTGCGGCATCCAGCGCTGCGCTCAGTGTGGCCAGCATCTCCTTCTGCGCAACGGCATCGTTGTTCAGCAACATGATTTGCTGGCATGCGGATTGGCGAAGCAACAAGTCGATGAGCGCATTGCTGCCGTTGGCAAAGCCCAGATTCGTGTCTGACCGATAGATTTGAAGGCTTCCGCCCGCAGGCGGCCGACACCCCTGGCGCAGGTGCTCGAAATCTTCGGCGGACGACGCGTTGTCCAAAACCAGCACCCAGTCTGGCAACACAGTGGACTGTTGAATGGACTCCAGGCAGCGCAAGGTCTGCCGGGCGGTGTTGTAGTTGATCACGAGCACGCCAATCCCAGTCAGGGGTGCGTACGGCGCATCAAGCCGCGACACCAGAACGGCGGCGGCTCCGGATGCCGGTTGCGCATCGCTCATCTCATTGCACCCGCTCTGTGCGGCCGTAAGCGTCATCCAGACGCACGATGTCGTCTTCGCCAAGATAGGCGCCAGACTGGACTTCGATAATCTCCAAAGGCTCTGCACCTGGGTTGCGCAGCCGGTGTGTGTGGCCTACGGGAATGAATGTGGATTCGTTTTCGTGCAAGCGATAGCATCGATCACCGTGCGTGACTTCAGCTATTCCCTTCACCACCACCCAGTGCTCAGCGCGGCGCTGGTGCATTTGCAGGCTAAGGCTAGCTCCGGGGTTCACCACGATGCGCTTGACCTGAAATCGTTCGCCGCGGTCGATACTGTCATACCAACCCCAAGGGCGATGGACCTTGCGATGTGTGTGTGCCAAGGCATCACCATTGCGCGCAAGGTTTGCCACCACTTGTTTGACCTCTTGGGTAAAGCGCTTGTCAACAACCAGCACGGCGTCGGGTGTTTCAACCACAATGATATCTTGCAGCCCAACTCCGGCTACCAAGCGGCTGCTGGCCAACAGCAGTGAGTTGGTGCAGTTGTGCTGCACCACGGTGTCGCCGAGTAGCGCATTGCCTTGTGCGTCACGCGCACTTACACCCCACAGAGCATCCCATGCCCCCACATCAGACCACCCCGCTTGTAAAGGCACCACGCACGGCGCCACGCCCCATTCAGGGTGCATTGGCAGCTTTTCCATAACAGCGTAGTCAATAGAGTCGGATGGGCAGAGCGAAAAAGCCGTGGCATCCGGTCGAATGAAGTCAATATCGTGGCGGGCCGCTTGCATCGACTTCTCACAGGTTTGACGCATGTCGGGGCGACAATGGCCAATCGCCTTCAACCATGTGCTGGCGCGCAGCATAAACAGGCCGCTGTTCCACAGGTAGTTACCTGCGTTCACGTATTGCTGGGCAGTGTCAGCATCCGGTTTCTCGGTAAAGCCGTCGACCAAAAAAACTCCTTCTGCCTGAGTGCTCTGATGGCGTATGTAGCCATAACCTGTTTCGGGATAGTCTGCCTCAACACCAAAAGTGACCACATGCCCCTGGATTGCTGCTGCGTAAGCAGTTTGCACTGCGCTGTGAAAAGCGGCCAAGTCAGAAACAACGTGATCTGCTGGCATGGCAAGCATGACGGGGTCTGCCCCCTGTGCTGTAGCCTGGAGCGCTGCGAGGGTTAAGGCCGGCGCTGTATTTCGCCCAACAGGCTCTAGAAGAATAGTCGCACCAAGTACACCTGCTTCTCTTAACTGGCTGGCCACCAGAAACCGATGATCTTCGTTGCAAACCAATAGCGGCGCGTAAGCGATTGGGATGGCAGGGTGTAGACCATGCAGGCGTGTAGCGGTATGCTGCAACATGGTTTTTGTCCCCGAGAACGCCAAGAACTGCTTAGGATAACTTTCTCGCGAAAGCGGCCACAAGCGAGTGCCTGAGCCTCCGCACAAAATGACGGGAAGCAAGAGGTCTGTCACGGGTTGAAAGAATCAGATGACCCAAACTGGCGAACCGATTCGAGATCTGCTTCCAGCAAGGCCAACCGTTGATTCAAGCGACGCACGTCGCGCTCGATTCGGGTGTTAACCATATCTGCATGCAAGGCTTTGACCACCAGCACCATGCAGGCTAAAAGCAGCAATAGCGCAGGCGGATAGCTGAAACCCGTCCACCTCGCCAAACGATCTATAAGGCCGGGCCAGGCACCTAACACCGCCGCTGCCACAGCCACCACGACCCAGAACAAACCGTGCATAAGGTACAGGTGATCCCGGCGTATCAGATAGAGAATCAGCACCGCCAAGCCAATACCCATCAGCGCGGTAGTTATTTGCAAAGATGGCATGACGCTCCAGGCCCAATTCTGAAAACTTGTGAGGGTGCCCGACGACACTCTTGCGGGCGGGAAATGACTGTTTGTACCGCTGGAGCATGGACGCGATACACATCTGATGGGCGCGACAGCCGATCGACCCATGCTGCCCGTATTGTAAAGGACGGGTTGGGGATACTCTGAGCAGCTCGGATTCGTGAGTACTACAGGGCCAAAGTTTTTTCATATGCCGCAGTTGCAGTCGTTTGCTCGCGTCTTCGCGCCACTATCACGCAGTTTCGAGTGATGTGCCCCGTTTTTTGCGGCCCGCAATCCGTTACCGAGCGCACGCATTCCCACGCCACCACCTATAACTGACGACGCACCATCCACAGGTTCGATAGAGCACACAGCGTCTTAAGCTTTAGCGCGTTCTTCTTCAGCCCTCCCGGTAGAGCGCCTTGGTATAGCCAAATTGCCATTTGATTATCCGGAACGGATGCTCCCTCCTTGGCACTGATGCTGGCCTTGATCTTCTGAACCTAGTCGATCAGAGCGTCAATGGCGTTGCTTTCCTTGTCCAGCGCTTTGCCATTTTCTTGGCATCGCCACATGCCAAGTGAAATCTTCCCTGGAATATGGGCGCTTTTGTGCGCCTTGCATCTCCTTAGTGCTGCGCAGCAGATAGGGAACGGAGACGTAGCTCGCAGCACCCACGCCTGCGTCCCGTCGGGGTTGCGGCCTTGACCTACAAAGGCAGCCAAAGTGGGCCGCCCATACTTTCGCCATGACCATGCCATCTTGCACCTCACGCCGCTCGCCCATCCGATGGGTGCCCTTTTTTGCACTCGTCGGCCATATGGCGGCTGCGGTCGCCCAGCAGGCGCCAGGTGTCGGAGTGGGAGCCAGCCCGCAGCTACCAGCACCAGACAAAAACCTGCTGATCCCCACGGTCAATATTGCGCCCGCCGAGGGCTGGCCCCAAGGCGTGATCCCGCAAGCGCCCGCAGGCTTCAAGGTGACCGCGCTGGCCTCAGGGCTGGACCACCCTCGCTGGGTGTATGTGCTGCCCAATGGCGACGTGCTCGTGGCCGAAAGCAACAAGCCCCCGCAACCCGAAGGCGTGAAGAACGTTCACGCCGATGGCCTTCGCGGCAAGGCCATGGGCTTGGTGATGAAGCGGGCCGGTGCCGGAACGCCCAGTGCCAATCGCATCACGCTACTGCGCGACGCCGATGGAGATGGCGTGGCAGAAACCAAATCCGTCTTTCTGAGAGACCTGACTTCCCCCTTCGGCATGGCTTTGGTGGGCAACCAGCTCTACATCGCCAATGCCGACGCGATCGTGAAGGTGCCGTACGAGACGGGACAGACAACCATCACCACCACCCCGGTGAAATTGACGGACCTGCCCGCTGGCGCAAACCACCACTGGACGAAAAACATCATTGCCAATGCAGACGGTAGCAAGCTGTACGCCACCGTGGGGTCTAACAGCAACATCGGCGATAACGGCATGGCGTCTGAAGAAGGCCGCGCGGCCATCTGGGAGGTGGATGTCGCGTCGGGTAACAAGCGGCTGTTTGCCAGCGGCCTGCGCAATCCCAATGGCCTGGGCTGGGAGCCGCAGAGCAAAGCCCTGTGGACCGTGGTGAACGAACGCGACGAGCTGGGCAATGACCTGGTGCCGGACTACCTGACGTCAGTAAAGGACGGCGCTTTTTACGGCTGGCCTTGGAGCTACTGGGGCCAGAACGTAGACACCCGGGTGAAGCCACCCAACCCGGACATGGTGGCCAAGGCCATTGCTCCAGACTATGGCCTGGGCTCGCATGTGGCCCCGCTGGGCCTGGCGTTCTCTGATGCACGCATGCCTGCTGAATTTGCCAGTGGCGCCTTCATCGGCCAGCACGGTTCATGGAACCGCAAGGAACTGACCGGGTACAACGTGGTGTACGTGCCATTTGCCCAGGGGCGACCCACAGGCGCACCCGTGCCGTTTCTGACCGGGTTCTTGAGTAAGGACGGCAACGCCTATGGCCGCCCCGTGGGCGTGGCGCTGGATGGCAAAGGCGCGCTGCTGGTGGCCGATGATGTGGGCAACGTGATCTGGCGCGTTGGGCGTGTACAGTGATGTGTCACTGTGACTAAAAAGCCTTCTCAATCCCTCACCCGACACCTGCCGTGGCAGTGGGCCGTCCCGGTGTTTCTGGTCAGCAGCACGATTGCGACTGCCCACGCGCAAGGCGCGCCAGAACCCAGCTCCACCGAGCCTCCCGTGTCGCTGGGCACCGTCGACGTGGTGGACAGCGCGCAGGCACAAAAGCGTTTTGACAGCGCCGCCAGCCACAGCAGCGTCGCCATCGATAGCTTCACGGCAACAACCCCTCTGGTGCATGTCTCCGAAGTGCTCGCGGGCCAGGCGGGCGTGGTGGCATCCGACCGGGGCAACTATGCGCAAGATCTGCAGGTGTCAGTCCGCGGATTTGGCTCACGCTCCACCTTTGGTGTACGGGGCGTGCGCATTCTTGTGGACGGAATCCCGGCCAGCATGCCCGACGGCCAAGGCCAGGCCGCCACGGCGCAGTTGCTAACGGCATCTCAGATCGACGTGCTGCGCGGCCCGCTTGCGCAGTTGTATGGCAACTCCGCGGGCGGGGTGTTGCAAGTCACCACCCGCAACCCGCGCCCCGGGGGCGGGGCGCAAGCGGGCATCGGCCTGGGCTCCTTCGGCCAGCGGCTTGCCGAGGCGTCATTTGACTTTGGCGACCAGAACCTGGGCGGGGTGCTGGGCGTCTCGCATTTCGAGACCGATGGCTGGCGCGACCACAGCGCCGCGCGGCGCACGCACCTCAACGGGAAACTGGTCGCACAAATCGACGCCCGAACGCGCGTCACTGGCCTGGTCAATCTGTACGACCAACCTCTGGCGCTGGACCCGGTCGGCATGACCAAGGCGCAGTTCCAGGCCAACCCACGCCAGGCGATTGCGGCGACCACCGCATTTGGCACACGCAAATCCGTGGGGCAAAACCAGCTGGGGCTAGTGCTGGACCACCAGCTCAGCGACACCGACAGTGTGCAGTTGCGCGCCTATGGCGGCACGCGCCAACTCACGCAGTACCTGAGCTTCAGCGGCGAGGCCGCCAACAGCTCCGGCGGCGTGGTGGACCTGGACCGCGACTACTACGGCGCGGCAGCCACCTGGACACGATCGCTGCGATTGGCCTCGGGCCTGCCATTGACGCTAACAGCAGGATTGGAAGCCCACCGCCTGTCCGAGCACCGCCAGGGCTTTGTGAACGCTGCGGGCACCAGCGGCGACCTGCGGCGCAATGAACAAGACAGCGCAGGCAATATGGATGCCTATGCGCAGGTGGACACCTGGCTGTCGCCCCGCTGGCGTGCCATTGCGGGCCTGCGCACGAGCCAGGTTCGGGTGAATGTGGACGACCGATACATCACCCCCACCAACCCCGACGACAGCGGATCACGCACCTGGCGACACACCAGCCCTTCCGTCGGATTGGTGTGGACCGCCACCGACCAGCTCAACCTGTACGCCAACATCGGCAGGGGGTTTGAGACGCCCACACTGGCCGAGATGGCCTATGGCATCGACAACCGGGGCCCCAACTACGGCCTGGCTGCCGCGCGCAGTCGTCAGTGGGAGCTTGGAGCCAAGTGGCGTGCAGCCGCACATGAGCTGGATGTGGCGTGGTTCGACACCCGCAGCAAAGACGAGATCGTTCCGGTCGCAACGGTCAACGGCCGCTCTGTGTTTCAGAATGTGGACAACGTGCGCCGCCGCGGGCTGGAACTGACCTGGCGTGCCAACCATGGCACCTGGTCGCCCCGCGTGAGCTACACCTACCTGGACGCGTATTTCGGGAGCGCTTTCACCGGCGCAGGCAACGCCACCATCGCGGCGGGCAACCGGCTGCCGGGCACCGCGCGACACGCGGCGCAACTGGCGCTGGACTACGCGCCCCAAGCGCACTGGCAGGTGGGCGCAGCGGTGAACGTATCAGGCGCCGTTTTTGCCAACGACCGCAACAGTGAATCCGCAGCGGGCTTTGCCGTGGTCAGTCTGCACGCAGCCTATCGTGTGGGCAGCAGCGACGCTGGAGCCACGCGTTGGCAGTTCTGGGCACGGATGGACAACGTCTTCAACCGCAAGTACGCCGGTACGCTGATCGTCAATGACGGCAACGGGCGGTTCTTTGAACCCGCAGCGGGTCGGCGCTTGATGGTGGGCGTGCGCACGCAGTTTTTGTAGCCACATTTCACAGGCTGTGTTCTACCGGACGTGGTGGCCCCAGCAAATGGCGTTCCGTCGCTTTCATCTGTCAACAATCTACGCCTCCGGATTGAATACAGCTTCTTTTCACGCGCGGTGGGTCAGGTCATGCGTGGGCTGTTGTGCCCGGCCTCAACACACCCGATGGGGCGGCGCATTCGGTACAGACCTGCGCAGTTGATCCAGCGCTTTCACGCAGTCGGCCACCACCTGCTGCGGCGTCTCCCATCGAAAACCCGCAGGGTTGACGGACCCCTTCTCGGACACCGCCCGGGCAAGCGTTTCTGTCACCGCCCCAAAAAGCAAATGCCAATCTTCCATTGCAATACCTACAGGGGAAGCTGAGGGACCAAGATGTGGGGCAGCGCAGTTGCGCTTTGCTGGGGCGCAGGTGGCCGCCTTGCCCAGCGTGGTGTAGAGCATTCGTGACGACCAGGAGGAGTCGCCCTGCGGTGCGCGGCGCTGGGCAGGAGGTGTTGCGGAGAACCATGGACATACTGGCTGCTGCCAGCATTGCGCAGCCGCCGCCGTCGATGCTTCAGATGAAGTCATTGCCATTGAATTGCTCCGGTCAAGTTACTTCAGAACAGATCTGCCCGTTGGGTTCGACCGCGCGCACGGCTCAGGCCGAACAACCCAACAAATCGTTTTTAGAGCGTTGCTGCGCTTGCGTCTGTGCGCTTACGCACGTACTGACCGGGAAAGTCGCCCAATGCTTTGATGAACGCGCGTCTGCCCCACGCTGCGCTCAACCTTCAGGCATCCTCATGCGTTCGCGTGGGTCTTAGGAAGACAGCGCCCCGCGCCTCTGTGTCTAGCCCACGGGCCCAGGCCCTACGCCGGTACCGCTACGAGCACCAACACAAACCGGCTTGAAGACACTTCCCTGCCAGCGGTGCACAGCAGCTTTCGAGGGGCGCAGCCTTGCAGCGGCAGCAGTTGCAGCTCAAAGGACTCGGGCACAGCGTCATCTTTTGCCTGCGTGAGCATTTTCTGCAGCTGCGCATTGCTGGACGGTGAAAGAAAGCGGTTGAAGGATCTGCCCAGCACGTCGTTGCCTGCAGCACCCAACAAGCGGACACCCGCCTGGTTGATCTCGCACACCACGCTGGCTTCATCAAGGACCAGAAACGCTGCAGGCGCTTGCTGAACAAGGTGCAGCTGACGCGCCAATTGGTTCTCCAGCTCGGCACGGGACTGTTGAAGTTCCTCGTGCTGCATTTCGACCTCAACCTGGTGGACCTGGAGTTCGTGCAGCAGCGCAAGGGCATCGCCAGCGGTGGATGGCGAGGACGCCAACTGGAACAACACCGCCATCGCTTCGGATGTGCTGGCACGGGACAAGTCGCTTCGGACGCCTTGCGTCAACTGGCTCGTCGCCCGCTCGCGCAAGCCCGACAGGTAAGGCGAAGATTCCGCGAGGTATGACATGGATGCTCCAAAAAATGTGCGTTGCAAAGCGTACGTTTCGCCGCTGCTTTTGACTCTACCCCTTGCGAAGCCGAGACTCGAGCTCTTTCGCCGTGGTGATATCAATGAGGGTGATGACCACCCCCTGAATCACATTGGCGAGTGTTCTGTAAGGCTTGATCCGCACCAGAAACCACAATCCATCGGTCGTGGTGATCTCTTTTTCTGTCAAGGTCAGCGTCTTGAGGGTTTGACGGGCGTCGTCGTTGAGCGTGGGGTAATTGAGCGTGCTGGCCAGATCCGTCAGCGGTCGGCCGATGTCACCTTCTCGCAGGTGGATGATGCGGGTGATTTGCTCGGTGTAGCGGCGCACATTCAAGGCACTGTCCAGAAACAAGGTGGCGATGTCTGTGCTGTTGAGCAGGTTCTGCATATCGCTCTGCGCCAGCGCCAGATCGTCCAGTTTCGTTTGCAGCTCCTGGTTCAGCGTCTGCAGCTCCTCGTTCATCGACTGCGACTCTTCCTTCGAAGTGGTCAGCTCCTCGTTGGCTGACTGCAGTTCCTCATTGGTGGACTGCAGCTCTTCATTGGCAGCCTGCAACTCCTCGGCCGAAGCCCCCATCTCCTGCCGCAGGGCCTTGATTTCATCCTTGCAGCGCTGCAGTTCTTCGGCCGCCTGAGGATCGGCAACACCTGAAGAGACACGGCGCCTGCGCTTGGCCGCAACCGGCGCGACCACGTCGCGAAAAACAACCATCACCAACCCTGCCAGTGAATGGGGTTCGTGCAGAACCTTGACCGTCACATCCAAAGACGTTTGCGTGGGCTCTTCGCCCAGGTGCAAACCGCGTAGCTCCACACTGCCTTTTTCCAGGATGGCTTGTCGCAGTGCCGCTGCAATCTGGGTCCGGATGGTGGGGCGGGCCATCACATGAATGTTCCAGTTGGCTTTGCCAGACGCCGGCTCCAGGTACTTGCCCACGCTGCCGTTGATATAGACGACGTCGCCCTGGTCGGTGACCAGCACCGCAGCAGGGGAAAACTCCCGCAGCAACGCCTGCTCAGCGTGGGTTTGCAGATTGGCGGGAAGCACGGCCGAAGGGGACACCTTGAACTCCTGAGGATGCCGGCTGGTTGCCCGGCGAGGGCTGGTCGGAAAGTGCACCGAGCCAGCGTTGACTGAATTCTCACTGCGCCAATACAGCCGGGACTTCTGACTCATCGGCGTAAAAAGCGCTTGCGAGTTGCCGATGGTCTCGGAACCCCCGAGCAACAGCACGCCGCCAGGGCGCAGGCTGTAGCTGAAAAGCGGCATCAGTCGACTTTGCAGTGCCGCATTGAAATAGATCATCAAGTTGCGGCACGAGAGCAGGTCCAGCTTGGTGAAGGGGGGGTCAAGAATGACATCGTGCTGTGCAAACAGCACCATTTCCCGAATCTCCTTGCTGACCACAAAACCACCGCCTTGCCGCGTGAAGAATCTGTCCAACCGGACGGGGTCCATATCGTCCGCAATCTTCAACGGATACAGGCCCTTGCGGGCTGCAGTGATGGCGTCGGCACTCAGATCACTGGCAAAAATCTGCAGCGAACAGCGTTCGGCGCCAGCGCACTCTGTCACCGCCTCTCTGAAGACCATGGCCAGGGAGTAAGCCTCTTCGCCCGTCGAGCATCCCACCACCCAGGCTCGGAGTCGGGTGCCTGGCGCGCAGCGCGCCAACAAGGCGGGCATGACGACCTCCTTGAGTTCTTGCCAGACAGGGGCGTCTCGGAAAAACTGGGTTACGCCAATCAGCATCTCCTTGAAGAGCAAGTCCAGTTCTTGGGGGTTGTCTCTGACGAACTTCTCGTAAGCGGCCGTGGTGCTCAGGCCATGGACACCCAGGCGCCGCTGGATGCGTCGGCGCAGCGTGCTGGGTTTGTAGTCCGACAAGTCGTGTTTGCTGCGTTCTCTCAGCAACCCCAGGATGGCTCCCATCGCGGGCCCGCCGCCCCTCTCATCACCTTCATCACTCGTTGCGCACTCGTCTACCGCTCCGTCCTTTGGCGTCCCTGGAGCGCCGCGCTCTTCTTCGATGCGGCGCATGATGCGATCCGGCAGTTCGGCCACCAGGCCAATGATGTCAACGCACCCTGCGGCAATAGCACTCTTGGGCATCGAATCGAACTGGGCGGACTCAGGCAACTGGGCCAGGGTCAGGCCTCCCTCGGACTGGATTGCCCGCAACCCCAAGGTGCCATCGGACCCCATGCCCGAAAGAACCACACCGATGGCCTGCGCACCCAAATCGCGGGCGAGCGATGTAAAAAACAGATCAATGGGAAGCCGCATGCCGCGGGGCTGGGCCGGTGGCGCAAGGTGCAGCAGCCCTGCGGCCACCGTCAGTTCCTTGTTCGGCGGAATGACGTAGACCACGTCGGGCTCCATGCGCATCGTGTCGGTCGCTTCAAGCACCTCCATCGCCGTAGCGCGCTGCAGCAGTTCAGCCAGCATCGCCTTTTGCGTAGGGTCCAGATGCTGAACCACCACGTAGGCCAGACCGCTCGACCGTGGAACATGCGCCAGAAATTGCTCCAACGCGATCAGCCCACCGGCTGACGCTCCCAACCCCACGGCACGAACCGCACTTGAAGTGCGTGCGCCGACGCCGTGGTTGGAGGGTTGGCCCATGGTCGATTATCGGGGTAGCCGGGCTCGACACCCCGCGCCACAAATTTGTGAAGTTTCCCCTGCTGAACCTGGGGGTGTCTTGAAATGGCCACAAATGCCCGTATCATTAGCACTCACTGCAGGCGAGTGCTAACAACATTTCTCCTGCCGGCAGTTTGGTAGCGCCTGGGTCACCGGGCGCTTATTGAGTACGACAGTTTTTTTACTGAAATCAGGAGCATTGCAATGAATCTTCGCCCTCTGCACGATCGCGTGATCGTCAAGCGTATCGAAAGCGAAACCACGACGGCATCCGGCATCGTGATCCCTGACAACGCCGCTGAAAAGCCCGATCAAGGTGAAGTGCTGGCCGTCGGCCCCGGCAAGAAGAACGACAAGGGCGAAGTGATGGCCCTGAACGTGAAGGTCGGCGACCGCGTTCTGTTCGGCAAGTACTCGGGCCAGACCGTCAAGGTCAACGGCGACGAGCTGCTGGTCATGAAGGAAGACGATCTGTTCGCAGTGGTTGAAAAGTAATCGCTTCAGCGATTGCTTTCGTCGAAGGCTAACTTGGCGCAGCCAAGTTAAGGGCTGCAAGCCCGGCCGGAGACAGAAGTCCCCCAGCATTCAGAAACTCTCATTTTCATAGCTGTTAACGCTCACTGGATAAGCGATAGCAGCCAATTTGAACCAAATTTAGGAGCTCCATCATGGCAGCAAAAGACGTAGTTTTCGGCGGCGAAGCCCGCGCACGCATGGTTGAAGGCGTGAACATCTTGGCCAACGCGGTCAAGGTGACCCTGGGCCCTAAGGGTCGCAATGTGGTGCTGGAGCGCTCGTTCGGCGCCCCTACCGTGACCAAGGACGGTGTGTCCGTGGCCAAGGAAATCGAACTCAAGGACAAGCTGCAGAACATGGGCGCCCAGCTCG
>NZ_JBKBXG010000046.1:0-42742 GCF_046314175.1 Acidovorax sp. | reverse complement strand
TCCACGTCGCCCGCAGCCTCCACGGCGCGGCCTGAGGTAGCTATCACATTGGCCTGCATCATGCGGCTCATACCCGCCACGCCGATGGCGCTGAGCAGGCCCGCGATGGTGGTGGGGATCAGGCACACCAGCAGGGCCACCAGCACCACCAGGCTCACGGGCTCGCCCGCGCCGCTGGCCTGCACGCTGAACATGGAAAATGGCAGCAGCGTGACGACGACGCCCAGAAATACGATGGTCAGCGCCACCAGCAGGATGGTCAGCGCGATCTCGTTGGGCGTCTTTTGGCGCTTGGCGTTCTCGACCATGGCGATCATGCGGTCTACAAAGGTTTCGCCGGGGTTCACGGCCACGCGCACTACGATCCAGTCCGACAACACGCGGGTGCCGCCGGTCACGGCCGAGAAGTCTCCGCCCGATTCGCGGATCACCGGGGCGGATTCGCCGGTGATGGCGCTTTCGTCCACCGAGGCCACGCCGTCGATCACCTCGCCGTCGGCCGGTATGACGTCGCCCGCTTCAATCAGCACCACATCACCCTTGCGCAGGTTACTGGCTTCCAGCGGCAGCCAGGTCATGGCGGTGCGTGGGGTGTTGCGGTCGAATTGGCCGTCCAGCTTCTTGGCCCAGGTCTGCTTTTTCAGGCCACGCAGCGATGCCGCCTGGGCCTTGCTACGGCCTTCGGCCATGGCTTCGGCAAAGTTGGCAAACAGCACCGTGAACCACAGCCACAGGGCCACGGCGGCAGTGAAGGCCTCGGGTTTGCTGGCGGCCAGCGCGGTGGTGAAGGCGCTGCCTACGTACACCACAAACATCACCGGGTTGCGCCACTGCACGCGCGGGTCCAGCTTCTTGAAAGCCTCCAGCAGCGCAGGGCGTACCAGTGCGGGGTCGAACAGGGTCAATGTCTTGCGACTCATCACAATCTCCCAGCTATCTTCTTAACGTGGCCAGAGCATCAAATGCTCGACCACGGGGCCCAGCGCGAGCGCGGGCACATAGTTCAGCAAACCCACCAGCAGCACTACGCCCGCCAGCAGCACCACAAACAGCGGGCCGTGCGTGGGCAGGGTGCCATCGGTGGCGGTGGCGCGCTTCTTGGCGGCCAGGGACCCGGCCATGGCAAGCACCGGAACAATCACGCCAAAGCGCCCCAGCCACATGGCCACAGCCAGCAGCGTGTTGTAGAAAGGGGAGTTGGCCGACAGGCCTGCAAAGGCACTGCCGTTGTTGTTGGCGGCTGATGAAAGGCCGTACAGCACTTCAGAGAAGCCATGCGCTCCGGGGTTGGCCATCCCAGCGCGACCCGGCTCGCTCATCACGGCCACAGCCGTACCCAGCAGCACCAGCAGCGGGGTGACGAGGATGGCGATGGAGACGAGCTTCATCTCATGCACCTCGATCTTCTTGCCCAGGTGTTCAGGCGTGCGGCCAATCATCAGCCCCGCAATGAACACGGCCATGATGGCGAACACCAGCATGCCGTACAGGCCCGAGCCCACGCCGCCGAACACCACTTCGCCCAACTGCATGAGCACGATCGGCACCATGCCGCCCAGCGGGGTAAAGCTGTCGTGCATGGCAATCACCGCGCCGCAGCTGGCGGCCGTGGTGATGACGGCAAACAGCGCCGAGGTGACGATGCCAAAGCGTGTCTCCTTGCCTTCCATGTTGCCGCCGGCCTGCAATGTGCTGACGGCTTGGTCCACGCCCAGCGAGGCCAGCAACGGGTTGCCCTGCTGCTCAAAGGTGGTGGCCGCGACCACCGCCACCACGAACAACAAACTCATGGTGGCCAGAATGGTCCAGCCCTGGCGTTCGTCGCCCACCATGCGGCCAAACACAAGGCACAGCGCGGCGGGGATCAGGAAGATGGCCAGCATCTGCAGCAGGTTGCTGGCAGGTGAAGGGTTCTCGAACGGATGGGCCGAGTTGGCGTTGAAGAAGCCGCCCCCATTCGTGCCCAGCATCTTGATGGCCAGTTGCGACGCTACCGGCCCCATGGCCAGCGACTGCGTGGTTTGGGTGGTGGCCTCGGTCACCGCTGCGCCCTGGGCATCCAGCACCGGCTCGCCTGCGGCATCCAGCTTGGGCGCCTGGTAGCTCACGGGTTCCAGGGTCTGCACCTCGGTATAGGACGACAGGTTCTGAATGACCCCCTGGCCTGCGAACACGGTGGCAAGCACCAACGCCACCGGCAGCAGCACCCACAGGGTGGTGCGGGTCAGGTCTACCCACACATTGCCAATGCTTTGCACGGAATGCCGCGCAAACCCGCGCACCAGCGCCACTACCACCACAATGCCCGTGGCGGCAGACAGGAAGTTCTGCACCGTCAGCCCCAGCATCTGCGTGAGGTAGCTCATGCTGCTTTCGCCGCCGTAGCCCTGCCAGTTGGTGTTGGTAACAAAGCTAATGGCGGTGTTGAGCGCGGAATCCGGGGTGATTGCGGCCATGGCCTGCGGGTTGAGTGGCAACACCGCCTGCCAGCGCTGCAGCGCATACACGGCCAGCACGCCCAGGCCGTTGAACACCAGCAGGCCCAGCGCGTAGCGCAGCCAGCCGGTTTCTTCATCAGGCCGTACACCGGCCAGCTTGAACAACGGCCCTTCCAGCCGCCGCCCCAAGGCAAATCGGCCTGCCATCACGCCGTCGATATAACGCGCCAGCGGCCAGGCCAGCGCCAGCAGCAGTGCCATGAACACTGCCAATTGCAGCCAGGTACCGGTACTCACGAGAAGTCCTCCGGACGCAGCAACACTGCCACCAGGTATACGAAGAGGCCTGCAGCAAGCACGGCCGCCAGAATCATCCAGCCGCTGGTCATGACCGCCCCCCTTGCGCCTGCCGTTGCAGCAGCGCGCAGCCCTTTGCCAATCCATAGATGGTCAGCCAGAGCAGGCCTCCCACCGCCATAAAAACCAAGTCCATATCGTCCTCCTTGAGTCATGAACCGATGCTAGGAACGGCCGCATCAAGATGGGCGCAAGAGTGGGGGGCGGGGTATCAAGAACGCATCAAGAGGTGGATGCAACAGGGCCGGGTCGACCGAAAGGGGGGTTGTGATTTGCTATTAAAGTAATAGCTATAGGCGCTTGATAGTCAAGCGCTAGAGGATGTTTTTATTCATATTTTCTCTGTGGACCACCGAATTGCCGGTCTTGCACTGGCGCCTGGTGTCTTTGCGGCTGCGCGCCTTTGAGGGTGTCGCACGCACTCAGAGACTGATACCTGCCCCTTCTCATCACGGTTCTCGAGAGTGCGTACGTCGGCCTGGAGCACAGAAGCTCGCAAGCTGCGATCATCCCCACCCTGCATTCGCTTCTTTCCTCCATGACCCAGGCCACACCGCCCCGTCCCAGCGCTTCCAGTCCCATCGATTCGCTTGTCCCTCTCCTGTTTGTTGCGCTCTGGAGCACGGGCTTTATCGGCGCCAAGCTGGGGCTGCCGTATGTGGAGCCGCTGACGTTTTTGGCGCTGCGGTTTGCCATCGTCATCGTGCTCATGCTGGCCGTCGTGGCGGTAGCGCGTGCACCCTGGCCGCCGTCGGGCAAGGCCTGGTTGCACATCGGTGTGTCGGGCCTGCTGGTGCACGGCGTGTACCTGGGTGGGGTGTTCATCGCCATTGGGCATGGGCTGCCATCGGGCATCACGGCGCTGGTGGTGGGGTTGCAGCCACTGCTGACAGCCCTGGTGGCCGGGGCTTTGCTGGGCGAGAAGGTGCGGCCTGCCCAGTGGGCGGGCCTGGCCCTGGGCTTTACGGGTGTGGCGCTGGTGGTGGCCGGTAAGGTGGCTACCGTGCCTGGGGGCGCTTTGCTGGGCATGCTGCTGCCCGCTGTGGTCGCGCTGCTGGGCATCACGGCGGGCACGCTGTACCAGAAGCGGTTCTGCCCCTCGTTCGACTTGCGCACCGGCTCGGTCATCCAGTACCTGCCCTGTGCCGTGGCCATGGCCGTGGTCGCCTACGCGACCGAATCCATGGCCATATCGTGGACCGGCGAGTTTGTGTTTGCGCTGGGCTGGCTGGTGCTCGTGCTCTCACTGGGGGCCGTGAGCCTGCTGAACCTGCTCATCCGCCGGGGCGGCGCGGTGAACGTGGCCAGCCTGTTCTACCTGACCCCGCCCACCACGGCGCTGATCGCCTGGGCGATGTTTGGTGAAACGCTCAGCGGTTGGGCGCTGGCGGGGATGGCGCTGGCGGCTGCGGGCGTGTGGCTGGCGCGGCAGACCCGGTAGCGTCTTCAAAGGCCATGCGGATCACAGCTTGCGCAGCCGCTCCAGCGCGGCGCGCAGGGTGTCGTCCTTCTTGGCAAAGCAAAAGCGCACCACGCGCTGGTCAAAGCCGTCGCCGTAGAACGCCGACAACGGAATCGCCGCCACGCCCACTTCACGGGTGAGCCACTGGCAGAAGTCGGCTTCGTTTAGATCGCTGATCGCCGAAATGTCCACGCACTGGAAGTAGCTGCCTGTGCTGGGCAGCAACTTGAAGCGCGAACCCTCCAGGCCCTCGCGGAACAGGTCGCGCTTGGCTTGGTAGAACGCGGGCAGCTGCAGGTAGGGCGTGGGGTCTTGCAGGTAGGCGGCCAGGCCGTGCTGCATGGGCGTGTTGACGGTGAACACGTTGAACTGGTGCACCTTGCGAAACTCGGCCGTCAGCGCTGGGGGGGCCGCCAAGGTGCCGACCTTCCAGCCCGTGACGTGGAAGGTCTTGCCAAAGCTCGACACGATGAAGGCGCGGGCGGCCAGGCCCGCAAAGCGTGCGGCGCTTTGGTGCTCGGCACCGTCGAACACCATGTGCTCGTACACCTCGTCGCTGATGAGCAGGATGTCGGTGGGGGTGAGCAGGTCTTCGAGCTGGCGCATTTCCTCGGCCGTCCAGATGGTGGCGCTGGGGTTGTGCGGGCTGTTGATGACGATGGCGCGGGTGCGGGGCGTGATGGCCGCGCTGATCTTGGCAAAGTCAGGGCGGAAGGTGCCGGGCGTGAGCGGCACGCGCACGGCCTTGCCGCCGGCCAGATCGATGTTGGGTACATAGCTGTCGTAGCACGGGTCGAGCACGATGACCTCGTCGCCCGGGTGCACGACGGCCAGGATGGCGGTGATGATGGCCTGCGTGGCGCCGGCGGTGATGGTGATTTCGGTGTTGGGGTTGTAGGCGCGGCCATGCAGCGCTTCGATCTTGCGGGCCACGGCCTCGCGCAGCACTGGCACGCCGGGCATGGGTGGGTACTGGTTGTGGCCGGCCTGCATGGCGGCGGTGACGGCGTTCACCAGCTCAGGGGCGCATTCAAAGTCGGGGAAGCCCTGGCCCAGGTTGACGGCCTTATGTTCGTTGGCCAGGGCCGACATCACCGTGAAGATGGTGGTGCCGACGTGGGGCAGCTTGCTGGGGAAGGCTGGGGTGCGGGCGGCAGCGTTAGCTTGGGTCATGGCGCAACAACGTAAAAATCAAAGGTGTTTTGAAGACAGGCGAACTACGGCGAAGTCACAGCTCATAGTCGTTGACGTGCCCCGTCATCGCTCGGGCGATGAGGTCACGGCTCAGCCGGTCGCTGAGCAGTTCGGCAAATTTATAGACAAAGTTGCGCAGGTAGGCGCTGCGCTTGAAGGCAACGCGTGCCACGCTCTGCCCGAAAAGGTGGCCCACAGGGCGCACGGCCAGGTCGCCCACCGGGTCGTCGCGCATGGCCATCTCGGCCACGATGCCGATGCCCAGGCCCAGGCGCACGTAGGTTTTGATCACGTCCGAGTCGATGGCTTCGAGCACGATGCGCGGCTGAAGCTTGCGGGCGGCAAAGGCCTGGTCGATCTTGCCCCGGCCGGTGAACGAGGGGTGGTAGGTAATCAGCGCCTCATGCGCCAGGTCGTCCAGGCCGATGCGTTCCTTCTGCGCCAGCGGGTGGTCGTTGGGCACCACCAGCACGTGCTGCCATTCGTAGCAGGGCAGGGTGACGAGTTCGGGGTAGTCGGCCAGCGACTCGGTGGCCATGCCGATCTCGGCCACTTCGTCGATCACCATGCGCGCCACTTCGTGCGGCGTGGCCTGGTGCAGGCTGATGTTGACCTTGGGGTAGGCCTCGCGCAGACGGGCCACGGGCACGGGCAGCACGTAGCGGGCCTGGGTGTGGGTGGTGGCGATGCTGAGGGTGCCGCTGTCTTGTGCGCTGAACTGTTCGCCGATGCGCTTCAAGTTGCCCACCTCGCGCATGATGACTTCGATGCTTTTGAGCACGTGCTGGCCCGGCTCGGTAATGCGCTTGAGCCGTTTGCCGTGGCGGGCAAAGATGTCCACGCCCAGTTCTTCTTCCAGCTCGATGATGGCCTTGGATACGCCGGGCTGGGAGGTGTGCAGGGCCTTTGCGGCTTCGGTCAGGTTGAGGTTACGGCGGGCGGCCTCTTGAACGAAGCGGAACTGGTGCAGGTTCATATCTGATAACGCCTAAAGAGTTGCATCATTATGCTGCAAGCATCTAAAGGGTTTCAGGTACGAGGGGCCTCGCAGGCGATTTCTGCCATCAATGCGGTCATGCGCGGGTCTTCGCCGATGGCGGTCTGCACATGGAATTGAACGCCGGGGTGGGCTGCGCGCAGGTCCTGCACCAGCAGGGGCAGGTCTTCGCGCGCATGTTTACCCGTGCCCAGGAACATGGGCACCACGGTGACCTGCGTGGCCCCCTGTGCGGCGAGTTGCTGCGCGGCATCTGCTAGCGATGGGGTGCACAGCTCCAGGTATGCGCAAAGGACCGGCCTGCCAGGCTGTTGGTCGGCGATGCGGGCCGCAACGGCCTCCATTGGCAGGCGCCAGAGTGGATCACGTGAACCATGTGCAAATAAAATGATAGCTGCTTGCGCTTGCTGCATATGCGTTAGAGTCCAAAAAGGCTTGAAATTTTTTGCCGCCGGGCCGCCCCAAGATACAAAGCGGCGCCCTCGGGTGGCAGCGGCCACACGAAGTGGGCAAGCGTGGGGGCCATTTTCCTACCGGCGAAGCACTAGCCAGCCAAAGGCCGCCAGTGACAGCACGGAATAGATGAGGCCCGGTGCCGCAGCGGTAAGCCACGGTGACCAGTTCTGTAGATTGCCCGCGTAGCCAAACACATTGTTCAGCAGGAAGAAGCTGATGCCCGCCATCACCCCGCCAAACACATAGCCTGCAATGCCGCCCGAGCGGAAATGCAGGTAGGCAAAGGGCAGTGCCAGCACCACCATCACCAGGCAACTGAGGGGGTAAAAAACCTTACGCCAGAACTCGATTTCGTACCGCTGCGCGGCCTGGCCATTGGCGTCGAGGTGGCGAATGTACTGGAAGAGGTCAATGGTAGCCATTCGATCTGGCTTGAGTAGCGAGGCGGCGACCATGTCGGCGCTGATGCGGGTGGGCCATTGCAGGGTGGGGGCGTCCAGGTGCTCCACGCGGGCCTCGTCGCTGCCACGTTGCTCGAACCGGCTGCGCTGCACGGCTTCAAGCTCCCACGCGCCATCAGAGCCAAAGTGGCCCGATGCTGCGCGGGTCTGCGAGGCGAGGCGGCCTCTGGCGTCAAACTCGAAAATTCGCACGTCCAGCATGCCACCCTCGGTGGTCAGTGCGCGCACGTTGACGGCATAGGAGCGATCGTCCTGCCGCTCTTTGAGCCACGCTCCGGTGGCACCGGTGGTCAGGCTGCCCAGGTACCGCACCTTGACCAGTTGTGCCGCCCGGTCCGTCCAGGGGGCAACGTAGTCGCCAATGGCAAAGGTCAGCAAAACAAAGAACCCGCCGAGCGTGAGCAGGGTGCGCAACGCGCGCCAGGGGCCCATGCCGCTGGTGCGCATGATGGTGAACTCCGAGCTTTGCGCCAGCCGAGCCATCACAAAGATGGTGCCAATCAGCACCGTGATGGGGAGAAGCTCATACAAATGGCTGGGAATGCTGAGCACCACAAACAAAAGGGCGTGCGACAGCTGATAGCCGTCGGCGCCCGTGCGGCCCACCCAGCGGAGTTCATCCACCAGGTCAAAAAAGAAGAACAGTGCCAGAAAGCCTGCAGTGACAAAGCTGACGGCGAACAGTGCTTCGCGGTGAATCAGGCGTCGGATAGTTTTCATGCGGGGCTCCGGGGCGAGCGCGGCGCCTTGGTGCGCCACAGGCTGGCCAGCGTCCACTGGTTGTGCCGCGCTGCCAGGACCGCCAGCGACATCAGCAGCATGCCGCCGTGCAGCATGAGCATGAAACTGACGAGTCCCAGACGGCCAGCACCCACCCAGCTTTGCCCCAGGGTCATGAGGTTGTAGTAGACGATGAAGCCGAAAAGCGCAAACACCAACCCGGTGCTGCGTGCGGCGCGCGGGTTGACGCTGGCCACGGCCAGGCCCAGCACCACGAAGTTAAGCGCTGCAAACGCGAGCCCCAGGCGCCAGCCCAGCTCTGCACGGTAGGCGGGCAGGGGCTGCATCAGCAGCTCGTGCGTGGCGCGGGTCTTGACGGAGAGTTCTTCGGCCGAGCCTGTGGGCGCAGAGCCAATGCGCGTTCCGTATTCTTCAAATTCGCTGATCTTGACGCCGGGTTTGTCGCGGGAGGTCTCCAGCCGCTGACCATCGCTCAGCAAAGCCATGCGCTCGCCGTTCTGTGTCTCAAGCCGGGCACTGCGGGCGGAAGTGACGGACTCGCGCACGCCGTCGGTAGCGGCAATGAAGATGTTGTTGCCGGCCTGGTTGTCGGGGCTGTCCTTGTCGATGAAGAACACCCGGCTGCCGTCGGACGACTCCTGAAACTGCCCAGGCGCAATACGGTCGATGTCACTGCGCTGTTCATACTGGGTTTTGAGTTCCTGAATCTGCGAATTGGCCCAGGGCCAGACCAGCAGCGACAACACCGCAATGACCAGCATGACAGGCCATGCAAACCGCACCAGGGGCTTGAGCAGACTGATGAGGCCGCGCCCGCTGGCGAACCAGATCACCATTTCACTGTCACGGTACATGCGCGACAGCGTGGCGACCACGGCGATGAAGAGGCTGAGGCTCAAGATGGTGGGCAACTGCCCCAGGACGGTGAAGCCCATGACCAGCATCACGTCAGACGGGCTGACGCTGCCTTTGGATGCCTGACCCAAGGTGCGGATGAGCATCATGGTCATGACCACGGTCACCAGCACCACAAGCGTCGCGCCAAAGCTGCGGGCCAGCTCTTTGCGGATGGATGAATCGAATAACATTGGCTAAGAGCTTGCTATGCACTTTGACGTGCCTATTAAAGTGCATAGCACGCTCAAAAGGAAAACACCGATTATGAACTTTGATCTCAAGACCCTTGAACTGACTGCGGCAGCCTCCGAGAAATGCGATTTGCTGGTCGTGCTGATTCCAGAGGGCTTCAAGCCAGGGGCGGACGCGCTGTCTGCCCTGGCTGCGCTGGCGCTCAAGAACGGAGATCTGTCTGCGAAGGCAGGCAAACATCTGCAGCTTTACCAGGCGCCTGCCGTGGCGGCACGCCGGCTGGTCCTGGTGGGGGCGGGTGATGGTTCGGCCCGCTCAGTGCGCCAGGCTGTGCTGGCCGTGGGCGGTGCTATTAAGGCGCCGCAGACCAAGCGAGTCGTCGTGTGTTTTGCCGGGGCGGTGAAGGCAGGTGCCGTGTGCGCCGTGGTGCAGGCGGTTGCTGAAGCCAGCTATGTGTACACCACCACCAAGTCCAAGGTAGAGGCCCGCAGCCTGAACCGCTGCGTGGTGGGTGTGCCCAACGCCGCCGAGGCGCGTGAAGGTTTTGACAGCGGTGTGGCCCTGGTCGCAGGCGTCGAATTTGCCCGCGAATGGGGCAATCGCCCGGCCAACCATGCAACTCCTACGCTGTTGGCCAACGCGGCCAAGACGCTCGCGAAGTTGCCACGAATTCAATGCAAGGTGCTCGGTCCGGCCGAAGTGGCCCGGCTGAAGATGGGAGCGTTTTTGGCAGTGGCACGGGGGTCTGAAGAGCCGCTGCGGTTTATCGAACTGCGCTACAACGGTGCTACCAAGGACCAGGCACCGGTGGTGCTGGTCGGAAAGGGCATCACGTTTGATACCGGCGGTATCTCCATCAAGCCTGCGCCCGAGATGGATGAAATGAAGTTTGACATGTGCGGAGCTGCCAGCGTGCTGGGCGTGTTCCGCGCGCTCGGCGAGTTGCAGCCAGCCATCAATGTGGTGGGCTTGATACCGGCCTGCGAAAACATGCCCGACGGCCGCGCCGTGAAGCCAGGCGATGTGGTGACGAGCATGAGCGGCCAGACCATCGAAATCCTCAATACCGACGCCGAAGGGCGCCTGGTTCTGTGCGATGCACTGACGTATGCAACCCGCTTCAAGCCTGCAGCCGTGGTGGACATCGCCACGCTGACCGGTGCCTGTGTGATTGCACTCGGCGGCGTGCGCAGCGGCCTGTTTGCCAATAACGACGCGCTGGCGTCTGCCCTGCAGACTGCGGGTGACGTGGCGCAAGACCTGTGCTGGCGCATGCCGCTGGACGACGACTATGCCGATGGCCTCAAGAGCAATTTTGCGGATATGGGCAACGTGGCCGGGCGTGCGGGCGGCTCCATCACTGCGGCCAAGTTCTTGCAGAAGTTTGTGGGCGACATGCCCTGGGCCCATTTGGACATTGCTGGCACGGCCTGGAAGGGTGGCGCCGCCAAGGGATCGACCGGGCGCCCTGTCGGGCTCCTGGTGCAATACCTGCACGACCAGTCCAAGGCCAAGGCCAAGGCAGCAGCGCCCCGTGTCGCCGCCAAACCTGCGGCAAAGCGCGCGCCACGGGCCAAGGCGGTCTGACCGCTTTCACCAGGTATCGCTGAACATGACCGAGGTCGCCTTTCACTTCAACGCGCCGGACAAGCTGGCCTATGCGTGCCGCTTTGCCCGCAAGGTGCAGCGCGCTGGCGCCCGGCTGGTCATCGCAGCCCCCCCTGAGGCGCTGGCGGCCCTTGACCGGATGCTCTGGGCCATGGCGCCGCAGGATTTTGTTGCGCATTGCCGTGACGATGCCGATGAAGACATCATCCACGCATCGCCTGTTTTACTGGCTGCCGACGCACGATCGGCACCGCACCATGAAGTGCTGCTGAACTTGAACGCCGACGTGCCTGAAGGCTTCGGTCGGTTTGACCGGTTGGTCGAAGTGGTCAGCGCGCACGATGAAACGGATCGTGCCGCAGCACGTGCGCGCTGGAAGCATTACGCATCCCGCGGCTATGCCATCACGCGCCATGATCTGGTGCTGAAAGCTACCTGATGGCGCTGCCACCCCGCACTCCGCCGCGTTTCGTTCCGACACTCACCGAAGTGGTGCAAACACCGGACGCTGCGCCCGCCTTGCCTCCTGCCATGGATCCATCGCGTACGACGGTAATGCCGCCTCCACTGACTACGCGCGCACCTGCAACACCGATGGCTACATCTGCGGCGCCGAGGATGCCCAGCCCGCCGCCTGCAACGCCTGCTCCTGCTGCCAGGGCGGCTCCACCACCCACTCCGCTCGTGCCGCGGCCGAACCTGTCATCGCCTCCGCCTCTGGTCGCACGGCCTGCCATCGCAGCGGCGCCGGTTCCCTCTGCGGCGCCTGCCCCCAAGCCTTTGGCAGCCTCAGCGGCACCGCGACCGGCACCGCAAGTGACATCACCGCTGGCATCCGCAATAGCAACGCAGTCTGCGGTACATGCGGCACCTTTGTCCACGCCCCGGCCCGCACCAGCCCCTGCGGCTCAATCAGCATCAACACCTACAGCAACCGCCGGCGGTAGCGTGGCGACTGCCGCTGCATCGAAGACTCGGCCCATGCCCGAAGGCATGGAGGAGTACATGGTGCACCGCGTGATGCAGCGGGTGGACGTCGTGCTGGACCAGCGCCTGCGTGAAGCGATCGCCACAGTGGTGCAAGAACAAACCCGATCGGTGCTTCCGCGCCTGCGCGAAGAGATCGAATCCGTGGTGCGGCATGCCGTTTATGAAGCCGTAGCTGACGAGTTGGCCAGTGGCGCTCCCTCTGGGTCAAAGGGATGACAGGGTATTCCCCTGTGGTTTCCCCCGCATTTAATCGTGTTCCCTAATGATCTGGCCCGTAAATTGCGATATGTTCGCCTGCGTTGAGACACAAGAATATTCTCAGCGTTTATCTTTACTGGAGATTGATATGCAATTGAAGTTGAAACTGACCGTGGTTGCTGCTATCGCGGCTGCTGCTGGTGTGGCCTCTGCACAAGAGCAGGTGGTCAAGATCGGCCACGTGGCTCCGGTTTCCGGCGCCCAAGCCCACTACGGCAAGGACAACGAAAATGGCGCCCGCATGGCCATTGAAGAGCTGAACGCTCAAGGCATCACCATTGGTGGCAAGAAGATCAAATTTGAACTTCAAGCCGAAGATGACGCTGCCGATCCAAAGCAGGGCACGGCCGCTGCACAAAAGCTGTGCGACTCCAAAGTTGCCGGCGTTGTCGGTCACCTCAACTCCGGTACCACCATCCCCGCTTCCAAGGTCTACAACGACTGCGGTATTCCGATGGTGACGGGCGCTGCTACCAACCCCAACCTGACCAAGCCTGGCTACAAGACCACGTTCCGTATCATCGCCAACGATAACGCCCTGGGCGCTGGATTGGCTTTCTACGCTGTGGATACGCTCAAGCTCAAGACCGTTGCCATCATCGATGACCGTACTGCTTACGGCCAAGGCGTGGCAGACGTGTTCAAGAAGACGGCTATTGCCAAGGGCATGAAGGTGGTGGACGAGCAGTTCACGACCGACAAGGCCACTGACTTCATGGCCATTCTGACTGCCATCAAGTCCAAGAACCCTGACGCCGTGTTCTACGGCGGTATGGATCCACAAGCCGGTCCTATGCTGCGCCAGATGGAACAGCTGGGCATGGGCAACGTCAAGTACTTCGGTGGTGATGGCGTCTGCACATCGGAAATCGCCAAGCTGGCTGCTGGTGCCAAGACCCTGGGCAACGTGATCTGCGCTGAAGGCGGCTCTTCGCTGGCCAAGATGCCTGGCGGTACGGCCTGGAAGGCCAAGTACGATGCCAAGTACCCCAACCAGTTCCAGGTCTACAGCCCTTACACCTACGACGCCACGTTCCTGCTGGTTGACGCCATGAAGCGTGCCAACTCGGTGGACCCGAAGGTGTACGTGAACGAACTGGCCAAGTCGAACTTCAAGGGCGTGACTTCTGCCATCGCGTTTGAACCCAACGGCGAAATGAAGAACCCTTCGATCACTCTGTACGTTTACAAAGACGGTAAGAAGACTCCGCTGTAATTTCAGCGAGTTTTTGATCGTGACGAGGCACTCCGGTGCCTTGTCAAAGCAAAAAGGCTTCCCTTGGGAAGCCTTTTTTTGTATTGGTGCGGTAATGCTTCGATTAACGCCGGAATTTGTAAATCTTCAGCGCCGCACTTGCAATGAACCGGGGTTCACGATGTTCGTTGGCGTGCCCTTGATGAAGTTGATGACATTGTCGAAGGCCGCACCAAAATACAGCTCATAGCTGTCTTGCTCGACATAGCCGATGTGGGGTGTGCAGATGCAGTTCTCTAGCCGCAGAAGCGCATGGCCTTGCAATATGGGTTCACTCTCGAACACGTCCACTGCGGCCATGCCGGGGCGGCCACGGTTGAGCGCGGCAATCAATGCATCGGGTTCGATCAGCTCGGCGCGCGATGTGTTGACCAGCAGCGATGTGGGCTTCATGCACGACAGGTCTTCAAGTGAGATGGTTCCGCGGGTTTCGTCGTTGAGGCGAAGGTGCAGAGAGATCACATCGCACTGTGAAAAGAACTCTTCCCGCGTGGTGGCTGCCTGGTATCCGTCGGTGAGCGCCTGCGCCCGCGAGGCTTCACGTCCCCAGACGCGAACATTCATGCCGAACGATCGCCCATAGCCCGCCACCAGTTGGCCAATGCGGCCGTAGCCCCAGATACCGAGTGTTTTGCCACGCAGAACGCTGCCCACGCCAAAATTGGGCGGCATGGAGGCAGCTTTCAGTCCCGACTGCTGCCAGGCGCCATGTTTGAGGTTGGAAATGTATTGCGGCAATCTGCGCATCGCCGCCATGACCAAGGCCCAGGTCAGTTCAGCAGGCGCTACCGGGGATCCGACCCCTTCTGCCACGGCAATGCCGCGCTCGGTGCATGCTGCAACATCAATGTGGCTGCCGATCTTTCCGGTCTGGGCGATGAGTTTGAGCCTTGGCAACTTCTCGACCAGCTGCCGGGAAATTTGTGTGCGCTCTCTGACTAGTACGATGATGTCGGCATCCTTGAGCCTGACTGACAGCTGGCCCAGCCCCTTGACGGTGTTGGTATAGACCTTGGCGGTGTAGGCGTCGAGCCGAGAGGCGCAGTGCAGCTTGCGCACCGCATCTTGGTAGTCGTCGAGGATCACAATATTCATCCCGACATTGTGCCTTGGCAGGGAAAGCCGCAGCGCCCAGGATGGCTGTGCGGCACATCAAAACGCCAAGCTTTTAGTGACGGAGTGTTGATTGACACAGCGCAAGGCAAAGGCCACCGGAGCATTGTGAATGCGCCAATGATGCGCAGCGACGGTGCAGCGAAGTACTGGCAGGCACGTTGTTTTCAAGCGGGGCAAGCCGCCCGGCTATCCCGGTCATTCAATCAGCAGCTGACTTACCGGGTTTGCAATCCTTCCAGAGCTGCCATCCGGTCCAATTCTGCGCAGACATCAGCCATGCGACCGGCGATGACCAGCTTGCCGGTGCCCGCGTCACACACCCGCCGCAATACCCGCGCAGACTGGTTGGTTCGACTGTTGGAAGAGAGCGATGCAATAAAGGCGTCTCTGCTGCCCATGGACGACGTCGGCAGAAAAGACCGGTTGTTTCCTGTAGATGGCCCAACAGGCGTTTGCGGCGCGGTGACGGGTGGCCTGACGTTGAACGGCCAGTTGCCACGCAGTGGCCGACTGCCAGCAGAGGAGGGCGAAGCGGGGTTAGCTGTTGCGCCTGAACCCAGGGCCGCGCCCCGGTCCCGCATGTCCGCACGACCGCGTACCGGTGCTGACGGCGGTGCCGCTGGCGCATTGCATGCTGGCTCTTCCGTCTCGAGCAAAAGGTTTTGCTGCAGCCAGCGGGAGAGCGCGCGCAACGGTGCGGGCAAGGTGGAAAGGGTGGACATAGCAATTCCCATGTGAAAACTCCGAAGGTCGGGGGTTGGACATAGGCAGGATTGCAAGGCGAAGCGACACCGCAGGGCTGGGATGCTGATGGCAACAAGCCTTCAGTCCCCAAACGCCCGCCACCTGCGGTGCAGCCGAATGAAATGGGCTGACTTACATCAGCATGGTGTTGCGGATCAGCCCCACAGCGAGGCCTTCGATTTCGAAGGGCTCGCCGGGCTGCACCACGATGACGGGGTAGTCGGGGTTTTCGGGTAACAACTCGATGGCAGTGGCAGTGCGGCGCAGGCGTTTGACGGTTACGTCATCCCCCAGACGCGCCACGATGATCTGGCCGTTGCGGGCCTCGCGGGTCGATTGCACTGCGAGCAGGTCGCCATCCATGATGCCGGCATCCCGCATGGACATGCCTCGCACCTTCAGCAGGTAATCTGGCCGATGCTGGAAGAGGCTGTTTTCAACGCTGTAGGTCTGGTCGACATGTTCCTGCGCGAGAATGGGCGAGCCCGCAGCCACGCGCCCTACCAGAGGCAAGACCAACTGGGACAGGCCAGGGATGGGCAGGCTGAACTGGTTGCCGCGCGCTGCATTGATGGAGCGCACGGTCTCGCTGCGCAAGCGGATACCGCGCGATGTGCCACTGACCAGCTCGATAACCCCCTTGCGTGCCAAGGCTTGCAGGTGCTCTTCGGCAGCATTGGCCGACTTGAAACCCAGCTCGGCAGCGATTTCTGCGCGGGTAGGGGGAGCTCCGGTGCGTGCGATGGCGGTCTGAATGAGATCCAGAATCTGTTGCTGACGGGCTGTGAGTTTGGGGTTGTCGAGCATGGTGGTTTCCGGTGGAGGCAGCTACAGTAGCGGACAACTGTTTTTTAATCCAGTAACTGTATTTTTCACCAGTTTTTCGGAGTGCGCAAGTGAGTGGGCAAAAAATTGTGGTTTTGGGCACCGGTGGCACGATAGCGGGGACCTCGGAGCAGGCAGAGGACAACATCGGATACACGGCCGCTCAGGTCGGTGTGGCCCAGTTGCTGGAGGCTGTTCCTGGCCTAGAGGCTTTGGCCATGGTGCTTCATTCCGAGCAAGTGGCCCAGATTGACAGCAAGGACATGGATGGCGAGGTGTGGCTGGCTTTGGCGCGACGCTGCGCGCACCACATCGAAGACCCCGTCGTTCGGGGCATCATCATCACCCATGGCACCGACACGCTGGAAGAGACAGCCTGGTTTCTGCACCAGACATTGAACGCGCACAAGCCGGTGGTGCTGACCTGTGCCATGCGCCCGTCCACCGCATTGACGCCCGATGGACCCCAGAATCTGCTGGATGCCGTCGCTGTCGCGATGACTTCTGGCGCCAGCGGCGTGCTGGCGGTGGCTGCTGGCGAGGTACATGGTGCATTGCATGTGCAGAAGGTGCATCCCTACCGCGTCCATGCCTTCACGTCGGGTGACGTGGGTCCGCTGGGATTTGTGGAGGAGGGAACGCTCCGCTTGACACAAAATTGGCCGCTAGCGCTTGATGGTAAAGCGCGAATAGCTATTGAAAAGATAGCGAACGCTGACGCCTGGCCCCGCGTAGAGATCGTCATCAGCCATGCAGGCGCCACCGGTGCAGTGGTCGATGCCCTGGTGCGCGACGATGTGCAGGGTTTGGTTGTGGCCTGTACCGGCAACGGCACCATGCACCATGCACTGGAAGCCGCGTTGCTGCGGGCCCAGGATGCCGGTGTGAAGGTCGTTCGGTCTACCCGCTGCCCCGAGGGGCAGGTGTTGCCCAAGCGCGGTGACCTGTTTCCTGATTCGCGCGGCCTGTCGCCCGTCAAGGCGCGCATCGCCCTCATGCTTGATCTGCTCAACGCATCAGCAAGAAAGTAGCTGCCTCGCATGTTTACAGCCCTCAGAACCCATGTCTGGGCGTATCCGGCGCTGGAGGTCGTCCACATCGTGGGGATTGCGCTGCTGCTGGGCAATCTGGTGTTGCTGGAGTTGCGCGTGTTCGGCCGCGGCGCTGCGCTGCCGGTCAAGGACCTGGCCCGGCTGAGCCTTTCGGTCGCCTTGTGCGGCTTTGGGCTGGTGGCCGCATCGGGCCTGCTCATGTTTGCCTCGCAGCCTGCGGAACTGCTCAGCAACCGCATATTCACCTTGAAGATGCTGTTGTTAATACTTGCAGGCTGCAACGCTGCGTGGTTCCATGGGCGCGGGTCATTGGCGCGTCTGGACGGGCTGGCCCGTGCGCAGATGCTGGCATCTACCGTGGTCTGGCTGGCCGTGGTGGTGTGTGGCCGCTGGATTGCCTATGTTTAGCTTAGCAAGGAGAGTACCCCTATGACCCTGCAACGTCGTCACCTGCTTGCGGTCGCCGCAGCCCTGCCGCTGGGCGCCCGTGCGCACCATGGCTGGAGCAGTTTTGACCCAGAGCGCCCCATCTATCTGGAAGGCACGGTGCGCAAGGTGCGCTGGCAGAACCCCCATGCCGAGCTGGAATTGGAGCTGCCCGCTGGCCTGAAGCTGCCGCCCGATCTGGCGCAGCGTGCGGTGCCTGCACAGACGTCGCCGGTGGACGGCAAAGCGCTGCTGGCCAAAACCGTTTTGCCCACGCGCAAAGACCGCATGTGGGAGATCGAGCTGGCGCCGCTCACCCGCATGCAGGCCTGGCAGGTGCAAGAGATCAAGCCCGGCACGGTGGTGTCGGTGGTGGGTTTTACCCTGCGTGAGGAAAAAGGCGAGGCCGTGCTGCGCGCCGAATACCTGTTCGTGGATGGCAAGGCCTACGCACTCCGCTCTGGTCCCGCTTGATCTGATACCTCGACGTCGAGGGGCTTGTTCGTGCCCGCCAGACATAAAAAAAGCGACGCACCTCTGCAGGTGCGTCGCTTTTATTGAGGGGGCGGGACTGGCGGCTGGCTGCCGGCTGCAGATCAGCTGGCCAGTGCCTCAAAGGCCCGCGCGGTGATTTCGTCCACGGTGCCCGTGCCGCTGATGGCGCGGTACTTGGGTGCGGTGGCGGGTTCGGCCTTGGCCCAGTTGCTGTAGTAGTCCACCAGGGGGCGCGTCTGGTCGCTGTAGACCTGCAGGCGCTTTTGCACGGTTTCTTCCTTATCGTCTTCGCGCTGGATCAGGTCTTCGCCCGTCACATCGTCCTTGCCGTCCACCTTGGGCGGGTTGAACTTGACGTGGTAGGTGCGGCCGCTGGCGGGGTGCGAGCGGCGGCCGCTCATGCGTTCGATGATGGCGTCAAAAGGCACGTCGATTTCGAGCACGTAGTCGAGCTTGACGCCTGCGGCCTTCATGGCGTCAGCCTGCGGAATGGTGCGGGGGAACCCGTCAAACAGAAAGCCGTGAGCGCAATCTGGTTGTGTAATGCGTTCCTTCACCAGGCCGATGATGATGTCGTCGCTGACCAGAGCACCGGAATCCATCACCGCCTTGGCCTGCAGGCCCAGGGGCGTGCCCGCCTTGACGGCTGCGCGCAGCATGTCGCCGGTGGAGATTTGCGGGATGCCGTATTTCTGGCAGATGAACGTGGCTTGCGTGCCCTTTCCGGCGCCAGGCGCGCCCAACAGAATCAGTCTCATGGATGTCCTCGAAGGTTAGAAATCGGTGGCGCCGCTGACGGGGGCGTTCGAAGGGCACCTGAAGCCGTTCGGTGCGCCCGGGACGCGGTGCTCTCGTTGCGAGCGAGGATAGCATGTGACCACCTTGCGCCGACTTACATGGGCCCTGGTGAACGGGGCGGTGCGTTCGGGGTGCCGACCCTGTCACATTTCGCTAAAAACGGTGTGGCAGACAGACTGCTTCGGGGGCACCCACCCGCGCTGCAGGCAGTCGGTCAGTCCGTCAGGCCAAAAGGTTGCGCACCCGCTCCAGGTCTTGCGGAGTGTCCACGCCTGGGCCCGGTGCTTCTGCAGCGAGGTGCACCGCAATGCGATGACCGTGCCACAGCGCGCGCAGTTGCTCCAACGCTTCAACCGTTTCGGTCGGTGCGGGTGTCAGAGAAGGAAATTGCCGCAAAAAGCCCGCGCGATAGCTGTAGATGCCCACATGGCGCAGCGGCGTGAAGCCGGTCATCGATGCGATGCCGGGCGCTGCAGCCGCGGCCGCACCTTGCCACCAGGCCATGTCCGCAAAGTCGCGCCCAAATGGAATGGGCGCGCGGCTGAAGTAGTGCGCCAGCCCGCGCGCATCCAGCACTACCTTGACCACGTTGGGGTTGGTGTAGTCGGCCAGTGATGCGATGGTGTGTGCGGCGGTGCCCATGCTTGCCTCTGGACGGGCGGGTAGCAGGGTGGCCACGGCGTTGATGAGATGGGGGTCCATCAGGGGCTCGT
Source organism: Acidovorax sp. (assembly GCF_046314175.1). Classification (GTDB taxonomy): domain Bacteria; phylum Pseudomonadota; class Gammaproteobacteria; order Burkholderiales; family Burkholderiaceae_C; genus Acidovorax. The sequence continues at coordinate 23,267 of NZ_JBKBXG010000046.1, read as the reverse complement.
CGCCTTGCACGTTGACGACGATATCGTCGCCGTCCAGCCCCAGGTCGGTGCACGCCTGCGCCAGGCGGTCACTGCCGCTGGCGTGGTCTGCGCGGGTCAGGATGGCCTCTATGCCGTGGTCGGCGCAGGCTTGCAGAATGCGGGTGTCGTCGGCTGCAACCACCACGCGTACTGCGGCGCTTTGGGCAGCGCGCCGAGCCACGCGGACCACCATGGGTTGGCCGGCAATGTCTGCCAACGGCTTGTTGGGCAGGCGACTGGAGGCCATGCGGGCCGGAATCAGCACGGTGAAACGGGGCGTTGCGGGATCGGCGGCGGCCCCCTCTGGCGTTGGCTCGCTCACTGCTCCAGTTCCTCGTCGGTCAGCGTGCGTGCTTCGTTCTCTAGAAGCACCGGAATCCCGTCGCGCACCGGGTAGGCCAGCCGCGCGCTGCGGGAGACAAGCTCCTGTGCGTCACGGTCAAAAGTCAGCGGGCCTTTGGTGACGGGGCAGACCAGCAATTCAAGCAGTTTGGTATCCATGGCGGCGGGCTTTCGGGAGGGGGCGTTCAGACAGGGGGGGATGATAGCGGCGGGAGCACGGCTACCTGGGTGGCCGCGATGTGAATGCCCATGCGTGCGTCCAGTGCCTCAAAGAACGCCGGGTTCACCTGCAGCTGCAGCGGCACGGCCAAAGCATCCGGATGCTGCCCCCACAGTTTGACGGCGTCTTTTTCGGTGCAAATCAGGGTGTAGCGCCTGTCTAATAAGCGGTTCCAGCTATTAAAATCATAGTGATCTGGCAAAGGCTCAGTGTGCGCCAGTGTCAGCCCTTGGGCCAGCAGCATGGAGAAAAAATCATGAGGACGGGCCACGGCCGCCACCGCATGCAACGGGTGGCCCTGTAAGTTTGCAAGCGGCATCTGGGTTCCGTCAGAGCGCAAAGCAAACGGTGCCAGCGCTCGTTGCATAGCAAACGCGGGGGCTGCGCCTCCGGGCACAGCGTGGCCAGCATGCAGCACAAAATCCACGGCGCGCGGCCAGGGCTCGCGCAGTGGGCCCGCAGGCAGAAGAAAGCCGTTGCCAACGCCCTGGTCGTTGAAGATACAGATCTCCAGATCGCGTTGCAGCGCCAGGTGCTGCAGACCGTCATCGCACACGATCACATCGGTATCCGGGTGGGCGGCCAGCAGGGCCCGGGCCGCCGTGATGCGGCGTCGGGCCACAAACACAGGGACTTGGCCTGCGCCACCGGGCCCGTTGGCAAAGCTGCGCGCCATCAGTAGGGGTTCATCGCCCACCTCGCTGGCCAGACTGTCGGGTGCAACGGCTCTGCAGTCGGTAGTGCTGCGCCCGTACCCCCGGGAAATCACCCCGGGGCGCAGGCCACGGGCCTGCAAATGACGCACGATTGCAATGACCGCAGGGGTTTTACCTGCCCCCCCGGCGATGACGTTGCCCACCACCACCACGGGGCGGCCTGGATGCTGAGCTTTCAGCCATCCGGCCCGGTACAGGCTGCGGCGAATGTGTACCAAGGCGCCGTAGATGAGTGACACTGGCCAAAGCACCCAGGCAGCGATGCCGCGCTTCTGCCATATCCGCTGCAGTCCGCGTTGGTTTGATGGTGCAGGGGCGGGTGAGTGCCCCACCGTGGGCGGGACCGAAGGCGGGGCGGGCAGTGAAGATGTGGAAGAGGGCGGCTGCGGCCCGGAGGCAGCCATGCCGGTCAGCGGCTGGCGGCGCGGCCCGCTGCCGACGACTGGGTGGCAAAGGTGATCTGCGTCAGACCCACGAGGCGCGCGGCTTCCATCACGGTGACCACCGATTGGTGCGGCGACATGGCGTCGGCGCTGATGATCACCACGCTGTCGCGACCCGCGCTGGCGGCCGTGCGCAGAGCCTGGGCGATGGCGTCCACGCTTTTGCCGTCCACACCGGTCTTGTTGACGGCGTAGCGGCCGTCAGCGGCCACCGAAACAATCACTTCCTTGGGGTGGTCGCGCTGCTGCTCGGCGTCGGCCACGGGCAGGGTCAGCTGCAATTCGGTGAACTTGCTGTAAGTGGTGGTCAGCATCAGAAAGATGAGGATCACCAGCAACACGTCGATGAACGGGATCAGGTTGATCTCGGGCTCATCCTTGGGCCGGGGGCTGAAGTTCATGGGCAAAGCTCTTGTAAGGCGGGGGGCCGGATGCGGCAGGCGAAAGACCGCCTTACTTCACCTTGCGCAGGCGCAGGATGTGGCGCACAAACTGCTCGGAGGCCAGCTCCAGCGTGAGCAGGTACGCATCCACGCGTGCGCGGAAGTAGCGCCAGAAGATCAGTGCCGGGATGGCGACGATCAGCCCGAACGCCGTGTTGTACAGCGCAATCGAGATGCCGTGCGCCAATTGGGTGGGGTTACCGCCGCCCAGCGCCTGGCCTACGCCGCCGCCGCCCGCTTGCGAGCCGAAAATCTCGATCATCCCGATCACCGTGCCCAGCAGGCCGAGCAGGGGAGCCGCCGAGGCAATGGTGGCCAGGGCCGCCAGGTATTTCTCAAGCCGGTGGGCCACGCTGCGGCCAGCGCCTTCCATGGCAGAGCGCAGGTCCGCCTCGCTGCATTGGGGGTTGCTGTTGAGGGTGCGCAGGCCGCTGGCCAGCACTTCGCCCAGCGCAGAGTTTTGGGCCAGCTGGTTGACCACGTCTGGCGTGGGCACAGACTTGGACGACACCGTGATGGCCTCGTCCAGCAGTTTGGGGGGGGCAACGCGGGCCGTTTTGAGGGCCACAAAACGTTCAAAAATCAGCGCCAGTCCCAGGATGGAACACGCGATCAGGGGCCAGATCGGCCAACCTGCGGCTTGTATGATGGACAGCAAATCTCTCTCCGCGCAGATGAAAGCAATCGGCGATTATGGCCCAGCTTCATCGCACTACTTCGTCACAAACCGTTACGTTGCTGTGCGCCCCACACGCGGGGCCGCTCACCCACAAAAACTGTGGATAACTTTGTGGGCAACCCTCTCCGACAACCTCGCAAAGTGGCGCCACGCCGTGCTTGCAACAGATTGATGAAAAATTGTGCAGTGAAAAACGTATATAAATCAACAGCTTGCACGTGCTCTGGTGTTTTGCGGCCGGTTTTGTGTGGGGCCGCAGGCCAGCTGGCCGCTCGGTCGTTTCTGTGGAGTACTCCCAATGTGAATGCCGCGCCAGTGCGCGCCGTGCCTCATGATTGACCGCCCAGGCCACGCTGCGACGCCCCGCGTGTGGGAAGTTGGCGCGCTGTGCCGCGCCATTGCTGATGCCCTGGAGGCGAGATTCAATCCTGTCGCGGTGCGCGGCGAGATAACGGGCTTCTCGCGCGCATCCAGCGGGCATTGTTATTTTTCGATCAAAGACACGAACGGGCAGTTGCGTTGCGCCATGTTCCGCCGTGCCGCCACGCTGCTTGACTTTTCGCCGCGCGATGGCGAATTGGTGGAAGTGCGGGGTCGCCTGGGGGTGTACGAGGCACGCGGCGACTTGCAGTTCATTGTCGAAAGCATGCAGCGGGCCGGGCAGGGCGCATTGTTCGAGCAGTTCTTGCGGCTCAAGGCGCAGCTAGAAACCGAAGGCCTGTTTGACACGGCCCGCAAACGCCCTTTGCCATTGCAGCCGCGGGGCATTGGCCTGGTCACGTCTTTGGGCGCAGCCGCCTTGCACGATGTGGTGACCGCACTGCGCCGCCGGGTGCCGCACATCCCCGTGGTGTTGGTGCCGGCCCAGGTACAGGGTGGGGCTGCACCGGCATCCATCATTGCGGCGCTATCAAAACTGTATCTGCTTGCGCAAGCAGGACAAGCGCTAGAGGCTGATTTGACTAAGAATCCCGCCATTGACGTCATCCTGCTCGTGCGTGGCGGTGGTTCCATCGAAGACCTCTGGGCTTTCAATGACGAGCACCTTGCCCGCACCATCGTGCAAAGCCCGGTGCCGCTGATTTGCGGTGTGGGGCATGAAACCGACTTCACCATTGCGGATTTCTGCGCCGATCTGCGCGCGCCCACGCCGACGGCGGCGGCCGAACTGGTGTCCCAACCGCGCGATGTGTGGCTGGGTGCGCTGGACCTGCTGGCCGAGCGCATCGCTGACGGCGTGCAGCGCCAGCTTGACGCCCGCCACCAGCGGCTGGACCAGGCAGCAGCACGTCTGGGTCGGCCGTCCGGGCTGGTGGCGCGCCAGCAAATGCAACTGGCCCGCCTCGCGCAGCGCATGCGCCATGGGGTGCTATTGAAATTGCAGCGGCTTGCGCAGACCCAGCAAGCGCTAGAGGCCGAAGTGCCTCAAAAAATTCAGCGCCGCCTGGTGCAGCAGGCCGACCGGCTGGACCGCGCCGCACTGCGGCTGGACCTGCTGGACCCGCGCCTGGTGCTGCAACGCGGTTATGCGCTGTTGACCGACACTACAGGGCAAGCGGTGACTAGCGTCCGGCAGGCGCAGCCCGGCGACGCCTTGCGCGCCACCCTGGCTGATGGGGCATTGGATGTGACCGTGGGACAGCCGCGCCTGCTGTGATCTCTGCCCGCTGCGCCGGATGTGTGGCTGCTGTTCCCGGAGGTTGCGCCCAGTGAGCGTGGGTTGAGTGAAGGGCCTGTGTAGGACAGCAGCGTGTTCTCGGGCTTTCTGCGGTTTTCCCCGCCCGCATCTGCCCTGATCCTGCACAGGTCACATGATCTTTCTACAATGCCCTCTCGCGCTGTGCCCGACTGCATTGATCAGGAATGCGTTGCAGAGGGGGTCCCAGCCATCCCAGAATTTCAAACCACAAGGAATCACCACATGGAACATACCCTTCCCCCACTGCCTTATGCCATCGACGCCCTGGCGCCGAACTACAGCCAGGAAACACTGGAGTACCACCACGGCAAGCATCACAACGCCTATGTGGTGAACCTCAACAACCTGCAAAAGGGCACCGAATTCGAAGCGATGACACTCGAAGAGATCATCAAGAAGTCGAGCGGCGGCATCTACAACAACGCAGCCCAGATCTGGAACCACACGTTCTTCTGGAACTGCATGGCCCCCCAAGGTGGCGGTGAGCCAACCGGCGCGCTGGCCGACGCCATTAACGCCAAGTGGGGCAGCTACGCGGCCTTCAAGGAAGCGTTTGTGAAGTCCGCCGTGGGCAACTTTGGCTCCGGCTGGACCTGGCTGGTGAAGAAGGCCGACGGCAGCGTCGACATCGTCAACACCGGCGCCGCTGGCACGCCACTGACCACCGCCGACAAGGCACTGCTGACAGTGGACGTGTGGGAACACGCGTACTACATCGACTACCGCAACCAGCGCCCCAAGTTTGTCGAAACCTTCCTGTCAAGCCTGGTGAACTGGAAGTTCGCTGAAGCCAACTTCGCCTGATCGCAGGTCAAAACTGCTGGGCACACCCGCAGAAACAAAAAACGGCCTTCGGGCCGTTTTTTTTATGGTTTTTGAAGCCTTTTAGGCCTCTAGCGCTTGTCATTAAAGCGCTGGCAGCTATTCAAATGATAGTGAACTGGCGCGCGCTCATTGGCGTTTGAACGGCGTACCGCCCAGTTTGGCGCCCGCCTTGATCCCCTTCTTGGCAAACCAGCCCTGGTTCATCTCCAGCACGTAGCGCACCGGTTTGTCTGAGCAGTGCGAATCCAGCGTCTGCGGCTTCATGTCGGCCAGGTTGACGATGGTGCCGTCGTCGTCCACAAAAGCTGCCGTGAGCGGCAGCAGCGTGTTTTTCATCCAGAAGCACTGCTGCGCGGGTTGCTCAAACACAAACAGCATGCCCTCGTGCTGGGGCATTTCCTTGCGGTGCATCAGACCGATCTGGCGCTCCTGGGGCGCCTGCGCAACCTGCGCATCGATGCGGTGCATGCCGGCGGTCAGCTCCACACGCCGCAGGTTCAGCTGCGGGCCGTCCTGCGCGGTAGCGCTGCCTGCAAACAGAAGGCCCAGCAAAGTCAGCAAGGCGGCCACTGACGAAACAGTGCGACGTGCTACGCGGTGGGTGGGCGCCAGTGCGGCAGTGGCGGGGCTGGGTGCGGTCATGGCCATGGTTTTACGGGGTAGGAGGACGAGGAACAAGAACGACTGCCGATTGCGCGACAAGTTTCACGCCGCACGCGGGTCACCGCGATTTTGAGGCATTCCGCCAAGTGTCATCTGAGCGGCCGTCGCGAGTGCGGCGCGCAGCGGTTGACAGGGCCGGAGCCGCCAATCTTTGTCATTAAAATGATCCGGCTTTGGACCGCTTGGCGCCACCTAGACCCGTTTCAGATTCCCCAGGAGACACACCACCCATGACCACCTACCAGCACATCACGGTGCCTTCCGAAGGCCAGAAGATCACCGTCAATGCCGACATGTCCCTGAATGTGCCGGACCAGCCCATCATCCCTTTCATCGAAGGCGACGGCACGGGTCTCGACATCACGCCCGTGATGATCAAGGTAGTGGATGCTGCTGTGGCCAAGGCCTACGGCGGCAAGAAGAAGATCCACTGGATGGAGGTCTACGCAGGCGAAAAATCGACCAAGGTGTATGGGCCCGATGTGTGGCTTCCGGAAGAAACGTTGCAAGTGCTGCGCGATTACGTGGTGTCGATCAAGGGGCCGCTGACCACCCCCGTGGGCGGTGGCATCCGTTCTTTGAACGTGGCCCTTCGCCAGGAACTGGACCTGTACGTTTGCCTGCGCCCGGTGCAGTATTTCAAGGGCGTGCCTTCGCCGCTGAAAGAGCCCGAAAAGACCAACATGGTGATCTTCCGTGAGAACTCGGAAGACATCTACGCAGGCATCGAATTTGAAGCCGAGTCCGACAAGGCCAAGAAGCTCATCAAGTTCCTGCAGGACGAGATGGGCGTCAAGAAGATCCGCTTCCCCAACACGTCCGGCCTGGGCGTCAAGCCGGTTTCCATAGAAGGCACCGAGCGCCTGGTGCGCAAGGCCATCCAGTACGCCATCGACAACGACAAGCCCAGCGTGACCATCGTGCACAAGGGCAACATCATGAAGTACACCGAGGGTGGCTTTCGTGACTGGGCCTACGCCCTGGCGCAAAAGGAGTTCGGTGCGCAGCTGATTGATGGCGGCCCCTGGTGCCGTCTCAAGAACCCCAAGACGGGCAAAGAGATCACCATCAAGGACAGCATCGCCGATGCGTTCCTGCAGCAGATCCTGCTGCGCCCGGCCGAGTATTCGGTGGTGGCCACGCTCAACCTCAATGGCGACTACATCTCGGACGCTCTGGCTGCCCAGGTGGGCGGCATTGGCATTGCGCCCGGCGCCAACATGTCCGATTCGGTGGCCTGCTTTGAAGCCACGCACGGCACCGCTCCCAAGTACGCGGGCAAGGACTACGTGAACCCCGGCTCGGAAATTCTGTCGGCCGAAATGATGCTGCGCCACATGGGCTGGATCGAGGCGGCGAACCTGATCATCAGCTCGCTCGAAAAGTCGATAGCCTCCAAGAAGGTCACGTATGACTTTGCGCGCTTGATGGACGGTGCGACGCAGGTGAGCTGCTCGGGCTTCGGGCAGGTGATGATCGACAACATGTGACCGCCTCGCCTGGCGTTTGCGCGGCACTTGGTGTGCGGCTCTGCAAGGTGACCACTCCATGTTGGTAAGCCCCTGTTTCTTCGGGAATCGGGGCTTTTTTCTTGTGTGCCGGGGCCGGCCGGGCCGAGCCTTGGTTTGCATCCGCAGCGCTTGACCGGACTGGAAACGGGGCGGGGTCAATCGATATGGCCATGGCGCTGGTTGACCGGCGCCATTTGGTGCTTTGTGTTTTCTGCACTTACCGCCTAAGATGGTCCGCACCAGAGCGCCGCAGGGCGCGCTCTGTTTCTCGCGCGCCACTGCTTGCGGTGGTGTTCAAGTCTCGATGCCACTCCATCGCCACCATGGCGTGCGGAGTCGGGCCTGCACAACAAGGTTGCCCCTTCCGGGGTGCGTACCGGGCAGGTCTCACACAGAGAGGGCCGAATGGCGTCTGACTTTTCTGCTGCGTACTGGGACCAAAATCCAGATGCTCTGCTGGTGTTGTCACCGCAAGGTGTCGTGCTGGAATGGAACCCTGCTGCCGAAGTGATCTTTGGCTACGTTCAGGCCGAAGCCAGGGGCCGCTCCATCCTTGACCTTATTGTTCCCCCAGACCGTGCACATGAAGAGGAAGCCATTCGAGCCGATGCGCTGAGATTGGGCACCTCGGTGCACGAGTCCGTACGCCGCCGCAAGGATGGGTCGCTGGTGCATGTCAACGTTTCCACTAAGGCCGTGCGCGATGCCGGCGGGCAGGTGCTGTACTTCCTGTCGAGCAAAAAAGATGTCACCCAGCTCAAGGTGCTGCGCGATGCCAAACTGCTGGAAGCGCGGTTTCGCGACCTGCTCGAATCCACCCCTGACGCCATCGTGCTGGTCAACGTGACCGGCCGCATCGTGATGGTGAACTCGCAGGCCGAGCGGGTATTTGGCTACCAGCGCGCGGATCTGCTGGGGCAGGCGGTCGAGGTGCTGCTACCCATGCGCTACCGCGGCGCACACCTGGGGCACCGCAGCGGTTTTTTTGAGCAGCCACGTGCCCGCACCATGGGTGCAGGGCTGGAGCTTTATGGCCTGCGCCAGGACGGCGGTGAGTTCCCTGTCGAGATCAGCCTGAGCCCCATCCAGACCGAAGAGGGCACCATGGTGATGAGCGCAATCCGCGACATCACCGATCGCAAGAAGGCCGACCAGAAGTTCAAGGACCTGCTGGAGGCCGCCCCGGATGCGATGGTCATTGTCAACCGCGAGGGGCGCATCGTGCTCGTCAATTCGCAGGCGGTGAAACTCTTTGGCTGGAGCCGTGACGAACTGCTGGGTCAGCAGATCGAATTGCTGGTGCCCGCGCGCTTCAGTGGCTCGCACCCTTCGCACCGCAACGGTTTTTTTGCCGAACCCCGCAGCCGGTCCATGGGCGCCGGGCTGGAACTGCATGGCCTGCGCAAGGATGGCAGCGAGTTTCCGGTGGAGATCAGCCTGAGCCCGCTGGAGACCGAAGAGGGGCTGTTTGTCTCCAGCGCCATCCGCGACGTGACGGAGCGCAAACGCATCGAACAAGCCCTGCGCGACAAGAACCTGGAGCTGGAGAACGCTGCCCTCGTCAAAGACCGGTTCCTGGCCAGCATGTCGCACGAACTGCGCACGCCCCTTAACGCGATCATTGGCTTTACCGGCACGTTGCTGATGAAGCTGCCTGGCCCGTTGAACACCGAGCAGGAGAAACAGTTGCGCATCGTGCAGACAGGCGCACGGCACCTCTTGTCGCTCATCAACGATCTGCTGGACGTGGCCAAACTGGGTTCGAGCAAGGTCACTCTCAATCTGGAACAAGTGGACTGTCGCACCGTGGTGGAAGAGGTGGCCGCCACCTTGGGGCCAGAGGCCGCGCGCAAGTTGCTGGCGTTTGACGTGGAGCTGCCCCCAGGCAGTGTGCCCCTCTGCACCGACCGGCGGGCGCTCAGCCAGATACTCATCAATCTGGTGGGCAACGCGATCAAGTTCACCCAGCAAGGAGGGGTGTATGTGACGCTGCTGGACGACGTGCCGCACGCTGATGGGCGCAGGGTGGCCGTGAGGGTGCGTGACACCGGGCCGGGCATACCTGTCGACGAGCAGTCCCGCCTGTTTGAAGCCTTCTCGCGCGTCGAAAGCGCCGACCGGCGTCACCACGAAGGCACGGGCCTGGGCCTGCACCTCAGCCGCAAATTGGCACAAGCGCTGGGTGGGCGGATCTACTTTGAAAGTGCCGAAGGGCAGGGCAGCACGTTCACCCTTGAAATCCCGGAGGCCAACGAATGACGGTTGCCACCATTCTTGTCATCGAAGATGACGAGGCCAGCCGCATGCTGGTCACTTACTTGCTCGAATCCGCTGGGTATTTGGTGCATGCGGCTGAAAACGGCGCGGTCGGGCTGGAGCTGGCGCTGTCCCGCCCGCACGACATCATCGTCTGCGATCTGCAGATGCCCATCCTGAACGGCTACCAGGTGGCGCAGACCCTGCGCTCTCACCCCCATTGGCGTGCAGTACCTTTGGTGGCGGTCACCGCGTTTTCGATGCCCGGCGACCGCGAAAAGGCGCTGGAGATGGGTTTTGATGACCACCTCTCCAAGCCCATCACGCCTGAGACCTTTGTCGAACAAATTGCGGCGTTCCTTCGTAATTTGCCCGCTGGCTCAAAGGGTATTGGCTGATGCGAGCCGCCAGCCTAAGCCGTAAAGTGAAGACAACATGGCGAAGATACTTGTTGTAGACGACATACCCGCCAACCGGGCGCTGGTGGTCACCCTCATCGGGCACGGGGGGCACCAGGCGCTGCAGGCGTCGGACGGCGCTGAGGCGTTGGCCCTTGTCCGTGCCGAGCGGCCGCAATTGGTGATCTCCGACATCCTCATGCCCACGATGGATGGCTATGAGTTTGTGCGCCAGCTGCGTGCCGATGCAGGCATCGCGCAGACCCAGGTCATCTTCTACAGCGCCCATTACCGCGAGAAAGAAGCGCGCAATCTGGCTTTGGCGTGCGGAGTGACGCAGGTGCTGATCAAGCCCTGCGAGCCGCAAGACATTCTGGATGCCATCGACGAGGCGCTGACCCATGGCCCTGAGCCCACCCCCTTGGTGCTCGAACACAGCTTTCAGACGCAGCACTTGCGACTGATGACAGACAAGCTCACGGGCAATGTGGCGCAGCTCGAAGCCATGAACGTGCGCCTGGCTGCGCTGACCGACCTGAACCTGCAGCTGGCTTCTGAGCGCGACCCGCACGTGCTGCTCAACAACGTGTGCCGCGGCGCGCGTGATCTGGTGGGGGCGCAGTATGCGGTGCTGTGTGTGGCCCGCAAGAACACCGCCGACCCTATCGTGTTCACCAGTGGTCTGGACGCCGAACGCCTGGCAGTGCTTGAAGCACCAGTCATGTCACATGGGCTGCTCGGCACGGTGCGCTCCGAGAGGCGCGCCGAGCGGTGGACGGATCCGGCCGGGCGTCCCGACGCCATCGGATTGCCGCATGGCTACCCGCCGCTTTTTACTGCCCTGATCGTGCCGGTCACTTCACTGTCCTTTTCCTACGGCTGGATCTGCCTGGCTAACAAGCTGGGCGCGGACGGCTTCAGTTCAGAGGACGAAAAGATCCTTGCCATTCTGGGCGCGCAGGTGGGCCGCATCTACGAAAACGGCAGCCTCTACCAGGAAGTGCAGCAACATGCCGAGCAACTGCAGGTAGAAGTGCAAGAGAGACAACGCGCGATGGATGCGCTGAGCGCGAGCAAGGCCAGTCTGCGCCGTGCCCAGGCCTTGGCCAAGATTGCCCACATCATCAGCGGCCCAAATGGGGTCTTTGAAAGCTGGCTGGACACCTTACCCACACTGCTGGGACTGTCCGACACCGAGATGCCCCAGTCTGCGCGTGAATGGATGGCAATGGTGCACCCAGATGACCAGGCGATGTTTCGCGGACACGCGCTGGAGGCTGCCCATGAGGGTGCCCGCCTGGACTTCACCTACCGTCTGCTGCGTGCCGATGGGGAACCTTTGCACCTCAGGCAAGTGATGGAGCCCCTGGAAGACGAAGCGGGCCGGGGAGAGCAGGGTCGCTGGTTCAACACCATCCAGGACATCACCAAAGAAAAGCGCGCCGAAGAAGAGCTGCACGAAAGCGACCGCCGCTTCAACGACATGCTTGACAAGGTCGAGATGCTGTCACTGATGCTTGATAACCAAGGCCGTATCACCTATTGCAACGACTACCTGCTGCGCATTACGGGGTGGCAGCGCGAGGAGGTGTTTGGACGCGACTGGTTTGCCCTGTTCGTGCCGCCTGAAGTACCCGACACGCCCAGCGTGCGGGGTATGTTTGCCGACGTGCTGGCCAACCGGCCATCGGCATTGCACTATGACAACGAAATCCTGACCCGATCGGGCGAGCGCCGGCTGGTGCACTGGAACAACACCGTGTTGCGCTCTGTGGGCGGCGAGGTGACCGGCGTGGCCAGCCTGGGCGAAGACGTTACAGAGCGCCGCGAGGCTGACCGCAAGATCAAGCGGCTCAACCGTGTGTACGCCATGCTCAGCGGCATCAATACCCTCATCGTGCGGGTGCGCGGAAGGGACGAGCTGTTTCGCGAGGCCTGCCGGGTGGCGGTGGAGCATGGGCGGTTCAAGATCGCCTGGATTGGCCGCGTGGACCGCATCCACCAGCAGGTGGTGCCTGTGTCGATGGCCGGGGCCGAGGATGACTTTTTGATGGGCATCCGCAGCCGCCTGGGGCTGTTTGCAGAGTCCACACCGGGCGAGAGCCTGAGCTCCGCGGTGGTGCGCACCCAGCGCGCCGTGGTGTGCGACAACATCCTGGATGACCCGCGCATCGTGCTGCCCGAATTAGTGTCGGAGCGTGGGGTTGCCTCCATGGCCGTGTTGCCTCTGGTGGTGGCGCATGAGGTCGTCGGGGTGCTTGCGCTGTTTGCCGACGAGATCGGTTTTTTTGACGACGCCGAGATGCGGTTGCTGACTGAACTGGCGGGCGACATTGGCTTTGCCATGGACCACCTCGACAAGGAGGACCGGCTCAGTTACCTTGCGTATTACGACGACATCACCGGCTTGCCCAATCGCACGCTGTTTGTGGAGCGCAGCAGCCAGCACCTGCGCCCGCGCGAAGGTGCCGTGGCCCTCCTTGGCATTGCACTGGTCGATATCAGCCGGTTTCGCATCGTCAACGACACCCTGGGCCGTCAGATGGGGGACGAGCTGCTGGCCCAGGTTGCGCACCGCCTGCAGCAGGCCGCTGGCGATGCCTACGACGTGGCGCGCATCGGCATCAACAGCTTTGGCATTGCCTTGCCCGACGTGCGTGACGCAGGTCCGATTGCGCTGGCGGTGGACCACCTCATGCGGGCGTGTTTTGATGCGCCCTTTGTACTGGGAGACAACGAGCTGCGCATGGCCGCTAAGGCTGGTGTGGCGCTGTACCCCATGGACGGTGCAGACGCCGAGGCGCTGCTGCGCAACGCAGAGGCCGCCGTCAACAAAGCCAAGGCGTCGGCCGACAGCTTGCTGTTCTACACCTCCGAGATGAACACCCGTGTGGCCGAGACACTGAGCCTGGAGGGCCGTCTGCGGGAGGCGCTGGAGCAAAGCCAGTTTGTGCTGCACTACCAGCCCAAGCGCCACCTGGCCAGCGGTGCGCTGGCAGGGGCCGAAGCGCTTATCCGCTGGAACGACCCCCAGCGCGGGCTGGTGCCACCTGGCCAGTTCATTCCTGTTCTCGAAGAAACCGGGCTGATCTACGACGTGGGCCGCTGGGCGTTGCGGCAGGCATTGGTCGACAACCACCAGTGGCGCAAAGCGGGCCTGGTGCCGCTGCGGGTTGCTGTCAACGTGTCTTTCTTGCAGTTGCGGCACCGGGGGTTCATCGACGAAGTGCGCGACGCCATTGCTTCAGACGCGCGGGCGGCCGCCGGGCTGGAGCTGGAGATCACCGAAAGCATGGTGATGGACGATGTGGAGCACAGCACACGCAGCCTGCACGCCCTGCGCGAAATGGGCATCACCATTGCCATTGATGACTTTGGCACTGGCTTTTCATCGCTGAGCTACCTGGCCCGCTTGCCGGTCGATACGCTCAAGATAGACCGGTCGTTCATCATGAACCTGTCGTCTGGCCCCCAGGGCCTCGCACTGGTGTCCACCATCATCAACCTGGGGCACTCGCTGGGCCTCAAGGTGGTGGCAGAAGGGGTGGAGACCGAGGACCAGTCGCGCATGCTGGCGCTGCTGGGGTGCGACGAGATACAGGGCTATCTGCTCAGTAAACCGGTGGCGGCGTCGGTGTTCGAGGCGCAGTTTCTGCGCAGTCTGGCCGCCACCGAGGGCTGGTGAAGACCACTGTGTGCTGGGGTGTTCTGGCAACGCTCCTATGATTGACGTGCAGGGATTTCGCCCCTTGTGGTTCTACCTTCCTTATTGCATTCGCCCATGGGCACCCAACCCCACCCCATCCCACCTGCCGACAACGACCAGCCCACGCGCCGCCTGATGCGCACCGGCACGCTGGGCATTCTGGCGTTCTGGCTGGTGCTGATGGCTGGTTTGTATTTTGCGATGCAGTACACCATGCAGCCCAAAGGCGTCACCGTGACGGCCGACGGCGCGGTGGTGATACCCCGCCACCACGACGGCCACTTTCGCGTGGAGGGCAGCATCAACGGCGTGCCGGTGATGTTTTTGGTGGACACCGGGGCCAGCTTGGTCGGCATTACCGACGCACTGGCCCGAAAGGCCGGGTTGCAGGGCGGCGACGCCATCACCTTCCAGACCGCCAACGGCCCCCGCGAGGGGCGGGTGATTGCGTCGGATTCAGTCACCGTGCGGTCGCTGGCCGTGTCGGGACTGCGCGTGGGCACCGGCTACACCGGCCGCAGCGACGACGACGCCCTGCTGGGCCAAAACTTTCTGCGCCACTTCGACGTGGAAATGGGCCGCGACCGCATGGTGCTGCGGCCGCGGGGCGGCTGATTTGATATGCTATATTTTTAATAGCTGCTAGCGCTTTGTGGATAAGCGCTAGAGCCACTTTTTTTCATATTTTCAGGGCTGGCCCGCCACCTGCTGCGCAAAGCGTGTGTGCGGGGTGGCAGCTTGCGGCGCGGCCTCCACCCGCTGGCGCAGTGCGTCGGCATGGACGCCTGCGCGTTGCACCGGTGGCGCACCACACAGCACACAGCACACAGCCACGCATCACGGCATCGCCGGACTTGGGGTGAAGCTGCCTGCCCCGCGCGCGGGCCTCAGAGGCTGAGAGTTTTTTAGTCGAGCCGGGGCGTTTTGGCGTACGAGGCGGGCATGGAAAAAAGACTCTCAGCCTCTCAGCCTCTCAGGCCACGGGTGCCTGAATGCCGCCCTCTGCAAAATCGATCGTGCGCGTTCCTATGGCTGCTGCGATGTGCGTGTCGTGGGTCACCAGCATCAGCGCTGCGCCAGTCTCCTGCACCGCGTCCAGCAACACTTTCAGCGCGTCTTGCTGGGTGATCGGGTCCAGCCGGGACGTGGGCTCGTCGGCAAACAACAGCGCCGGTTGCGCCACCAGCACCCGCGCCAGCGCAATGCGCTGCAGCTCGCCGCCGGATATCTGCTCGGGCTTGCGCGCCAGCATGTCCTCGGGCACGCGCAGCTGCGCCAGACGCTGCTGCACCAGCTTCCAGTCGCAGCGGTGCAGGCGGGCGGCATCGCGCAGCGACTGGGCCAAGCTGATGTGGGGGGCGAACGAGCCCACCGGGTCCTGGTACAGCTTTTGGAACGCATGCGGGCGCAGCCGGGCGCTGCGCTCCACGCGGCCCGTGTCGGGCGCCACCAGGCCCAGCAGCACATTGCCCAATGTGCTCTTGCCGGTGCCGCTGGGGCCTTGCACGGCGACGCGTTCGCCGCTGCGCAATTCCAGGTCCAGCGGCGCAAACAGCTTCTGCGCACCATAGGCTTTGGAGATGCCATGCGCCTGTACGACGGGCTCACCCAGGGTAGGCGCGGCAAACGGCAGCCAGCGGGCAGGGTCGGCATCCATCAACTGGCGGGTGAAGGGGTGCGCGGGCTGCGCGGCCACCTCGTCGATGCGGCCTTGCTCTACCGCCTGCCCGTGCCGCAGCACGATGACCTGGCCGCCCAGCGCTTGCGCCACGGCCATGTCGTGCGTAATGGCCAGCAGGCAGCCGCCCGCCTGCAGCACGCCACGGAACAGCGCCACCGTGCGGTCGCGCCAGTGGTTGTCCAGGCCCTTGGTGGGCTCGTCCACCATCAGCACCGGGGCGCCGCCCGCCAGCGTGATAGCAGCCACCGCCCGCTGCGCCATGCCGCCCGACAGTTGCCAGGGGTAGTGCGCTGTGGCCTGGCCCAGGCCAGCGCGGGCCAGCTCTTGCTGCGCGCGCTCTGCCGCATCGCCTGGCGGCTGACCGTGCAGCAGGGCATAGACCTCGGCCAGTTGCGGCGCCACACGCTGAAAGGAGTTGAGGGCCACCGATGGCTCCTGCGGCAGCAGGGCCAGCTTGCGGCCCCACAGGGCGCGGCGGCTGGCGGCGTCTTCAGCGCGGGTGGTCACGCCGTCGATGGTGATGGCGCCCGATGCCCGCAGCGCAGGCGGCAGGTTGCCCATGATGGCCTGGGCCAGCAGCGACTTGCCCGCGCCGCTTTCGCCCACCAGGCTCAGCGCCTCGCCTGCATGCAGCCTGAAAGAAATACCTTGCAGCAGGGCGCGCCCGCCCACATGGATGGCCAGGTCGTCCACCGCCAGCAGGGCCGTGGTTGAAGGGTTTGCTGGGGTCATGCGGCCTCCCGCTCGGGTTGGATCAGCATCATGGCCGCCACCAGCCACAGCAGCACGGCGGTGGGGGCGGCAATCAGCCAGGGGGCTTCTTCGTAATAAGGCATGGCCTCGGTGATCATCAGGCCCAGCTCGGCGGTGGGGGCCTGTGCGCCCACGCCCACAAAGCCCAGCGCGGCCAGCGCCAGCACGGCCTGCGCGGTGGTAAAGGCCAGCAGCGTGCCCAGCGTGGGCGCCAGCGCGGGCAGCAGGTGGCGGCGCAGCACATAGGTCCGGCCAAAGCCCAGCAGGCGCGATGCCTGCACCGCATCGCCCGCCAGCACGGGCCGCGCCATGGCCCGGCACACGCGAAAGTACTCTACCCACAGCGCCGTCGCCATGCCCACATACAGCGCCCACAACTGGCCGGGGGCCAGCGCCGCAATCAGCAGCACCAGCAGCAGGCCGGGTATGGCCATCACCGCATCTGCCAGCATGACCAGCGTGCGCTCTACACGCCCACCGCGCCATGCCGCCAACACGCCCAGCAGGGTGCCGGGCACGGCAGCACTCAAAGCCGCCAGCACCGCCATGCCCAATGACAGTTGTGTGGCATGCGCCAACCGTGCCAGCCACGAGCGGCCCAGCACATCGGTGCCCAGCCAGTGCTCGGCACCGGGCGTGGCCAGTTGGTTGCGCAGGTTTTGCTCAATGGGGCTGGTGCCCACCAGCCACGGGCCCAGCAGCGCCCACAGGGCCAGCAGGCCCATCAGCACCAGCCCCGAGCGTTGCTGCCACGACCAGCGGGAGGCAGACAGCGCCACATACGGCACGGGGGCCTGCGCAGCGCCGGGCGTTGTGGTTGGGGGTGGGGTGGTGGATGTCAAAGTCATCTCTTGCCCGCTCATGCCGCCACCTTTCTTTGCTGGCGCGGGTCCAGCGCCACGCAGGCCGCATCGAGCAGCAGGTTGAACACTACAAACATCAGTGCCATGGCCAGCGCTGCACCTTGCACCACCGGAATGTCTCGCCCAAAGATGGCATGCACCAGCGCATGGCCAATGCCGGGCCAGGCAAACACGGTTTCCACCACCAGCGCGCCTTCCACCAAAAACAGCGTTTGCACGCCCAGGTAGGCCACCACGGGCACGGCGGCGGCGCGCAGGCCGTGGCGCACCAGCGCCTGCATGTCGCTCAGCCCCTTGGTGCGGGCAAACTCAAACGCGGGCGACTGCGCCACCTCTTGCATGGCACTGCGGGTGACGCGGGCCAGCCCCGCGCCCAGGCCCAGGCCCAGCGCCAGTGCGGGTAGCACCAGGCTGGCGCTGTCGTCGTCGCCCGCCACGGGCAAAAAGCCCCAGTGCACCGCCACCAGCAGCATCAGCAGCACCGACAGCAAAAACGGCGGCGTGCCGCGCAGCACTACCGCCAGCAACCAGCTGGCGCGGTCGGCCCAGCTGCCGGGGCGCAGCCCCGCCCACAGCCCCAGTGGCAGGCCCACGGCCAGGGCGACGGCCAGCGCGGCGGCAGACAGGCGCAGCGTGGCGCCCAGGTGGTGGGCTACCTCCACCCACACGGGGCGCTGGGTGATGAGCGACTGGCCCAGATTCAGCGTCGCCATGTCGCGCCACCAGCCCAGCAGGCCCTGCCAGGCGCTCTGGTTCAGGCCCATTTCGGCACGCACGGCATCGGCCGCTGCACCGCTCACCAAGTCCAGCCCATAGCGGCTGGCCGCCACGCGCATGGCCAGGTCGCCCGGCAGTGCGCGCACCATAAAAAAGCACAGCGTGCCGATGATGAGCGCCAGCGCCACCACCTGCAGGCCACGCCGCCCCAGCATGTGCAGCCAGGGGTTGCGAAGAGAAAGGTTCATGCGTTGCTCCAGTGCATGTCGGTCAGTCGGTAGCTGCGCTCCAGCGGGTCCAGCGACACGCCTTGCAAGCGCCGGTTCACGGCCACGTGCTGGCGGTACCAGGCGATGGGGATGATGGGCAGCTCGCTCTGTAGCGTTTGCGTGACGATGGCGCGCAGCGCCTGCGCACGGCGGGCGTCGGGCGCGCTGCGCATCAGCTCGGCCAGCGCCTGCACCACGGCGTCGCTGTGCCAGCCCATCGCACCCCAGTCGCCGCCCTTGGCAGAAAAATCGCCCGCCAGCGTGCCTGCCGGGTCGGGCACATTGGCGTAGTTGCGGGCGGCCAGGGCCAGCTGCAGCGTGCCATCGCGGTGGCCCAGGGGGATGTCGCCGGAATTGCCGATGTGCACCTTCACGGCAATGCCCGCCAGGCGCCACTGCTCTTGCAGCGCCGTGGCCATCAGCGGCAGCTCGGGCCGGTCCAGAAAAGTTCGTATCACCAGCGTCAGCGGCTGCCCATCCGGCCCGCGCAGGCCATCGCCGTGGCGCTGCCAGCCCGCTTCGCGCAGCAGGCGCTGGGCGGCTTCGGGGTCGTAGCGCAACGGGGGCAGGGCGGGGTTGTGCCAGTCGACCAGGGTAGGGGGCAGCAACTGCGTGGCGGCCAGGGCTTCGTCGCCCATCAACGCATGCGCAATGCCTGCGCGGTCAATGCTCAGGCTCAGCGCTTGGCGCACCCGCACGTCTTGCAGGCTGGGCAGCATGGCGTTGAGCTTGACGATGACCGTGCGCGGCAGCGTGACCGATGTGATGCCCACCTTGGCGTGGCGGCGCAGCCGCCGCAGGCTGGCAGGGTCCAGCCCATAGGCCAGGTGGGCCTGGCCACCTTCCACCATCAGCGCCCGGGTTTCTGCGCGGCTGGCTGCCAGGTAGGCCACGTTGCGTATCGCTGGGGCAGGTGTGGCGGCGGGGCGGTCATAGCCCTCAAACGCCTCGGTTTCCACCTGCTGCGGTGGCACCAGCTTGCTAATGCGGTAGGGGCCGGTGCCAATGATGCGCTGCACCTTGCCGTCTGCGCCATAGCTCTCAGGCGCCAGCACCAGCGTGCTGTAGTGCGCCAGCTGTGCGGCCAAGGCGTTGTGCGGGCGGCTCAGGCGGATGTGCACCGTGCCACCGCCCTCAGCGCCACCCTCGGCGGTGATGGCGGTGATGGGCGCATTGCTGAGCAAGGCGGGCGCCTTTTGGGCACGCTGCAGGCTCTGCACTACAGCCTGTCCGGTGACCCTGTCGCCATTGTGAAAACGCGCCTGGGGCCGCAGTGCGAACTGCCAGGCCAGCCCATCGGCAGACACCTGCCAGCGCTCGGCCAGCGCGGGCAGCGGGCGGCCATTGTCACTGGCGCCCAGCAGGGTTTCGCACACCTGCAGGTTCAGCAGCATGTAGCCGCTGCTGGCCGGCGAAAGGCTGGTGAACTCCCACGGGCCCACGATTTGCAAGCTGCTGGGCGCCGCACCACCCTGTGCCATCGCCCAGGGGGCCGCACCTGCTGTAAGGCAAACGCTGGCTGTTTGCAGCGCGGCGCGGCGTGTGTAGCCCTGCGGCGCGGGGGCGGGCATGAAGCCGTGTTTCTTCCAAGACATCTTCTGTAGGGGCGGCAGTTGGTCAACCATTTAAAAAGGTGCCGCACGGGGGCGCGCAGCAGCGAGCACCCCTTGCAACGAACAGGCTGGCCTGCGCCCGGTGGGTGAACGTGCGGGCAAGTCTGCATGCCCGCATTCACCCGGGTGGAGTGCATGCGAGGCCGAAAACAACTATGGAGATTGCGCCATGAGGCGCATGGCTGGCTGGGGCCTGGCGCGTGTCAGGCCCGCTGGGCTGGCGGAGGATCGCGTGCGAAAAACGGCCAGCGCACCTGCTGGGCCGTGAAGGGGTCTGCGCTGTGCGGCGCGATGGCGGTGGGTTCTGGGGGGAGTTGCGGTTGGCGAGCCGGCGCATGCGCCAGCCCCGCCTCCAGCGCGTGGGTCAGGCACCAGGCGCAGGGGGTGTGTGTTTCTTCGCTGTGATCGTCGCTGGCTGCGGAGCTGCCTGCCAACGCATCCACATCGCCTGCAGCTGCCGACGCGGTGGCGCTGGCAACCAATTCCCGGATGTGCTTCGCCTCGTGCAATGGCGTGCCCGCCAGGGCGTTGAACAACGCCACCAGCAGGAGCACGATGTGGAAAGGCAGGGCGGGGATGGTGCGGCGCAGCATGAGGGATGCGAATCATACTCAACTGCTGGCAATAGCTTTGTGTCTGCTGCTGGCACAAATGCCTGCCGAGGCGCTGGCTCCGCGTTGGTCAGTTAATTTACAAGCTTTTCTGCATAATCAAGTTGGGCTCAAAAATCATCACCGGGAAATAAATCCATGACCTGCATCGAGATATTTACTAAGACAATTGAAATACTGGCGGCCTCACTAGCAACCCTGGCCGCTGCATACTTTGGCGCCAAGTACGCCTTCTCTCTTCAGAACGAGAAAGAGAAGCGAACATCCGATGCTAGTGATGTAAAAGCAGCGAATAGTGCAATATTCGAGCTGGCCAGAACCTACAACAAGTTCTTAGCAGTAAAGAATCAGTTTATTGACGAACATCGAAACAAGGCGGAGCGCCATCTGATGATCATGCCAGTAGTCGGGATGTCATGGGAGCCGCCAAAGTTCAACTACGACACCATTTCGTTCCTCTTCAGATCTTCGGATCCCAACTTGCTTGGAACTTTGTCTTTGGTGGAGCAAGAGATCGCTTCAACACTTGATGTGATACATCAGCGTTCCGCCATGCACGTGGATGTTCTTCAACCAGCTGTCGAGAAACTGTCTCAGAGAGTTGGAAGTCAAGTTAGCATGACGCAAATAGAGAATGAGCTTGGCCAGCGTTTGGCGGCTACGCTAAAGATGAGCACAGATTTCATGATTCAGGGAGTAGATAACGTCCTCGCTGGGTGCATAGAACACATGAACAAGATAAAGGCTGAAACAGACAAGATTTATCCCGGTCACGTGGTGATTAATTTGCTTCCACCAAAGAACCACACTCAAGCTGACACGCCTGCGGCCTAACAATTCATTCAAACCGACGTCGCTCTGTGGCAAGGCTTAATTCAGGCGGAAGACTGCCGTGCAACAAGCAGCCCTGTACTCGTTCTGGGCGGTGGCAGTAATCCTGCCCGCACCTCCCTGATCAACGCTCTTCATCGGCTCACCGGCGCTGAACGGTTCAATGCTGTTCCACCCTGCATCATCGCGCTTGAAGGGGCGAGTGTTGGCTGCCTAAGTTCGCTCTTCGTTGTTCCCTCCGGCGGTGCCAGCTGTGATGCTAGGAGTGAGTACGAGCCAGATGATGCAGCGGACGGTGATCTGACGTAGTTCTCTAAATTTTGCTGAGGCCGGTCGCTCTAACAGCTTCTTGGACACTGTCGCTCAGATTCTTCAATCAGACCAATAAAAATGCCAGCAGACGCTGGCATTTTTTGCTTGTTTTAAGAGCGATTACCCCTTCTGCACCATCTTAATAATGCTGGAGAAATCCAGCCCTCCATGCCCCGCCAAGCTGTGCGCCGCATACAAGTTGCGCGCCATCCCTCCCAGCGGCGTAGCAGCCTTCACCGCCATCGCGTTCTCCTGCGCCAGGCCCAGGTCCTTGAGCATCAGATCGGTGCCAAAGCCGCCCGCGTAGCCCTTGCTGGCAGGCGCGGTTTCCATCACACCGGGGAAGGGGTTGTACTTCTCTAGCGCCCAGTTGCCGCCCGAGCTGCGGCGCATGATTTCGCTCAGCACCTTGGGGTCCAGGCCGTTGGCTACGCCCAGGGCAATGGCTTCGCTGGTGCCCGCCATCAGGATGCCCAACAGCATGTTGTTGCAGATCTTGGCGGTCTGGCCCGCGCCCACGCTGCCTGCGTGGAAGATGTTGGCGCCCATTTTTTCGAGCACGGGGCGGGCGCGTTCCAGGTCGGCGGCGTCGCCACCCACCATGAAGGTCAGCGTGCCTGCAATGGCGCCGCCGGTGCCGCCGGACACGGGCGCGTCGATAAAGGCCACGCCCTTGGCTTTGGCGGCTTCGGCCACTTTGCGGGAGGTGGCGGCTGCGATGGTGGAGCAGTCGATCACCAGCGTGCCGGCAGGCAGCTGGGCCAGAAGGTCGCCTGCGCCCAAAAAGAGGCCTTCCACATGCTGGCTGGCGGGCAGCATGCTGATGACGACTTCGGCGCCCGCCACTGCTGCCTTGGCGTCGGTGGCGATGGGCACGCCGTCTGCGGCCAGCTTGTCGCGGGCGGGCTGCGAAAGGTCAAACGCGCGCACTTCGTGACCTGCCTTGTGCAGGTTGTGTGCCATGGGGCCGCCCATGTTGCCGAGGCCGATGAATGCGATTTTCATGGTGTGTTGCTCCTTGCTGTCGTTGTGATGGTGGTGAATGAGAAAACTATGAAATTGATAGCTGGTAGCGCTTATCCAATAAGCGCTAGAGGCCAAAAAGGCTTAAATTTTGGTGGGTGGCGCTGGTGAGGTCTGCTGGTTAGCTTGGGCACATCAGTCATCGGCTTCGAAGATGCTGTGTTTTTTGCTGGCCGCAGCCTTGGCTGTGGTTTTGGGCGGGGTTTTGGGCACGGGCGCCTTTTTGGCTGCCACGGGTGCCTTGGCCTTGCGGGGCGGGGTGGCCTTGGCCAGCGGGTTGTAGGCCAGCGCTTCGTCTACCCAGTAGGTCCACTGCGCGCGTGTGGCGTAGCCGTTGGGCTCCACCCAGAAGTAGCCCTTCATGCCGCCGCCGGGCGATAGCTCGCGGGTGTTCTGCATCTCCTGCAGTTCGCCATGGCGGTCGGGTGGTAGGCGCACCAGCAGCTCTTCGCCTTTGACCGCAATGCACATCTTGCCGTCCACAAAAAATGCGTGGGTGCCGAACAGCGGGCGCTCTTCCACGTCGCTGCGGTGTGCGAGCGCCGTGCGCACGGCGTCGATCAGGTGCAGCGTTTCGTCGGAGAGGGGGCGGGCGGGCATGGCTTCTGATTCACATGGGCTGATGAGGTCGCTATCTCAGATGGCTCTCACTCCCTCTCCCCTTGTGGGAGA
>NZ_JBKBXG010000045.1:0-43709 GCF_046314175.1 Acidovorax sp. | reverse complement strand
GCGAAGTGACGGCCACGCACGACAACTGCAATCGCGCCAGCACCACGCTGGAAGGCCTTGCCAAGCTGGAGCCGGTGAAAGGTCCGGGCCAGTTCATCACCGCAGGCAACGCCTCGCAGCTCTCCGACGGCTCCAGCGCCTGCGTGCTCATGGAAGCGAAAGAAGCCGAGCGCCGGGGCCTGCAGCCCCTGGGCGCGTTCCGTGGCTTTGCGGTGGCCGGTTGCGAGCCCGACGAAATGGGCATTGGCCCCGTGTTTGCCGTGCCCAAGCTGCTGGCGCGCCACGGCCTCACGGTACAGGACATTGACCTGTGGGAGATGAACGAAGCCTTTGCCTCGCAGGCCCTGTACTGCCAGCGCCGCCTGGGCATTCCGTCCGAGCGGCTGAACGTGAACGGCGGAGCGATTGCCATTGGCCACCCCTTCGGCATGACCGGCGCGCGCCTGGTAGGCCACCTGCTGCTCGAAGGCCGCCGCCGCAAGGCCAAGTACGGCGTGGTGACCATGTGCATTGCCGGCGGCATGGGTGCGGCAGGCCTGTTTGAAATTTATTGAACCCAGGCCAAGCCACGCGACCGAACCCTGAACTGCAAGCGACCCGATATGGACCTGAATTTCACCCCCCAAGAAGAAGCCTTCCGCGCCGAGGTGCAGGCTTTCCTGAAAGCCAAGCTGCCCGAGCGCATCGCCACCAAGGTGAAGGCCGGGCAGCGCCTGACCAAGGCGGATCAGGACGAATGGCACGCCATCCTCAACGAACGCGGCTGGTTGGCCAACCACTGGCCCGAGGCCTACGGCGGCCCCGGCTGGGGCGCGGTCGAAAAGTTCATCTTCGACACCGAATGCGCGCTGGCCGGTGGCCCGCGCATCGTGCCCTTTGGCGTGAACATGCTGGGCCCGGTGCTCATCAAGTTTGGCAACGAGGCGCAAAAAAAATACTGGTTGCCGCGCATCCTGAGCGGCGAGGACTGGTGGTGCCAGGGCTACTCCGAACCCGGCGCGGGCTCGGACCTGGCCTCGGTCAAGACCACGGCAGTGCGAGTCACTGACGAAACAGGCGACCACTACATCGTCAACGGCCAGAAAACCTGGACCACCCAGGGCCAGCACGCCAACATGATCTTCTGCCTGGTGCGCACCGACCGCGAAGCCAAGGCCCAGTCGGGCATCAGCTTCTTGCTGGTGGACATGAACTCGCCCGGCGTGGAACTGCGCCCCATCCGCACGCTCGATGGCGACAAGGAAGTCAACGAGGTGTTCTTTACTGACGTGAAAGTGCCCGTGGAAAACCTGGTGGGCGAGGAAAACAAGGGCTGGACGTATGCCAAGTACCTGCTGACCTACGAGCGCACCGGCATCGCAGGCGTGGGCTTTTGCATTGCTGCGCTGGCCAAGCTCCAGGTGATCGCCGCCAAGGTGATGAAAAACGGCAAGCCGCTGGACCAGGACCCGCTGTTTGCCGCACGCATGGCCCAGGTCGAGATCGACCTGGAGAACATGAAGACCACCAACCTGCGCGTGATTGCCGCCGTGGCCGGTGGCGGCGTGCCGGGGGCCGAAAGCTCCATGCTCAAGATTCGCGGCACCGAGATCCGCCAGGAGATCCTGTCGCTCATCCGCCGCGCGATGGGCCCCTACGCGCTGCCCTTCATCGAAGAAGCGCAGTACGAAGGCTACGCCGACGAACCCGTGGGACCGAAGGAGGCCGCCACAGCCGCGGCCAACTACTTCAACTACCGCAAGCTGTCGATCTTCGGCGGCTCCAATGAAATCCAGAAGAACATCATTTCCAAGATGATTCTCGGCCTGTAGCAGTGAACAACCCCCTGAGCCGCTGCGCGTCTTCCCCCTTCTCTCGGCTTCGCCGGGAAGGGGGACACCGCCAGCGCGGCGGGGCGGCCCTTGCGCGGCGGCCGCTGGCCTGGGCGGCGCCAGTCGCGTCCACCCTGTACCTTGGCGAGCCGGCCAACAACTGATTCCAGAGGAACGTGGAAATGAATTTTGAACACACCGAAGACCGCCGCATGCTGGCGGACACCCTGAACCGCTTCGTGGCCGAACAATACGGCATTGAAAAACGCAACCACATCGCCTACGGCGACACCGGCATGGACCTGGCGCTGTGGGCGCGGTTTGCCGAGCTGGGCGCGATTGGCGCGCTGTTCCCCGAAGCCGATAGTGGCTTTGGCGGCGCGGGCTTTGACGTGGCCGTGGTGTTTGAGGCCCTGGGCGCAGGCCTGGTGGCCGAGCCGTTTGTGGGTGCGTTGATGGTGGGCCGTGCCCTGGGCCTGGCCGGCAGCGCTGCGCAAAAGGAGCACATCGCCAGCATCATCGACGGCAGCACCGTGGTGACCCTGGCGCACGAGGAGCCCGGCGCGCACTATGCGCTGAGCCGTGTCACCACCCGCGCCGTGCGCAATGCAGACGGCTGGCTGCTGACTGGCCACAAGGCCTTGGTGTTGCATGGCGACCAGGCCCAGCTGCTGCTGGTGAGCGCCCGCACCTCCGGCGCGGAAGATGACGAAGAGGGCATCTCGCTGTTTTTGGTACCGGCCGATGCCGCAGGCCTGAAGCGCCGTGGCATGGGGCGCATCGACGGCGGCCGCGTGGCCGAAGTCACGCTGCAGAACGTGCAGGTGGGCGCTGGTGCGCTGCTGGGCGCTGAAGGGCAGGGCTTTGCCGCGCTGGAGCACGCCGTGGGCTGGGGCATTCTGGCCGTGTGTGCCGAGGCGCTGGGCGCGATGGACGTTGCCAAGAAGCACACGCTCGAATACCTGCAGACGCGCAAGCAGTTTGGCGTGCCGATCGGCAGCTTCCAGGCCCTGCAGCACCGCATGGCCGATTTGCTGCTGGAAGTGGAGCAGGCCCGCTCGGCGGTCATCAACGCAGCGGCTGCGATGGACAGCACCGACCGCGCCGAGCGCGAGCGTGCGCTGTCCGCCGCCAAAGTCACTATGGGCCGCATCGGCGCGCTGGTGGCTGAAGAAAGCATCCAGCTGCACGGCGGCATTGGCATGACGTGGGAGCTGCCGCTGTCGCACTACGCCAAGCGCCTGGTCATGGTGGACCACCAGTTTGGCGACGAAGACCATCACCTTGCGCGGTTCATCGCGCTCGGTAGGGGTTGAGGCCATGGAGCAGTCGCTGCCTCTGCTGCAACGCCGTGAGGGCGCGGTGCTCGTGCTCTCTAACAACAACCCGGCTGCGCGCAATGCGCTGTCGCCCGCGTTCTACGCGGCGCTGACCGCAGCCCTGGCGCAGGCCGAGGCCGACCCCACCGTGGGCGCCATCGTGCTCACGGGCGAGGGCGGGTACTTTTGCGCGGGCGGCGACCTGCGCCAGCTGGCCAAGCGGCGTGAGCTGCCGGTGCAAGAGCGCCGCGCCAAGCTCGAAGGCCTGCACGACCTGATCCGCACGGTGCGGTACTGCCGCAAGCCGGTGATTGCTGCGGTGGAGGGCGCTGCGGCCGGTGCCGGGCTGTCGTTGGCGCTGGCCTGCGACATGCTGGTGGCCGCGCGCAATGCCGTTTTCTCGGTGGCATATGTGAAAGTGGGGCTTACGCCCGACGGCGGCGCCACGGCCTTCCTGGCCGAGTTCGTATCGCGTCAGGTGCTGACCGAGCTGTGCCTCACGGGCGAACGCATCTCCGGCGAGCGGCTCTATGCGCTGGGCCCCGTCAACCGTCTGGCTGAGCCGGGTGAGGCCCTGGCGCAGGCGGTGGCCCTGGCCGCGCTGGTGGCCACCGGGCCTGACACGGCCATGGCGAACATCAAGGCCCTGTGCCGCAGCGCCTATGCGCAGCCGCTCGCAGATCAGCTGGAGCTGGAAGCGCAGCTGATGGTGCAGTCGCAGGCCACCGAAGAATCCCGCGAAGGCATTGGTGCGTTCCTTGAAAAACGCCCGGCCGATTTCGCGCGCCTGCGCCAGGTCAAAGCATCTGGCGCAGGTAATCGAGACACTCAGCAATGACCACTACAAACCTCTATCCACCGCTGCCCGAGGGCATGGACTTTCCGCTCGAAGGCGTGCGCGTTCTCGATCTGTCGCGCGTGTTTGCCGGGCCGCTGTGCGGCCAGGTGCTGGCCGACTTTGGCGCCGACGTCATCAAGGTGGAGCACCCCGGCCGGGGCGACGACACCCGCGACTGGGGCATGCGCGTCGGCAAGACCGAGACCACCTACTACAACAGCATGAACCGCAATAAGCGGTCCATCACGGTGGACTTGCAGACGCCCGAAGGCGTGAAGATCATCCGCGACCTGCTGCCGCAGTGCGACGTGGTGGTTCAGAACTTCAAGACCGGCGGTGCTGAAAAGCTGGGCCTGGGTTATGAGCAGCTCAAGGCGATCAAGCCCGATCTCATCTATTGCTCGGTGGCGGGCTACGACAGCTCGGGCCCCGAGGCCAAGCGGCCCGGATATGACCTGGTGATCCAGGCCGAGGCAGGACTGATGGCCATCAACGGTGAGGCCAGCCAGCCGCCCCTGAAGTTTGGCGTGGCTGCGGTGGACATGATGACCGGCATGTATGCCGCCCAGGCTGTGCTGGCGGCGCTGTTTCGCCGATGCAAAACAGGCAAGGGCCGCCACATCGAGATGGCGTTGTACGACTGCGGCCTGATGATCACCGGCTACTACGGGCTCGACGCCATGCTGCTGGGCCACGACCCGCAGCGCTACGGTAACGCCCACCCTTCCATCGTGCCGTACGGCATGTACGACGCGGCCGATGGCCCGCTCATCATTGCCGTGGGCAACAACGCGCAGTTCGACAAGTTCTGCCGCCAGGTCATCGAGCGCCCCGACATCGTCGAAGACCCGCGCTTTGCCACCAATGTGGAGCGCGCCAAGAACCGGCTGGTGCTGAGCCCGATGCTCAAGGAACTCATTGCTGGCTTTGCGCGGGATGTGCTTCTGGAGCGCCTGGCCGCAGCTGGCATCCCGTGCGGCCGCGTGGCCGGCCTGCACGAGGCGCTGACCAGCGAGCGCACGCGCCGCGGCGGCCTGCTGCAAGAGATGCCGCACCCCGTGGCGGGCACGACGCATGTGTTTGCGCCGCCCTACCGGATGGACGGCCAGCGCCTGCCGATTCGCAACGCACCGCCCACGCTGGGCGCCGCCACCCGTGACGTGCTGCAGCAGCTGCTGCAACTGCCCGAGGCAGAACTGCAGGCGCTGCGCGACAAGGGCGTGCTCACGCTGCCACCGCTCTAAGTACTATAAAAATAATAGCTGTAGGCGCTTGTTAGATAAGCGCTGGAGCCAATTTTCAACCTCAACTAGGAGACAAGCATGAACTTCAACCACATTCCCCGCCGTCGCATGTTGCAAGGCCTGGCCGCCTTGGGCAGCACGGGCCTGCTGGGCTCGGCCCTGGCGCAGACGGGCAAGGAAGCCTGGCCCAGCAAGCCCATCAAGCTGATCGTGCCCTACCAGGCCGGGGGCGCCACCGACATCACCGCCCGCACGCTGGGCGAGAAGCTCTCGGCCCGCCTGGGCCAGCCCGTGCTGGTGGAGAACCGTGGCGGCGCTGGCGGCGTGACCGGCACCGACCAGGCGCTCAAGTCGCCGGCCGACGGTTACACGCTGCTGGTGTCGCTGGGCACCACGATGCTGATCAACCAGTACCTGTACGAGCGCCTGCCGTACCAGCCGGAAAAGGACCAGGCTCTCATCACGCAGATCGCTCTGGCGCCGGTGGTGCTGCTGGTGCACCCGCAGTTGCCCGTCAACAACGCTTCCGAACTGATGGCCTACATCGACCGCAACAAGGGCAAGATTGCCTACGGCTCGTGGGGCATGGGCTCGTATGCCCACCTGGCCGGCGCATGGCTGTCCGACAAGCACAAGGCCGACATGAACCATGTGGCCTACCGGGGCGAGGCTCCCATGCTGCAAGATCTGGTGGGCGGGCAGTTGCAAATGGCGTTTGCCAGCCTGCAGTCGGCCCGGCCGTACATCGACTCGGGCCGCCTCAAGCCGCTGGCCGTGACCGGAACCCAGCGCATGGACGCGCTGCCCAAGCTGGCCACCATGACCGAGCAGGGCATCAAGGACGAGGTGTTCCAGGTCACCGGCTGGCTGGGCATGAGCGCCCCTGCCAAGACGCCGCCCGAAGTCGTGGCCCGCCTGGGGGCCGAGCTGAAAGCCATCATTGCCATGCCCGACGTGCGTGAGCGGATCCAGCAGATGGGCTTCATCCCCGTGGGCAGCAGCCCCGAGCAGTTTGCCGTTCAGTTCAAAAAGGACGCGCCCGTGTGGGAGCGGGTGGTGAAGGTGTCTGGGGCGAAATTAGATTGACACCCCCCTGAGCCGCTTTGCGGCTTCACCCCCGCTCTCGCAACGCTGCGCATTGCGGGCAGGGGGACGCAGCCAGCGCGGCGGGGCGGCCCTTGCGCGGCTGCTCTCGCTTCGGCCGCGCCAGTTTCTGACGGCGTGGGCCTACGCAGCGCTAAAGATCACTGAAAGACAAGACGTTTCGGCCATGAACAAACCATTCCTTTTCCCTGCTGCTTTCTCCCGCCGCGCCGTGCTGTCCGCAGTTGCTGCAGTGTCGGTCATCGTCCTGCTGGGCACGGCCCCGGCACATGCCCAGGCCTGGCCCAGCAAGCCCATCAAGCCCATCAAGCTGGTGGTGCCCTTTCCGCCGGGCGGCCCCACCGACACCGCCTCGCGCATCGTGGGCCAGAAGCTGGCTGAGCGCCTGAAGCAGCCCGTGGTGGTGGAAAACCGCGCGGGTGCGTCGGGCTCGATTGCTGCGCTGCAGATCGCCAAGACGCCCGGCGACGGTTACACGCTGATGATGCTGGCCACGCCCACGCTGCTGGCGCCGCACCTGTACAAGAAGGCCGGCTACGACACCACCAAGGACTTGATGTCGGTGGCCACCGTGTACGACTTGCCCATCGTGGTAGTGGTCAACCCTGCGCAGATGCCCTCGGTGACCGACCTCCAGAAGCTCATCACCCACGCCAAGGCGCAGCCAGGCCGGCTCAACTACACCTCCTCGGGCGTGGGCAGCTTTGGTCACCTGAGCATGGAACTGCTCAAGCAGCTGGGCCAGTTCGAGATGGAGCACATCCCCTACAGGGGCGGCGTGCCCGCCATCACCGACACGCTGGGTGGCCAGGTGCCCATGATGTATGCCGACCTGGTGGCGGCGCTTCCCCACATCCAGACCGGCAAGCTGCGCGCCATTGCCGTGGGCTCGCCGCAGCGCGTGGGCGTGATCCCCAATGTGCCCACCATTGCGGAGCAGGGCTTCAAGGGCTTTGATGCCGTGTCGTGGGGCGGCCTGATGGCCCCGCCCGGCACACCCAAAGAGGTGGTTGATCGCATCAGCAAAGAGGTCAAGGCCATCCTTGCTGACAAGGAGGTGCAGGACAAACTGCTCAACGCTGGTGCCATTGCCAACTACCAGTCCCCCGACCAGATGGCCAAGCGCGTGATGGGCGACTACACCAAGTGGGGCAAAGTGATCAGCGACAAGGGCATCATCTTCGAGTAAGTTGTGCCATGACCAGCACCGCCATTCCCGCTTTTTCTGCCGCTCCCGCCGCTTCCGTCGCTGTCGCTCCTTTCCCGCCGTTCCGGCTCGTCTCTGACCTTCTGCGCGAAAACGCGCAGCTGCGCCCCCATGCCAGCGCGCTGACCGACGACGACACTGCGCTGCACTGGGCGGCGCTGGACGCGCTGGTGGACCGCGTGGCGGCTTCGCTGCAGCAGGGCGGCCTGCAGGCGGGCGATGTGGTAGCCGTGTGTGCCGCATCGTCCGTGCGCTATGCCGCCGTGTACCTGGGCGCGCTGCGCACTGGTGTGGTGGTGGCGCCGCTGGCCCCATCGGTCACGCCGGATGCCATGGCCTCGATGCTGGGCGACGCCCAGGCGCGCGTGCTGTTTGCCGATGCGCAGGGCAGGGCGGCGGTGCCGCCTGCGGTGATGGAAGGCGCCGGTGCGCTGCCCCTCGTGGCGCTGGACGACACTGGCGCGGGCACGCCGTGGAGCGAGTGGCTTGCCCCTGAAGGCGCGGCGCCGCAGCCGGTGGACGTGGGGCCCGAACACCCGTTCAACATCATTTATTCCTCTGGCACCACCGGCAACCCCAAGGGCATCGTGCAGTCGCACGGCATGCGCTGGGCGCATCTGGTGCGCGGCCTGGCGCAGGGCTACGGCCCGGACAGCGTCACGCTGCTGGCCACGCCGCTGTATTCCAACACCACGCTGGTGTCGTTCTTTCCCGGCCTGTGCTGGGGCGGCAGCGTGCGGTTGATGCCGAAGTTTGACGCGCTGCGCTACCTGCAGACTGCGCAGCAGATCCGCGCCACGCATTCCATGCTGGTGCCGGTGCAGTACCAGCGCATCATGGCGCTGCCGCAGTTTGGTGAATTCGACCTGTCGTCCTTTCGCGCCAAGTTCTGCACCAGCGCGCCGTTCCGTGCCGAGCTCAAGGCCGACATCCTGGCGCGCTGGCCGGGCGCGCTGTACGAGTTCTACGGCATGACCGAAGGCGGCGGCACGTGCATCCTGGCCGCGCACGATCACCCCAACAAGCTGCACACCGTGGGCCAGCCCGCGTCCACCAGCGACATCCGCCTGATCGACGAAGACGGCAACGAACTGCCGCCCGGTGCCACGGGCGAGGTGGTGGGCCATTCGCCCGGCATGATGACCGGCTACCACCGCCAGCCCGACAAGACGCGAGAGGCCGAATGGTTTGACGCCACCGGCAAACGCTTCATCCGCACCGGCGATGTGGGGCGGTTCGACGAACAGGGCTTTCTGACCCTGCTGGACCGCCGCAAGGACATGGTGATCAGCGGCGGCTTCAATATCTACCCCAGCGACCTTGAGGCCGAGCTGCGCAAGCACCCGGCCGTGGAGGACGTGGCCGTGACCGGTGTGCCCTCTGAGCAGTGGGGCGAGACACCGGTGGCCTTTGTGTGCCGCCGGCCCGGCGCCCCCGACGATGCCGCCCAGATCATGGGCTGGTACAACGCCCGCGCGGGCAAGACGCAGCGGCTGGCCGCGCTGCATTTCATCGATGAGCTGCCGCGCAGCGCGATTGGCAAGGTGCTCAAGCGAGAACTGCGCGACCTGCACCGCACACTGTCACAGTGACCGATTCCCTGTTTTTTCAGAAAGACCCAACCATGAAAGTTCTCGTTCCCGTCAAACGCGTGGTGGACTACAACGTGAAGGTCCGCGTCAAATCGGACAACACGGGTGTGGACATCGCCAACGTGAAGATGAGCATGAACCCCTTTGACGAAATCGCCGTCGAAGAGGCCGTGCGCCTGAAAGAAAGAGGCCTGGTGACCGAAGTCATCGCAGTGTCCTGCGGCGTAACGCAGTGCCAGGAAACCCTGCGCACCGCCATGGCCATTGGCGCCGACCGCGCCATCCTGGTGGAAACCGACGTCGAACTGCAGCCCCTGGCTGTGGCCAAGATATTGAAGGCCCTGGTGGACAAAGAGCAGCCCGGCCTCGTGATCCTGGGCAAACAAGCCATCGACGACGACGCCAACCAGACCGGCCAGATGCTGGCTGCATTGGCCGACCTGCCGCAAGCCACGTTCGCCAACAAGGTAGAACTCTCGGCGGACAAGGTCAGCGTGACCCGCGAAGTGGACGGCGGCCTGGAAACCCTGCAGCTGTCGCTGCCTGCCGTCATCACCACCGACCTGCGCCTGAACGAGCCCCGCTACGTCACCTTGCCCAACATCATGAAGGCCAAGAAAAAGCAGCTCGACATCGTCAAGCCCGAAGACCTTGGCGTGGATGTGGCTCCACGCCTCAAGACCCTGAAGGTCACCGAGCCCGCCAAGCGCGGCGCAGGCATCAAGGTGGCTGACGTGGCCGCCCTGGTCGAAAAACTCAAGAACGAAGCCAAAGTCATCTAAGGAGCACAAGAAATGACCGTACTCGTTATTGCCGAACACAACAACGCCACCCTCAAAGGTGCCACCTTCAACACCGTGACCGCCGCAGTGGCATGCGGTGGCGACGTGCACGTGCTGGTCGCTGGCCACAACGCGGGTGCCGCCGCACAAGCAGCCGCCCAGATCTCCGGTGTCGCCAAAGTCATCCACGCCGACGCCCCCGGCCTGGAACACGGCCTGGCAGAAAACGTGGCTGCCCAAGTGCTGGCCATGGCCTCCAGCTACAGCCACATCCTGTTCCCCGCCACCGCCAGCGGCCGCAACGTCGCCCCCCGCGTGGCCGCCAAGCTGGACGTGGCGCAGGTCAGCGACATCACCAAAGTGATTTCTGCCGATACCTTCGAGCGCCCCATCTACGCCGGCAACGCCATTGCCACCGTACAAAGCACCGACAGCGTGAAGATCATCACCGTGCGTGCCACCGGCTTTGATGCCGCAGCCGCCACCGGAGGCAGCGCACAAGTTGAAACCGCAGCCGCCACCGCCGACGACGGCAAGAGCCAATTCATGGGCAGCGAAATCGCCAAGAGCGACCGCCCCGAGCTGACCGCCGCCAAGATCATCGTCTCCGGTGGACGCGCTTTGGGCAGCAAAGAAAAGTTCGACGAAGTCATGACCCCGCTGGCCGATAAGCTCGGTGCCGCCCTGGGCGCCAGCCGCGCCGCAGTGGACGCAGGCTACGCCCCCAACGACTGGCAAGTGGGCCAGACCGGCAAGATCGTGGCGCCGCAGCTGTATGTGGCAGCCGGTATCTCGGGTGCCATCCAGCATCTGGCCGGCATGAAGGACTCCAAGGTGATCGTGGCGATCAACAAGGACCCTGAGGCACCGATCTTCAGCGTGGCCGACTATGGGCTGGAAGCGGATCTGTTTGCGGCTGTTCCAGAACTGGTCAAGGCGCTCTGACCCATCGACGTTTGCCACCAGCGACCCGCCTTCACATGCTGGGTGCTACTAAAAAATAGCTGCAGGCGCTTCTCCAAAAAGCGCTGCAGCTATTTTTCATTCATAACCACACAGGAGACAAAACCATGAATGCCACTTTTTCCCGCCGCCGCATTGTTCAGGCTACCGGCGCAGCACTGGCCACTGCCGCGCTGCCCGCACTGGCGCAAACTGCCTGGCCGAGCAAGCCGATCAAGATCATCGTGCCCTACACGGCAGGCGGCTTTACCGACCAGATGGCGCGCCTGCTGCAGGTGGGCCTGCAAAAGGCGCTGGGCCAGCCCATCGTGATCGAGAACAGGGCGGGTGCCAACAGCATCATCGGCGTGGACGCCGTGGCCAAGGCGACTCCAGACGGGCACACCTTTGGCGTGGTGATTGCAGCCTATGCCGCCAACACCAGCCTGTACCCCAAGCTGCCCTACGACCCGCGCAAGGATCTGGTGGGCGTGTCGCTCATGGGGGTGTCGCCGCTGCTGGCGGCGGTGCCCAACAACGCGCCGTTCAAGAACACGAAGGAGCTGGTCGCCTATGCCAAGGCCAACCCGGGCAAGATCAGCTTCGGCTCATCGGGCACGGGCTCGGCTGCGCACCTCACCAGCGAGTTGATGAAGGCGCTCACGCAGACCTACATGGTGCACATTCCTTACCGCGGCGCGGCACCGGCGTTCACCGACCTGCTGGGCGGCCAGATCCAGCTGTTCTTTGATGCCCCCACCGGCCTGATCCAGGCCGGCAAGTCGGGCCGCGTGCGCCTGATTGGCGTCTCGGGCGAAAAGCGCCTGCCCGCCGTGCCCGATGTGCCCACGTTCATCGAGCAGGGCATCCCCGGCCTGGTCGGCAGCACCTGGGCCAGCATGATTGCACCGGCAGGCACGCCGCGCGATATCGTCAAGCGCATGTCGGACGCCGTCAACGCCATCATCCAGAGTGAAGAGACGAAAGCCAAGCTCGACGCCATGGGCACCTTCCCCGAAGGCACCACGCCCGAGGCCTGCGACGCCTTCATCGAGGCCGAGACGGCGAAATGGGGCAAGGTGATCAAGAACGCGGGCGTGACGCTGGACTGACCGGACCCGGGCTGTAGCGAACGGGGGCCTGCACAGCCCCCGGCATGCGCTTACGCGTAGCGCTTGGCCCGCAGGTTTTCTTTCATCTGCTGCAGGATGGGCTGCAGCGAGCTGCCGATGCGCAGCGCCACGCAGGTGGCCAGCACGTCAATGATGAGCAGGTGCATGAGCCGCGACACCATGGGGCTGTACCGGTCGTAGCCCTCGGGGTGGTCGGCGGCCAGGTGGATCTGGCAGGTGCTGGCCAGGGGCGAACCGCTGGCGGTGATGGCGATTGTTGTGGCGCCGTTTTTGCGGGCTATGTCGGCGGCGTCCATCAGGTCGCGGGTGCGGCCCGAGTTGGAGATGATCACCGCGCAGTCGCCTGGGCCGAGCAAGGTGGCGCTCATCACTTGCATGTGGCCGTCGCTGGTGGCAATGGACGTGACGCCCAGGCGAAAGAACTTGTGCTGCGCGTCCTGCGCCACGATGCCTGAATTGCCCACGCCGTAAAACTCGATGCGTTTGCCGGTCTTCCAGGTAGAGGCAATCGCCTCCGCCGCGCGTTCGATGGCGACCGTGCTGGCCGCGTTGCGGTACTGCAAAAAGGCAGCCACCGCGTTGTCTACCACCTTTACCAGCACGTCGCCGGTCTTGTCGTCCGCGTCCACACTGCGGTGGATGAACGGCACGCCCTCGCTGACGCTGCCCGCGAGCTTGAGCTTGAAATCCGCCAGACCGTCATAGCCGATGCTGCGGCAAAAGCGCACCACCGTGGGTTTGCTCACATGCGCGCGCTCGGCCAGTTCGCGCACAGGCAGGCGCGCAAAGGCTCGGGGGTCGGCCAGCACCAGTTTGGCAACGCGCTGCTCCGCGGGGGCCAGGGACGTGAGCGAGGCAGTGATGCGGTCGAGCATGTCAGTTCCACAGAAAACGAAAACGAGGTAACTCCAATGTAACTCGGTTTCATGTTCTGAGTGCCCGCAGTAACAAGCCGTCTACACTTGCGGGCTGCGGTGGCCGCGCTGTCAGTGAACCTTTTCGGCGTGGCCTGCTTGTCCACTGTTCTCCCATGAGACTTATGCCATGAATCAGCTCGACGCCCTCAAACAGTTCACCACCGTGGTTGCCGACACCGGCGACTTCAAGCAACTGGCGCAGTTCCAGCCCCAGGACGCCACCACCAACCCCTCGCTGATCCTGAAGGCCGTGCAAAAGCCTGAGTACGCGCCGCTGCTGCAGGACGCGGTCGCCCAGTTCAAGGGCCGCCCGATGGACGAGATCATTGACCGCCTGCTGGTCCGCTTCGGCCGCGAAATCCTGGCCACCATCCCGGGCCGCGTGTCCACCGAAGTCGATGCGCGCCTGAGCTTTGACACCAGCGCCACGGTGACGCGCGCGGAACGCATCATCGAGCTGTACCAGGCCGAGGGCATCCACATCGACCGCGTGCTGATCAAGATCGCGGCCACGTGGGAAGGCATCAAGGCGGCTGAAAAGCTCGAGCGCAAGGGCATTCACACCAACCTCACGTTGCTGTTCTCGTTCGCCCAGGCCGTGGCCTGCGGAGATGCCAAGGTGCAACTGATCTCGCCCTTTGTAGGGCGCATTTACGACTGGCACAAGAAGCAGGCCGGTGCGCAGTGGGACGAGGCCGCGCGGTCTGGCGCCAATGACCCGGGCGTGCTGTCGGTGACGCAGATTTACAACCACTACAAGCGGTTTGGCATTGCGACCGAGGTGATGGGTGCGAGCTTTCGGAATGTGGGGCAGATCACGGCTCTTGCAGGCTGCGACCTGTTGACGATTGCGCCGGAGTTGCTGGCGCAGCTGGCGGCGAGTGATGCGCCGTTGCAGCGGGCGTTGAACGCCGATGCAGCGAAGGGGATGGATTTGCCTGCTGTGAACTATGACGAGGCGGGGTTCCGGTTTGCGCTGAATGAGGATGCGATGGCGACGGAGAAGTTGGCGGAAGGGATTCGGGCTTTTGCGGTGGATGCGGTCAAGCTGGAAAAGCTGATTCTGGCGCAGGGATGAAGTAAAAAATGGCCCCAGCGCTTATTGGTAAAACTCTGGCAGCTATAAAAATGATAGTGCATGCTGGACTCCTCAACCCAGCCGTATCCCCGGATGCGTCCAGCTGTTGAGGCCTTCGGTGGCCCAGAGCAGCCCGGTCTTGCCCAAGCCGTGCAGGCTGCGCTGGTAGTTGCGGTAGACCAGTTCGTGGCCCAGGCGGGCCATTGTGCCGCCCAAGAATTGCCCCGGCAGCAGCCCCGCCTTACCCACCGTGCCGTAGGCGCCGTAGCGGCCCAGTGACACCAGCCCGCCCAGGTCGCGGTACGCAAAGGCGGGCAGTGCGCCGCCTTGCAGCCAGTCGGGCAGGTGGTGCGCCAGGTGTGTGGCTTGCTGCACCGCCACCTGGGCGCTGGCGGGTAAAGGGCGTGGCTGGTCGGGCAGCGTGAGGGTGCTGCAGTCGCCCAGCGCAAAGATGTGCTCTTCGTCCACGCAGCGCAGCGTGGCGTCAATCAGCAACTGGTGGCTGGTGTTGGTGCGCAGGCCCCCCAGGCGCGACAGCACCTCGGGTGCCTTGATGCCTGCGGCCCACACTGTCATGTCGTTGGTGGCCAGCGGGGTGTCGGCCGTCACCATGCCCTGCGCCTGCGCGGCTTGCACGCGGGTGCCGGTGCGGATGGTGAAGCCCAGCTTTTCCAGCACCCGGTGGCTGGACTCGGACACGCGCTCCGGGAAGGCGGCGAGGATGCGCGGCGCGCTTTCGTAGAGCGTCAGACGCAGGCGTTCGCGCAAGGATGGGTCGCCAAAATGCGCGGCCATTTCCATCAGGTGGCTCAGTTCTGCGGCCAGCTCGACTCCGGTGGCGCCTGCGCCCACGATGTCGATGGTCACGGCCTCGTCCTGCAGCGCGCCGCGAAATAGTTGCCAGCGCAGGCGGTGGTTGAAGGATTCGGCCTGGGCCTGGCTGTCGATGAAGTGGCAGTGCGCCTGCACGCCAGGCACGCCAAAGTCGTTGGCCCCGCTGCCCAGGGCCAGCACCAGCACGTCGTAGGGCAGCTCGCGCGGCCCGACCACGGGGCGGTCGCCCGCCGATGGCAGTTCGGCCAGGTGCAGCACGCGGCGGTTGCGGCTCAGCCCGCACAGCTCGCCGGGCTCGTAGGCAAAGCCTTGGGCGCGGGCCTGGGCCAGCAGGCTGACTTTGTGCTGGTGCACATCGCGCGTGCCAGCCGCAATGGTGTGCAGCATGGGCTTCCAGAGGTGGGTGAGGCTGCGGTCGATCAGGGTGACCTGGGCGCGGCCTTTGCGCCCCAGTTGCTGGCCCAGCCGGGTGGCCAGCAGCAGCCCGGCGGTGCCGCCGCCGACGATGACGATGCGGGGGCAAGGGGAGAACCGGTGTGTCATGGCGTTGGGGGCTGGGTGGCTGCGGGGCGCGTAGAGCCAGCGTCGTCGGGCTGCCAGGCGGCCAGGGCCAGTTGCACGCGGGCGTAGGCCTGCAGGGCATCGGCTTGCTGGGCCATGGTGCTGCGGCGTGCCTGCAGCCACTGGGCCTGGTGTTGCAGGGCTTCGGTAGGGGGCTCCAGGCCGGTGTCAAAGCGCTTTTGCGCGTGCTGTGCGGCACGTTGGGCTGCGCCTTCGGCCTGCGTGGCGTGTTGCCAGGCGGTGCGGGCGGCGCCCCATTGGCGCAGGGCCGATTCGCTGTCGGCCAGGGCCTGCAGCACGGTCTGCTCCAACTGGTGCCAGGCCACTTCGTCACCCGCCTTGGCGGCGGCGGCGCGGGCGCGGTTGCGGCCCGCGTCCAGCCAGTCCCACTGCAGTGCGGGGCCCACGGCGTAGCGCACTGCGCTGGCCTGGCCCAGGGCGCCAAAGGGGGCGTTCAGGCCCGCGCTCAGGTTCAGGCTCAGACGGGGCAGGTGGGCGCGGTCGGCCAGCACGGTTTCACCCAGCGCAGCGCGCAGTTGGGCGTCGGCCCGCGCCACATCGGGGCGGCGCGCCAGCAGGTCGGTGGGTTGCACCACGCCGCTGGTGTCGGGCACAGCGGGCAGTGCGCTGCTGGGGTTGGCCTGGGGCGCCAGCAGGGCTTGCCAGGTGCTATCCCCTTCGGCGGTGGTGGGGGCGCGGCCTGCCAGCACGGCCATGGCGGCGCGGGTGCCGTGCAGTGCGGCCTGGGTCTGGGCGATGGTGGCCAGGGCCTGTTCGCGCTGGGCCTGGGCGGCCAGGGCTTCGCGTCGGTCGGCCAGGCCTGCGCGCTCACGGGCTTGCAGCAGGGTGTGGCGGCGTTGCAGCACGTCGCTTTCTTCGTGCAGCCGGGCCAGGTCGTGCTGGTACAGGCGCAGCAGCACGTAGTGGCGCACCACCTCGGCCTGCAGCAGGGCTTCGGCACTGTGGGCGGTGGCAGCAGCGGCATCGGCCTGACGCTGGGCCACGGCGCTGGCGGTGCCCACGCGGCCAAACAGGTCGATCTCCCACGACACCATTTGGGCGATGGTGCCCAGGCGTTGCTGGGGTGGACGCTCCAGGCCTTGGTTGTACGGATCCACCTCGGCCAGCGAAGGGCGCTGGGCCTGGGCTTGGGCGCTCAGGCTGCCTTGGGGCAGGGCATTGCGCTCGGCCAGCCCGGCCAGGGCGCGGGCTTGGCGCACGGCGGCCACGGCGGCCTGGCGGTCCTGGTTGTGCTGCATGGCGGTCTGCACCAGGGTGTTGAGCTGCTCGTCTTGCAGGGCATGCCACCAGTGGCGGCTGGGGGTGCCGGTGGCCAGGCCCAGGGCGGCGGAGGCGGGCAGAGCGGTGCCGTGGCGTTCAGTGGCGGGGCCGATGGCGCTGGGTGGCGCCACGCTGGCGCAGCCGGTGAGTGCCAGGGCCAGCAGCCCGGCCAGGGCGGTGCGGCGGTGGAGAAGGGGGGCGCGCATGAGGTTCTCCTTCAGGCTTTAGTGGGTTGCACGCGGTAGGCGGCGGCATACAGGGCCGGGATCAGGCCCAGGGTGATCAGCGTGCCCAGGGCGAGGCCGCCCATCATCACGACGGCCAGGCTGGTCCAGACCGCGCCGCCAAACAGCCACAGCGGCACCAGGCCCAAGATGCAGACCATCTTGGTCATGACGATGGGGCGCAGGCGCTTGGAAGCGGCGTCTTCAATGGCTTCGGCGGCGGGCATGCCGCTGCGGCGGGCTTCTTCAATGGCGTCGAGCAACAGCACCGCGTTGTTCACGATGATGCCGGCCAGCGCCAGCAGGCCCAGCGTGCCCACAAAGGTGAGCGTGGTGCCGGTGGCGATCAGCGCCAGGGCCGCGCCGATGGATACGAACGGAATGCTGGCCAGCACGATGAGGCTCTTGCGCACGCTTTCAAACTGCCACACGAACAGGATGAACATGGCCACTACGCACACGGGCAGCAGTTGCGCAATGGCGCCGTTGGCGCTGGCACTTTCCTCGATTTCGCCGCCCAGGGCCACGCGCACGCTGCCGGTGGCGTTGCCGGGGTCTTGCAGTTGCTGCAGGGTGCTTTTCACGCTGTTGGCCACGCCTTGCGCGGTCATGTTCGGGTGCTTGGCTGTGACGGTGATGGCGCGCTCCTGGTTGTAGCGCTGGATCACCGAGGGCTGCGGCGTCAGTTGCACCGTGGCCACCTGGCCCAGCGGCACGCTGCCGCTGCCGTCGGCCTTCTGAATAGGCAGTGCGGGCAGTTGCTCGATGCGGGTGCGCCAGGCGGCATCGCCGCGCAGCACGATGGGCAGCACCGTGTCGCCCTCGCGGAAGTGCGAGATGGTGGCGCCCGAGAGCACCTGGTCCAGGCTGCGCGCGATGTCGCTGCTGCTCACGCCAGCGGCTTGTGCCTTGACCTGATCGATGCGCACATCCAGCTGCTGGATGAAGCGCTCGGCGTCGTTGTGCACTTCGCCGATGCCGGGGGTGGCGCGCAGGGCGGCCTCCAGTGCCTCGGCGGCGGCGTAGTGGCTCTTGCCGTCGCTGGCCGTGATGCGGAACACGGCGGTGCCCGCGTCGGATGAGCCCATCGAGAAGCGCTTGGGGTCCAGGCGCAGCTCCGGGAACCTTTGGCCCAGGCCGGTGCGCAGGCTTTCGATGGCGGCAGCGTGCGTCACTTCCGGTGCCAGGGTGAGCACGGCATATGCCCGGTGGGCAGCAGGTGTGGGCGGGTTCAGCGCCAGGATGAAGCGGGGGCCACCATCGCCCATGTACAACGCGGCACTAGCGATTTCGGGGAAGACCTTCTTGTCGGCCAGCGCGCGGCTGATGGCGGCGGTGGTCTCCAGCGTGTGGCGCGGGCTGGCGTCCGGGGCCAGCTCGATGGCCATTTGCAACTGGCGCCGTTCCGATGCAGGCATCAGCTCAGACGGCACTTTGGTGAACAGCCACCCGGCGGCCACCAGCAGGGCCACCATGGCGCTGATGTACAGGGTCTTGTGGCCCAGCACCCAGCGCACCTTGCCCCGGTACCAGGCAGTCAGCGACTCCACGGCGCGTGCGGTGCGGCTGAGCTCGGCATGGTGCTTGGCAAAGTACTGGCACAGCAGGGGCGTGACGGTGACGGCCAGCACCAGCGACAGCAGCAGCGCAATCGCCATCACGATGCCCATGCTGCGCAGGTATTCGCCCGTTTCGGTCTTGGAGAGCACCAGCGGCATAAAGGTCAGGATGATGGCCAGCGAGGACACCAACAGCGGCACCAGCATCGTGCGCCCGGCTTCGGCGGCGGCTTGGTCGCGCGGCTCGCCCAGGGCCAGGCGGCGTTCCATGTCCTCGGCCACCACGATGGCGTTGTCCACAAACAGGCCGAGCGCAATGATGATGGCGCCCACCGAGATGATGTGCAGGTCGATGTTCAGCAGCTTCATGATGGCCAGGGTGCCCAGCACTGTGGTGGGCACGATGGCCCCCACGATCAGCCCGGTGCGCAGGCCCAGGAACAGCACCACCACCGCCATCACGATGAGGGTGGTCTCCAGAAACACCTGGCCGACCTGCGTGAGCTGCTTGGTCACGATCTGTGCCTGGTCGGTGATGGGCACCAGGCCCATGCCCACGGGCAGTTGGCTTTCGAGGTGTTGCACCTGCGCACGCAGGTTCTTGGCAAAGCTCACCACGTTCAGGCTCGGGTCCATCGACACCGCAATCACGGCCGCAGGCGTGCCATCCACAAACGCGCCGGACAGCGGCGGGTCTTGCGGCGTGCGCTCGATGCGCGCAATGTTCTTGAGCAACACCGTGCCGCCCTGGGGCAGCGCAATCGGGGTGGTACCCAGGTCAGCAGGGGTGCGGGCGTCGCCGCTCACGGTCAGCGAGATCTCGGTGCCAGCAATGTCCATGAAACCTGCAGCGGCCACCACGTTGCGCGAAGCCACGGAGCGTTCGACCGCGCTGGGGCTCAGGCCCTTGGCGGCCATGGCGGCCACGTCCAGCACGATCTGCACCTGCTCGTCGCGCACGCCGTGCAGCGACACGCGCTCCACGCCGGGCACCTTGAGCAGGTCGTCGCGCATTTTGCGGGCGTACTGGCGCAGTTCACCGGCCTGGTAGTCGGGGCCGGTCAGGCCCAGGGTGAGCACGGCCACGCGGCCAAACTCGTCGTCCACCAGCGGGCCCAGCGTGCCAGCAGGCAACTGCGGCTGCAACTGGTTCATGCGGGTGCGCAGGCGCTGCCACACCTCGGGCAGGCGGGCGGGCGGCACGGCGGCATCCAGCTCCACATAGGTGAATGCAAAGCCGGGGCGCACCGTGGTTTTCACGCGCTTGACCTCGGGCAGCCCGAGGATGGACTCTTCGGTGGGGCGTGCAATCAGTTGCTCCACCCGTTCCACGTTGGCACCGGGCGCCATGCTCAGCACGGTGGCGGTGCGGATGGTGACAGGGGGTTCTTCGGTTGAGGGAAAGTCCAGCGCCAGCCACAGCCCTACCAGCACCAAGGCCAGCATGGTCAGCAGCGTGAAGCGCGGACGCGCCAGGGCAGCGGTAGAGAGGCTCATGGCTGGCTCCCGTGGGGGGCAACGGGCTGGATGGCCGTGCCGGGCTGCAAGTGGGTCGCGCCCGCCAGCACTACCCGGTCGGTGCTTGCCAAGCCTTGCGCCACATGCACCCAGTCGCCTTGGGTGCTGCCCAGGGTCACGTCCACCCGTTCGGTGGTCTTGCCATCTTGTGCTAGCCGCAGCACATGGCCCTGGCCCGCTTGTGCGCCGGGCACTACCGAGCGCAGTGGCACTAGCACCCCGGTGGGGGCAGCGGTGCTGGCGGTGTTGCCCACGGCGGTCGGGATGTGGATGGCCCAGGTCGAGCCGACCATGGCGTTGGCAGGTGCCGCCAGCGTGACACGCACCGTGCCGCCCGCGTCTTGGCGGCTGGCCACCCGCAGCACCCGGCTGGGCAGGGCTTGTGCCGACTGGAGATCGGCTTGGGCTGGGGTCAGGGTCACGACTTGCCCCACTTTCAATGGCAGCGTTGCGGGTGCGGTCAAAACCAGCTCGCGCCCCGTGCCGTCGATGTTCAACACGGGTGCACCGGGGCCGGCGGTTTGCCCGGCTTCCAGGTGCCGCACGCCTACCACGCCGCTGAACGGCGCACGCAACTGGGCCTGATCCAGAGACCATTGCGCCGTGCTTTCTTGCGCCTGGGCGGCCTTCAGTGCGGCCTCTGCAGCGGCCAGCTCGGCCTGCACTGCGGTCCACTCACCGGCCCCCGTGGCGCCCGCCTGGTGAGCCTGGCGCACCCTTTCGGCGCGCAGGGCCAGTTCTCCCGCCTGCGCCTTGGCGCGGGCCACCTCGCCTGCCGCTGTGGCCCGTTGGGCGC
The DNA here is from genome assembly GCF_046314175.1 of Acidovorax sp. GTDB lineage: Bacteria > Pseudomonadota > Gammaproteobacteria > Burkholderiales > Burkholderiaceae_C > Acidovorax. The sequence continues at coordinate 22,969 of NZ_JBKBXG010000045.1, read as the reverse complement.
GCAGCGGTTGCTCGTCCAGCTGGGCCAGCACCTGGCCGCGCTGCACCGTGTCACCGGGCTCGACACCCACGCTTTGCACCCGGCCGCCCACGGCAAATGCCAGCTCGGCGCGTTGTGCCGCGCGGATCTCGCCCACCAGCAGGAGGCTACTCGCACCCGCATCGCGCACCGGCACCACCAGGGCAGGGCGGATTGCTTCGGGCTTGGCAGGTGGGGTGGCTGGGCTGCAACCCGCAGAGAGAACAAGAATACCCGCAGCCATCGCCCAGTACAGGGCTTGGCGCGGCAAGGGGGCAACGAGTGAAGACAACACGGTGGACCTCGGCAGGGATTGAAGTGCGTTGCGGTATCGCGATCCCTGGGGGGTGCGCTACCGGAGTAAACGGTGAACGCACTGTAGGTGGGGGTGGGTCTGTGGCGGGGGTCTTAGCTGGACAATAATGGGACTATTTCGGTCAATGGTCCGGTCATGGTCCTTATGGGGGCCGTCTGCAAGCGTTTACGGGATGTTGGGTGTCCCTCCTGCATTGGCATGGGGGTCTTATTCGGTCAATCGAGGGCCCCATTCGGTCAAATTTGCGCAGAAAGAATCAGTGTTTATATATAAAAATCAAATAAAATCAAAGACTTATTGGATTTTTTGAAGAGATGTCTAGGGTCATTCAGCATGACGAGAGGGACATTTCGGGTCATCATGGGAACCGCTTCGTTGTTTCCATTTCACTGCCCATGTCCGTCCCTTCCACTCCCGTGCCCACGCCCACCGCCGTGCCCGACGCGCACACGGTGGCCGATATCGTTCCCTTCACCGCGCGCGCCTTGCTGGGTTTGTTGGAGGACCGTGGGGTATCGCTGGAGCGCCTGTGCCTGGGGCTTGGATTCACCCACACCGACTTGCTTGACCGGCACCTGCTGCTGTCCCACCAGCAGGTGCGCAGCCTCATCCTGCGGGCCCAGGCCCTCACGCGCGACCCAGCCTTGGGGCTGGCCTGCGGCGCACGGCAGACGCCCGTGTCCTGGGGGCTGATGGGGCTGGCCATGCTGACGTGCGAGACCTTTGGCGAGGCCATTGAATACGGCATGGGGCAACAGGGGGCCGGTGGGGCCATGCTGCACAACGTGTTCGAGGTGCGGGGGCGCGAGGCGCATCTGGACGTGATGCCGCGTCTTTTCGATCTGGAGATCGAGGGCTTTTTGGTGGAAGACAACTTTGCCGGGGCGGTGGCCGTCAGCCGCTACCTGGTGGGGACTGAATTTGCGCCGGTTCGCATGGATTTCGCCTTTTCGCGGCCAGCGCATGAGGAGGCCTATCGCCGTTTCTTTCGCTGCCCCGTGCGCTTTGATGCGGGCATGAACCGGATGACCATCGAGTCCCACTGGCTCGGCGCGCGCCTGCCGGGCTATGACCGCATCACCTGCGGGCTGGTGCGGGAGCAGCTCAACACCCTGCTGCACAAGCCGATTGGCCGCAACGACCTGGTGGAGTCATTGGCCAACCGCCTGCGGGTGGGGGTCGACGAGCGCACCCCGCAGCGCGAGCTGGCGCACATGGTCAACGTGAGTGAGCGCACCTTGCGCCGCAGGCTGGAGGCCCAGTCCGTGAGCTACCGGGCGCTGCGCGACGAAACCCGCTTCGAGCGCGCCCGGGACCTGCTGGCCCGCACCTCCATGACCATGGCCCAGGTGGCCGACGCTGTGGGCTATTCAGATGCGCGGGCGTTTCGGCGGGCGTTCAAGCGCTGGTCGGGGCAACTGCCAACGGACTACCGCGCGACAACCGCCGCCCCTGCCCCAGCCATGCCCAGCGTGCCTTGAGCGCCGGGCGGGGCAGCGCCCCTGTGTCGTCCTGGTGAACACTAGGCCTTGCCAGCCTGCACCGGCAGCCGCAGGCCCACCCGCAGGCCGCGCATTCCGCTGGCTTCGGCCAAGGTGTTGCCGCCATGCCGCAGCGCAATCTCCTCCACGATCGACAGGCCCAGCCCACACCCACCCGCCTTGTCCGACCCGCGCCAAAAGCGCGCAAACAGGTCTCCCAGGTGCTCGGCGGGCACGCCGGGGCCGTCGTCTTCCACCACCAGCTGGGCCCAGTGGCCGCGCTCCTCGCGGCGCACGCGCACCGTCACGGTGGCGCCGGGGCCTGCGTAGTGCAGGGCGTTGTCGATGAGGTTGTTGAGCGCCTCGCGCAGCAGCAGCGGGTGCCCTTGCACTTGCAAGCTGTCGTCGCCCTCGTAGCCCAGGTCCATGCCCTGAGCCAGGGCGCGGGCCGCCCATTCGCGCGCCACCTCGCGCGCCAGGGCGGCGAGGTCGGTGGGCTGCATTTCCACGTTCGATTCGGATCGCGCCAGCTGCAGCAGCTGGTGCAACAGGTGGGCACTGCGCTGTGCGGCTGACAGCACCTTCTGCAGCCGCTCCTGCACGGCGGGCTCGTGGCTTTCGTGCAGGGCCAGTTCGGTCTGGCCGATCAAGCCCGCCAGCGGGGTGCGCAGCTGGTGCGCCGCGTCGTTGAGAAAACGCTTTTCCTTTTGCTGGCCGCGCGCCACGGTCTCCAGCAAGCGGTTGATGGTGCTGGCCAGTGAGTGCACCTCCTGCGGGGCCTCTGTCAGCTCAATGGGCGGCAGGGGGGTGGAGCCCGCCTTGGGCCGTGCGCCCGCCCGCTCGATCTGCGCCTCCAGCCGCTTCAGGGGCTGCAGGCCGCGCAGCACGCCCGCATACACCACGGCGCTCAGCGCCAGGCCCATCAGCCCCATGGGGAACACCATTTGCTCCAGCAGCTCTTGGGCAATGCGCTCGCGCACCGTCAGGCTTTGCGCCACCTGCACACGCAGGGTCTGGCGGGTTTGGGGCGTGCCGTAGTCCACATCCAGCAGGGCCACACGCACCGGGCGGTCATCCACGCGGGCGTGGTACAGGTAGGGGTCGCCCACGCGCACCTCCACCGGCGGTGGTGGGGGCAGCTGGGCATTGCCCAGTAAAAAGCGGCCGGGCGGCGACGACACCATGTACGTGATGCGGTCGGCCGGGTCTTGCTCCAGGATGTCTTGCGCGGCTTTGGGAAAGTCCACCAGCAGCCCGTCGCCAATCGGCTTGATCTGCCGCGCCAGCGCGCGCACCGACTGGGTCAGCGTCTGGTCGATGCCCTTTTCTCCGTTTTGCAGCGCAATACGCCACGCCAGAAAACCGCCCGACAGCCACAGCACCAGCTGGGGCAGCAGCAGCCACAGCAGCAGCTTGCGTTGAAGGGAAACGCCGGGGACGTGGCGCATCTCAGTACAGTGCGGAAGGCGCGCTGCGCCCCAGAGGAGCGTTCATGGTTTTTCCAGCATGTAGCCCAGGCCCCGGATGTTGCGGATGGCCAGGTTCGACAGGTCCAGCTTTTTGCGCAGGCGGTGCACGTACACCTCCAGCGCGTTGGAGTTGAGCGGCGGCGCGGCGGTTTGCCCTGGCTCGGGCGGGCTGGCGCGCCAGGCGGCCAGCACGTCGTCGCGGGTGACGACTTCGCCGCAGCGGTTGACCAGCAGCTCCAGCAGTTCCCATTCGCGCTGCGTCAGGTCCAGCGGCTCGCCGTTCAGGGCGGCGGTCTGGCTGGCGTGGTCCAGCAGCAAGGGCCCCAGTGCCGTGCTGGGCCCGCCCGCTGCACTGCTGGCCTGGGTGAAGGCGGGTTGCCGCGCCCGGCGCAGCATGGCCTGCAGGCGGGCCTGCAGTTCCTGCATGTTGAAGGGCTTGGTGATGTAGTCGTCGGCCCCGGCGTTCAGGCCGCGCACACGGTCTTCCACGCCGTCGCGTGCGGTGAGAATCAACACCGGCAGCCCGGCAATGTGCGCGCGCGCCCAGGTCAGCAGGTCCATGCCGTCGGCACCGGGCAGGCCCAGGTCCAAAATGATTCCGTCTACCGCCTGGGTCTGCAAAAGGGCGGTGGCCTCGGCCACGCTGGAGGCCGTGCAGACACCGAACTGCAGTTGCTGAAGCTGCCCGGTCAGGGCGTCCAGCAGCAGTGCATCGTCTTCAACTATCAGTATCGTGGCCATGCGATTGAGCATAACAAAGCACTTTGAGTGGCAGCGCAGCGACGCTCAGGGAAAGCACCGATAAGACAATTAATTATTGTAATTAAAGTACCGACTGCGCTGAACGGCAGCGGGTTCACGGTGCACAACCGGATTCATAACATCGAGGAGACAAGGGTATGTGGAAGATGACAAAGATCGCCGCGTTGGCGGTGGGCCTGGCGGCAGCGGTGTCGGCCAGCGCGGGGGAGGTCGAGGTCCTGCACTACTGGACGTCGGGCGGCGAGGCCAAGTCGGCCGCCGAGCTCAAGAAGATCATGCAATCCAAGGGCCATACCTGGCGCGACTTTGCCGTGGCCGGTGGCGGTGGCGACAGCGCTATGACCGTGCTCAAAAGCCGCGTGATCTCGGGCAACCCGCCTTCGGCTGCGCAGGTCAAGGGCCCGGCCATTCAGGAATGGGCTGCCGAAGGAGTTCTGGCCAACGTGGACGCGCTGGCCAAGTCCGAAAAGTGGGACGACGTGCTGCCCAAGGTGGTTGCCGACGTGATGAAGTACAAGGGCAACTACGTGGCCGCACCGGTCAACGTGCACCGCGTGAACTGGATCTGGGCCAGCTCGGACGCGCTCAAAAAAGCGGGCGTGGCCGCCATGCCCAAGACCTGGGATGAGTTCTTTGCCGCCGCCGACAAGCTCAAGGCTGCAGGCCTGATCCCGGTAGCGCACGGGGGCCAGAACTGGCAGGACTTCACCACCTTTGAATCGGTGGTGCTGGGTGTGGGCGGCGCCAAGTTTTACCAGGACGCCCTGGTCAAGCTGGACGACAAGGCGCTGACCAGCGACACCATGAAGAAGTCGCTGGAGACCTTCCGCCGCATCAAGACCTACACCGACCCTGGCGCCCCCGGCCGCGACTGGAACTTGGCCACGGCCATGCTCATCCAGGGCAAGGCAGGCTTTCAGCTGATGGGCGACTGGGCCAAGGGCGAGTTCATTGCCGCGGGCAAGGCGCCGGGCAAAGACTTCATGTGCGCCGCAGCGCCGGGCACGGCCAACGCGTTCACCTTCAATGTGGACTCGTTCATTTTGTTCAAGCTCAAGGATGCCGCCGCGCAGAAGGCGCAGGGCGACCTGGCCAGCGCCATCATGAGCCCGGGTTTCCAGGAGGTGTTCAACCTCAACAAGGGCTCCATCCCTGTGCGCACGGGCCAGCCCATGGATAAGTTTGACGACTGCGCCAAGCTGTCCAGCAAAGACTTTGCCGACACTGCCAAGAGCGGTGGCCTGGTGCCCAGCGTGGCCCATGGCATGGCGATTGCGCCTGCTACCGAAGGTGCCATCAAGGATGTCGTCAGCCAGTTCTGGAACGACGACAAGGTGAGCGTTGCGGACGCGATGAAGAAGATCGCGACTGCCGCCAAGACCAAGTAAGCCCAATAAACCAACACCACTGAGGGATTCATCATGAAGACAAGAAACCGCCTCACGGCGGTGGCTTTGGCCGCCGCATGCGCGAATGGTGCCTTTGCTATGGAAGTAGCAGGCTTTGAGTTCAACGGTTACTCGCGGGGCGGCCCGGTGTTCAACCATTCCGACGGCGTCAAGGGCAACCTGACGCTCGGCGGTGAACTGCAGAAATTCCGCCTCGGCAACGAGGGCGACAACGGCATCGAAGTCAACTTTGCACGCGGCTTTGAGACCAACGGCATCAAGTGGAAGGTGAACTACATGCCCGCCAAGTGGGGCAGTGGCGACATCAGTACCGAACAGGCGTTTGTGGAAATGAGCGGCTTCTCGTTCTCGCCCGAAGCCAAGTTCTGGGTCGGCCAGCGCCGCCTGCGGATTCAGGACGTGCACATCGTCGATTACTTCCTGCTCAACTATGGCGACAACATCGGCGCTGGTGTGACCGATGTGCCGGTTGGCGGCATGAAGCTGGGTGTGGGCGTGTTCACCGGCGACAAGTTTGACGGCGGCCTGCCGAACAACGTGAAGGCGCATCGCATCAACGCCGATCTGTCCGAAATCAACACCAACCCCGGCGGCAAGTTGCGGGTGCTGCTGACGGCTGTGGGTGGCAAGGGTCAGGTCAATGGCGGTTCGGGTTCGGGCATATCGCTGATGCACACGCAAAAGGAATTCCTGCTGCCCAGCATCACCAACACCGTGTACCTGCAAACATCGCGGGGCCATGCGCGCATCGACGGTGAGTTCGAGTCCATCGAAGGCACCCGCGCAGGCAAACGCGCCACCCGCATTGCTGACTCCATCAACTGGCAAAGCGGCCGCTTTGGTGGCCAGGCGCTCATTGGTTACCAGACCAACAAGGCCGACCTGACCGGTGTGGAGACCAAGGACTTCTCGTTGGGCGGCCGCGGCTCGTACGCCTTCACGCAGAACTTCAAGGGCCTGGTGGAGCTGTCCACCACTACCCGCAAGGGCAACACGGGCCCGGACCAGCGCCTGTCCAAGGTGACGCTGGCGGGCGCACTGGCTCTGTCAGAGGACTTCTGGTCCCGTCCCGAGTTGCGTCTGTACGTGACCAAGGCTAACTGGAACCAGGCGGCTGCCGTGGCCAATGCGGCCACGTTTGGCGCCAACGGGAAGACCTCGCGCACGCTGGTGGGCGTGCAGTACGAGGTGTGGTGGTAAGGGAGAGAGTGAGTTAGCGAGTTAGTGATCCAGAGGTTACTTTGTTCTTTGGGGGGCGCTCCGCGCCCCCCTTTTTTTCGATACAGGCATATGCCAAAAATTTTCCGCAACCATGAGCAAAAACACCCTTGAAACATGGTTGCCCAAGCTGGTGGTAGCACCGGCCTTTGTGCTGGGCTTCGCGTTCATCTACGGCCTCATGGTCTGGAACGGCGTGCTCAGCCTGACGGTGTCCCGCATGCTGCCCAACTACGAATGGGCGGGCCTGGCGCAATATGAACGCCTGTGGGAGATGGACCGCTGGTGGGTGGCCCTTAAAAACCTGGGCATCTTCGGCGTGGGCTACGTGGGCGGCTCGCTCGCCATTGGCGTGGTGCTGGCCGTGTTGCTGGACCAGAAGATCCGCGCTGAGGGTGCGTTGCGCACCATTTACCTCTACCCCATGGCCCTGTCGTTTGTGGTGACGGGCACGGCGTGGAAATGGCTGCTCAACCCCGGCATGGGGATTGAAAAAATGGTGCGCGACTGGGGCTTTGAGCGCTTCAGTTTTGATTGGCTGGTGGACACCGACATGGCGATCTACTGCGTGGTGATCGCAGGCATCTGGCAGAGCGCAGGCTTTGCCATGGCGCTGTTCCTGGCAGGCCTGCGTGGCATTGACGACAGCATCATCAAGGCGGCGCAGGTCGATGGAGCGTCGCTGCCGCGCATTTACTGGCGCATCGTGCTGCCAGCACTCCGGCCCGTGTTCTTTTCCACGCTCATGGTGCTGTCGCACCTGGCGATCAAGAGCTTTGACCTGGTGATGGCGCTCACGGCCGGTGGCCCGGGTTTTGCCACCGATGTGCCCGCCACCTTCATGTACACCATGTCGTTCTCGCGCGGCCAGATCGGTCTGGGTGCGGCCAGCGCCACCATGATGCTGGCCACCGTGGCGGCCCTGGTGATTCCTTACCTTTACAGCGAACTGCGGAGCAAACCCCATGACCGCTAAGCCCTCTATCTTTCCGTCTGTGGGGCGCTGGCTGCTGTACGGCGTGCTGGCGTTGGCCACGGCGTTTTTTCTGCTGCCGCTGTACGCCATGCTGGTCACGTCGTTCAAGGACGCCGAAGAGATTCGCACCACGTCACTGTTGGCCTTGCCCGGAGGGCTGAATTGGTCGGCTTGGGGCACCGCATGGTCCAGTGCCTGCACGGGGGTGGACTGCAACGGCCTGCGCCCATTCTTCTGGAACTCGGTCGCCATGACGGTGCCGGCCGTGCTCCTGTCCACCGTGTGGGGCGCGCTCAACGGCTATGTGCTCAGCCTATGGAAGTTTCGTGGCAGCGACGTGCTGTTTGGCCTGCTGCTGTTTGGTGTGTTCATGCCCTTTCAGGTGGTGCTGCTGCCCATGAGCCAGGTGCTGGGCTGGCTGGGGCTGTCCAGTTCGATCACCGGGCTGGTGCTAGTGCACTGCCTGGCGGGCCTGGCGGGCACCACGCTGTTCTTTCGCAACTACTACGCGGCCATCCCCAAGGAGCTGGTGAACGCCGCGCGCATGGATGGCGCCAGCTTCTTCCAGATCTTCTGGCGCATCGTGCTGCCGCTGTCCACACCCATTGTCATGGTCACGCTGATCTGGCAGTTCACCGCGATCTGGAACGACTTTCTGTTTGGCGTGGTGTTCTCGGGCACCGAGTCCAAGCCCATCACCGTGGGCCTGAACAACCTGGCCAACACCAGCAGCAGTGTGAAGGCCTACAACGTGGACATGGCCGCTGCGATCATCGCCGGGCTTCCGACCATGGTGATCTACGTACTGGCCGGCAAATTTTTTGTGCGCGGGCTGACGGCCGGCGCCGTCAAGGGATAAAGAGGTTAAGCAATCATGGCGTCATCACTCGACATTGCAGGCATCAACAAGCGCTTTGGCAAGGGCGACAAGAGCGTGGAGGTGCTGCGCAAGATCGACATCCACGTGGCCCCGGGCGAGTTCCTGATCCTGGTGGGCCCCTCGGGCTGCGGCAAATCGACGCTGCTCAACATCATCGCGGGGCTTGATGAACCCACCGAGGGTGAGGTCCGCATCGCTGGCAAGAACGTGGTGGGCATGCCCCCGCGCGACCGTGACATTGCCATGGTGTTTCAGAGCTATGCGCTGTACCCCACCCTGAGCGTGGCCGACAACATCGGCTTTGCGCTGGAGATGCGCAAGATGCCCAAGCCCGAGCGCAAGAAACGCATCGACGAAGTGGCCGCCATGCTGCAGATCACGCACCTGCTGGACCGCCGGCCCAGCCAACTGTCGGGCGGCCAGCGCCAGCGCGTGGCCATGGGGCGGGCGCTGGCGCGCCAGCCGCAGCTCTTTTTGTTTGACGAGCCGCTGTCCAACCTGGACGCCAAGCTGCGCGTGGAGATGCGTGCCGAGATCAAGCGCCTGCACCAGGCCAGCGGCATCACCAGCGTCTACGTGACGCACGACCAGGTCGAGGCCATGACGCTCGGGTCACGCATTGCGGTGATGAAGGGCGGCGTGGTGCAGCAACTGGGCACGCCCGACGAGATATATAACCGCCCGGCCAACACCTACGTGGCCACGTTCATCGGCTCGCCCACCATGAACCTGCTGCGGGGCACGCAAGCGACTGGGTACTTCGCTGTTCAAGGTGCCTCGCTCGACCTGGCGGCGCCACTGGCCTCCGCCGAAGTCATGCTGGGCGTGCGGCCAGAGCACCTGGTGATGCAGGACAGCGCACCGTGGCGCGGCACCGTGAGCGTGGTCGAGCCCACCGGCCCCGACACTTACGTGATGGTGGACACCGCCGCAGGCACCGTCACTCTGCGTACCGATGCCCAAACCCGCGCGCAGCCGGGCGATCAGGTGGGCCTGACGGTGGCACCAGCCCATGCGCACTGGTTCGACGCCAAGTCCGAAGAGCGATTGGCAGGCTGACCGGTTCGGCCCCCCGGCCGCTGGGTAGCCACGCGAAGGGGCTTTGGTCTTTGCCTGAACAGGAAATTCAGGTAAAAATAGGCTTTAGCGCTTATCCATCATGCGCGAGTAGCTATAGAAATAATAGCGATTGCGATCCGCCGGCCGCCATCTGCCGCAGGGCAGTGGGGCGTATGACCTTTGGTCTCCATCCTTTTCCTATGCACCCTCAGCGCCTCCTCGCCGACATCGGCGGCACCAACATCCGCCTGGCCTGGCAGAACGAGCCGGGCGGCCCTTTGAACGACACGCGCGTTTTGCCTTGCGCACAGTTCCCCACTGTGGACGCCGCGCTGTCGGCGTACCTGAAAGAAGTGGGTGTGCCCACCCCGCGCGAGGCGGCGTTCGGCATTGCCAACCCCGTCACGGGCGACGCCATCCGCATGACCAACCACAGCTGGAGCTTTTCGCAACGCGCAGTGCGCGAGGCGTTCGGTTTTGAGCGCCTGGTGGTCATCAACGACTTCACTGCGCTGGCGCTGGCATTGCCCCTGCTGACGCCCGACCTGCTGCGGCCCGTGGGTGGCGGCGAGGCCGTCCCGGGCGCTGCGATTGCGCTGCTGGGCCCAGGCACGGGTCTGGGTGTGTCGGGTCTGGTCTTCCCGCCCGGGTCCAGCAACGGCGTGCCCTTGTCGGGCGAGGGCGGGCATGTGTCACTGGCGGCGCAGACGCAGCGCGAGTTCGACGTGATCGCCATCTTGCAGGAGCGCTACGGCCATGTGTCGGCTGAGCGCGCTGTCTCGGGCGCAGGGCTGGTGGACCTGTACCACGCGCTGCGCAGGCTGGCCCAGCGCGGCGGCAAGGAGATCAGCTCGGCCGCCCAGGTGACTGAGCTTGCGCTGCAGTCCAATGACGCACTGGCCCTGGAGGCGCTGGACCTGTTCTGCGGCTTTCTGGGCAGCGTGGCGGGCAACCTGGCTCTTACCCTGGGCGCGCGCGGTGGCGTGTTCATTGGTGGCGGCATGGTGCCGCGCCTGGGCACGTGGTTCGATAAATCGTCGTTCCGCACGCGGTTCGAATCCAAGGGGCGTTTTCAGCCCTACCTCGCATCCATCCCGTGCTGGGTCATCGACCCCAGCGCCACGCCTGCGCTGTATGGCGCATCGCGGGCGCTGGACATTGCGGGATAGACGCAACCTGACTGAGCCCGGCGTCACCCGACCCGGGCCCAGCACGTCCGCTCAATTCGCAGCCGTGTAGGTCGGAACGACGCTCACCATATTGGCGTACACATCCTTGCGCTTGTCGTACAGCGGGATGGTGGTGCCGTTGACGCGGTTGGCCACCAGCTTGGCCAGGTCCACGTCGGCGATGACGATCTGTTCCATGTTGGGCACGCCTTCGGCGGCAATGCCGTCGCGTGCGAACGGGAAGTCGGATGGCGTGATGATGGCTGCTTGCCCGTAGTGCAACCCCAGGCCCTCCACCGCCAGGTTGCCTACCGTGCCCGTGACGGCCACATACACCTGGTTTTCGATGGCGCGCGCGTGGCAGCAGTACCGAACGCGCCAGAAGCCCTGGCGGTCATCCGTGCACGACGGCACAAAGATGATGTCGGCGCCTTGTTCGCACACCATGCGCGACAGCTCGGGGAACTCGATGTCGTAGCAGATCAGGATCGCAATACGGCCATGAGGCGTGTCAAACACGGTCAGCTGGTGGCCCGGGTCGCCCTTCCACTTTTCTTTTTCCCAGCGGGTCAGGTGGATCTTGTCCTGCGTGAACACCTTGCCCTGCGGGCTGAACAGGTAGGCCGTGTTGAGCAACTTGCCGTTGGACAGCGTGGGGTGGCTGCCGCCGATGATGTGCACGCCCCAGCGCTTGGCCAGGTCGGTGAAGAGCTCGATGTAGCGGTCGGTGAACTCGTCCATCCGGCGCACCGCCGTGCGCAGGTCGGACGTGTCCATGAAGGACAGCAACTGCGTGGTGAAGATCTCGGGGAACATCACGAACTGCGGCTTGTAGTCGCCCGCCGCTTTCATGACAAAGCGGACCTGGTTCTCGAACCCCGCCCAGTCGTCGATGGAGCGCAGCAGGTATTGCACCGCCGCGATGCGGACGATGCCCTGGCTGGGGCTGAAAACGGGGTGCATGTCTTGTGCTTGAACTGTCATGAATGTCCTAGGGGCTGGCAGCGATGGCCGATTGCAGGGCCGTCGGGCGAGACGGGTCGTAGTCCGGGTTGATCCACACGATCAGAGCCGCCTGGCCGCACGATTCATGGTCTTGCGGCAGGTAGTCTTTCATGATCCCACAGTAGCGAAAATCCTCGCGCAGCTGAAAGCTCAGCACCGGGTCCGTGAAGTCGCCCCACAGCACCTTTTTGGCGTATTGCTCGGCCGTCATGTCTTTGGAATGCGGCAAATAGCCCGGCAGCCGTCCACACGCAATGATGCGACGCAGGTTCAGGGTTTTGCACAGCTGGCGGCGGCCTTCGTACAGGTAGTGCCCAATCTGCAGCCCGCGCATTTCGGGGTCCACAAAAACCTCGGCACCGTACAGCGTCAGACCCTGGGGGTTGTGCGTGCTGAAGGTGCCTTTGGCGGTGATTTCCTGCCAGGTGTGCTCGTCCGACCATTCGTTCCACAGGATCACCAGCGAGCTGGCGCAGCCCACCACCCGACCGTCGATTTCGGCCATCAGCTGGCCTTCGGGAAACATGTTGAGCTGTTCTTCCAGGTGGTCCCGCCGCCAGGGGTCGATGGCGGGGTAGACGCGCTCCTGCAGTTTCAGGAGTTCATCGATGTCGCTGTGGAGCGTGGTTCTTATCAGCAGGTCGTCCATGGGGTGCCAGATGTGTTGGCCAGTGGTGTGAAAAAGGGTGGGCACTGTGGTGCGCAACTGGGCAGTGTGGCGCAAAGCTGCTGCGCAGGCGGATGGAGGGCTTTACCGCCCCGGCAGTCACGCGCCCGCAGGGCAGATCATGACGGGCACTGGAGACCGGGAGATCAAGCCGGGAATGATGTTGCCCGTGAGCAGCCGCACCACCGCATTGCTGCCCGGCGCCGCCACTACGACCAGGTCGCAGCCATGCGTGGCGGTGGCCTCTGCCACGTAGTCGGCAGACGCATCGCCCGGGGCCATGGCGCACGCGCTGTCCACCCCGGCGGCACGGGCCGCGTCTTCGGCCGCTTTCAGCAGGTCAGACGCCGTCGATTGCGTTTGTTGTTCAAACTGCTCGGCCGTGTGTGCGGCAAACGCCGCCATGCCGCCTCCCGGCATGTCGACCATGGGAAACGCGTAGGCCGGGGGCACATACAGATAGATCACCTGGGCGGCGTGTACCCGGGCAATTTCAATGCCGGTGTGGATGGCGGCCTGGGCGGGCGGGTGCTCATCCACCAGAACCATGATTTTTTGGAACATGTGCTTCCCTTTCTGCTGTGACATGGGGCGGTGCGGCATGGCGGGGTTGCATGCGCACACGTCTGCTGAGGGTTACGCGCTGTTCACAGCACTTTTCCTCTCTCTCCCGTCACTGCTCGGGCTTCAAGCGACTGGAGGTGCTGGCTGTCCGAGAGGTGAAACAACACGGAGTAGCCTCGTGCTGAGGTGCGTTTGAACTGAAGCCAATAGTTGCACTGATAGATGCGCGCATTGACCGCTTCACAAGAGGACTCCATGCCTCTGCTGATTTCCTTGATTTCTTGCAGACTGGAGCCAAGGGGTATCTTGCGCAAGAAGCCAGAGACAACCTTTTCGCTGTCCAACTTGTCGAGATCAACAGAAGCTGGGAATGATGTTCCTTCAGCTTCTAGCTGCAGGTAGATCACGAAATTCCAGTCGGTAGGAATGCATCCACAGGCAGATTTCCATCCTTCAGGGCCTGACGGACCGAAGAAGGCGAGTGCTCCGATGAACGGAATGCTCAGGAGGAAGGGGAGAAACTTTCGTTTCTTGGGCATGGCGGTGACTCTGTGTGGTCTGAGAGCAGATGGGGCCTCCCAAGGCTACCACCTGCCCATCACATCTCCTCGCTCCAGCAATACCCATCCCGCGCAATCATTGCGCTGGCCGAACTGGGGCCCCAGCTGCCCGCAGCATACGGGCGTGGCCCCACGGGGTCGTTCTTCCAATGCTGCAGGATGGGCTCCACCCAGCGCCAGGCTTCTTCTTGTTCATCGCTGCGCACAAACAGGTTCAGGCGGCCCGCAATCACATCGAGCAGCAGGCGTTCGTAGGCGCCCACGCGTTCGGTGCCAAAGCGCTGGTCGAAGTCCAGGTTCAGGTGCACCTGCGACAGCGCGGGCTCCGTCTGGTGCTGGGCGGCGCCCTGAGCCAGCAGGTGCAGCTCCAGCCCGTCCTTGGGCTGCAGGTTGATCACCAAGCGGTTGGCGGCACCGGCAGGGGTCTTGAAGATGGGGTGCGGCACCGGGCGGAAGTTGACGGCGATGTGTGCATCCCGCCCCGCCAGCCGCTTGCCGGTGCGGATGTAGAACGGCACACCGGCCCAGCGCCAGTTGGAGATCTCGGTGCGCAGCGCCACAAAGGTTTCGGTGGTGCTGCCGGGGGCCACGCCTTTTTCTTGCAGGTAGCCGGGTACCGGGGTGCCGTGCACGTTGCCCGCCGCGTACTGCCCGCGAATCACGTGCTGGCCAATGGTCTCCATGCTCCAGGGCTTGAGCGACTGCAGCACCTTGAGCTTTTCGTCGCGGATGGCGTTGGCACTGGAGTTGATCGGCGGCTCCATGCCAATCGCACACAGCAGTTGCAGCGCGTGGTTCTGCACCATGTCGCGCAGGGCGCCGGTCTGGTCATAAAACGCGCCGCGTGTTTCCACGCCCAGTTCTTCGGCAATGGTGATCTGGATGTTGGCAATGGTTTCGCGCCGCCACAGGGGCTCGAACAGTGCGTTGCCAAAGCGCATGGCAAACAGGTTCTGCACCGATGGTTTGCCCAGGTAGTGGTCGATGCGAAAGACCTGTTCTTCCTTGAGCACGCGGCGCAGCGTGTCGTTGATGGCCTGGTTGGATTGGAGGTCGTGGCCCAGCGGCTTTTCCAGCACCACGCGGGTGGTGGGGCCGTTCAGGCCCACGGCCGCGATCTGCTCGCACACGTTGGTGAACAGGCTGGGCGCGGTGGCCACATACATCACCACCGAGTCGGCGCCGCGTTCGTGCAGCATGGCGGCCAGCTTGGTGTAGTCCTCGGTTTTGGACAGGTCCATGCGCAGGTAGTGCAGCAGCGCGCCAAAACGCTCGAACTCGTCCGGAGTGGGGCGCTTGGCCAGCTCCACGCTGTCAAACCGCGCCTTGATCAGGCTGCGGTATTGTTCATGGCTGAGCTCGTCGCGTGCCACCGCAATGATGCGCCCCCCCTGGGGCAGCGTTCCATGCCGGAACGCCTGGAACAACGCCGGCATGAGCTTGCGCCAGGCCAGATCACCTGTTCCACCAAACAGGACAAGGTCAAAACTCATGGGGTCTCCGTATCAGGGTGTTGTTGTGCACGTTTGAGGCTAGAAATTGTAATCTCGTTACATCGATTTGTGCGATCTGTGTGTAGGTCTATGGCTTGCAAACGTTTTTTCACACTTTGCATGCGACAGAGTACCAAGATGTTTTTGTAATCAAGTTACCATTTCAGCCGCGTTGACCACTTCCTTCGACTGAACCCATGTCCCTCCGTTGCGACCAAACCCCCGAATGGCCTTTGCTGCAGGCCCATTTTTCGAACGGCGCCAGCCAGCAGGATCTGCGGGAGTCCTTCGCGCAGGACGCGCAGCGGTTTGAGCATTTCAGCCAGTCAGCCCCGCATGTGTTTGCCGACCTCTCCAAAAACCTGTGGAGCCGCGACACCGAGGCGTTGCTACTGGACATGGCCCGCCACAGCGGCCTGGAGCAACACCGCGATGCCATGCTGGGCGGCCAGCCCATCAACACCACCGAAGGCCGCGCGGTGCTGCACACCCTGCTGCGCCGCCCCGCGGGCTTGGGGCTGCCGGGCGATGAACGCACGATGGCCGCCGACCTGGTGCGGGTGCATGCCACGCTGGATGCCATGCTGGCCTATGCCGACACGGTGCGCGCGGACGAGTCCATCACCGACGTGGTCAACATCGGCATCGGCGGGTCGGACCTGGGCCCGCACATGGCCGTGCTGGCGCTCGAAGAGTTTCGCGCGCCGGGCAAGCGGTTTCATTTCGTATCCAACGTGGACGGGCACGAGCTGCACACCACGCTGCGCATGCTGCGGCCTGAGAACACGCTGTTCCTCGTCGCGTCCAAGACCTTCACCACCGCAGAAACCATGACCAACGCCCGATCGGCGCTGGCGTGGTTTGCTGACAACGGCGGCACCGATGTGGCGCGCCACTTTGCGGCGCTCACCACCAATGTGGATGCCGCAAAGACGCTGGGCATCGCCACTACTTTCGGATTCTGGGATTGGGTGGGCGGGCGCTATTCGCTGTGGTCGGCCATTGGCCTGCCGATTGCGATGGCGATTGGCTCGGCGGGCTTTAGGGACCTACTGGCCGGAGCGCACGCCATGGACGAGCACTTTCGCACCGCCCCCTTGGCGCAGAACCTGCCCGTGCGCCTGGGCCTGCTGGACGTCTGGTACCGCAACTTCCATGGCTTTACCAGCCGCTGCATCGCGCCCTACCACGCGGCGCTGGGCCGCCTGCCGGCCTATCTGCAGCAGCTGGAGATGGAAAGCAACGGCAAGCGCGTGGGGCTGGACGGCCAACCGCTGCCCTATGCCACGTCACCCGTGCTGTGGGGCGAGCCAGGCACCAACGGCCAACACGCTTTCTTTCAGATGCTGCACCAGGGCACCGACGTGCTGCCGCTGGAGCTGATCGCCGTGCGCCAGCCCACGCACCCGCTCAAGGGCCACCACAACAAGCTGCTGGCCAACGCGCTGGCGCAGGCCCAGGCGCTGATGGTGGGTAAGGTGAGCGCCGACGACGGGCACCGTCACTTTCCGGGCAACCGGCCCAGCACCTTCTTGCTGCTGGATGCGCTCACCCCTGCATCGCTCGGCGCGCTGATTGCGCTGCAAGAGCACCGCGTTTTCGTCAGTGGCAGTCTGTGGGGCATCAATAGCTTTGACCAGTGGGGCGTGGAGCTGGGCAAAGTGCTGGCCAGGGACATCGAGGCTCGGCTGGGCTCGGGTGACGCCACTGGGCTGGATGGATCCACCGCAGGGCTGTTGAAGCGGCTGCGTGGATAGATGAGACTTCAAAATAGATAGCTGCTAGCGCTTATGGGATAAGCGCTAGAGGCACTTTTAAGCCATATTTTCCAAGTGGCGCTGGCCGGGCACCAAGTCAACGCGTCAGCCGAAAGAAGTTCACCGGCAAGCCCGGTGTGGTGACCCGCGCGCTGAACAGCGAGCCGGCAGGTATGGCGGCGGTCTGTTCGTGCTCAGGCCGCCCGGCGCGGGCCGACGTGACGTACAGCGTGCGCAAATCTTCGCCCCCCAAACACACCATCGTGGGGCAGGTCACTGGTGTGGCAATGCGCTGCAGCACAGCGCCGGATGGCGACAGTTGCAGCACGCAGCCGCCTTCGTACATCGCCACCCAGTAGTTGCCGTCCACATCCACTGCTGCGCCATCGGGGCGGCCACCGTAGGGCTGGCCGTCCACCTTGTGGTCAAACTGCATCCAGGGCTGGCGGTGGGCGATGGCACCCGTGGGCACGTCGAAGTCAAACCGGTCAATCCGGTGCTCGGGCGTGTTGGACCAGTACATGAACCGGTCGTCCGGGCTGAAAGCCAGGCCGTTGGCCGTGAAGTTGTCGCCCGCCATGTAGCGCACGGAGTAGCCGCCGTCGGTAGCGGCCAGGCACCACAGCGCTGCGTCGGGTGCGGTGCGCGGCGTGATCACCGACCCGGCCCAGAACCGGCCTGCGGTGTCACAGCGGCCATCGTTCAGACGCAGCATCTGGGTGTTGTGCTGGTCAGCAGGCAACAGTGCCAGGCAGGTCAGTGCGCCTGTGGTGGTGTTCAGCAGATAGAAGCCATCTCGTAACCCAATTACCAATTGACCGCTTGGCGCGGGGGCGCAGCAACCGGGTTCGCTGGGCATTTTCCAATGCCGGTGCTGCCCCGTGGCGGGTGTCCAGGCATTTACAGCAAAGCCCTGAATGTCACACCAGTAGAGGCAGTTTTCCTCGGGGTGCCAGAAGGGCGATTCGCCCAGTTCGGACGGTGGCAAGGGCAGGGTTTGCAGAGTCATGGGTTGAAGTGAAATGGTTATCGAGTTACATTCTAGGGCACTCAAATTGTGGCCCCGTATCCGACCCGGGTTCGAGGGCCCACCCACCGATGGAGCATCCCATGCATTCAGTTGTAGCGCGCGTGACGGCCCGCATCACGCAGCGCAGTGCCGACACCCGCGCTGCTTATCTTGCTGGCATCGACGACATGCTGGCCCGCAAACCCACCCAGGACCGCATGGGCTGCGCCAACCTGGCCCACGCCTATGCCGCGCTGCCCAGTGCTGACAAGTTCAAGATCACCGTCGAAAAGGCGCCCAACATTGGCGTGGTGACGGCCTACAACGACATGCTGTCGGCCCACCAGCCGTACCAGAGCTACCCCGCCATCCTGCGCGACGAAGCCGCACAAAACGGCGCCACGGTGCAGGTCGCAGGCGGCGTGCCCGCCATGTGCGACGGCGTCACGCAGGGCACGCCTGGCATGGAGCTGTCGCTGTTCTCCCGCGATGCCATTGCCATGGCCACTGCGGTAGCGCTGTCCCACGATGTGTTCGATGGCGCGCTGCTGCTGGGCGTGTGCGACAAGATCGTGCCCGGCCTACTCATTGGCGCGCTGCACTACGGGCACCTGCCCTGCGTGTTTGTGCCTGCAGGCCCCATGGGCACCGGGCTGCCCAACAAGGACAAAGCCAAGGTGCGCGAGCAGTACGCGCAAGGCCTGGTGGGGCGTGATGAGTTGCTCAAGGCAGAATCGGCCGCGTACCACAGCCCTGGCACCTGCACCTTTTACGGCACCGCCAACAGCAACCAGATGCTGCTCGAAGCCATGGGCCTGCATGTGCCCGGCGCGGCCTTTGCGCCGCCCGGCACCGAAGAGCGCGAAGCCTTCACGCGCCAAGCCGTGCGCACGGTGCTCGACATTGGCAAGCGCGGATCGCGCTTCACGCCCATTGGTCATGTGGTGGACGAGCGCTGCATTGTCAACGCCATGGTGGCCTTGTTGGCCACGGGTGGGTCCACCAACCACCTGATCCACTGGGTGGCCATTGCGCGCAGTGCGGGCATTCTGATTGACTGGTCAGACTTTGACGAGCTGTCATCCGCCGTGCCGCTGCTGGCCCGCGTGTACCCCAATGGCGACGCCGACGTGAACCAGTTCCAGGCCGCAGGCGGCCCTGCGTGGATCTTGCGCGAGCTGCTGTCCGGCGGCTTCATGCACCCCGATGTGATGAGCGTGAACGCGGGCGGCATTGCCGCAGGCGGGCAGGGCGCTCCCACCGTGTCGGGCGACGACACCGTGCTGCGGCCGGTCACCCAGCCTTTCTCGCCCACCGGCGGACTGCGCCTGCTGCAAGGGCGTCTGGGTCGCGCGGTGATCAAGGTCTCGGCCGTGCCCGAAGACCGCCACATCATCGAAGCGCCTGCGCGCGTGTTCGATTCGCAAGAGGCCCTGCTCGCCGCCTTCAGCGCAGGCGAGGTGCAGCAGGACATGGTGGCCGTGGTGCGCTTTCAGGGCCCGCAGGCCAATGGCATGCCCGAACTGCACAAGCTCACCCCACCGCTGGCCGTGCTGCAGAACCAGGGGTTCAAGGTGGCGCTGGTGACCGACGGGCGCATGAGCGGCGCATCGGGCAAGGTGCCTGCGGCCATCCACGTGACGCCCGAGGCGCTGGCCGGTGGCCCGCTGGCCAAGGTGCTCGATGGCGACATCGTGCGTGTGGACGCTGTGGCCGGCACGCTGGATGTGCTGGTTGATGAAGCCACCTGGGCCGCCCGCCCCGTGGCGCCCTACACCGCACCCCCCGCGGCCGGCTTTGGCCGCGAACTGTTTACCAACTTTCGCCGCCATGCAGGCGGTGCCGAACAGGGCGCCTGCACCTGGCTGTAGGCAGGGCGCTCGGCACATCACTAATTAGGAGCAATTGAATGAACCCTCTCGATATCGCCAGCCACGGCCCCGTCATCCCCGTCATCGTGATCGACCGCGTGGAAGACGCGTTGCCCCTGGCTGAGGCCCTGCTGGCCGGTGGTGTGAAGGTGCTGGAGGTCACGCTGCGCACCGCTGCGGGCCTGCCCGCCATTGAAGCGATTGCGTGCCAGTTGCCTGAAGCGGTGGTGGGTGTCGGTACAGTGCTCAACGCCGACGACGCCCGCCGCGCCAGTGAGGCGGGTGCGCGTTTTGCAGTGAGCCCTGGCTACACGTCCGAGGTCGGCCATGCATGCAAGGCGCTGAATCTGCCTTTGCTGCCCGGTGTCGCCACGTCGAGCGAAATCATGGCTGCCCTGGCCGATGGTTTCTCGTTTCTCAAGCTCTTCCCGGCCGAGGCCGTGGGCGGCATGCCACTGCTCAAGTCCTGGGCCAGCCCGTTTGGTCAGGTCAGCTTTTGCCCCACCGGGGGCATCACCAACGCCACGGCCCCCAACTACCTGGCGCTGCCCAATGTGCGCTGCGTGGGTGGATCGTGGCTGACGCCCGCCGACGCGGTGCGGTCCGGCGACTGGGCGCGCATCACCGAGCTGGCGCGGGCCGCGCAGGCGTTGCGCAAGGTGGGGTGACTGGTTAGTTAAGCATCAAATTGGCCGTTAGCGCTTATCTGGTAAGCGCTAGTAGCTATTAAAAAGATAGTTTTTGAGGCTTGTTCTCAAAACAAAACCCGCAGGCCGTGAGGTCTGCGGGCTTATTTTTTTGGGGGCTGCGATCAGGGCAGCGTTGGGCCCCAAGGGCGGGGTCGGCTCACACCTTCAGCGAGCGCTCAATGTCCGTCAACTTGTAGCGTGCCAGAGCCAGATTGCCCTTGGCCTTGTCCAGCACCAGGTACAGAAACAGACCGAGGTTGTTGGGCACCAGGCGAATCAGGTGGTATTGGTCTCCCAGAGTGATCAGAATGTCCTCGATGCCACGGCGCAGGCCCAGCGCCTCCATCGTCTTGATCTTCGCGCGCACCACTTCGGTGTTGCCGGCTGCAGCCAGGTCCAGGTTCATTCCGCCGCCCGCTTGCGCAAGGCACATGCCGCTGCGGTAGTCGACCAGTGCCACTGCGGTTGCGCCATCAATGGTCATCGCGGAATCCATGCATTGCTTCAGGTTGGAGCTCATATCGTTTGTTTCGTTGGGGTTTCGGGTTTGCTGAAGGGCCAGGTCATCCATGACACTCAGCTTGCTCAGCTGCTCCATCAGAATGAACCACAGGGTTTGGGGGTTGCTGTCGGGCAGCTGGTAGACGTGGGTGCGTGCCATCTGCGCGGGCGGGGCGGCCTTGAAGATCGACTCTTCCATCACTGCGTTGGGCATCAGAAACGCCCAGACCACTGCAGGGTTGTGCGGCGCTAGCCATTCGAGCGTGGAACGCACCAGATTCACCGAACCCGGGCCCACCAGCAGGATGACAGCAGCGCTTTGCGGTGACGGCAAGCGCAGCTCCTTGGCGTTGGCAGGGCGAAGCCAGTCCACCAGCGGCGCCACGGTGGCGTCTGCCAGCGGAATCTGCAGCCAGGGGCCCGGCCCAGAGGTGTTGGCAACGCCCAGTTGCGCCAGGGAGTGAAGACCCAACCGAGCGGTCAGGTCGAGAACGGTGACAGTAGGAGGTGTGAGCGCCATGGAAGTCTGAGGGAGAAAAAGGCTCCTCGACGGGGCGCTATGGAAAGGCCGTCAGCCAACCCCTTCAGATGCTGAAGGGGTAGGAGCGCGGCGAAGTGTATCCAGATATGACGGGGCGGGTGTTTGCTGCTGCAATGCCTGATAAAAGTAAGATGGCTTATTAATTGTTATGAAGCGTTAACTGCAGATATCGCCTATACGCATCACGAAATATCAGTTTGTGTCATCCCCAAGTGCCATCTGAGCGGCGCGCCTTTCAACTTGGGTGGCCGACATCCTGGTGGCCAAAGAGCCGGTGCGGTACGCCGTCTGCTCCCTTGCCTGAAGCCCAATGGCCGCCCGCCCAACCAATAAAAAACCCCGCAGGCCTTGCAGCCTGCGGGGTTTGTTTTTTGGCGTTACCGGGTGGGCTTGCAGCCTGCCCGGTACGGGCCGGGCAATTACATGCCCATGCCGCCCATGCCACCCATGCCGCCCATGTCAGGCATGCCGCCGCCAGCGCCGGCTTCATCCTTGGGGGCGTCAGCCACCATGCACTCAGTCGTCAGCAGCAGCGAGGCCACAGACGCTGCGTTTTGCAGGGCCGTGCGGGTGACCTTCGTGGGGTCCAGAATGCCCAGTTCGAGCATGTCGCCGTAGCTGTCGTTGGCAGCGTTGAAGCCGAAGTTGCCCTTGCCGGCCAACACAGCGTTCACCACCACCGAGGCTTCGCCGCCGGCGTTGTTCACGATTTCGCGCAGAGGCGCTTCGATGGCCTTCAGCACCAGGGCAATGCCGTGGTCCTGGTCAGCGTTGTCACCCTTGATGGAGGTGCCAACCGCTTGCTTGGCACGCAGCAGAGCCACGCCGCCGCCAGCCACAACGCCTTCTTCCACAGCTGCGCGCGTTGCGTGCAGTGCGTCTTCCACGCGGGCCTTCTTTTCCTTCATTTCGACTTCGGTGGCAGCGCCGACCTTGATCACGGCCACGCCGCCGGCCAGCTTGGCTACGCGCTCTTGCAGCTTTTCGCGGTCGTAGTCGGACGTGGCTTCTTCGATCTGCACGCGCACTTGCTTGACGCGGGCTTCGATGTCAGCAGCAGCGCCAGCGCCGTCGATGATGATGGTGTTTTCCTTGCCCACTTCGATGCGCTTGGCTTGACCCAGGTCGGCCAAAGTCACCTTTTCGAGCGTCAGGCCCACTTCTTCAGCGATGACCTTGCCGCCCGTCAGGATGGCGATGTCTTCCAGCATGGCCTTGCGACGGTCGCCAAAGCCTGGAGCCTTGACAGCCACAACCTTCAGGATGCCGCGGATCGTGTTCACGACCAAAGTAGCAAGGGCTTCGCCTTCGACTTCTTCGGCAATGATCAGCAGGGGACGGCCAGCCTTGGCAACTTGCTCCAGCGTGGGCAGCAGGTCGCGGATGTTGCTGATCTTCTTGTCGAACAGCAGCACGAAGGGGTTGTCCAGAATGGCGGATTGCTTTTCTGGGTTGTTGATGAAGTAGGGCGACAGGTAGCCGCGGTCAAACTGCATGCCTTCCACGACGTCCAGTTCGCTGTCCAGCGACTTGCCGTCTTCCACGGTGATCACGC
>NZ_JBKBXG010000044.1:0-44764 GCF_046314175.1 Acidovorax sp. | reverse complement strand
GGCTAGAGCTTGAAAAGGCGCTAGCCCTTGTTTATTTTTCACGAGCGATAAAGAGTCGTATGAACGAGTTGGATTCCCTGGTCGAGAGCGCGACGCAACTGTTTGCCCAAAGCGCCACCCCTGCTGATCTGGAAAACGCCAAGGCGCAGTTTCTGGGCAAGTCAGGCCGCGTGACCGAGCTCATGAAGGGCATGGCGCAGCTTTCCGTCGAGGAAAAGAAATCCCGTGGTGCAGCCATCAACGTGGCCAAGCAGGCTATAGAGGCAGCGCTCACTGCACGCCGACAGGCGTTGGCCGATGCCGAGCTGCAAGTGCAACTGAAGGCCGAGGCGCTGGATGTGAGCTTGCCAGGCCGTCAGCGCGGGCAGGGCGGGCTGCACCCCGTATCGCTCACGCTCGAACGGATCGAGGGAATCTTCGGTTCGATGGGTTTCGATGTGGCCCAGGGCCCCGAGATCGAGACCGACTGGTTCAACTTCACCGCGCTGAACACGCCGGAAGACCACCCTGCGCGCTCCATGCACGACACGTTTTATGTGGAGGGCGGCACTGCCACCGCCCCAAACCTGTTGCGCACCCACACCAGCCCCATGCAGATCCGCCATGCGGTGCAGCATGTGAAGAAGCACCGCGCTGCGCTGGATGCCGGCCAGCCCATGCCAGAGATCCGCGTGATCGCGCCGGGCCGTACGTACCGCGTGGACAGCGACGCTACGCATTCGCCCATGTTCCACCAGTGCGAAGGCCTGTGGATCGGTGAAAACGTGAGCTTCAAGGATCTGAAGGTCATCTTCACGGCGTTTTGCCGCACCTTCTTTGAAAGCGACGATCTGGTGCTGCGCTTTCGCCCCAGCTTCTTCCCCTTCACGGAGCCCAGCGCCGAGATCGACATCCAGTTCCAGACAGGCCCGCTGGCCGGCCGTTGGCTGGAAGTGGCCGGCTCGGGCCAGGTCCACCCCAACGTCGTGCGCAACATGGGACTCGACCCCGAGAGGTACATCGGTTTTGCGTTTGGCATGGGCCCCGACCGGCTGACCATGCTGCGCTATGGCGTGAACGACCTGCGCCTGTTCTTCGACGGAGACATCCGTTTTCTGTCGCAGTTCCAATAAAGCAAAAAAGTGAGCTGCTAGCGCTTGATTCCAATGGGTTTCAGAGCCCTGTGATATTGAAATCCAGAATAGAAAAGCGCAAGCAGCTACTTTTTTAAGAGCAAACGCCAAAGAATCTCTTTACTATGCAATTCCCCGAGTCCTGGTTGCGCGAATTCTGTAATCCACTGCTGACCACCCAAGAACTGGCCGACACGCTGACCATGGCGGGTCTGGAGGTCGAAGAGCTGCGGCCCGTGGCCCCGCCGTTCACCAAGATCGTTGTGGGCGAAATCAAGGAAGCCGTGCAGCACCCCGACGCGGACCGACTGCGCATCTGCCAGGTGGATGTGGGGCAGGGCGCCTTGCTCAACATCGTGTGCGGCGCACCCAATGCGCGCGTGGGCATCAAAGTGCCTTGTGCGCTGGTGGGGGCCGAACTGCCACCGGGCGATGACGGCAAGCCTTTCCTCATCAAGGTGGGCAAGCTGCGCGGCGTGGAAAGCCAGGGCATGTTGTGCTCGGCCCGTGAGCTGAAGCTGTCGGAAGATCACGGCGGGCTGCTGGAACTGGATGCATCGGCACCCGTCGGGCAGGACATCCGCGAGCATCTGAAGCTGGACGACACGCTCTTCACCCTCAAGCTCACGCCCAATCTGGCGCACTGCCTAAGCATTTTTGGCGTCGCGCGCGAAGTATCCGCATTGACGGGCGTACCGCTGCAGCCGCCGTCGTTCCCTGTGGTCAATGCGACGCTTTCCGACAAGCTGCCCGTCAAGGTGAGTGCCACCGACCTGTGCGGCCGTTTCTCCGGCCGCATCGTGCGCAACGTGAACACACGCGCTGCGACTCCCCCATGGATGCTCGACCGCCTAGCGCGTTGTGGTCAGCGGGGCGTGTCGCCCCTGGTGGACATCTCGAACTACGTGATGTTCGAGCTGGGCCGTCCCTCGCATATTTTTGATCTGGACAAGATCCACGGTGGGCTGGATGTGCGCTGGGGCAAGCCCGGCGAGCAGCTCAAGCTGCTCAATGGCAACACCATCACCGTAGACGATAAGGTGGGTGTGATCGCTGACGACCATCAGGTCGAGTCGCTGGCCGGCATCATGGGCGGCGACGCTACCGCAGTGTCTGACGACACGAAAAACATCTATATCGAGGCCGCTTTCTGGTGGCCCAAGGCCGTGGCAGGTCGCTCGCGCCGCTTCAACTTCTCGACCGATGCGGGCCACCGTTTTGAGCGTGGAGTGGATCCGAGCCTGACGGTGGAGCACATTGAACGCATCACCCAACTGGTGATCGACATCTGCGGCACACCCGAGACCGTGTGCGGCCCCATGGACGACCAGGCGGTAAACCTGCCCGCGCCCAAGCCCGTCACCCTGCGTGTGGCGCGGGCGGCCAAGGTCATCGGCATGCCGCTCACGCAAGAGCAGTGCGCAGGCGCACTGCAGCGCCTTGGACTGCCGGTGGTGCAGGGCGACGGCACCCTCACGGTCGCTCCGCCCACGTACCGTTTTGACATCACGATCGAGGAAGACCTGATCGAGGAAGTCGCGCGCATGGTGGGCTACAACAATTTGCCGACCACGCCACCGCTGGCGCCCATCACACCCAAGCTTGCTGCCGAGGCCACGCGCAGTCCGTTTGCCGTGCGCCGCCAACTGGCCGGCCTGGGGTACCAGGAAACCATCAACTTCAGCTTTGTGGAAGAGCGTTGGGAGCACGAACTGGCGGGCAACGCCCAGCCCATCAAGTTGCTGAACCCGATTGCAAGCCAGATGAGCGTCATGCGCTCTACCTTGTTAGGTTCTTTGCTACAGGTTTTGAAGTTCAACCTGGACCGCAAGGCACAGCGGGTGCGTGTGTTCGAGCTGGGTCGTGTGTTCCTGCGCGACGCCACAGTGGGCAACACCGACACGACGGTGGAAGGCTTTCACCAACCCATGCGTGTGTCTGGCCTGGCCTATGGCCCCAACGATGCGCTGCAATGGGGCCGCAAAGAACAGGCCATCGACTTCTTCGATGTGAAGGGTGATGTGGAAGCGCTGCTGGCGCCTTTGCGCGCCACCTTCGAGCCCGGCACCCACCCCGCCATGCACCCGGGCCGCACTGCGCGCGTTCTGGTGGACGGGCGCGCCATCGGCTTTGTGGGCGAGCTGCATCCGCAGTGGCGCCAGTCATGGGATCTGCCCCAGGCGCCCGTGATGTTTGAGCTGGAACTGGACGCCGTGCTGCAGCGTGTGGTGCCCCAGTTCAAGTCCGTGGCCAAGCACCAGGCTGTTGAACGGGACCTCGCCGTGGTGGTGGCCGAGCGTGTGACGCATGCAGACATCATGGCTGCCGTGCAACAGGCCGTGTCCGCGGCCATGCTCCGCTCCGCGGTGTTGTTCGACGTGTACCGCCCCAAGGCCCTGCGCGCTGGTGAAGAAGCACCTTCGGGTGGTCTGGCGCAAGGCGAAAAGAGCCTGGCGGTGCGTGTGACTTTGGGCAGCGATGAGGCCACCTTGACCGAGGCCGAGATCGATTCAGCCGTTCAAGCAATCGTGGCCGAATTGACCCAGCGTATGGGTGCTAGGTTGCGTGTTTGATGATGACGTTGAAGGGGAGTGATGCCGTGATCGAATTTGCAGTGGAGAGCCTGGAGACGCCGGCCCTGACCAAGGCGTTGCTCGCCGATTTGTTGTTCGATCAGATCGGGTTGAACAAGCGCGAGTCCAAGGACATGATCGATGCGTTTTTTGACCTGATTTCCCAAAGCCTGGTGGAGGGCAAAGACGTCAAATTGTCTGGGTTTGGTAACTTCCAGATACGCACCAAGGCACCACGCCCGGGCCGCAACCCACGCACCGGCGAGGCCATTCCGATCAAGGCGCGTCGCGTGGTGACCTTTCACGCCAGCAGCAAGCTCAAGGAACAAATTCAAACGGCTGCAAATGTGTGAATTTGTACGGATTTAGCGGGCAAATAGGTGCGCGGTGACTGGCGGGTCTGGCGTGTCTGGCGTGTCTGCAGTACCCTTATCGGCTTTCCCATTTGAATCCGCAGTCCATGGGCACCACGCTTCCTTCGATCCCTGCCAAGCGCTACTTCACGATTGGTGAAGTCGCAGAATTGTGCGGCGTCAAGCCGCATGTGCTGCGCTACTGGGAGCAGGAATTCACGCAGCTGCGCCCCATGAAACGGCGCGGCAACCGGCGCTACTACCAGCATCACGAGGTGCTCATGATTCGCCGTATACGTGATCTGCTGTACGACCAGGGCTTCACCATCAGTGGAGCCCGCAACCGGCTGCAGGAACTGGCCCATCCAGCGCGCGATGATTCGGGTCTAGAGGGCGCACCTGAGGCGGCCGACTTCGAGATGCCCAGCATGTTGGTAGACACTGCCAGGGACCTGTCGATTGAGGCAACGGGCTTCACTTTGGACTCGAATGCGGTGCGCAAGGAATTATTTGAAATCCGCGCGCTGCTTTCTCCGAACTAACCGTTTTTTCTGCATATAATCTAAGTCTTGTCGGCGTGTAGCGCAGCCTGGTAGCGCACTTGCATGGGGTGCAAGGGGTCGCGAGTTCGAATCCCGCCACGCCGACCATTGATCGCTAAAAGCCCAGAATCGTAAGATTCTGGGCTTTTTTGCTGTGCGTACGAAAAGTGCGTTTTCCATATTGCAGACACCTCTTGCTCCCAGATTATTTGGGAGAGGCTGCACGAGCAAATGCCCGCGCCAGTCAACAAGCAATTTGATCGTCACGAGGTTGTACCGGACACGCGTTCGCTGCGGCCGCAATTCACGACCATTGGCTCTTCGTGGGCTTAAGGACTTTCATGATCGATGGACTGGTAGCCGGCAGGCTTTATGGCGAAGCAGAGCAACGTGTTGACAAGGCGGGCAAGCCTTTCACGGTCGCCAAGGTCCGAGCGGCCACCGGCGAAGGCGACATGCTGTTCGTCAACGTGATTGCCTTCGAAGACGGCCTGTGCGCTGCGCTCAGCGGCCTGCGCGATGGCGATGCCGTTGCGTTGGCTGGCAGTCTGACTCCACGGGTATGGACTGACAAACAAGGCAACACCCGTCCAGCGCTGGACATGGTCGCCCATCGCCTGCTGGCCTTGCATGGCGGCGACGCGCTGCGGGTGGATGAATAAAAGGCGGAATGAACTGACCGCCTGAGCGCCATTTGCGCCAAATGCTTGCGGCAATTCGCACTGCTGGCCCGAACTCCCGGCGCCGAAACGTCTTCTCGAAAATTAGTCCGGTTTTTTCGGTGGTGCTTCTTCCACCCCAAAGCCCAGCGCGTTCAACTCTTCAACGCTCAGGTCCAGTTCAACCAGCTCCGGCTGGCGCGCTTCCACCGTCCGGCGCCGTTCGAAATGGGTGGGTGGGCCTTTCTCATCTTGCCGGCGATCACTGCCGCTTCTTCTGTCGG
This sequence comes from Acidovorax sp., assembly GCF_046314175.1. Lineage (GTDB taxonomy): Bacteria > Pseudomonadota > Gammaproteobacteria > Burkholderiales > Burkholderiaceae_C > Acidovorax. Next base: position 39,241 of record NZ_JBKBXG010000044.1, on the reverse strand, counting down.
TGGGGGCTCTGCGGTCCGTACTCATGGTGTTGGACCTGACGATGAAATGGGGAGGAATGAATGGGAGGGCTTGCCGTTTTGTTCATGCGCTGTAGGCATATACGGCCGACACACCGGAACTTTGCAGTCTGCCCCAGTCGCCGGTGTTTGCGAACAATAAATGGCGCAGTGCCGTCAGGTTTTTTTGCGGCTTGAGCGCGTGATCGTTGCCGGTGATTGACGCGGCGCCACCGCCAACAAAAAAGCCCTGACTCTTGCGAATCAGGGCTTTTCATTTGGTGCCGGAGAGATGAATCGAACACCCGACCTTCTCATTACGAATGAGCTGCTCTACCGACTGAGCTACACCGGCTTAGCCTTGGATTATAGCGTGGAATGGTAACTGGTCACTCGCTCGACTTCATTCTTTGAGCCGAGGAGGACGCTCACACGCTCGTGCAGTTGGGTGGGTTGGATGTCCAGAATGCGCTGCTTGCCATTGGTGGCGGCGCCACCTGCCTGCTCCACCAGCCAGCCCATGGGGTTGGCTTCGTACATCAGGCGCAGCTTGCCGGGTTTATTGGGTTCGCGCTTGTCCCAGGGGTACATGAAGACGCCGCCGCGAGTCAGGATGCGGTGCACGTCGGCCACCATGGAGGCGATCCAGCGCATGTTGAAGTCCTTTCCGCGCGGGCCTTCCTTGCCCTGAAGGCATTCGTCGATGTAACGCTTCACGGGCTCGTCCCAGTGGCGCATGTTGCTCATGTTGATCGCGAATTCCTTGGTGTCTTCGGGAATGCGGATGTTCTCTTCGGTCAGCACGAACGAGCCCTGTTCGCGGTCCAGCGTGAACATGGCCACGCCGTCGCCCACGGTAAGCACCAAGGTGGTCTGCGGGCCGTAGATGCAGTAGCCCGCGGCGACCTGTTGGGTGCCCGGTTGCAGGAAGTCAGCTTCTTCTACGCCACGGTCATCATCTGGTTTTTTCAGCACGCTGAAGATGGTGCCGATGCTCACGTTCACATCGATATTGCTCGAACCATCGAGCGGATCGAACAGCAGCAGGTATTCGCCCTGCGGGTATCGGTTGGGCACCAGATAAATGCCGTCCATTTCTTCAGATGCCATGGCGGCCAGGTGGCCGCCCCATTCGTTGGCTTCGATAAGCACTTCGTTGGCGATGATGTCGAGCTTCTTCTGGATTTCACCCTGCACGTTTTCGCTGGTGGCGGTGCCCAGCACGCCGCCCAGCGCGCCTTTGTTCACGGCGTGGCTGATGCCTTTGCAGGCGCGCGCCACCACTTCCAGCAGCAGGCGCAATTGCGAGGGGATGAGGCCGTCCACCCGTTGCTGTTCAACGAGGTAGCGGGTCAGGCTGATGCTTTTTGCCATGTCAGTCAGTCTTTTCTATGCGTGGGTTATTCGGCAAGCGCGCGGGTAACCACCTCGCGCACGTCGTTGGAGAGCGTGGGCCTGGCAGCGACGCGGGCAATGGCTTCGCGCGCCGATGCGCGCCAGGGCTCTGCCAGTTTCTTCCAGCGGTCCAGCGCGCGGGCCAGGCGGGCTGCCACTTGCGGGTTGATGGCGTCCAGCTCGATCACACGGTCACTCCAGAACGCGTAGCCCGCTGCATCTGCGCGGTGGAACGCGCCGGGGTTGGCGCTGCAGTAGCTGAAGATCACGCTGCGCGCGCGGTTCGGGTTTTTGAGGCTGAAGTCCGGGTGCGCCATGAGCCGACGCACGGCGGGTAAAACGTTGCCATCGCGGTCTGGGGCGCCGGCCTGCAGCGCAAACCACTTGTCGGTGACCAGCGGCTCGTCCTTGAACAGCGCATGGAAGCGGGCGAGGGCAGGGGCTGCCAGTTCGCTGCCGCTGGCGACGAGGGCGGTCAGCGCATTGAAGCGGTCCGTCATGTTGCCAGCCACCTTGAAGCGCTGAAGCGCCTTGCCAGGCCACACGGCATCGCCTGTCTTTCGCGCGGCAATGCACAGCATGTGCAGCGCCAAACCGCTGAGCGCACGGCGGCCCGACGAAACGGGATCAGGGCTGTAGCCACCTGTGTCCTGGTGCTGTTCCCACGCCCATTCCCAGTCGGCCTTCAGCGCCAGCGCCAGCTGCTCGCGCATCGCTTCACGCACGGCGTGGATGCGCTGCGGGTCCACCACGTCCAGTTGTTCGGCAATGTAGGTCTCGGACGGCAGCGTGAGGACCAGTTCCTTGAAGGCCGCGTCGAGCAGCGGGTTGCGAAGCACGCTGCGCAGGGCATCCACAAACTCCATGGACAGGAATTTGTGGTCAAAATGACCGCTACCGCTTTCCTGTATTGCGTTACCAGCTATTGTATTGATAGCGTTGCAGGCAAAGCGGAGAGCCAGTCGTTGACCGGCTTCCCAGCGGTTGAAGGCATCAGTGTCGTGTGCCAGCAGCGTGAGCAACTGGGCATCGGTGTACTCGATGTCCAGCACCACGGGGGCGCTGAAGCCACGCAGCAGCGATGGCACGGGCTCTGCGTCCAGGTCGGTGAAAGTCAGTGTTTGGGATGCCTCTGTCAGCACTACCACGCGTGACGTGGCAGTAGCAGCGTGCGCCGAGCCTTCGCCCGCAAGCTGCAAAGGAAGGGCAGCACCGGTGGCAGCGTCAATCAGGCCCAGTTCTACCGGAATGACAAACGGCTCTTTTTCGGCCTGGCCCGGCGTGGTTGCGCAGGTCTGCGTCAGCGTGAGCGCATAGCAGCGTGTGGCTGCGTCATAACGACCGGTGGCGCGCACGCGGGGCGTGCCGGCCTGGCTGTACCAGCGCTTGAACTGCGAAAGATGCTGCGTGAGCGGGCTGCCCGGGTTGGCATCAGCGATGGCCTGCACGAAATCGTCACAGGTCACTGCCTGTCCGTCGTGCCGCTCGAAGTACAGCTTCATGCCTTTGGCAAAGCCGTCTCGGCCCACCAGGTTGTGCTGCATGCGAACCACCTCGGCACCCTTTTCGTAGATGGTGACGGTGTAGAAGTTGTTGATCTCGACGTAGCTGTCGGGCCGCACCGGGTGCGCCATGGGACCAGCGTCCTCGGGGAACTGCGCGGTGCGCAGCACGCGCACGTCTTCGATGCGTTTGACGGCGCGGGCCGATGGGCTGCCCGCCAGGTCCATGCTGAACTCCTGATCGCGGAAGACCGTGAGGCCCTCTTTCAGGGAGAGCTGGAACCAGTCGCGGCAGGTCACTCGGTTGCCGGTCCAGTTGTGAAAATACTCGTGACCGACGACGCTTTCGATGTTTCCAAAATCGGTGTCGGTAGCGGTTGATTCGCTGGCCAGGACATACTTCGTGTTGAAGATGTTCAGGCCCTTGTTCTCCATGGCGCCCATGTTGAAGTCGCTGGTGGCGACGATCATGAAACGCTCCAGGTCCAGCGGCAGGCCGAAGCGCGCTTCGTCCCAGGCCACGCTGTACATCAGCGAGTTCATGGCGTGTTCGGTCTTGCCCAGGTCGCCCGGGCGCACATACACCTGCAGCAGGTGGTCGGTGCCCGATCGGCTTTTGATTTTTTGCTCGCGTGCTACCAGCTTGCCTGCGACCAGTGCAAACAGATAGCAAGGCTTCTTGTGCGGATCGACCCACTTGGCAAAATGCCGGGCGCCGTTCGGTCCGTCTTCCAGATCACCGCTGTCCACCAGGTTGCCGTTGCTTAAAAGCACCGGGTACTGCGCCTTGTCGGCACGCAGCGTGACGGTGTAGCTGGCCATCACATCGGGCCGGTCCAGGAAGTAGGTGATGCGGCGAAAGCCCTCGGCCTCGCACTGCGTGAAGAACGTGCCCTGGCTCACGTACAGGCCCATGAGCTGCGTGTTTTTGGCGGGGCAGCAGGTAGTAAAGATTTCCAGCGCAAAGGGCTCAGAACCTTCGGGCAAGTTCTCCAGCACCAGACGCGCGCCTTCCATCTTGAATGACGTGCCCTGACCGTTGACCAGCACGCGTGCAAGGTTCAGGTCTTCTCCGTCCAGCTTGAGAGCCTGCGCTTCCACGGCAGGGTTGCGACGCAGCGTCATGCGGTTAAGCACGCGCGTCTTGGCCGGGTCCAGGTCAAAGGTCAGTTCGACGCTGTCGATCCAGTAGGCGGGGGCGGTGTAGTCCTCGCGGCGGATGGCCACAGCCGGGCCCGCGCTGTCTCCACTTCCGTCTGCGCTATGCAGTTGCAACATGGATGCTCTCCAGAAAGTCGGTGTTCATGAGTTCGGTGTAGTCGCGCACGGCGGTCAGCACATGCGGGCCCGCCAGTTCGTCAGCGCTGTGCGTGCTGCAGATGGCCACGGCACGCATGCCGGCGCGGCGCGCGGCCTCAATGCCAAAGGGGGCGTCTTCAAAAACGATGCAGTGCGCCGGTTCAGCGGCAATGCGGCGTGCGGCTTCGAGAAATATGGCGGGCTGGGGCTTGCCGGGCAGGCCTTCGTCGCCGCGTACGATGGCCAGCGGAGCAGGCATGAACCCCATGCTGCCCAAGTGACCCAGCGCAAACTCCACATTGCCGATGTCACCCGCCGTGCCAACCGCCACCTTGAGCCCACGCGCATGCACCTGCGCCGCAAACTGGCGAAAGCCTGTCACCTCGGCAAAGCGGGGTCCAAACAGTTCGCGGTAGATGGTTTCCTTCTCGTGAGTCAGCGCATCCGCCTCGTCCTGCGACACGGCGCGGCCCAGCAACTCGGCGATGCACTCGGTGCCGTTCTTGCCCGTGGTGCGGGCCATCAAACTGGGCACGTCGATGTCCATGCCCCTGCGGCGCGCGAACTCCACCCACGCCTGGGCGTGCCAGGGCATGGAGTGGATCATCGTGCCGTCCATGTCGAAAATGATGGCCTCGGTGCGCATCGCCATCGTTATACGCCCTGCTTCAGCGATGCTTCGATGAACGCATCCAGATCGCCGTCCAGCACCTTTTGTGTGGCCGAGATTTCTACGTTGGTGCGCAGGTCCTTGATGCGGCTATTGTCCAGCACATAGCTGCGGATCTGGTGGCCCCAGCCCACGTCGGTTTTGGTGTCTTCCAGCTTCTGGGCTTCTTCCTGGCGCTTGCGCATCTCAAAGTCATACAACTTGGAGCGCAGGCGTTGCCACGCGATGTCGCGGTTGCCGTGCTGGCTGCGGCCGTCCTGGCACTGCACCACGATGCCGGTGGGCATGTGCGTCAGGCGCACGGCCGAGTCGGTCTTGTTGATGTGCTGCCCGCCCGCGCCGGATGCGCGGTAGGTGTCGGTGCGCACGTCTGACGGGTTGATGTTGATCTCGATGGAATCATCGATTTCTGGGTAGACGAACAGCGACGCGAACGAGGTGTGGCGGCCGCCGGAAGAGTCGAACGGGCTCTTGCGCACCAGGCGGTGCACGCCGGTTTCGGTGCGCAGCAGGCCGTACGCGTATTCACCCTCGACCTTGATCGTGGCGCTCTTGAGTCCAGCCACGTCTCCGGGGGTTTCTTCTTCGACCGTGGTCTTGAAGCCCTTGCGTTCGGCGTACTTGAGGTATTGGCGCAGCAGCATGCTGGCCCAGTCGCAGGCCTCGGTGCCACCGGCACCTGCCTGGATGTCGATAAAGCAGTTGAGCGGATCGGCCTCCATGCGGAACATGCGGCGGAACTCAAGCTGCTCAATCTCGGGCTTGAGCTTGGCGGTTTCGGCTTCGATGGTCATCAGACCGGCCGCGTCGCCTTCTTCCTTGCTCATGTCATAGAGCTCGGTGTTGTCTGCCAGCTCGCGGGTGAGTTTCTCGAGCATCAGCACCACGCCGTCGAGTGACTTCTTTTCTTTGCCCAGCTCTTGGGCTTTCTTCGGGTCGTTCCAGACCGATGGGTCTTCGAGAGACGCGTTTACCGTGCGCAGGCGTTCAAATTTGGCATCGTAGTCAAAGATACCTCCGTAACTCTTGCGTTCGCACGGTCAGGTCGGAAAGGGTGTTGCCAATGAGGTTGATACGTTCTGCGTCCATGATTTTTGTCCTGAGTGTTCTGTGGAGTAACCCGCGATTTTCTCATGGGACGGGGCAGAGCCCCTGCCAATGCCCCCTGGCGGGGCTGACGCTGCGACTGTGGCGTTTTCAAACGCATATGTATTGCGACGAAGCAATCAAAAATGATAGCTTCTAGCGCTTGATGGATAATCGTTAGAGGCCAATTTGATACAAATTTTTGTATTTGATTGGACTCCGACGAGGTCAAGCCTCGTTCAGAAACTGTTCAATCAGCTGCGCCACCTGTTCGGGCTGGTCGTGGTGCAGCATGTGGCCCGCGTCCTGCACCACGGCCGTCCGGCAGGTGCGCACATGGGTCAGGCGCTGGTGATATTCATCCAGCGAATACTTGCCGCTCCACCACTGGCCCAGACTGTCGCCGCTGGCTTCGATGGACAGGACGGGCGCGCTGATGCGTTCATACAGCGCCAACGCTTCGTCCACCCGAAACAGCTGGGCGCTGGTGATCTTGTGGGCGGGGTCGCCTAATATTTCCCACAGCCCCTGCGCGTTGGGACGCGCCCAGTGCTGGGCCAGCCACTGGGCTTTGTCTTCTGAGAGGCGGGGGTTGGTCTTCATCAGCCGGCGCGCCACGCCGTCGGCGCTGTCGTAGGTCTTCAGGTCTTTGCCCCCCTGGTGCAGCTGCTTGATCTCGTCGATCCACTGCGCGTAGCGTGTGGGCGCCTGCGCGGGCCGCGTGGCGGGCAGGCCAAAGCCTTCCAGGTTGACCAGCTTGCGTATGCGCTCGGGGCGCACACCGGCGTACATCATGGCCACGTTGCCGCCCATGCTGTGGCCGACCAGGTCGATGGCCTGGCCCGGTGCGTAGTGGTCCAGCAGCAGGTCCAGGTCGGCCAGGTAGTCGGCAAAGAAGTAATGGTCGGCCTGCGCACTCGACGTGAGCCCAAAGCCGCGCCAGTCGGGCGCGAGGATGCGGCGCTCCTGCTGCAGGGCATCTACCGTGAACTGGTAGGACGCGCTCACGTCCATCCAGCCGTGCACCAGCACCAGCGGGGGCAGGTCGCTTTCTTCGGGGCCCCAATGGCGCACGTGGTAGTTCAGGTGGCGCAGGGGCAGAGTGCTGCTACGGGATGGTTTGCGGGGTGCGTACATGGGCGGTGGCGGGCGGGGCAACGTGGTTTCAATGATCTGCGGCGGGGCCGGGCGTCTGCAGGGCGCGGGCGGCATCGTGTGTGGCTGCAATGTTACGTTGCCGGGGCGCGGGCGCTGGGCACTGCCTGTCGCGCAGGTGGCTGGGTGCATAGGACGTGCAGGGTGCGTGACGTGGGGCCAGGTTGGCAAAGCCAGCATGCACCCGACTTGCACGTGTTGGCGGGCGGTAGGTATGGAAATTGCTGTTTTGACGCATATCAAAGCCGCACATCACCGAATGTGCTGCGCCCATCCCTGCGAGTCCCACGTCGAGATCTGTATCTGATGCCACCCCTGTCTGCCTTGTCCTTGGACCTTTCGGCGCTGCAACGGCGGCCGGTGTTCACGTCGGACGTGCGGGTGGACTCGCACGACCTCGTGGCCCGTGAGTTTTCGGACCACGGTCTGAAATGGTGCAGTGGTGTGGTGGACACCTCGCTGTCCAAGGTGCGCATCCGCCAGTTGCAGTTGTTCATGCTGCAATACGGTGCGGAGGTCGAAATCCGCCCGCGCCCGTTTGATGATTTTGTGCTGGTGCACCTGTCGCTGTCGGGCGTGGCCGAAATGGTGTCTGACGGCGTACCCCTGCGCCTGCCTGCGGGCGCTGCTGCGCTGATTGCGCCGCGCCGCAACCTGCACATGCGCTGGGAGGAGGGGGCGCGTCAGCTCATCCTGAAGGTACCCTGCCAGTTGCTGCGCACGTGGGCGCCTCAATTGCTGGTGGGCGACACCACCTTTGCGCACCCGCTGCTTCCCTTGTCTGCAGTACAGGGGCAGCAATGGCACTTCTTGATGCAGTCGCTGCTGCACGTCAGCCAGCAGGCGGTGGAGAGTACCGCGCATGCGCGCTGGGTGGACCACATGGAGAGCAATGTTGCGTTGTTCCTGGCCGCGTGTGCGCAGGGCGGCGTTGTGGCCCCCACCGCAGCGCCCGCTGGGGACGAGCACGTGATGGGCAGCGTTACGGGGGGTGATGTGCGCCGCCTGGACAAGCTGGACGCTTACATGCGCAGCCGCCTGTGTGCGCCATTGGCGCTGGACGACCTGGCGCGCGCCGCCGGGGTGAGCGTGCGGGGCCTGAACATCCTGTGCCAGCGCCACCATGGCGAATCGCCCATGACCCTGCTGCGCAACATGCGCCTGGATGCCGTGCGCACGCGCCTGCGCGAACGCCCCGGCCACTGCGTGACCGACGCCGCGCTGGAGTTCGGCTTTGGACACCTGGGTCGGTTCTCCAGCTACTACCGCGAGCGCTTTGGAGAACTGCCGAGCCAGACGGCGGGCAGTTAGCGGTTTTCGTCTGTTCGCCTTCTTGGTTGTGTGTGCGCTGTCGTTAAGACGCGCAGGGACTGCGCGTGCCCGCGGCCATCGCCGCGTCCCCGCAGTTTTGCAAGAACCGGACAGGCCCGGCGCCCGGTGTGCCAATAGTGGATAGCGTGGCAGGGCGGGCGTTCCTAGCATGGAGGCAACCCATCGAAGAGGTCTTGCCCATGTTTGAAACCACTGCCGTCGCCGTTGCGCCACCCGTCTCGCTCAAGGCCCAGCGGCCGGTGCATTTTCCGCAGCCCGACGGCTCCAACGTGCCCTACCGCGTGTTCAGCTCGCAAGAGGTATACGACCGCGAACAGGAGCGGATCTTCCGTGGCCCGGTCTGGAGCTTTCTGGGGCTCGAAGCCGAGATACCGAACGTGGGCGATTTCAAGTCCACGTTCATCGGCGACACCCCCGTGGTCGTCACCCGTACCCCTGAGGGGCTGTCTTGCTGGGTCAACCGCTGCGCCCACCGGGGCGCCATGGTCTGCCGCGAAAAGCGTGGCAATGCTGCCAGCCATACCTGCGTTTACCACCAGTGGAGCTTTGCCGCCAACGGCGACCTGCAGGGCGTGCCGTTCCGCCGGGGTCAAAAGGGCATGGTGGGCATGCCCAAAGACTTCAAGCCCCAAGAACACAACCTGCACAAACTGCGTGTGGACAGCTACAAGGGCCTGCTGTTTGCCACCTTCAGCGACGAGACCCCGCCGCTGCCCGAGTACCTTGGCGAGCAGATGCGCCCGTGGATTGACCGCATATTTCACAAGCCCATCGTGTACCTGGGCTGCACGCGGCAGTATTCCAAGTCCAACTGGAAGCTGTACTTCGAGAACGTCAAAGACCCGTACCACGCCAGCCTGCTGCACCTGTTTCACACCACGTTCAACATCTTCCGCGTGGGGATGAAGGCGCGCTCCATTCCGGATGCGAACCACGGCCTGCACAGCATCATCACCGTGACCAAACCCGAGGTGGAGACGGACACCGCAGCGGCCTACAGCGCACAGAACATTCGCTCGATGGACGAAGGCTTTGCGCTCGAAGACCCGACGCTGCTGGGGCAGATCAAAGAGTTCGACGAGATGACCACCAACCACATCCAGCCGATTTTTCCGCAGCTGGTGGTGCAGCAGATCCACAACACGCTGGTGGCGCGCCAGCTCCTGCCCAAGGGCCCCAGCAACTTCGAGCTGGTGTTCCATTTCTTTGGCTACGAGGACGACACGCCCGAGATGCGCGAGCTGCGCCTGCTGCAGGCCAACCTGGTGGGGCCTGCAGGCTATATCTCGATGGAAGACACCGAGGCGACCGAACTGGTGCAGCGCGGCACCGTGCGCGACGGCGACAAGCATTCATACATCGCCATGGCCCGCGAGGCGCCCGATCAGCAGGACACCGTCATCACCGAAAACCTGATCCGCCGCTTCTGGGTGGGTTACCAAAAGCTGATGGGCTACTGAAGGACACCACGCGATGAACGCCCCCACCACCCCCACCACCTTGCAGCCCAGCAGCGTGCAACATATCGCCCGGCAAGAACGCCTGCAGCTATGGACCGAACTGCTGGAGCTGCAGCACCGCTACGTGAGCGCGCTGGACAACAACCGGCTGGAAGACTGGCCCGGCTTCTTTGTGGAAGAAGGTCGCTACGAGATCATCCCCAAAGAGAACGTCGATGCAGGTTTTCCGGCGCCCATCATGTATTGCCGCAACGCAGGCATGCTGCGCGACCGTGTGCTGTCGCTGCGCAACGCCAACATCTTTGAAGACCATGTGTACCGCCACAGCACCTCGGGCCTGGTGATCACGTCGGTGGTGGATGGTGTGGTGCATACGCAGTCGAGCTACATAGTGGTCATCACCAGCCAGGCCGGTGACTCCAGTGTGTACCAGGCGGGCACCTATCTGGATGAAGTGGTGCAACAAGACGGTGAGTGGCGCTACCGCAGCAAGCGGGTGGTGTACGACACCTCGCGCGTTGCCACCTTGCTTGCCACTCCGATCTGAGGCCGCCATGCAGACACCAACACAAACACAAGCAGTCATTGAAACCGCCGAGAACGCTGCGTCCGCCTGGCACGACGTGGGCGAGCCCGATGACTTTCCGGACGGCGCCGTCTGGCCCGTGGTGGTGGACGGCCTGCCCGTGGCCGTGTTCCGCGATGGGGAGGGCCTGTACGCGCTGTACGACCTGTGCACCCACGGCGCCGCCAAATTGTCTGACGGCTACGTGGAAGACGGCTGCGTGGAATGCCCCTTGCATCAGGGCACCTTCGACATCCGCACGGGGGCGCCTTGCAAGGCGCCTGTCACCGAAGCGGTGCGCACGTTCCCGGTGCGTGTGGTGGCGGGTCGGGTCGAAGTGGGGGTGTAGCACTCGTTATGGTGCACGCGCCTGCGCGGCAGACACTGATTTTTCTCTTGAACGTTGTTAGACAAGGACTGAAGATGGCTCTCACATTTCGCGCTTCCTTTCGTGTGCAAGCTCTTGCACGCGTGACGGCTCTGGCCGCCTTTGCAGCCTGCACTTCCCTGTCTGCCATCGCGCAGTCGGGGCCTATCAAGGTGGGCATTGCGCTCGACATCTCGGGCCCGTTCGCGGGCCCAGGCGCCGAGGCGCGTGATGGTTTTGCACTGGCAATCAAACAACTGGGTGGCAAGCTGGGTGGCCAGCCGGTCGAATTTGTGCAGACCGACATGGCGGGAAGCCCCGACCAGGCCAAGCAGCTGGTGGACCGCTTTGTGCAGCGCGAGAAGATCGACCTGTTCACCGGCCCCATCGCATCCAACGTGGCTTTGGCGGTGGCGCCCTCGCTGTTTGCCGCCAAGGTGCCCTACCTGTCGAACAACGCAGGCCCCAGCCAACTGGCCGGGGCGGGGTGCAATGCGTACTTTTTTGGCACGGCCTACCAGAACGACCAGTTCCACGAGGCTGCAGGCCAGTTTGCGGCCGACCAGAAGTTTGGCCGCATGGTGGTGCTGGCGCCCAACTACCCCGCAGGCAAGGACAGCATCACCGGCTTCAAGCGCAAATACAAGGGCGTGGTGGCCGACGAGATATACACCAAGGTCGGCCAGCTGGACTACGCCACCGAACTGGCGCAACTGCGTGCGGCCAAGCCCGATGCGCTGTACTTCTTCTTGCCCGGTGCCATGGGTATCAACTTCATCAAGCAGTTTGTGGGCGCGGGCCTGTCCAAGGACATCACGCTGGTCACCAGCGGCTTCTCGGCCGACGAGGACATCATCGGTGCCGTGGGCGAACCCATGCTGGGCCTGTTCAACACCACGCACTGGGCGCATGACCTGGACAACGCGGCCAACAAGGCGTTTGTGGCCGCGTTTCGCAAGGAATACGGGGGGCGCTACCCCTCGCTGTATGCGGCGCAAGCCTACGACGTGATTGCAGCCATGGATGCTGCAGTGAAAGCCGTGGGCGGCAAGGTCAGCGACAAGGAGGCGTTGACCAAGGCCCTGGCCAAGGCGCAATACGCGCCGGTGCGCGGCAGCTTCCGCTATGCCAACAACCACTACCCGGTGCAGAACTTCTACCTGCGCACCATCGGCAAGAACGCCGAAGGCCGCGTGACGAACAAGACGCTCAAGACGGTGCTGGAAAACTATGGCGATGCCTATGCCAGCCAATGTCCGTTGAAGTGATCGCAGGCAGCTAACGCGCGCAGGCCCCTCTCCATGAATCCGATACTGGTCTTCGAGCAACTGCTCAATGGCGCGGGCTATGGGCTCATGCTGTTTCTCATCGCTGCGGGCCTCACGCTGGTGTTCGGCATCATGGATGTGATGAACCTTTCGCACGGCTCGCTGTTCATGGTGGGTGCGTACGTGGCGGCCACGGTGCATGTGCAAAGCGGTTCGTTTGCGGGCGCGGTGCTGGTCGCCGTGCTGGCCACCATGCTGGTGGCCGTGCTGCTGGAGGCCACGCTGATGCGCCGCCTGTACGGGCGCGACCACCTGGCACAGGTGCTGGCCACGTTTGGCGTGATCCTGGTGGCCGACGATGCCGTCAAGATGGTGTGGGGTCCATCACCGGTGATGGCGCCCACGCCCGCTGCTCTGGCCGGTCCGGTGGAGCTTTTTGCAGGCCTGCCCTACCCGTCGTACCGGCTGGTCATTCTGGCTGCCGGAGTGCTGGTGGCGGGGCTGTTGTACCTGCTGGTCAACCACAGCCGTGTGGGCATGCTGGTGCGCGCGGGCGCGTCTGACCGGGCCATGGCCGAGCTGATGGGCGTTCGCGTCAAGCGCGTGTTCAGCGGCATCTTTCTGCTGGGCGCTGCACTCGCTGCGCTGGCGGGCGCGCTGATGGGCCCCATCATGGCTGTGCAGGTAGGCATGGGTGAATCCATCCTGATCCCCGCGCTGGTGGTCATCGTCATTGGGGGCATTGGTTCGGTGCGTGGCGCGTTTGTGGCGGCCTTGCTGGTGGGCCTGGTGGACACCATTGGCCGCGCGTTCTTGCCGCTGCTGCTGCGTGCCACGCTGCCGCCCGCGCTGGCGGCGGACCTGGGGCCTCTGTTTGCCGAGGTGGCCATGTACGCCCTGATGGCTGCCGTGCTGACCTTCCGCCCCGCCGGGCTCTTTTCTGCGAGGGCCTGACGGATGTCGGTCGCTTCAAGTTCACCTTCTCTGTCCATCGCCTCTGTGGTGCGCGGTGCCCAATCAGCACGCTGGATGGGGGCTGTGGTTCCGCTCATCGTCTTGTTGGCGCTGGCCGTGTTTCCGCCCATTGCATCAGCGCTGGGGTTGGACTTTTACATTGGTTTTGTGCGCCGTGTGCTGGTGTTTGCGCTGGCGGCCGCCAGCCTCAACTTCATCATGGGGTTGGGTGGCATGGTGGCGCTGGGGCATGCGGGGTTTGTGGGCGTGGGGGCCTACGCGGTCGTCATGCTGACCGATGCCGGTGTGACGTCTGCCTGGGCGGTGTGGGGCGCTGCCATGGCGCTGGCGGCGCTGGCTGCGGTGGTGATTGGCGCGGTGTCGCTGCGCACCAAGGGCGTGTACTTCATCATGATCACGCTGGCCTTTGCGCAGATGCTGTACTTCGTGTTTGTGTCGCTGCGCAGCTACGGGGGCGACGACGGGTACAGCCTGCCCATGCGGCCATTGCTGGGCCTGGGGCTCAGCAGTGCCGATGAATCCACACTGTACTGGGTGGTGCTGGCCTTGGTGGCCGTGGTGCTGTGGTGGCTGGACCGTGCCACTGCGTCGCGCTTTGGTGCCGCGCTGGCGGGCATTCGCGACAACGAGATCCGCATGCGCGCACTGGGCTACCCGGTGTACCTGCTGCAGCTTACGGCGTTTGTGCTGGCCGGTGCGGTGGCAGGCCTGGCCGGTGCGTTGCTGGCCACGGGCAACAGCTTTGTCAGCCCGTCGATGATGCACTGGACGCAGTCGGCCACACTCATCGTGATGGTGGTCATCGGCGGCCTGGGGCGCCGCTGGGGCGGGCCGCTGGGCGCCGCCGTGTGGCTGGCGCTGGAGGAAGTGCTCAAGCTCCACACCGACTACTGGCACATGCCGCTGGGCGCGCTGCTGATTGCCACGGCGCTGTATGCGCCCAAGGGCCTGGCCGCGCTGGCCGACCTGCGAGCAAGGAGCGACCGATGAGCCTTTTTCAGGTCGAGGGCCTGGTCAAGCGTTTTGGTGGCCTGCTGGCCACCGACCACGTCAGCCTGTCGGTCGAGCGCGGCGAGATCCACGCGCTGATTGGCCCCAACGGCGCGGGCAAGACCACGCTGGTCAACCAGATATCGGGCCTGCTGCAGCCCGATGCGGGCCGTGTGGTGCTGGATGGCGTGGACATCACGGCGCTGCCCATGCACCGCCGCGTTGCGCATGGCCTGTCGCGCTGCTTTCAGGTCACGCGCATCTTTGCTGCGCAGACCGTGCGCGACAACCTGCTGCTGGCCGTGCAGGCGCACAGCGGCTCCAGCTTTCGATTCATGCAGCCGCGCGTGCAGGCGCGTGACCTGTACGCCAAGGCCGAGCAACTGGCCGAGCGCGTGGGGCTGCAGCACAGCCTGAACGAGACCGCAGGTGCATTGCCGCATGGCGCGCAGCGTACGCTGGACGTGGCGCTGGCCCTGGCGGCGGCCCCCAAACTGCTGCTGCTGGACGAACCCATGGCGGGCATGGGGCCGGACGAATCGCTGCAGATGGTGCAGCTCATCGAGGCGCTGCGCAAGGACATGGCCGTGCTGCTCATCGAGCACGACATGGAGGCCGTGTTCCGCCTGGCCGACCGCATTTCGGTGCTGGTGTATGGCCGTGTGCTGACAGCAGGCACACCCGATGAAATCCGCAACCACCCCGAGGTGCAGGCCGTGTACTTGGGCACCGAAACGCTGGAGACCACCGCATGAGCGCGCCCGAGCCGCTGTTGAGTTGCCAGGCCGTCGAGGCGGGCTATGGCGTGAGCCAGGTGCTGTTTGGCATCGACCTGCAGATTGCCGCAGGCGAGGTGGTTTCCCTGCTGGGCCGCAATGGCATGGGCAAAAGCACCACCATCAAAACCCTGGTGGGCGCGCTGCGGCCCACGGCCGGTGGGATTCGTTTTGCGGGCCAGCCCACCGGCACCCTGCAAAGCGACGCCATCGCTCGCCTGGGCCTGGCCATCGTGCCCGAGGGGCGGCGCGTGTTCCCCAACCTCACGGTGCGCGAGCACCTGGTGGCGTTTGCCGACAACCGCAACGGCCTGCGCGACGCCTGGGACATCGACCGCATCTATGGCCTGTTCCCTCGTCTGAAGGAGCGGCAGAACAACCTGGGCCACCAGCTGTCGGGTGGCGAGCAGCAGATGCTGGCCATTGGCCGCGCGCTGTCGACCAACCCGCGCCTGCTCATCCTGGATGAAGCCACCGAGGGCCTGGCCCCGGTGATCCGCGAGGAGATCTGGCGCTGCCTGGCCATGCTCAAGGCCGCCGGGCAGACCATTTTGGTGGTGGACAAATACGTGCACCGGCTGGTGGACCTGGCCGACCGCCATGTGATCCTGGAGCGCGGGCGCGTGGTGTGGCAGGGCGACTCTGCCGCGCTGAACGCTGACCGCAGTCTGTGGGCACGCTACCTCACGGTGTGAAGGTGAAGGCACTGGGGTGTGCCGCGTTGTTCGGTGCGGGACCAGTGGATGGCCTTGATTTGCTATTCAATATATAGCTGCTAGCGCTTTTCCAATAAGCGCTAGAGGCCATTTTGGCTTTGTATTTGGCCGTGATGCTGGTGTGGGCCCGTCACCTCGCTGGCGCTGGGCACTGCGCTGGTGTTGGCGCTGTGGCTTCGGTCGGCCGATTTCCCCTCGCGCACCTCATCGCGGGTTCGCTTGTAACATTCTCGCCCGACGCTCCGCACACCTGCCCGGCAGCCGAACTTCATCCTTGCGCTTTGCCGCGTTTCTTTCTTTGTCTACTGGAGTCTTTACCGCATGAACAAAGTTCCCTTGGGTCAGAGCGACCTGCTTGTCACCCCCATCTGCCTGGGCACCATGACCTTCGGCGAGCAGGTCAATGAAGCCGATTCGCACGCCATCCTGAGCCACTCGCTGGACCGCGGCGTGAACTTCATCGACACCGCCGAGATGTATTCGGTGCCTGCCAAGGCCGAGACCTTTGGCGCCACCGAGACCATCATCGGTAACTGGTTTGCCAAGAACCCCGGCGCACGCCAGAAGCTGGTGGTGGCCACCAAGGTGGCGGGGCCATCGCGTGGCATGCCCTGGGTGCGTGACGGCAAGGGCACGACCCCGGCCGACATCGTGGCCTCGTGCGAGGCCAGCCTGCGCCGCCTGCAGACCGATGTGATCGACCTGTACCAGATCCACTGGCCCGAGCGCCATGTTCCCGCCTTCGGAAACCTGTACTACGACCCTTCCAAAGAGACCTCGGCAACGCCCATCCAGGAGCAGCTCGAAGCGTTGGCCGGACTGGTGAAGGCGGGCAAGGTGCGGTACATCGGTTTGTCGAACGAGACGCCCTATGGCGTGCACGAATTCGTGCGCCTGGCCGAGCAGCACGGCCTGCCGCGCGTGGCTACGGTGCAAAACCCGTACTGCCTGATCAACCGCACCTGGGAAAACGGGCTGGACGAAACCTGCCACCGCCTGAACGTGTCGCTGCTCGCCTACTCACCGCTGGGTTTTGGTTTGCTGACGGGCAAGTACGACGACAGCGGTATCACTGGCCCATCGGCGCCACAGGGCGCGCGCATTGCAACGTATGAATCCGTGCGCAAGCAGCGCTGGGGCCGCCCCGAGGCGCTCACGGCTTCGCGCCGCTACAACGCCCTGGCTCGTGCCAATGGCATGACGCCTACGCAAATGGCGCTGGCGTTCTGCTACACCAAGTGGCAGGTGGCCAGCACGATCATCGGCGTGACGTCAGTGGCGCAGCTGGACGAAGACCTGAACGCATGGGGCACCACGCTGACGCCCGAGGTGCTGAAGGAAATCGACGCGATCCGCTGGGAACTGCGTGACCCGGCACTCTGAGCGCTGTGGATCGATCAAAAAAAGGGGCTGAAAGGCCCCTTTTTTATGTCGGTCAGAACGGCTGGTGTTTATGCAGCGGCGGCGATGCGTCCTTCTTTCCACGGTGTGCCCTGCGCCTCACCTAGGTCCCAGAACAGCCCCGCCATCACGGCCAGGCCTTCTCGCGCTACGGGCGCCAGCAAATGCTCATTGGGCGCATGCTGCGCGCACGCCGGGTACGAGTGCGGCACCCACAGCGTGGGAAGGCCCAGTTGGTCCGCAAAGATGTCGTTGGGCAGAGAGCCCGCCAGGTTGGGCAGCAAGGTGGCAGGCTGCCCCGCGCTGGCTTGCAGCGACGCCAGCGTCCAGTCCACCCAGGGGTTGTGCAGGTCCAGCCGCGTGGCGCCGCACACCATGCCCATGGTGATCTCCACCTGGCTGAAGCCGTGCGCGTCGAGGTGCTCGCGCAAGGTGGTTTGCACGTTCTTCCAGTCGGTACCCACGACAAAACGCAGCTGGCAATGGGCCACCGCCTGGGACGGGATGGCATTGATGGGGCGCTGCGCATTGCCCGCGCCCAGCGCAAGTACCTCCAGCGTGTTCCAGCCCACCAGTTGTTCGGCGGGTGTAAGGCCAGGCTCTCCCCAGCCAGGCGTGAGCGCGGGGTCATCGGCGCCCGTGCCAATCGCCACATCTTTCAGTGCAGTGCGCAGCTTGTCGGGCACAGCAGGCGGCAGCAGGCCTTTGACCAGAATGCGACCCTTGGCGTCCACCAGCGTGGCCAGCGCGTGCGTGAGCACGGTGGCGGGGTTGGCCAGCACACCTCCCCAGTTGCCCGAGTGGTAGGCCTTGTCCCGGCTGCGCACCGCGAGCGAGAAGTTGATGGCACCGCGCGAACCCAGAAACAGGGTGGGGCGCGCCGCGTTCACGCGGGGGCCATCGCTGGCCAAAAACAGGTCGGCTTTGAGCGCATCGCGGTGCTGTTCGCAGAAGGCGGCCAGGCCGGGCGAACCGGCCTCTTCGCCCATCTCCATCAGCAGCGTCACGTTGTAGCCCAGGGAGCCCTGGCGGGCCTCCAGCGTGTGCGCCAGCGCAGAGAGGCTGATGGTGTGTTGGCCCTTGTTGTCGGCCGTGCCACGCCCATACCAGCGGTCGCCTTCGATGGTCAGCTCCCAGGGCGACAGGCCTTCGCGCCATTGGCTGTCCTGGCCGTTGACCACGTCGCCATGGCCATAGGTCATCACGGTGGGCAAGGCGGGGTCCTCCACCCGACGGGCCAGCAGCAGGGGGCCACCTTTGGGATCGGGGTTGTCGAGCACCTGGCAGTTGAAACCCAAAGGCTCCAGCCACGGCACGATTTCGTCGGTCAGGTAGGTGCGTAGCGTGGGGGGCACTTGCCCGGTGTCGCTTTCGGTGCGCCAGGCCACGCGGCGGCGCAAGTCAGTCGCAAAGCGGCCGTCGTCGAAGTAGTGTTGGACTTTCTGGATCAGTTGTTCTCGGTTCATCGTGTTCTCCTTGTTCGGGTCACTCCACCACGATCTGCGCGCGGTGGGCCAGCGCGCGGTAGCGGCCGATCTCGTCTTCCATGGCGGCGTGCATGGCTTTGGGGCCCACGAACACCGGCTCCATGCCCTGGGCGCGGATTTGGTCTTGCAGGGCGACATCGCGCATGGCGGCCTCCACTTCTTTCATCAGCTTGTCGACGACGGGTTCGGGCGTACGCGCAGGGGCTGCCACGGCGTACCAGCCGTCAAAGGCGGCGTCCGGCAGCTTCAGCTCTTGCACGGTAGGCACTGCCGGCAGGGCGCGGGCGCGCTCGTTGCCCGCAATGGCCAGTGCGCGCAGCTTGCCCGATCGCACATGGGGTGCGGCGCTGGCTACGGTGTCGATGGCCATCTGGATCTCGCCGCCCATGAGGCCCATCATGGCCTGTGCGCTGCCTCGGTAGGGCACGTCCTGCAGGCGCACGCCAGCGGCCTGTTCCAGCAACGCGCCAACGAGGTGCGGTGCAGAACCGGAACCGAACGTGGCGTAGTTGATGGTCTTGGGCGCAGCCTTGGCTGCCGCCAGCAGTGCGGCGAGGTCCCTGTAGGGCGAGCTGGCGCTGACCACAATCACCAGAGGTGCGCGGGCGACGATAGCCACAGGTGCAAGGTCCTTGAGCGGGTCGTAAGGCAGCTTGGGTCGCAGCGCTGCGTTGACGGTATAGCTGGTGGAGCCCGACACCAGCAGGGTGTACCCGTCGGGCTCGGCCTTGACCACGCTGTCGGTGCCGATGATGGTGGAGGCGCCAGGTTTGTTGTCGACCACCACCGGTTTGCCCAGGCGTGCTGACAGGTTCTGCCCCAGCGCGCGGGCCACGGCGTCGGTGCCACCGCCGGGCGGGAAGGGCACCACGATACGTACCGTGCGCTGCGGCCAGGTACCGGTAGGCGCCGCCGTCTGTGCGTGGGAGACGCTGACCGTGCTGGCGAGTGTGGCCAGGGCAACGGACAGCAAAGAGGCTCGAACAAGGCGTTTCATGCGGACTCCAGAAGTTGAGGCCTGCGTTGATAGGCGCGTCGCATAGACGGCGCCGCAGTCACACACAGCCATGGGTGAATTGGAGCCCTTAAACATGCAAGATGGAAGCCGGTTTACCATTGCTCTGAATAGATATTTCGCAACTGACCATTGCTTTTTTGTTTAAAGCCTAAGTATGAACGTTTCACTGCTCAGCCTGCCCCTGCGTTACTTTTTGGAGGTGGCGCGCACGGGCTCCGTCAACCAGGCGGCACAGCGCCTGCATGTGGCTGCATCGGCTGTCAGCCGCCAACTGGGCAAGCTGGAGGACAGCCTGGGGGTGGTGCTGTTTGAACGCCAGGCTCGTGGCATGGCACTGACCGAGGCGGGCGCCCGGCTGATGGCCCACGCCAGCGCGCACGATGCGCAGGCTCTGGAGCTGGTCGAGCAACTGCACGGCCTCTCGGCCCAGGAGGCTCTGCGTGTGCGTGTAGCCTGCACCGAAGGTTTTGCCGCCAGCTTCATGCCGCTGGTGATGTCCAGCTTTCGGCAGGTGGCCCCCCAAGTGCGGCTGCAATTGCAAGTGGCTTTGCCGCAGGAGGTGTCGGCGCTGGTGGCTCGCGGTGAGGTGGATCTGGCGCTGAAGTACAGCGTGGCGCCTGAGAAAGGCTTGCAGGTATTGCATTCCGCCATTGCACCGATCTACGCCATCATGCCCGCCCAGCACCCGCTGGCCCGCCAGCGCAGCGTAAGTGTGGCTGATGTGGTGCGCTACCCGTTGCTGATCGGTGCCAGCGGCATCACGGGGCGGCAGCTGTTTGACCTGAGTTGTGCCGTGCAGGGCCTGCGCTATGTGCCTGCGGTGGAAAGCAATTTCTCGTCGGCTCTGCTGCCTCTTTTGAGTGGGCAGGATGTGGCGCTGGCTAGCTACTTGACAGCCGCGCGATGGGTCGAGGCGGGCCTGCTGGCGGCGCGACCTTTTGAAGAGGTTCAGTTGCAGCAGCGTCGGCTCCAGGTACTGGCGGTGGAAGGGCGAGAGCCTTCGGCGCTAGTGCGGCAGTTCACGCAGGCGCTGGTGTCCGCCATTGAGCAATATGGCAAACGCAAGGTGGGGCGGCGCAAGGCAACTGGTGGACCTGCGGCTGTGGTGCTTTGACTTGGAGGCAAGTCCACCTCTTGAGTTGCCTTGCAAATGAATGACGCTCACAAATGGATACCATTCGCAGCCTACCCAGATCACGCCATGGCCAAGAAAGATCACGTCTCCGAGACCCAAGCCACCCAATTGCTCAAAGCGAACAAGGTCTCCTTCACCGAGCACCCGTACGAATACCTGGAGCACGGCGGCGCAATGCACAGCGCCGAGGTGCTGGGGCTGGACCCGTATACCGTGGTCAAGACGCTGGTCATGCAGGACCAGGACGCCAAGCCGTTGCTGGTGCTGATGCACGGCAACCGCAAGGTCTCCACCAAGAACCTCGCGCGCCAGATTGGCGCCAAGTCGGTAGAGCCTTGTGCGCCCGAGGTGGCCAACCGCCACAGCGGCTATCTGGTGGGCGGCACGTCGCCGTTTGGCACGCGGCGCGCCATGCCGGTGTACATCGAAGAAACCATCCTCGCACTGCCGCGCATCGCTATCAACGGCGGGCGCCGGGGGTTTCTGGTGCAGATGGACCCGCAGGTGTGCGTGCAACTGCTGGGTGCGCGGCCGGTGCATTGCGCATTGAACGACGAGGCACCGGGTCGAAGCTAGTGAATCGCCATGAGGCCTCCCCTTTGGGGCGGGGCGCCTGTCTTACTATTTGATGAATCACCCACTCATTCCCTGGACCCCAGTGCCTGCCTTCACCTGCGCGAAATCATGATTGCAACTGTCATCGTCAGCATGCTGTGTTTTCAACTGCTGTGTTTTGGCGGTCTGTTTCTGCTGATTGGTGCGCGTTTGCAGAGCAAGAAGATGGGCATGGATGCGTTTGCCACGGGAAGCTTCCTGCTGGGCGTGGCCTACTTGCTGCAACTGCTGGAGGGGCCAGGTTGGAGTTTCACAAGTGTGGTCAACCACACGCTGACCTTGTGCGTGCCCGCAGCGTATTGGGTGGGGGGTATACGGTTTTTCGGCCGCCCTGTTTCGCTGTGGCGGCCGCTGTTCGGATTGGCGCTGGCCTACACCATGTTGCAGTTGGTGGTGCAGTGGTTTGGGGGGACTGCGGCACGCTACGCCTTGCTGTCCGGGATGTCGGCGCTCGCCTTTTTGGCCATGGCGGTCACCGTGGGGTACGGCGTGAAGACCTTTGCCAAAGACCTGCGCGTTGAAATGACGCTGTTTGCGCTGGTGATCGGCGGGCTGTGTGTGTTCAACACGGTCAAATTCCTGAATTTGCTGGCGGGTGGGTTGCCGGCGCTGGACATGGACCGCGGTTTCCAGATGGCGTTCTACATCTACATGTCCTTTTTGGGGACCGTGATGGCGCCGTCGATCATCTGGCTGATACTGCGTCGGCTGACGGACGAACTGCGCGCCACTGCGGCCCACGATCCCTTGACCCAATTGCTGAACCGGCGTGGCCTGGTCGATGGACTGGAAGCCCATTTCCGCTCACGCACGGCCGGACCCGCACATCTGCTGATGCTGGACATCGATCACTTCAAACGCATCAATGACGCCCATGGTCACAAGGCCGGCGATGCGGCGCTGCGCGCTGTGGCCGATATGGTTCGTGGCGCTTTGCGTCAGGGAGACCTCGCCTGCCGTGCGGGCGGGGAAGAATTCGTGGTAGTTCTCTTCGATGCCGATACCCAGGGTGCATGGGGGGTGGCCGAGCGGCTGCGTGTAGCCATCGAAAACCACGCCGTGCCGCGCGACGGCGCCCTGGACCCGCTTCGCTGCACCGTCACCATCGGCGTATCACTCCCTTTCAGCACCGCAGAGGGGCTCGATATCGCCCTGCAGCAGGCCGATGCCGCCCTCTACCGTGGCAAGGCCGGGGGGCGCAACCGCGTTGAAAACGCGACGGCCGATACGGATAGCGCCTTGGCCACTTCCCTGCCGGAAGGAAGTGCTGCCGTAGCGTGAATCGCCAGTGCGGCTGCATGGCGGCCATAGCGCTCGGGGGTGGCAGAATGTAACGTTGCCAGCGCGCATAGGCGGTCTCTTGCCGTTGCAGTCGCCCGCCCGTCCACCCCGTCCAGTCTTCGAGGAAGTTGCTCGTGTCCTTTGCTTATTCCGCCTTGGCAACCATTGCCGCCTACCTCCTGGGCTCGCTGTCGTTCGCCGTCATCGTGACGCGTGTCATGGGTCTGAACGATCCGCGCACCTACGGCAGCAAAAACCCCGGGGCCACCAACGTGCTACGTTCCGGCTCCAAGGCCGCCGCCATCATCACGTTGCTGCTGGATGCCTTCAAGGGCTGGCTGCCCGTGGCGCTGGTGATGTGGTTTGGTCAGCCCTATGGCCTGGACGATGGCACGGTGGCCCTGGTCGGGCTGGCCGCGTTTGTGGGGCATCTGTGGCCCGTTTTCTTCCGCTTTGAGGGCGGTAAGGGTGTAGCCACCGCACTGGGCGTGCTGCTGGGCATCAGCGTGTGGCTGGGGCTGGCCACGGCCGCCACGTGGCTGATCATCGCGTTCTTTTTCAGATACTCGTCCCTTGCCTCATTGGCCGCCGCAGCATTCGCACCGGTGTACTACCTGCTCGTCGATGGCGTGGTGTGGTACGCCGAAGGCACCATCGCGGCATCTATCGTGGTGATGGCGGTGCTCCTGGCCTGGCGCCACAAGGAAAACATCCAGCGTCTGATACAAGGCAAGGAGTCTCGCCTGGGCAGCAAGAAGGCTAAGCCGGGTGCTGAAGCGGCTACCAGCAAGGCGCATAAATAAACGGGTGGCGGTTTGAGCGGATGGGCGTTGCACGATCCGCAGCGTTGCCGCACCGGCCCGCAACGTTTTAGAGCAGCTAACAAAACTCTTCTGGCGTCGTTGCCGCGTCTTGTCGTACTGCCCATACTGCCTGCGATGTAGCGCCTAGCCAGAACCGCTTCGCTGAGTTTTGTTAGCCGCTCTTAATGCTCAGCGTCAGAGCGAGCCCGGCCCGGTAATCAGCCCCCGCAGCCCGGCGCTGTGCTGGGCGGCATACAAACCCAGGCGCACCATGGTGCGGTGATTGAGCTCCAGGCTTACCGCCGAGCGCGCCAGGGCTGACTGAATACGGGGCTTTCCGCTGGCAGTCTGGTACAGGTTGGGTTGCGTGCGGTGTGTGCCGGCCTGGTCCAGCAGGCTGGCCACCAGAGGGTGGTTGGCCTTGTCGCTGCGGCGCAGAACGATGGCGGTTTCGCCGTTGTCCAGTTTGACAAACGTGCCTGGCGGGCATAGGCCGATGGATCGCACCAGCGTGTAGCTCACCTCGTCGCGCTGGTCCACCTCCTGACCCACGATGGCGCGCACCGAATCGGTGGCGCTGCGGCCCGCACGGGACTTGCGCGGACTGATCATGGCTGCGTAGCGGTCGATGGTGCTCAGAATGCGGGTGAGGCGGTCTTCGGGGTCCTGGTCGGACAGCTTCACGCGGTCAGCCACCGTGGCATGGTGTTGTCCCACCACATCCAGCCATAGCTCATCGGAAATGAACAAACGCTGCAGCAGGACGACGCTTTCTTCGGGGTGGCTTCGGATGGCCTCCTGCTGGGTTGCGGTGGGGCGTTCCCGCTGCTCTGCGAGCTCATCCTGCAAGCCAGTCATGCCAATGTTCATGGTGAGGGCCGCGCGCACCAGGCTGTCGCGCTCACGCTGGGGCAGCTTCAGCTCGATGGCCATGATGTGGCACAGGGTGCCACACACCAGCGCGTGCGATGCGCTGTAGCCCACGGTGGACGTGGATGCGAGCTGAAACATCAGGTATAGCGCCGCGTCAATATCGTGCGCAACAAGGTCTTGCAGCCAGCCATCAAACTGCCGCACCTTGGCCGAGAAATCCTGCACTTGTAGCGGGCGCGACAATAGCACTGACAGAGCCGACTCCAGGTCGGACCACAGGCTGAGCAGGTCTTCGTACTCGCCTTCGGTGCGTTGGTTGCTGGAACTGGGGTTGGCGGACATGGCGGCTTTGTAGGCTGTCAGTTGCGCTTTTCCAGCACCATCTGGTCGTTGATGCGGGTCATCTGAAACTGCGTCAGGAAGCTGTTGCCCAGCAGCACATAGGGCATGGGCTGGGGCGTGATGATGGCCTCGACCCCCAGCACCTCCACATCGCCCAGCCGCACCGAGTCCAGCTTGATGCGCCATCCCTGCGCCACGCCGTTGGCGGTGTTCATGCGCACGGGCTCCGCACCCTGGTAGTTCAATCCCATGCGGTCGGCATCGGTGCGGCCGATGGCGATGGTGGACGCCCCGGTGTCCACCATGTATTGCATCACCCGGCCATTGATGGTGCCGCTGTTCACAAAATGCCCACGGCTGTCGGCCATCAGCACAACGCGTTTGCCACTGCCGCCCCGCGCGCCCACGCTCACGGGCGCTTCGCCCAGACGCAAGGTGCGCCGTGCGCCGTTGATTTCGATGGTGGCTTCTTCCTTGGTGACAGCAAGGACCTTGACGCCCTGGAACTCGTCACCAGCCCCCACCGCCTTGGGCGGGTTGGCGTCCACTACCAGCAAGGCCTTGCTGCCCAGCATGCCCGCCAGTGCCACGGCCTGGGCATGCGCCCACGAGGGACCCAAACACAGAAAAACCAGGGCGACCAGCGCAAAAGAGTGAATTGTCATGGCTTGACGGCGCGGTGCGCCTCCCCCGTGATTCGCAACTGGCGCGGACCAGGCGAGGGACGCCAAGCAAGGGACTGCGCGCGGCGACTCAGGGGGGGCGTCATGATCAGTCGCGGAAGTTGTCGAACGACAAAGGTACGTCCGTCACATCCTTGCGGATGAGCGCCATGGCTGCCTGCAGGTCGTCACGCTTGGCGCCGGTAATGCGCACTTTGTCTTCTTGAATGGCAGCCTGCACCTTGAGCTTGCTTTCCTTCATGAGCTTCTGGATCTTCTTGGCCAGCTCGCTCTCAATGCCGTTGCGCACCTTGATGACCTGCTTGACCTTGTCGCCACCCATTTTCTGCACATCGCCCATGTCCAGAAAGCGCACGTCCACATTGCGTTTAGTGAGCTTGTTGCGCAGCACGTCTTCGATCTGGGTGAGCTGGAACTCGGCATCGCCCACCATCGTGATCTCTTTGTCCTTGATTTCAATGCTGGCGGAAGTGCCCTTGAAATCAAAGCGGGTAGTGATTTCCTTGACGGTGTTTTCCACCGCGTTTTTTACTTCAACCAGGTTGGCTTCACAGACAGTGTCAAAAGATGGCATGGGAGGGTTCTCAATCTCAGGGAAAACGGGGGTAGTTCGCAGGCTGCCCACAGAGGCGGGTGCGACAATCGGACCAATGGTAGTCGAGAAAAACGCCCCTTTACAGCCCTGGAACACCTTTGGCATCGCTGCGCGCGCCCAAACCCTGGTGCGTGTGCGCTCTGTGTCTGATCTTCAGGCCATTCTGGCCGATACGGAGCTGGCCCCAGCGCCCAAGTTTGTGCTGGGCGGTGGCAGCAACATCATCCTGACCGGTGATGTGAAGCCCGTGGTGCTCAAGATGGAGATCAAGGGCCTGCGGCTGGTCGAAGAAACCCCCAAGGCCTGGATCGTGGAAGCGGGGGCGGGCGAGGTCTGGAACGACGCGGTGGCCTGGACACTGGCGCACGGGTTCCCCGGGCTGGAGAACCTGGCGCTCATCCCGGGCACAGTGGGCGCCTCGCCCGTGCAGAACATTGGTGCGTACGGCGTGGAGCTGCAGGACCGGTTTGAGTCGCTCGATGCCATCGATCTGGCGACCGGGCAGCCGTTCAGCCTGGATGCTGCGCAATGCGGCTTTGGCTACCGCGATTCCGTCTTCAAGCACGCGCCCTCTGAGTCGTTGGACGACAGCGGATTGCCCCGCGGCATGGGGCTGGCGGGCAGGGCGGTCATCTCCCATGTGCGATTTTTGCTGCCCAAGCCCTGGAAGCCCGTGCTGGGCTACCTGGACCTGGAGCGCCGCCGCGCCGAGTCGGGCGTGGAGCACCCCAGCGCCCAGCAGATCTTTGACTGGATCTGCGACATCCGCCGCGCCAAGCTGCCCGACCCGGCCGTCGTGGGTAATGCGGGCAGCTTCTTCAAGAACCCCACGGTGTCGCCCGACCAGTGCGCCGACATCATCGCGCGCGAGCCCAACATCGTGCATTACCCCATGCCCGACGGCAGTATCAAGCTGGCTGCGGGCTGGTTGATCGATGCCTGCGGCTGGAAGGGGAAATCGATTGGCAAGGCCGGGGTATATGAAAAACAGGCCCTGGTGCTGGTCAACCGGGGGCGGGGCGGTGACAGCGTGACGGGCGGCGAGGTGATGACGCTGGCCAAGGCCATCCAGACCAGCGTGTACGAGCGCTTTGGCATCCGGCTGGAGCCCGAGCCGGTGGTGGTCTGATATCCAGGCACTGATGTCCGTCTGACGCTGCGCGCCACCCGCCTGCTCACTACCTGCTGGCTTGAGCGACCTCGTGCCGTTCGTGGACGGCCGCTACGTCCGTCAACCCCATCCTCTGGCACAGGGCATGTGCCATGGTCCACGCATCCAGCAGTTCGCTGCGCGTTGCGCTGGTCTCGTCAGGCGCAACGCCGTTCTTTTCAAGGGTCAGGGCTATGGATGCCAGCTTGTGAAAGCCCAGATTGGCGGCTGCGCCCTTGAAGGCGTGGGCGGGTGCGCGAAGCTCTGTGGGCGCACTGTCGATGGCGGCGAGCAGCGCATCCAGTGCCCCTGATTCATCCTGGAAGAAGCTGTGCAGCAGTGAGCGGTAGCCCTGAGCAGACACACCAATGCACACGTCGCCGATCATGGACATGTCCAGATGGGCGGCCACGTCACCGGGACGAAAACGCTTGCGCACAGGGCGCGGGGGCATGACGCGGGGCTTCTCCTGTACCGGTGGTGCGGGCGGTGCTGCAGTCGCCTCGCTCTGGGGGGGGTGGCCCGCTTCCGCCGGGGCGCCACGCAGTCCAAACAGGCCGGTCAGGGATTCCTGCAGCGCGCCTACGTTCACGGGTTTGGTGATGAACCCGTTCATGCCACAGTCCGATGCGTTTTGGCGTGTCTCCTCAAAGACGTCCGCTGTGAGGGCGACGATGGGTAGCTGGTCGCTGCTGTAAAGCGTGCGGATGGTGCGGGTCGCCTCAAACCCGTCCATGGTGGGCATGTGCAGGTCCATCAGCACCAGGTCCGGCCTGGACCGCTCTACAGCAGCGCAGGCCTGAGCCCCGTCGGCAGCGAACTGCACAACGTGGCCCATATGTTCGAGAAGACTGCCCATGTACTTGCGGTTGACGACATGGTCGTCGGCGATGAGCACCGTCAGCCCCTGCACCCCTTCAGGGCGGACAGGCGAGGGCAGCCCTTGAATACCGTCCGTTGTTGCCACTGGAGGTGTCGCCAGCGTGAGCGGAATTGCAACGGTGAAGGTGCTGCCCACGCCAGGAACGCTGGATACAGAAATGTCTCCACCCATGCGCCGTGCGAGATTGCGAGAAATCTCCAGCCCCAGGCCAGTACCGCCGAAACGGCGGGACGTGCTGTCGTCCCCCTGTGTGAACCTTTTGAAAAGCTTTGCCTGGGTGTCGGCGTCCATGCCAATCCCTTCATCGCGCACTTCAAGGCGCAGCGGAAAGGTTTCTGTGCCTGGGGCGTCGGAGTCCACGCCGTCGCGCGACAGTTGGAGCGTGACTTTGCCGCTCTCGCTGAACTTGATCGCGTTGGTCAGCAGGTTCAACACGATCTGCTTGAGCCGGGTGCTGTCCGCATGAATCCATTGGGGCAAGTCGGCCGCAACGTCCGTGTGCAGCTGCAGGCCTTTTTGCTGCGCTACGGGCCGCATCAGCTGTTCAATGCTGGCCAGCATGGCCTGAAGGTCCATCGGCACGGGGTGGATGCCCATCTTGCCGGTCTCCATCGCCGACACATCCAGGATGTCGTTGAGCAAGGACAGCAGGTGGTCGGCGGATCCGCGTGCCGTGTTCACGTACTCCTGTTGCAGCCCGCTGAGTGCTGTGCGTTCCAGCAGGTTGAGCATGCCGAGGACCCCGTTGAACGGTGTCCGCAACTCGTGGCTCATGTTCGCAAGGAACAGGCTCTTTCCGCGATTGGCGGCTTCGGCGGCCAGATTGGCCTCCTGCAGGCTGTGTGTCAGCTGCTGCATCGCCCGCTTTTCCTGCTCCAGCCTCCGCTGGCGCCATGCAAGGGCTGCAGCGGCGGTCAGCAGCAACACCAGTTGCGCAAGGATGAGCGCCATGATCTGGCGGCTTTGCGCGAGCATCGTGGACTCTTGCTGTTCCAGCAATTCGGCCGTCCGGCGGGTGGCCACCATAGTCAGGTCCTGCACGTCGGCCCCCAACGTATTGAACCCTTGCACCAGCTCCCGCAGCTGAGAGCGCGTGGGAACGGCAGGCGCCAGCATCGCGTGGTCGATCTGGACGATCAATGCCTCCAGTCTTGGCATGGCGCTTTTGTATTCGCTGCGCTCTTGCAGTGCCGAGGCGCTGGGCGCGTCTTTCAGCAGCTGAAAGCGGCTTGCAAACACGTCACTGCGTAACCTCAGCGCGTCGATATCGACAGGTCCTGGGCTGTGCGCATTCACGTCGATGACGTGACGAAGCCGCAGAAACTCCCGCTCCAGCTGAAAGCTGAGGGCCGTGATGGAGTCGCTGCGCAGGTCGGCGCTTTTGCGGATGGCTTGCTGTTGTGTGAACTGCAACACCAGCAACACCGCCATGGCGGCCGCCATGACGACGGTGCCCAAGGCAAGCCACAGGAGGTAGCGTTGGGTGTCGCGGGCGCCTGGCATTGCTATCGCTGAGATCAGTCAACCGACAGCGACTTGAGCTGCCATGCCGAACGACCGTAGTACTTGGAAGCCTTCAGCTCGGGCACCGAGTCAAACGGATAAATGATGAACAGCGGGCCCTTTGTACGCACCGAGATGGGCTGGTCGTTGATGCGATGCGCAACGATCACGTCAAATTGCCGCGCATCATCGACGGGAATGCTGGTCTTGTAGTCATTCAGTGCGAAAGCCGTCAATGTCGTGCCCGTTGCTTTTGCAGCAGCCAGCACGTCGCGCAGCAAGGGGCCGGTGAACTTGGTGGGTTGCTTGTCCCAGGGAGTCTTGGTGACAAAGCTTTTCTGAGGCAGCGCCTCCAGCATGGCCAGGTCGAAAACGGCCGCACCCGCCAAGTTTTTAGCACCGACATTGCCGGAAATCGTCAGAACTGGCGTACCTGAAGGGGAATCCAGCGCCCACACCGGCGACAGCAGGCACAGAGAGGCGCCGAGCATCAAGGCGCGGCGGGTGATGGAGGCGATGAGGCGTGGCATAGTGGCCTTGTCAGTTGATTTAAATGATATATTATATAGACAATATGATTTATATGATATTTTTTTGAGGGGTGCTGACGTTTGTTTGGCCCACAGCGTGTGCGTGGCGCTGAACAATTCCGTTGAGAAAAGCCAGCCGAGAAAAAAGCCACCGTTTCTGGTGGCTTTTGCTCATTTTTTTTATAGCTGTTAGCGCTTTATAGATAAGCGCTAGAGCGGATTTCATTCATATTTTTGATGGAAAACTACTTGCGATCGTTTTCCAACTGCGCCAGTGCGGCATTGCCCCCCAGCGACAGCAGGCCCGCGCGCGAGTACACGCCCAGCTTGTCGCGCGTATCCACGATGTCCAGGTTGCGCATGGTCAACTGACCAATGCGATCCAGCGGCGAGAACGGCGCGTCTTCCACCTTCTCCATCGACAGGCGCTCGGGGTGGTACGTGAGGTTGGGAGACTCGGTGTTGAGCAGCGAATAGTCGTTGCCACGGCGCAGTTCCAGCGTCACGGTGCCGGTCACGGCGCGGGCCACCCAGCGCTGGGCGGTTTCGCGCAGCATGATGGCCTGTGGGTCGAACCAGCGGCCCTGGTACAGCAGGCGGCCCAGCTTGAGGCCGTTCATGCGGTACTGCTCGATGGTGTCTTCGTTGTGGATGCCGGTGACCAAGCGCTCGTAGGCAATGTGCAGCAGTGCGAGGCCCGGGGCTTCATAGATGCCGCGGCTCTTGGCTTCGATGATGCGGTTCTCGATCTGGTCGCTCATGCCCAGGCCATGGCGGCCGCCGATGCGGTTGGCTTCCAGGATCAGCTCGACCGGGTCGTTGAACTCGATTCCGTTCAGCGCCACCGGTTGGCCTTCTTCAAAGCGCACCGAGACCTCTTCGGCCTTGACGGCGACTTCTTCCTTCCAGAACGCCACGCCCATGATGGGATTGACGATGCGGATGCCGCTGCTCAAAAACTCCAGGTCCTTGGCTTCGTGCGTGGCGCCGAGCATGTTGCTGTCGGTGCTGTAGGCCTTCTCGGCGCTCATCTTGTAGCCAAAGCCGTGCTGTGTCATAAACGCCGACATTTCGGCGCGGCCGCCCAGTTCGTCGATGAACAGCTGGTCCAGCCAGGGCTTGTAGATCTTGAGCGACGGGTTGGTCAGCAGGCCGTAGCGGTAAAAGCGCTCGATGTCGTTGCCCTTGAAGGTCGATCCGTCGCCCCAGATGTTGACGTCGTCTTCCTTCATCGCAGCCACCAGCATGGTGCCGGTCACGGCGCGGCCCAGGGGCGTGGTGTTGAAGTAGGTCAGGCCACCCGTGGAGATGTGGAAGGCGCCAGCTTGCAGGGCGGCAATGCCTTCATGCGCCAGTTGGGTGCGGCAGTCGACCAGGCGGGCCTTCTCGGCGCCGTATTCCATCGCCTTGCGCGGAATCTCGTCATAGTCGGGCTCGTCGGGCTGGCCCAGGTTGGCGGTGTAGGCGTAGGGCATGGCGCCCTTGAGCTTCATCCAGTGCAGCGCGGCACTGGTGTCCAGGCCGCCGGAAAACGCGATGCCGACCTTTTGGCCGAGGGGGAGGTTCTGGAGAATGGTTGCCATGGAATGCTTTTCAAAAATGATAGCTACTCGCGCTTGATGGATAAGCGCTAGAGGCCTAAAACAGTCAAAATTCGGTTGACAATCTCAACCGAAATGGCAGATGTAGTGATAGGCCTCGGTCACCCGGATGTCGAACTTGGAGTTGCCGGGCACGCTGAACTTGTCACCCGCCGACGACTTGACCCAGGCGTCGGTGCCATCGAGCTTGTATTCACACGAGCCCGCCACGCATTCCATGATCTCGGGCGCGCCGGTGTTGAAGGTCAGCGTCGCGGGCAGCACAACGCCCACCGACTTCTTCGTGCCATCGGCAAAGGTGATGCCGTGGCTCACGCACTTGCCGTCAAAGTACACATTGGCCTGGGTGGTGACGGACACGCCGTCGATTTTTTCGGTGGTCATGGGTGTGCTGCTCGGTATAGAGGAAACCCGCGATTTTAGAGGCAGGTGCCGGGCACTCTGCCTGAGTGCGCAAACACACACCGCGAGTGACCGAGGCAGCCCCAGTAAAAAAGAGCCCCGAAGGGCTCCTGGTGGTGCGACCTGCCGCTGGCTGGGTCATTCCTGGTGGCTCAGCGCCAGTAGGGATTGCGGTGGTGCGGGTAAGGGCGGCCACTGTCGTACCCGTATTCGATCACTGTGACGGGCGGCGTCACGTAGGTAGGCTGCTGGTATATGGGCTGCTGATAGATCGGTTGCCGCGGGTAGGTCGACGTGACCACGCCTGGCTGGCTGTACACACCCTGCGACGCGTAAGGTTCTGGCTGTGTGGAGTACGTCTGTCCGGCTGGCTGCACGCTCACCGGAATCCAGCGACCGGGGTCGTACTGGGTGCGGGTGGTGTACTGGCGACCGGCATATTCGTAGACCACGTTGTAGCCCACGGTGCGGTTTTCGTAATAAGTCTCTGTGGTGCAGCGCTGTACGTTCTGGTACTGCGGCTGGCCGCCTTCGATCTGGTTGCCAATCACGGCGCCACCAATGAGCCCGATGGCTGTGGCGGCGGCCCGGCCGCTGCCCTTGCCAATGGCATTACCCGCTGCCCCCCCTGCGATAGCCCCCACTACGGCGCCGGCGCCGCTGGTGCGGTTGCCGCTGTACACGGTTTCATTGCCGCAAACCTGCTGCGGGGTGCCTACCTGCTGGACGATGGGCGTGGCAGACAGCACACGGCCCTGTTCTTGCGCGCTGGCGAAGGTGGCGACAGCAGCGATGGCGGAAAAAATGACGATCTTTTTCATGGAGAAACTCCTTTGCGGGTCGGTACATAACGCACCAGACTGGAGAAAAGTTTAGACCCGCACGGTGAATTCAGGGCCCGAGAGCCGTAAATCTGCGTAAAGATTTGTGCGGTTTCTCCGGTAAACGCGACTGGTTTCAGGCCTTCCTCTGCGAATCCAGCCAGATTTGCCACTGCTCAGGCGCAAACCCGACCGAAATCTGTGTCTGTCCGCCGACCGTCCATTCAACAATGGGCCGTTTTATTACGCTGGGTTGTGTGTGCATGACGGCACTGGCACTGAGGTCGTCCACCACTGAGGCCTGGGTTTGCGCGTCCAGCTTGCGCCACGTGGTTCCCTGTCGATTGACGAGTTTGGGCCAACCCACAGCGGCCATCCAGCCGGGCAGGCGATCCGTGGGCACGCCCTGCTTCTTGAAGTCGTGGAACTGGAAATGCACGCCCTGTTCGGTCAACCAGACGCGCGACTTCTTGACGGTGTCGCAGTTGGGAATGCCATAGATGGTGATCAGTGAGGTTGTCATGCCGCGCATCATCACCGAACTTTGGGCTGGGCGACAATGGCGGGCTGTATGCAAACCAAACCCCACACCCTGGACGGCTGGCTCCGTCATTGCGAGCAACTGCACCCCCACAACATCGAGATGGGCCTCGACCGGGTCAGCGAGGTGGCGCGCCGCATGGCGCTGCGTTTTGAATGCCCCGTGATCACCGTGGCGGGCACCAACGGCAAGGGTTCGACCTGCGCCATGCTAGAAGCCGTGGCCCTGCAGGCGGGCTATCGCACGGGGGTCTACACATCGCCGCATCTGGTGCACTTTGAAGAGCGGTGCCGCGTGCATGGCGAGATCGTAAATGCTGCTGATTTGATAGCGCACTTTGAAGCTGTAGAGAGTGCTAGAACCCAAAATGGCAATGAAATATCGCTCACTTACTTTGAGTTCACCACGCTGGCCATCCTGCGGTTGATGAGCCATTCGCTGCTGGATGTGGCGATCCTTGAGGTGGGCCTGGGTGGGCGCCTGGACGCTACCAACATCATTGACACCGACTGCGCCATCATCACCAGCATCGATATTGATCACACCGAGTTCCTGGGCCCCGACCGTGAGAGCATTGGCCGCGAAAAGGCCGGCATCATGCGCACCGGCCGCCCGGTGATCGTGAGCGACCCCATGGCGCCACAGAGCGTCGTGGATCACGCCATGGAGATCGGTGCCGACCTGTGGCGGTTTGGGCAAGACTTCAATGTGTCGGGCGACAAGCAGCAGTGGAGCTGGGCAGGGCGGGGGCGCCGCTATGCGGGGCTGGCCTATCCCTCACTGCGGGGCGCCAACCAGCTGATCAACGCATCGGGCGTGCTGGCAGCGTTCGAAGCGCTGCGCGATCGTCTCCCGGTGACTGCCCAGGCCGTACGCAATGGCATGGCCATGGTTGAGTTGCCCGGGCGCTTTCAGATCGTGCCAGGGCAGCCCACGCTGGTGCTGGACGTGGCCCACAACCCGCATTCTGTAGCGGCACTTACCGCCAATCTGGATGCGATGGGGTTTTTCCCCACCACGCACGCAGTATTTGGCGCCATGGCCGACAAGGACCTGGGCCCCATGCTCGCAAAGGTAGGGCCGTTGGTGGACCGGTGGTACTTCACCAACCTGCCCACCCCACGGGCTGAGACGGCCGCCGCGCTGCAGCAGAAATGGAACGCCGTCCACATGGTGGCGGGTGGCCGTCGCGATGTCACATCCACCTTGCACGCAGACCCCATGCAGGCCCTGCAGGCTGCGGTGGCCGCTGCAGACCCCGCTGATAGAATCGTGGTCTTTGGCTCGTTTTACACGGTGGGCGGCGTGCTGATCAACGGAACGCCCCGCTTGCACGCCAAACATCTGGGCTGACTGAACTGTTTTCCAGCGGATTCTCAGGTCCACACGAGTCGTTACTCCATGGCATTTTTCAAGTTTCGGTGGCCCGGTCAGAGTGAACAACAGGCCGAAAAGCCGGTCAAGCGCTCGCGCTCCTCGCAGGCCGAGAGCATCGAGGTCATGCGTCGGCGCGCCCGCCACCGTTTGATTGGTGCGGCGGTGCTGGTTCTGGTCGGGGTGGTGGGATTCCCATTGCTGTTCGACACACAGCCGCGGCCCATTCCTGTCGATATCCCGATCGAAATCCCGGATCGCAACAAGGTAGCGCCGCTCGTTGTGCCCGCACCTGTCGCACAGCCCCCCGCAGTGCAGCCTGCAGCGTCTGCCGCACAACGCCCCGCGCCAGGGCGCACTGCCAGCCCGGCTGGCAGTGGCATTACAGACGGCGAAGAGCTGCTGCAAGGCGCACGACCCGCCGCATCCAGGCCCTCGCCAACGGTGGCAACCGCACCTGCTGCGGCACCCAAACCCGAGGTAAAACAAGAGCAGCGGCCACCCGCACCTGCGGCCCCGGAGCCTCGACCCGTTCGTCCCGATGACGCAGCTCGCGCCCGTGCGCTGCTGGAGGGGCGTACCGCCGAGGTGCCGCCTGCCGCCACCGCAGAAGAAGGTCGATTTATCGTGCAGGTAGGGGCTTTTGCGGAGGCCGACAAAGCCCGCGAAGCCCGCACCAAGGTCGAACGCGCGGGGCTTAAAACCTATACCCAGGTGGTGGACACTAAAGAAGGCAAGCGTACGCGGGTGCGTGTGGGGCCGTTCAATAGCCGCGCAGAGGCAGACAAGGCAGCAGCACGCATCAAGGCGCTGGATCTGTCAGCGTCTGTGCTGACGCTGTAATTGCGGACAGCGCTGGCGGTATTCGGACGTTGTCTTTCACCATGGCTGCGCTGGACTGGGTTTTTGTGGCAGTGTTGCTCGCGTCCATGCTGATCGGTGCGTGGCGCGGTCTGGTGTACGAAGTGCTGTCGGTGGCCGGTTGGGTGGTGTCTTTTTTTGTGGCGCAGTGGTTCGCTGCCGACATGGCAGAGTTGCTGCCGATGGGCGAATCGGCAGGGTCGCTGCGGTATGCGGCCGGTTTTGTTGTTGTGTTTGTGGGTTCGGTGTTTGTGTGCGGATTTTTTGCCTGGTTGGGCAAGAAACTTGTGGATGCCATCGGCCTTCGTCCTGCAGATCGCACGCTGGGGGCCGCATTCGGGGTGTTGCGTGGCGTGGTGTTGCTACTGGCCGTTGCGGTGGTGGTGGGCATAACCCCCATGCGCGAAGCCGTTTGGTGGCAGGAATCACAGGGTGCCCCGGCGCTCTCAGAGATGCTCAGGGGCTTGAAACCGGCGTTGCCGGAAGAATTTGGTAGGCATCTGCCTTCTTGATAGCGATGTGGCAGTGGCCAGAAGCTGCTGCCGTGTGGTTGCCGCGGGGATGTTCCCGCAAACGGATGGAATACAACTATGTGTGGAATCGTCGGCGTCGTCAGTCCAGCGCCCGTCAATCAGCTGATTTATGACGCCTTGCTGCTCTTGCAGCACCGTGGCCAGGACGCAGCGGGCATCGTGACCCAGCAGGGGCGCAAGTTCTTCATGCACAAAGCCAAGGGCATGGTGCGTGACGTGTTTCGCACGCGCAATATGCGTGCGCTGCCTGGCAATGTGGGCCTGGGGCAGGTGCGCTACCCCACCGCGGGCAACGCATACAGTGAAGAAGAGGCACAACCGTTTTACGTCAATGCCCCGTTTGGCATCGTGCTGGTGCATAACGGCAACCTGACCAACGCCCGCGAGTTGCGCACAGAGCTGTTCCAGACGGACCATCGCCATACCAACACTGACAGCGATTCAGAAGTGTTGCTCAACGTGTTCGCACACGAGCTGGAGCGATCCACCCGGGGTGTGCCTTTGCAGCCTGAAGATGTGTTTACCGCGGTGCGCGCAGTACACAAGCGCATCAAAGGCTCGTACGCGGTGATCGCATTGATTGCCGGACATGGCTTGCTGGCCTTTCGCGACCCGCATGGCATTCGCCCGCTGGCCATGGGGCGCAGCCAGGACGGCACGGTGATGGTGGGCAGTGAATCGGTGGCGCTGGAAGGTACTGCCCACTTGTTTGACCGCAATATCGATCCCGGCGAAGCAATCTTCATCACGCTGGACGGCAAGGTCCATGCACGCCAGTGCGCCGAGAACCCGCAGTTGAATCCGTGCATTTTCGAGTTCGTGTATTTGGCTCGGCCAGACTCGGTGCTTGACGGTATCTCTGTGTACCAGGCGCGATTGAACCTGGGTGAGGCCTTGGCCAAGCGGGTGGTATCCACCGTGCCGCCGAACGAGATCGACGTGATCATCCCCATCCCAGAGTCGAGCCGCCCCAGTGCCACGCAGCTGGCGCATCTGCTGGGCATTCCGTACCGCGAAGGTTTCGTGAAGAACCGCTACGTGGGTCGTACCTTCATCATGCCGGGGCAGGGCGTTCGTAAGAAGTCCGTGCGCCAAAAGCTCAACGTGATTGCCAGCGAATTCAAGGGTCGCAATGTGCTGCTGGTGGACGACTCCATCGTGCGCGGCACCACCAGCCGAGAGATTGTGCAGATGGCCCGCGACGCGGGCGCCCGCAAGGTGTACCTGGCCAGCGCGGCACCACCGGTTCGCTACCCCAACGTGTACGGGATCGACATGCCCACCAGCAGTGAGCTGGTGGCCCATGGCCGCACCGTGGAAGAGATTCGCCAGGCGATTGGCTGCGACGCGCTCATCTATCAGGATGTGGATGGGATGAAGAAGGCGATTGGCGCGCTCAACAACGCGATTGTCGGGTTCGATGCGTCCTGCTTTGATGGCGTCTACGTGACGGGTGATATCACCGCTGAAGGCATTGCCAGCCTGAATGAAGGGCGCGTGGGTGTTGAGGAGAACGAGGAAGACACGTCCCGTTTGGCGCTGCCCAATGCCCAAGAGGCTTGAAGAACGCTTTACTCGCGGCGGATAGTTTTTTGTTTTGAGTGCGGTGGGCAGCGAGGCTTGCAACGCACCTTGAATTGACCGGATCTTGAAACTGGCCCCGAGAGGGGCCAGACCTTATTGATATGACTGAAACTAACACTCCCACCACGGGGCGCGTGCGCACCCGGTTTGCGCCATCCCCGACGGGATTCATTCATCTGGGCAATATTCGCTCGGCGCTTTACCCATGGGCTTTTGCACGCGCCACGGGCGGAGACTTCATCCTGCGCATCGAAGACACCGACCTGGAGCGCTCCAGCCAGGAGGCGGTGGACGTCATCATCGACGGCATGGCCTGGCTCGGTCTGGACCATGATGAAGGCCCTTTCTACCAAATGCAACGTATGGACCGCTATAAGGCGGTATTGGCAGAGATGGTGGCTGCTGGCCATGTGTATCCCTGCTACATGAGCATGGTTGAATTGGACGCTCTGCGCGAAAAGCAGATGGCCGCCAAGGAGAAGCCCCGCTACGACGGCACCTGGCGCCCCGAGGCGGGCAAAACCCTGCCGCCTGTGCCTGCTGGTGTCCAACCTGTGCTGCGGTTCAAGAACCCGCAAGGCGGTGTGGTGGCCTGGGACGACAAGGTCAAAGGGCGTATCGAAATCAGTAACGATGAACTTGACGATCTTGTGATTGCGCGCCCAGACGGTACACCCACCTACAACTTCTGTGTGGTGGTGGACGATATCGACATGGCCATCACCCACGTGATCCGCGGTGACGATCATGTGAACAACACACCGCGCCAGATCAATATCTTTCGTGCGCTGGGCGAAGCGCCCCCGGTGTATGCCCACCTGCCCACGGTGCTGAATGAGCAGGGCGAGAAGATGAGCAAGCGCAATGGCGCCAAGCCCGTCACGCAGTACCGCGATGAGGGCTACTTGCCTGACGCGATGGTGAACTACCTCGCACGACTGGGCTGGAGTCACGGCGATGACGAAATCTTCAGCCGCGAACAGTTTCTGCAGTGGTTCAACCTCGACCATCTGGGGCGCAGCGCGGCCCAGTTCGACGAGGCCAAGTTGCGCTGGGTGAATGCCCAACACCTTAAGGCGATGCCGGATGAAGCCTTGGCGGTGCTGGTGGCCCCGCAGTTGCAGCAGCGGGGAGTGGGCGAACAAGAACTCGCCGATGGCCGACTGCCGCGCATTTGTGCGCTGTTCAAGGACCGCTGCGACACCACGGTGGTTCTGACGAACTGGGCGCAGGTGTTTTATGGCGATGTAACACCTGTAGAGGCAGAGCGCACCCAGCACGTCACAGAGGCGGTTGCTCCAGCGCTGGATGCCTTGGCTGATACCTTGGCGGCGT
This sequence comes from Acidovorax sp., assembly GCF_046314175.1. Taxonomy (GTDB): domain Bacteria; phylum Pseudomonadota; class Gammaproteobacteria; order Burkholderiales; family Burkholderiaceae_C; genus Acidovorax. Next base: position 337 of record NZ_JBKBXG010000044.1, on the reverse strand, counting down.
GTAAGTGGGACAAGGCATCCATCAGTGCCGCATTCAAGCAGGTACTCGCAGCCCAGGGGCTCAAGATGCCCCAACTGGCCATGCCTGCGCGGGTTTTGACCGTCGGCACTGCCCAAACGCCATCTGTGGATGCTGTCTTGGAACTGGTAGGACGTGAAAAAGTTGTAGCGCGTTTGCGAAACCGCTAAAAACCTGTCTATAATTCAAGGCTCAGGTGATGACGACAAACACAGTGTGTAGGTTGTCACGCAGTGGGGGGTATAGCTCAGCTGGGAGAGCGCTTGCATGGCATGCAAGAGGTCATCGGTTCGATCCCGTTTACCTCCACCAAAATTTG